>CAWKJV010000009.1:0-18996 GCA_963849965.1 uncultured Actinomycetota bacterium | reverse complement strand
GCGAACGAGACGCGCTACCAACTGCGCCACAGCCCCTTGGTGCGGAAGGAACGATAACACCACGGTGACCGCCGCACCCAATCTGGCCGGCCCCGGCGGACGCCGCGTCGGAGGGCTCCGACGCGGCGCCCGGGCTACGGCTGGAAGGTGAGCACGAGGGCCGCCCACGTGCCCGAGGTGGTGCCGTTGGCCTGGAAGGTGCCGACTGCCGTCGGCAGCTGGTAGGCCCGGCCCAGGTTGGTGCTCGCCGCGGCCTGCGGGGTCAGCGCGGTCCAGGCGGACGTCCACGTCGGGTTGCTCGAGGACGTGAACGTGGAGACCGCCCCGAAGACGACCTCGCGGGCCGCCTTCGTGGGCAGCGTCGAGCCGGACGAGAACGACTGGCTCGTGCCCGTTGCCGACGCGACCTGGTCGACCTTGGTGACGCCGAGCAGGTCATCGGCCACCATCCGGTACGTCGTCGCGCCCGGGAACGTCACCGTGATCTTCGCGCCCGCCGGGAGCGGCTTGGCCGTGAGCCCGGTGAGGACCACGAGCCGGCCGCCGCTGACGGTCACCGAGTGCGCCACGGTGTATGTGTTGCCGGCCGTGTCGGTGGCGGCGACGGCGCCGTTCGCCGACTTCGCCAGCATCTCGAGCGTGACGACGACCAGGTGGTTCTGCTGCACGGTCGTCGTCGGGCCGAGGGTGATGACGCCGCTCGAGCCCGTCGTGGTGGACGAGGCGGTGCCGACGGTCCCGACGTAGCCGGGCAAGGGTGCCGACACGGTGACCGCCCTCGGTGCCGTGCTCGTGAGGCCTGACGTGTTGGTGACGGTGACGGTCACCGTGTAGCTGCCTGCGGTCGGGTAGGCGTGGGTGGCCGTCGGGGTCGCCGAGGCGGCCGTCGTCGTGCCGTCTCCCCAGGCGAACCCGTAGGTCAGGGCCTGGCCCTGCGGGTCGGTCGAGGCCGAGGCATCGGCCGCGACGGTCACCGGCGCGGTGCCGCTCGACGGGGTCACCGTCAACGAGGCCGTGGGCGCCTGGGCAGCCGTCACCGTCACCGCCCTCGTGGCCGAGGCGGTCTTGCCGGAGGTGTTGGTGACCGTCAGCGTCACCGTCCGGGTGCCCGCCGTCGTGTACGCGTGGGTGGCGGTCGCGTTCGCCGAGGCGGCCGTCGTGGTCCCGTCGCCCCAGGCGAAGCCGTAGGTCAGCGCCTGGCCCTGCGGGTCGGTCGAAGCCGACCCGTCGGCCGTGACCGTCACAGGGGCGGTGCCGCTCGACGGGGTCACCGTCAGCGACGCCGTCGGCGGTTGGATCGGTGCCGTGACGGTGACCGGCTTCGTGGCCGTGGCGGAGAGGCTCGAGGTGTTGGTCACCGTCACCGCAACGGTGTAGCTGCCCGCAGTCGTGTAGGTGTGGGTAGCCGTCGCGGTCGTCGACGCCGGCACGGTGGTGCCGTCACCGAAGTCGAAGGCGTACGAGAGCGACTGCCCCTGTGGGTCGGTCGACGTCGACGCATCGGCCGTGACGGCTACGGGCGCGGTACCGCTCGACGGACTCACCGTCAGCGATGCCGCCGGCGCCTGGATCGGCGGGGGAGGCGCCGAGACGCTCACCGTCCTCTGGTCGGTGGCAGTCAACCCTGACGTGTTCGCCACCGTCACGGTGACGGTGTAGCTGCCCGCGGTGGCGTAGGCGTGGCTCGCGGTCGCTGTCGCGGATGCGGACACGGTGGCACCGTCACCGAAGTCGAAGGCATAGGAGAGCGTCTGTCCCTGCGGGTCTCGCGATGCCGACGCGTCGGCGGACACCTGCAGCGGCGCGGTTCCGCTGGACGGAGTGACGGCCAGCGATGCCGTCGGCGGCTGGTCCGGCGGGGGAGGCGCCGAGATGGTGACGCTCTTCTGGTCGGTCGCCGTGAGTCCCGACGTGTTGGTGACCGTGACCGTCAGGCTGTAGCTGCCGGCGGCAGTGTAGGTGTGGGCCGCCGTAGCGGTCGTCGACGCGGGCACCGTGGCGCCGTCACCGAAGTCGAACGCGTACGAGAGCGCCTGGCCCTGGGGGTCGCTCGATGCGGACGCATCCGCCGACACGTTCAGGGGCGCGGTCCCGCTCGTCGGGGTCACGCCGAGCGACGCGACCGGCGGCTGCACCGGCGGTGGTGGCGTCGTGACGGACACGGTCCGGGCGGTGGTGTCGCTGAGGCCGGACGCGTTGGTGACGGTGACCGTCACGGTGTAGCTGCCGGCGGCCGTGTACGTGTGGTCGGCCGTGACGGTCGCCGACGAGGGCACCGTGGTGCCGTCACCGAAGTCGAACGCGTACGACAGCGCCTGACCCTGTGGGTCGCTCGAGGCGGATGCGTCGGCGCGCAGTGCGAGCGGTGCGGCACCGCTGGCCGGCGTCACCGTCAACGAGGCGGCGGGCGGCTGGACGGCCGGAGCCGTCGTGACCACCGTGGCGGTCGTCGGGGTGCTCAGGCCGCTGGCGTTGCGCACCGTGACCGTGGCCGTGAACGTGCCGACACTGGTGTACACGTGCGTCGCGGTGGGAGCGGACTGGGCCGGGAGCGTCGTGCCGTCACCGAAGTCGAACGCGTACGTCAGAGCCTGGCCCTGCGGGTCGGTCGAGGTCGACGCGTCAGCCGTGACCGACAGCGGCGCGGTGCCGTTGGCGGGCGTCATGACGAGGCTCGCCGAAGGCGGCTGCACCGGCGGCGGGGGTGCTGCGACGACCACGGAGCCGCTCGCCGTGCCGGTGAGTCCGGAGGTGTTCCGGGCCGTCACGGTGACGGTGTACGTGCCGGCGGACGGGTAGCTGTGGCTCGCGACGGCGGACGCCTGGTCGGACAGGGTCGTGCCGTCACCGAAGTCGAACGAGTAGCGGAGGGTCTGACCCTGCGGGTCGGTCGACGTGGAGGCATCGGCACTCACCGCCAGCGGGGCCGTCCCCGAGGTCGGCGTCAGCGTCAGGCCGGCGACCGGCGGCTGCACCGCTGGCGGCGGCAGGTCGGGCTGGTACTCGTAGGCGCCGAGGTCGTCGTAGAGGCGGGGGCCGGACGCGAACGTGTTGGCGACGTTCGGGTCGCGCACGCGCGGGTAGCCGAGGATGTCGGTGGCCTGCTCGCCGGGCACCCCGCTGTCACCGCGGTCGATGGCCGGGGAGCCCTCGCGCAGCGAGAGGTCCCACGTGCCCGTGTTCGCGAACTTCGGGTCGGCCTGGACGCCGGCGGCCTCCTGCCCGGACGCGGTGCGCATGGCAGTGAGGCTCGTGTACGTCGTGCCCCACGCATACATGACCCCGGTCTTGCTGAGGTAGACGAGGTTGTGGTCGACGAGCGTGCTGTTCTGGGCGCCGTCCCAGACGCCGATGTTGCCGGCGCGGCGGGCGCACGCGATCCCGGCGTAGGCGGGGTACACGGCGTTGTCGACGGCGACGTTGTTGGCGATCCGGTAGCTGCCCGACGTCACGCCCTCGAGGTTGATGCCGCTCGTGCAGTTGCGGAACACCGTGTTGCCGACGATCGTCCCGCCCGTCACGTTGAGGTTGTCGATGCCGTGGTCACCGTTGTTGTACGTGACGTTGAGGGTGACGAGGTTGTTGTTGCCCCCCGTGTAGAGCTGGATGCCGGAGTCCTCGTTGTCGTGGGTCACGTTGCCGGTGACGACGTTTCCCGGGCTCGTGACGTTGATGCCGTTGGCGTTGCGCTGCCAACCCTGGGCATTGAAGCTCGACTCGTTGTTCGTCACGGTGTCGCCGGTGGAGGTGTTCGTGACGTAGATGCCGGTGTCGCTGTTGTGGTTGGTGTTGTTGTCGGCGACGAGCGAGCTGTTCGTGGCGCGGATGCTGATGCCCGGAGCGGTGGCTCCCTGCGCCTGCCGCCCGGCGTTGGTCACCGTGTTGCCGCGCACCGTGATGTGGTCGCTCTTGGTGACGTAGATGCCGTCGCCGATCGTCCCGGTGAAGGTGAGGTTGGACGAGCGTGATGTAGCTCTTGCGTCGAGATGTAGGCACCGTTGGTCACGCCGGTGCCGATGACGGGGTTGCGACCGGGCCAGCTCGTGATGGTGATCGGGGCGCTCGCCGTGCCCGACGCGGAGGGCTTGATCGACTCGGCGTAGGTGCCGTCGCCGATGTAGAGCACGTTGCCGGCCTGCAGGCGGCTCACGCCCTTGGTGACGGTGCAGAACGGCGCGCTCGACGTGCCGTTGCCCGAGTCGCTGCAGACCGGGCTCGTCTTGTCCACGTAGAAGGACGTGGCGACCGGCAGCACCGGCGGCGTGCCGATGACGTACTCGTCGATGACGCTGCCCGCCGAGCAGGTCATGTCCTCCTTGCTGGCCGACGAGTCGCAGATCGCTTGCAGCTTGAGGCCGGTCGGGCCGACGTCGACGCGCATGTGCGACAGGTGGAAGGCCCGGAACGCGGTGCGCGGGTCGGTGCTCGTCCACGGCGTCTCCAGCGACGACGGGGCGCCGACGGTGACGTGCGTGACGCCCTGGATCGGCTGGAAGCGCTCGTAGTCGTGCGAGTGCCCGTTGATGTTGAGGACGTACTTGCTGTAGCTCTGCCCGAACCCGTCGAGGATCGAGGCGATCTGGGACTCGCCGGGGTGGTAGCCGGTCGAGTATGCCGGCCGGTGGCCGTACGTGACGATGTACTTGATGTTCGGGTCGTCCTGCGCCTGCCGCATCAGCGGGCCGGCCTTGGACTGCCAGTCGCTCCACGCGCCCGTCCACGGCTCGGGGTAGGCGATGAACCGCACCGGGCCGGCGTCGAACCAGCCCCAGTCGTTGCCGCCGGACGAGATCGCCGGCGATCCGGGCGACGCCGCGGCGTGCGGCATGAGCAGCCGACCCTTGTAGTTGCGCAGGTCGTCCGAGCCCGCGACGTCGTACTCGTGGTTGCCCCACGCGGGCATGTACGCGGCCCGGGTGCTCCAGCCCATGACGTCGTTGAAGTGCTGGTCGACCGCCGCGATCGTCGTGCCGTTGGCATACGTCAGGTCGCCGACCATGAGGACGAACGACGGGTCGTCGGCGCTGATGTTGTCGAGCGTCGCGCCGAGCTTGGAGAAGTTCACGGTGTCGCCGACGTCGCCGATCGCGTCGAAGCGGAAGCTCGACGTGGGCGGCGCGTGGAAGGTGTAGTCCGGTCCGCCGCCGATGGAGTAGTGGTAGGTCGTGCCCGGCACCAGGCCGCCGAGCTCGAGCTGCCAGAAGGGGCCGGGCGAGGACCACGGGGTCCAGCCGGGGGCGACACCGGTCGCCGTCTGGCCGTAGGACGTGCTCGTGCCCCACCGCACGTCGTTGGCCGTTCCGCGCCAGTCGATGGCGACCGACGTCGAGCCGGTGAACGTGTAGTGCACCTCGTCGGCCGGGCCGGCGGCCCAGCCCGGCGAAGCCGGCGCCACGACGACCAGCGCCATCGCGGCCATGACGACCGGCAGCAGTCGGGCCAGCCACCGAGCGCATCGGTGCAGTCCATGGACAGGTGAGTTCGGCGACCCCACGATCATGGGCTCAAGGTAGGGATCGGCCACCGGCCCGGTCGACCTGCTCCCGGCGGACCACGGCCTACGTCAATCGGTGTAGCCCTCAGACCCAGCTGGGGAACCACATCCGGCGCCTGCCACTCCGAGAGCGGGATGACGTCGGCGACGTAGATGGGGTGGAAGAACGCGAACAGCCCCATCGTGAGCAGGACGAAGGCCCCCATCACGCCCAGTCCGATCCGGCGCCGGGTCGACGACGCGTCGCGCCCGCCGATGACGAGCCCGAGCACGTAGACGCAGGCGAGCACGACGTACGGCACGAAGGCCACCTCGTAGAAGGAGTAGATCGTCCGGTTGCCGAGGAAGAACCACGGCAGGTAGCCGGCGAACAGGGCGCAGAGGATCGCGCCGGCGCGCCAGTCCCGGCGCAGCGCCCACATGAACAGCAGCACGAAGATCGCGAGCGTCCCGCCCCACCAGATCGACACGGTGCCGAGCGAGGTGATCGCCTTGCTGCACTGGTCGACGAGGCACCCGTCGGCGCCCTTCTTCGGGCCCTTCGTAGAAGAACGACGTCGGGCGGCCCTGGATGAGCCAGGACCACGGGTTCGTCTGGTACGGGTGCGAGCGCGTGATCGCCTGCGTCGAGGCGTACATCTGCTGGTGGTAGGCCCAGAGCGAGCGCCACCAGTCGGGCAGCCAGCCGTGGTCGGTGTCGGGGTTGTTCTGCGCCCACGTGCGGAACGACCCGCCCTTGGTGAGGATCCAGCCGGTCCAGCTCGCGACGTACGTGACGACGGCGGTGACGGCGACCTGCACGAACGCATACGGCCCGTCCTTGACGACCCCGCCGACCGACCAGCCGCGCACCCCGGCGGCCCGGCGCGCCCCGAGGTCCCACAGCACGGTGAGCAGCCCGAAGAAGACGAGGAAGTAGAGCCCCGACCACTTCACGCCGGCGCAGAGGCCGAGCATGATGCCGGCGACCCACCGCCACGGCCGCCAGCCGAGCCACGGCCCCATCCACGACGTGGCGGAGCGCGCCCGGTCGCCGACGCGGCGGGCCAGCACCTCCCGGGCCCGGTCGCGGTCGATGAGCAGGGCACCGAAGGCGGCGAGACCGAAGAACATGACGAAGATGTCGAGCAGGCCGGTGCGCGAGTGGACGAAGTGGTGTCCTTCGAAGGCGAGCAGGGCGGCCGCGACGGTGCCGAGCAGGTCGGAGCGGAAGAGCCGTCGGGCGATCCGACCGAGCATGAAGATCGAGATCGTGCCGGCGAGCGCGACGGCGAAGCGCCAGCCGAAGGAGTTGAGGATGCCGAAGGGCGCCTCGCCCCACCCGATGAGCCACTTGCCGACGGGCGGGTGGACGACGAAGTCGCCCTCGGTGCCGTAGATCATCGGGTCGTTGGCGGTGAAGTGCTGGTCGACCTGGTTGGCCTGCTGCAGCACCTCGTCGTTCTTCATCTCGAACCAGTAGAGGACCATCGACCAGCCCTGCTTGACGTAGTACGTCTCGTCGAAGACCAGCTGGTGCGGGGCGCCGACGTGCCAGAAGCGCATGAAGCCGCCGACGAGCATGAAGAAGAGCGGGCCGCCCCAGCCGAGCCACGCGACGCGCCCGGCGGTGCGCCGGGTCAGGCGGAAGTCGTCGGCCGGGTCCCCGAGCAGGCGAGCGCGCACCTGCCTGGCCGAGTTCATGGGCGCCATCGTATGCAGTGTGGCTGGGCGGGCCGCGCAGGCGCCGGGCGCTCGGTCCGACCGATCAGGCGGTCAGATCGAGACGCCGCGGGCCCGCAGCACGGAGTAGCCGACGAACGCGACGATGTCGAGGATCGAGTGGCACACGACGAGCGGCATGACGCGTCGGGTCCGCACGAAGACGAGCCCGAGGACGAGGCCCATGACGATGTTGCCGGCGAAGCCGCCGAAGCCCTGGTAGAGGTGGTAGCTGCCGCGGATGACGGCCGACAGGCCGATGACGAGCGGCCACGACCATCCGGTCTGGCGCCAGCGCGTGAAGAGGTAGCCCACCATGATGACCTCCTCGAGGAGGGCGTTCTCGATGGCGGCGAGGACGAGCACGGGAGCCGACCACCACACGGCCTCGAGGTTGGCCGCCGACACCTGGGTGTTGATGCCGATGGCCTTGGCGAGGAAGTAGAAGCCGAGCCCGGGGATGCCGATGACGGCGGCGAGGCCCAGTCCGCGGAGCAGGTCGCGGGCCGGCTCCCGGCGGTCGAGACCGACGAAGTGGCCGGCCCGCACGTCGACCGCCGGCCGGTGGATGTGGTTGAGCAGGTAGAGCGCGAGAGCGACCGCGACGAGGGGCAGGGCGATGCCGGCGAGCTGGTAGGCGAGGTCGAGCCAGGGCCGTCCCGGGGTCGCCGACTGGTTCATCGCCGTCGTCTGCTGCGACAGCGGGACCGGGCGGGTCAGCTTCTCGATGATGCTGAGCACGGCGTAGACGGCGGACGACCCGAGGCTGACGCCGAGGACGAGCACCGTCTCCCAGCGGAGCCCGCGGCTGGACGGCCGGGTCCGTGGCGAGGGCGGGGTCGCGCTCCGAAGGGGCCAGCAGTCCGGCAAACCGTCCGCGCTCCGCGATCGCTGGGGTCGACATGGCGTCAGCGTAACTTTGCGAAGGACGACGGGCGGCCCGCCGGCGTACTGTCGCTGTCATGTCGCTGCTCGCGGAATGGGAGTCGGGCCGGCACGAGGCGGACGGCCGCGCCTACCCGACCTATCGCCGTGGCAGTGGCCCGGCCGTCATCGTCATCCACGAGAGCCCCGGCCTCACCCCCGAGGTCATCGACTTCGGTGACGATCTCGTGCGGGCGGGCTTCGCCGTGGTGCTGCCGCACCTCTTCGGCAGCTCGCACGCGCCACCTCGCACGTGGGAGGCCGCGCGCGTGGTGCCGCGGCTCTGCCTCACACGGGAGTTCACGATCTTCGCGGCCGGGCGCACCGCGCCGCTCGCGGGGTGGCTGCGGAGCCTGGCCCGCACGCGTGCACGCGACGACGGGCGGTCCCGGAGTCGGCGTCGTCGGCATGTGCGTCACCGGTGGGTTCGCGCTGGCGATGATGGTCGAGCCGGCCGTCGTGGCGCCCGTCGTCGCGCAGCCGGCCACTCCCTTGCCGCTGGGCCCCAGGCGGGCCGCCGACGTCAATCTCAGTCCCGACGACCTGGTCGCCGTCGCCGAGCGGGTCGCCCAGGGATGTCCGTTGCTGGGGGTGCGGTACCGGCACGACTGGGTCACGGGCACCCGGTTCGACACCCTCGAGCGGGCACTCGGAGACGGCTTCATCCGGGTGGAGCTCTCGGGCTCGGGCCACGCGACGCTGACGGACCACCGGCACCCCGAGGCGGTCGATGCGGTCGTCGACTTCCTGCGTGAGCGCCTGCTCGTGCGACCCGAGCCGCCTGAGGCCCTCTGACGAAACCGGGGGGCCCGTCCACAGCCTCGGTGCACAAGCTGTGCATCACCGCACGGGGGCTGTGGAGAAGGGAGCCGGGCCTGTGGACGAAACGCCGGTGGGCTGTGGACCGACGGACAGTTTCCGGAAAACCTTGCGGAGCCCGCGCCGACGGGGGATAGAACTCTCTCACGCCCTCCTTTCGGGGAGAGCGGGACGACTCGGAGACGAGGGTCCACACGGTGGGGCAACCCACCGCGGCAGCCGGGTGACGAGGCGGCCGGGACCGGAGACGACGAGACAGTCGATCGGGAGCGTCACCATCGACCGATCAACCAGAAGGGCCCTTGAGACTCATACTCCCAAGGGCCCTTCGCCTTTGTCCTGCAGCGCTTCTCGTGTCAGGCGCGGGCGTCCGGCCGCCGGGCGCCACGGCTTGAGCCACGGCGTCTCGGGCCAGCCCTCGCGCGCGGCCACGAGCTCGTACATCGTCGCCCCGTCGATCGACTCGCGGACGATGTCGGCGTGCCCGGCGTGCCGGGCGAGCTCCTCGACGAGGTGCATCGCGACCCAGCGCACCGACCAGGCGTCGACGTCCTTCGGGAACCACGGGGCGTCGCGCGGCACGGGCACCGCGGCGCCCGAGGTCGGCGTGGCGCAGGACCTCACGCGTCACGTCTCCCTGCGCCGCGAGCGCGGCCAGGAGCGACTCGAGCGTGTCGCCGTCGGTGACGCGGAAGTCGTCGCCCCAGGCGGTGGCCTGCTGCTCGACGGACTGGTCGGGCGGCGCCGGCGCCTCGGGCGCGGCGGCCATCCGCTCGGTCCAGCCGCGCTCGCAGGTCGTGACGTGCTTGATGAGGCCGCCGATGCTGAGCGTGCCGGCGGTCGGGGCGAGGCGGATCTGCTCCTCGGTCAGGCCGTGGGCGACGGTGACGAACGCGTCGCGCTGCTGGTCGAGGTAGGCGATGAGGCTCTCGCGCTCGTCGGCGACGGGTGGGACGTGGGCTGCCATGGCTCGTTCCTGCTCTCAGTCGTTGCGGTGGGCGTAGAGGTCACGGAGCAGGGCGATCTCGGCCCCGTGGTGGATGAGCTCGCGGTTGATGTGGAGCACGAGCTCGACGCGCGGGTGCTCGGCCCACGGACCCTCGCTCGGGCCGCAGGGCTCGGCGAGCGCCGCGCTCGTCCCAGCCCGCGCGCCGGCGGTCCAGGCAGCGAAGGCCGCGTCCACCTGGGCGAGCGCCTCGTCCGCCGTGCCGGCGTAGGCGAAGGAGAGGTAGTCGACCTCCGGTCCGCCGAAGTGGCTGTGCACGCGGGCGCCGAGCACGCCGACGATGATGTGGGCGAGCCGCCACGCGATCGTCGTCATCGGCGCAGGGACCGGCTCGGGATGGGCGAAGTCGATGGTCAGCTCGCCGCTGCCGCCCTGGATCTCGGTCGTGCCCTGCCCGCGCGGGTGGACGTTCCACGCTCCCGGGGTCGGCTCCCAGAGGTACTCCTCGTCGGTGAGCCCCTCGAAGCGGGGGCGCAGCTGGTTGGTCCAGTGCCGGGCGGCCTGGTCGACGAGGACGGAGGTCCAGTCGATGGAGGTCTGTGTCGTGGTCATGGATCGAGCGTGCTCCGCCATATAGGACAGATTCTGTCCGCAGAGGCTGGCATGACTCGACGACATGTCCTCCTCGTCCGACGGCACCGGCACCACGGCCCGGGTGCTCCGGCTGCTCGACCTGCTCCAGAGCCGACCGGTCTGGAGTGGCACCGAGCTCGCCGACCGGCTGGGCGTCACGACCCGCAGCGTGCGCCGCGACGTCGAACGGCTGCGCGACCTCGGCTACCCGGTCAACGCCGCCCACGGCGCGGGCGGCGGCTACCAGCTCGGCGCCGGGCGACGCCTGCCGCCGCTGCTGCTCGACGACTCCGAGGCGGTCGCCGTGGCCGTGTGTCTCCGGCTCGCGGCCGGGGGCACCGTCGAGGGCCTCGGGGAGGCCGCGGTGCGCACGCTGGCCAAGCTCGACCAGGTGCTGCCGGGCCGGCTGCGCGCCCAGGTCGAGGCCATCCACGAGGCCACCGTGACGCTCGACAGCGGCGTCGAGCGCGTCGACGCCGCGACCCTGCTCCTGCTCGCCCGTGCCTGCCGGGAGACCGAGCGGGTCACCTTCGCGTATGCCGGTCCGCGCGGTTCGGGGGAACGCCGCGTCGAGCCCTACCGCCTCGTCGCCACGGGACGCCGGTGGTACCTGTTCGCCTTCGACCTCGACCGGGACGACTGGCGCATCTTCCGGCTCGACCGCATGACCGACGCGCAGTCACGCGGTTGGCGCTTCAGGCCTCGGGAGGCGCCCGACGCCGCCGAGCACGTGCAGCGCTCCATCTCCGGCGGAGCCTACGACCATGTCGCACGGGTGCGCATCGAGGCGCCGAAGTCGTTGGTGGAGAAGCAGATTCCCGCGTCCGTGGGCACCGTCACGGCAGACGGTCCCGACCGTTGCATCTTCGAGGCCGGCGGCAACCACCTCGGGTGGATGGCCATGCACCTCGGGGTGCTGCCGTGGGAGATGACGGTCCTCGACCCGCCGGAGCTGCGCGACGTCATGCGCGAGCAGGCGGCCCGGATGCTCCGAGCCGCCCGTGGCGCAGGCGCGCGCGAGGCCGGTGACACTCGCCCGCGAGTGAGTGAGCGGTCGCACGCGACACGCGGGACGGCATACGTGCTCAGCCGGTGTTGCGCAGCCCTGCGGCGATGCCGTTGATCGTCAGCAGCAGCGCTCGCTGCACGTCGGTGTCGGGCTCGGCGTCCTCGGGCACCGCACGCGACCGGGCGAGCAGCGAGGTCTGCAGCGCATGCAGCGGCGCGAGGTAGCTGTCGCGCAGGTGCAGCGTGCGGCGCAGCACGGGCGCCGACTCGAGCAGCTCCTTCTGCCCGGTGACGCGGAGCACCTCCTCGACGGTGCGGGCGTGCTCCTCGCGGATCGTGTCGAAGAGGCCGGCGACGTCGTCGGGCACCAGCGCGCGCACGTAGCCCGCCGCGATGTCGAGGTCGGTCTTGGCCAGCGTCATCTGCACGTTCGACAGGAAGGTGCGGAAGAAGGCCCACGAGCCGTACATCTCGCGCAGCGTCTTCTCCGCGGCCGTCCTCGCGGGCGGCGGCGAGCCCCGACCCGACCCCGAACCAGCCCGGCAGGATGATCCGCGACTGGGTCCAGCCGAAGACCCACGGGATGGCGCGGAGGTCCTCGAGGCCGCCCTCGCCGCCGGGTCGCTTGGCGGGGCGGGAGCCGATGTTCATCTTGCCGAGCTCGTCGACGGGCGTGGCCGACACGAAGAACGGCACGAGGCCGGGAGTCGCCGCACCAGCCCGCGGTAGGCGTCCTGGCCGCGGCCGGCGACGAGGTCCATCGTGCCGTTCCAGCCGTCGAGGACGTCCCGCGGCAGCAGCGACTTCCGGTGCAGCACGGACGCCTCGAGGACCGCGGCGAGAGCGACCTCGAGGTTGAAGCGCGCGAGCCCGGGCAGGGTGTACTTGTCGCTGATGACCTCGCCCTGCTCGGTGATCTTGATCGGGCCGTCGAGGCTGCCGTAGGGCTGGGAGAGGATCGCCTCGCCGGTCGGGCCGCCGCCGCGGCCGACCGAGCCACCGCGACCGTGGAAGAGCCGCAGCACGACGCCGTGCTGGCGCGCGACGTCGCGCAGCGCGCGCTGCGCCCGGTGGATCTGCCACTGGGACGCGGCGATTCCCGCGTCCTTGGAGGAGTCGGAGTAGCCGAGCATGATCTCCTGCACGTCACCCCGGGCCGCGACGACGCGGCGGTACGACGGGTCGCGAGAGCAGCGCGTCGAGCAGCGGTCCGGCGGCCTCGAGCTCGGCGACGGTCTCGAAGAGCGGCGCGAAGCCGATCCGGGCGGTCGCCGGGCGTCGTGTCGGTGCCGGTGTCGACGAGCCCGGCCTCGCGGGCCAGGACGACGACGGCGAAGAGGTCGTCGACGTCGTGGGTCATCGAGACGATGTAGGTCTCGACCGCCTCGGGGCCGTAGGTGTCGAGGGCCCGCGCGATCGCCGTCATGAGCGAGAGCGAGGCGGACGCCGCGTCGCCGACGTCGTGCAGACGCCGATGCCGGTGAGCGGCCGGCGCGAGGCCATCTCACGCGAGAGCAGCTCGATGCGCGCCGGCGCGGTCGAGCTCGGCGTAGGGGGTGTCGAGCTCGCCGATGCGGTCGTAGAGCTCGGCGAGGGCGGCGTGGTGCTTGGCGCTGTGCTCGCGGATGTCGAGCGTGGCGAGGCCGGTGCCCGTGGCGACCACGGTCCGGATCAGGCGCAGGATCGCGCCGTCGGCGGTCAGCGTGTCGCCCGCCGGCGAGCATCGAGTCACGGATGAGCACGAGGTCCTCGAGCAGCTCGTCGAAGCTCGCGTAGTCGCGGCCGGGCTCGTGCGCGGTGCCGTGGGTGAGGCGGTCCCGGGTCCGCAGCAGGCGCACGCGGACGAAGCTCAGCTTGAGCCGGTAGGGCTCCTCGGCGTTCAGGCGACGGACCGCGTCGTAGGTGACCGGCAGTGCCTGCGCGTCGCGCTCGAGGCTCTCGCGCATCGCGTCGGTGACCTCGACGAAGCGGGTCGAGGACGACAGCTCGTGGAGCATGTGGTCGAGCTTCTCGACGAGCTCGGCGATGCCGGCGTCGTGCTGCATGCCGATGACCTCGAGGGTGACCGCCGGCGTCACGTTGGGGTTGCCGTCGCGGTCGCCGCCGGCCCAGGCGCCGAAGCGCAGGGGCCGGGCCGTCGCCGGAAGCTCGCACGCCGATGCCGGCGAGCGTCCGGTCGAGCTCGGCGAGCAGGTCGGGCACCACCTGGTCGGCGAGGAACCGGAGCGTGTGCATGGCGGTGCGCGCCTCGTCGGTGGGCTCCGGCCGGACGATCCGCAGCTCGTCGGTCTGCCACATCATGTCGACGAGCTCGGCGAGCCGGCGCTCGGCGCGCGGCCCGTCGGTGGCCGGCCGGCGAGGGTCCTCGAGCTCGTCGACGGTCACGGCGATGCGCCGGAGCAGGTTGAGGACCGTGCGGCGCGTCGCCTCGGTGGGGTGCGCGGTGAAGACGGGCCGGTACTCCAGCCGGCCGAGCACCTCGCTCGAGCTCGTCGCGCTCGAGGGTGCCCGGCCTCGAGCGCCTCGCCGATGCGCCCGACGGTCGCGGCGAGCGGCGCCTCGTCGACGGCGCTCAGCTCCTGCCAGCGGTGCAGCTGCTCGGTGACGTTGACGAGCTGGAAGTAGGCGGTGAAGGCGCGGGCCAGGACGACGGCGGTCGGCGCGTCGACGCCGTCGAGCGCGGCGCGCAGCTCGTCGTCCTCGGGCTCGCGGGCCAGGCGCGCGCACCCGCTCGACGAGCGCGAGCAGCTCGGGGCCCTCGTGCCGCGTCGAGCGCCTCGCCGAGGAGCGTGCCGAGCTGTCGCACGGAGGCGCGGAGCGCGGCGTGCTGCTGCGCCGACGAGACGCCGGAGGCGAACGTCGCGGCGTTCGGCTCGCGGCGGTCGGCCTCGAGGAGCTGCTCGGTCGTGGTCGCGGCCCTGGGTCGCTCATGGTCCAGTCGTACCGCGTCGAGGTTTCGCGACGCGTTTCCAGTCCACGATGGGGACGCGCCCGTGAGACACCGCGTCGGGAGCCGGGCCGAGCGTCGCCGGGCGGTCGGTGCCGGGACGCGGGTGCGGCGCTGCGAGGATGGCGGCATGAGCACCGGCACCCTCGTCCTCGCGGCCACCCCGATCGGCGACCCGCGCGACGCGCGCCCCGCGCTCGGCGCAGGAGCTCGCGACCGCCGACGTCGTCGCGGCCGAGGACACCCGTCGTCTGCGCCGCCTGCTCACCGACCTCGCCGTCACGCCGACCGGGTCGGTCGTCAGCTACCACGAGCACAACGAGGCCGCTCGCACCCCGACCTCGTCGCCCGGCTCGTCGCGGGGGAGCGCGTCGTCGTCGTCACCGACGCCGGTATGCCGTCCGTCTCCGACCCCGGGCTACCGCCTCGTCGCCGCCGCGGTCGAGGCGGGCGTACGCGTGACGTGCGTCCCCGGGCCGAGCGCCGTCCTCATGGCGCTGGCCGTCTCGGGCCTGCCGGTCGACCGGTTCTGCTTCGACGGCTTCCTCCCGCGCAAGCCGGGGGAGCGGGCCAGGGTCCTCGCCGAGGTCGCCGACGAGCGCCGCACCATCGTCTTCTTCGAGGCGCCGCACCGGCTCGCCGAGACGCTCGCGGCGATGCGGGACGCCTTCGGCCCCGACCGTCGGGCAGCCGTGTGCCGCGAGCTGACGAAGACCTACGAGGAGGTCCGGCGCGGCACCCTCGACGAGCTCGTCGCCTGGGCGCGAGGACGGCGTCAAGGGCGAGATCACGGTCGTCGTGGCGGGAGCCGAGCGGGTGGTGCCGTCCCTCGAGGAGGCCGTTGCCGGCATACGCACGCGGGTGGACGCGGGGGAGCGGCTCAAGGACGTCGCCGCCGACGTCGCGTCGCGCACCGGGCTGTCGAAGAAGGCGCTCTACGACGCGTCGCTCGCCGCGCGCTGATCCTGCCCGGCCCGCCTCGGCGCCGTCCCGACCGGCGAACTGCCGTGCCCGGTGGGGAACAGCGGGTATGGCTGCAGTAGTTCCTCTCCGGAGGCCGGCGACCCGTCCGGCCGCGTCGACAGCACAGCGAAGGAGCACGGCATGGCCACCACCCGCACCGCCAGCACGCACTGGGAGGGCTCCCTCTTCGAGGGGTCCGGCCAGGTCAGCCTCGAGAGCTCGGGCATCGGCACCTACGACGTCAACTGGCCCTCGCGGGCGGAGTCGTCGAACGGCAAGACGAGCCCCGAGGAGCTCATCGCCGCCGCGCACTCGTCGTGCTACTCGATGGCGCTGTCCAACGGGCTCGCCACAGGCCGGTACGCCGCCGACCACGCTCGACACCACGGCCAACGTCACGTTCGTCCCGGGCACCGGCATCACCGCGATCGCGCTGAGCGTCGTCGGCGAGGTCGCCGGGCATGTCGGCCGAGGACTTCCAGGCCGCGCCGAGGACGCCAAGGAGAACTGCCCCGTGACCAGGCCCTCAAGGCCGTCCCGATCACCCTCGAGGCGCGCCTCGGCTGGACCAGCCGCATCCCGGATCGGCGCCGTCCCGTGTGGGTCGGCGCCGATTTGGTTGTGGGGCAGGGCTGTCACGGGCGCCGGATCAGGCCGACTCGACCACCGCCTTGAACGAGTCGAGCATCCCCTGCCAGCTCTGCGTAATGGTTGCGGGCGAGCAGATGCGACGAGTGAGAAAAAAAAAAAAAAAAAATGGTTTGCCGAGGCGTGCTGCGATCTGTTTGGGTTTGGGGCGGTTGTTGGGTTGGGTCGAGAGCGTGCGCCTGGCGCGCGTGCCGGGTCGGGTCCCTGGTTGTTGTTGACGTCTGTTTGGTGGAGCGTTGCCTTGGCTAGGTCTAGGCGGCCAGGTATGTCGGGCATGTGTTTAGTTGGTTGAGGAGCGCGTGGGCCGTGGGTTAGGGTTGCGCTGTTTGGAGCGTTGGTATGTGTTCTTCGTGTGCGCGCCTGGCTGGTTGGGTTTGGCGCGGGCGTAGGGTTAGGGGTGCCGAGGGGTGTGCCCGTGGGCCGGGCCTTCGCGTGGTGGCGCTGCCTGACTCGGCTTCACCCTCCGACGCGCGGGGGCCGACTCGGGTTCGCTGCTCACGGTGTTGTGGGTGTTGTCGGCCGGCATTCCGATCATGGCCGTCGGCTTCCTGGTGGGCGCTGCGCGATGGCGCCTGGCCGTGGGCAGCGCGCTGTATCGCCTCGCCCCGGGCCTGCAGGCCAGCACCGATCACGAGACGCTGCGGCGTGCCCTCGCGGACGCGCTGGACGATCCGAGCCTCGACCTGGTCTACCGCGGCTCCGATGGCGGTTGGCTCGATTCCCAAGGCCCGGCCACGCTGCCGGGTGCGGACCCCGGCCGGGCGTGCACGGTGATCTCCGACGCCTACTCGGAGGCGGCGGCGATCCTCCACGACGACGCCTTGCGCGACCACGAGGACCTCCTGCGCGCCGTCGGCGGGCTCACCGTGCTGGTGCTGACGAACCAGCGGCTGGCGGCCCAGGTCGAGGGGTCGCTCCGCGAGGTGCATCGGTCCCGGGAACGCATCGTCGCGGCGGCCGACGAGGAGCGGCGCCGGATCGAGCGCGACCTGCACGACGGTGCTCAGCACAGTGTCTCGTGGCGCTGCGGATCAAGCTCGAACTCGCCAGCGAGCGGTCGGTGGCGGAGCACCTGCCCGATGCCGAGCAGCTGCACCAGCTCAGCGAGGAGGTGGGTGACGCGCTGGACGACGTACGGTCGCTGGCCGCCGGCGTGTATCCGTCGCTGCTGGTCGAGTCCGGCCTCGAAGTCGCGTTGCGGTCGATCGCCCGCCGGTCCACGACGATCGCGGCCGCCGCCGCCCGAAGGCATCGGCCGCTTCCCCGAGCAGCTCGAGGCGGCGGTCTACTTCTGCTGTCTCGAGGTGCTCCAGAACGCCGCCAAGCATGCCGGGGCGACGTCGGTGTCGATCGTCGTGTCCGATGGCCGGGATCTGCGCTTCGACGTGCGCGATGACGGGCGTGGCTTCGACGTGGAGCACGAGGACCTCGGGCACGGGCTGACCAACATCCATGACCGCCTGGTCGCCGTGGGTGGGACGCTGATCGTGGAGTCGCGTCCCGGGCACGGCACACGCATCGCGGGAACCATCCCGCTCGACACCAACGCTCTGACAGCGCGTCCCTGCGACCCGCGTCAGCCGCGACGAGCCCGCGCCGCCCACATGTTCCGCAGCACCGCCGGCCCGAAGTTCCGCTTGGAGACCAGGGCGCGGCGGCACCGCACATATGAGCGGCCGCGGGGAGGTCCGCGACGTCCTCGATCGAGATCAGGACGATCACCGTGTGCGGGTGACCCGCCTTGATCGCCGGGGCGGTCTCCACGCCGTCCATCCCGGGCATGCGCACGTCAAGAAGGACGAGCTCGGGGTGCAACTCCCCGACGGTCGCCACGGCCTCCTCGCCGGACGACGCCTCGGCCAGGGTCTGGAACCCGGGGACCGCGCCGACCACATCGCCGCGCGCCGCGCTGCGGAAGAAGGGCTGGTCGTCGACGATGAGCACACCGACATCGCGGTGGCGAGCGAGCGCGTTGGTGGCGTCGTTGTGTGGCACGGTGGGGTCATAGCATCGCCGAGTCGCGTGGAGGCAACACGGGCCATGTTCCCGCGCTCGCACGGTGGCGTACTCGCGTCGGGGACGCGCGCACCCCAGGACGGCGACGAAGTGGCGGGCGATGCTCGCCGGGGGGCCCGAGCAACGCCAACTGAGCCAAGCAGGCAGCGGCCAGTTTGACCAGTGTGGCCCCGGGGGCGGAGAACCGCTCCGTCACCTCCGGGCTGCCCATCGACGCGTTGAGCGCGGCCGCCTCCCGCCGCATGCCGGCCATCCCGCCTGCCCATCCGCCGCGCCGGGATCACGAACACCCCGGCAGCAGGACCAGCGCGAGCAGCGTGACCTGCCAGGAGAGGGTGAGCATGACGGCCAGGGTGAGCAAGCAATACGATGAGTTATGTACACAGAACCATCTTATCATATTGATTGGGGATGAAATTCGGTAAGCTCATCATGCGAAAAATACGTTGACAGACCAGAAAATGTGTTTGAATTAACGATATAAGAAATGTATTTTGGAGAATTGTTCTGGCATAGAAATCATTCCTTAATTCATAGCCACCGGCATTATTTTTAAATCTACGGAGGCAAATAATTCATCGTCATGCACATTTAGATCCGGAAGGCGACTACCTGGAACTTACCGGGGCATTAGTTGTAGGCAATGAACAAAAATTACCATCCATTAAAGAAATAACGGAGTTGTTGTTACTGCCTGAGCAAAATGTTGTTATCTGCCTGTTATCTGTTTCGCTGGAAGAAAGACCCTTGTTTTTTTGTAATTTATGGGAAGCAATAATTAACCTTCGAAATGATTACGGGCATACACATTGGATAGAATTGCAGACGAAGCACATCATCTTTTGCCGCAAGGTATTGCCACAGCAATACGAAAAATCGTTGAAGCCATGATAAAAA
>CAWKJV010000008.1:0-10304 GCA_963849965.1 uncultured Actinomycetota bacterium | reverse complement strand
GGCCTCGACGTCCTCGGACAGGCCCGGCGCATCGTCGTCACGAAGGACTCGACGACGATCATCGACGGCGCCGGCGACCACGACGACGTCACCGGCCGGGTCAACCAGATCAAGCAGGAGATCGAGCGCACCGACTCCGACTGGGACCGCGAGAAGCTCCAGGAGCGCCTCGCCAAGCTCGCCGGTGGCGTCTGCGTCATCAAGGTCGGCGCGCACACCGAGGTCGAGCTCAAGGAGAAGAAGCACCGCATCGAGGACGCCATCTCGGCGACCCGCGCGGCCATCGAGGAGGGCATCGTCGCCGGTGGCGGCTCGGCCCTCATCCAGGCCGTCAAGGTCATCGACGGGCTCGACCTCGAGGGTGACGAGAAGGTCGGCGCGTCGATCGTGCGCAAGGCCGCGGCCGAGCCGCTCCGCTGGATCGCCGAGAACGCCGGCCTCCAGGGCTACGTCGCCGTCGCCAAGGTCCAGGACCTCGGCCCCGGCATGGGCCTGAACGCCGTGACCGGCGAGTACGAGGACCTCGTCAAGGCAGGCGTCATCGACCCGGTCAAGGTCACCCGCAGCGCGCTGCGCAACGCGGCGTCCATCGCCTCGATGGTCCTCACGACCGACACCCTCGTCGTCGAGAAGAAGGAGGAGGAGCCGGCCGCCGCCGGTGGCCAGGCCACGGGCACGGCCACTGACCCTCCCCCTCCCGCGCCCGACGGCGCACCCAGCACCACCACCGGATGCCGTCCGCTCACCACGAGCGGGCGGCATCCGCGCGCCTGGGCCCCGGCACGCGTGGGTACGCAGTCGCCCACCGCCTGGTACCTGGTGTGGTCACCTCCCCTACCGGCGGTAGGCAACGTCATGACCCCTGCCGTGGCTCGATGCCGACCCCTTCGGGGGGTGTGGGGCGCTGCCTGTCTCGAGGGCTGAGGACTGGTGACCCGCGGCCCGGACTGCCTCCGGATCCCTCGGAATTCGTGTGCCGCTCGCCGCCGAGACCCTTGGTCAGCTCGCAACGGTGACGCGCACGGTCTCGCCCTCGATGGTGACGACGTCACCCGGGTGGACCTGGCGACCTCGGCGCGTGTCGACCTCGCCGTTGACCGCGACGAGGCCTCGCTCGATGGCCTCGCGGGCCGTCGCGCCGTCGTCGACCAGGCCGGCCAGCTTGAGCAGCTGGCCGAGCCGGATCGAGTCGTCCCGGATGGGGACCTCGTGGGGAGTGCTCATCACGTCAGGCTAACCGGCCCCGTGCCGTGAGCTCACGATCAGCCCGGCCGCCCGAGGCAGCCATGTCCGGGGTGACCGCCTCGCAGCGCCCGGAGCACCCGGCTGTCCGGAGCGAGTCGCTCTGCGCCGCGGATCCCCGACCGGCGCCGGACCATCCCCATAGTGCTGGGCCCGGCGCCCCGTCGTCGGTCTCGAGCCGACGGCCGTCGGCCCGCGTGGTGTCGAGGCCGCAGGCGGTATCCGGCCGTCGGGGACCTCGTCGTCGTCCCGCGGACCGGGCCGTCCTGCGACCTCGACCGCCTCTCTCCCCCGGTGCTCGTGGGTGACGCCCTCGTCGGACGCCACGTGGTCAGGATGCGATGTGGCGCTCTCGCGCGTAGAAGGACTCCCGCTCGTCCTCGGTCAGCCCGCCCCAGACCCCGTAGGGCTCACGGACGGACAGCGCGTGGCTCCGGCACTGCTGGATCACCGGGCAGCTCACGCAGATCTCCTTGGCCGCGCTGGCCCGGGTCCGGCGCTTGCTGCCCCGCTCGCCCTCGGGGTGGAAGAAGGCGTCGGGACCGACGCGCGCGGCAGGCCCCGTCGAGCTGCCAGTCCCACAGGTCGGCCACGGGACCCGGCAGTCGGGTGATCTCGGCCATGTGAACCTCCGCACGCGCTGGGCCGGCTCACCGAGCTGGCTATGGCGTTCACGCTAGGAGTGGCTTGGTACAGAGTGGGCAATCCTTTGGTAAGGAGTTGGTCAAGGAGCCGTGTTCGAGCCCAATAGGGCCTCTGACCACGGACGATGCCGACCACGGATTCCGAAGGTCCCCTGCGCCGAGGCTGCTGCGAAGCGTGGCTCAGCCAGCTTCGTGGCGTCGTTACGGGGGTCGTGCAGCGCGCAGCATCGCGGATTCGTCGCCGCCGTGGCGTCGGGACGGCCGTCCGTGAGCGAGCCCGTAGAATCGGGCGATGAGCCTCGGACTCGACGAGACCAGCACGACCCTCGACCTTCCGGCGGGCGAGGACGTCGCCCCGCACGCCGACGAGCCCGCCCCGGCGGTGCCCGCCGCCTCGGCCGAGCCGACGGCCGGCTCACCGTTCGCCGAGCTGGGCCTGACCTACGACGACGTGCTGCTCCAGCCCGGCGAGACCGACGTCATCCCGAGCGACGTCGACACCACGACGCGCCTGACGCGCGAGATCTCGATCAGGGTCCCGCTCATCTCCGCCGCCATGGACACCGTCACCGAGGCCCGGATGGCGATCGCCATGGCCCGCCACGGCGGCATCGGCATCCTGCACCGCAACCTCTCGATCGAGGACCAGGCCTACCAGGTCGACCTCGTCAAGCGGACCCAGACCGGCATGATCTCCAACCCGGTGACCATCGGGCCCGATGCGACCCTCGAGGACCTCGACGAGCGCTGTGGCCGCTACCGCGTCTCGGGCCTCCCGGTGGTGGACGAGGCGAGCACCTCCTCGGCATCGTCACGAACCGCGACCTGCGGTTCACGCCGGTCGCGGAATGGGGCCACACGCTCGTGCGCGACGTGATGACGCCCATGCCGCTCATCACCGGGCACGTGGGCATCAGCCACGACGAGGCGACCCTGCTGCTCCGCCAGCACAAGCGGGAGCGGCTGCCCATCGTCGACGACCGAGGGCCGGCTGCGCGGCCTCATCACGGTCAAGGACTTCGTGAAGTCCGAGCAGTTCCCCAACGCGAGCAAGGACGGCGACGGACGGCTCCTCGTCGGCGCCGCGGTGGGCTACTTCGGCGAGGCCTGGCAGCGCGCGACGACCCTGGTCGAGGCGGGTGTCGACGTCCTCGTCGTCGACACCGCGCACGGCCACGCCCGCCTCCTGCTCGAGATGGTCGAGCGGGTCAAGAAGGACCCCGCGACGCGCCACGTGCAGGTCATCGGCGGCAACGTCGCCACCGCGCGCAGGCGCCCAGGCGCTCGTCGACGCCGGCGTCGACGCGGTCAAGGTCGGCGTCGGGCCGGGCTCGATCTGCACGACCCGCGTCGTCGCGGGCGTCGGCGTCCCGCAGGTCACCGCCATCCACCAGGCGTCCCTCGCGTGCGCACCCGCGGGCGTCCCGCTCATCGGTGACGGCGGCCTGCAGTACTCCGGAGACATCGCCAAGGCGCTCGTCGCCGGCGCCGACACCGTCATGGTCGGCTCGCTCCTCGCCGGCTGCGAGGAGTCGCCGGGCGAGCTCGTGTTCATCAACGGCAAGCAGTTCAAGGCCTACCGCGGGATGGGCTCCCTCGGGGCGATGTCCTCGCGCGGCAAGAAGTCCTACTCGAAGGACCGCTACTTCCAGGCCGACGTCGCCTCCGACGACAAGATCGTGCCGGAGGGGATCGAGGGCCAGGTGGCCTACCGCGGCCCCGTCGGCGCGGTGGCCCACCAGCTCATCGGCGGCCTCCACCAGTCGATGTTCTACGTCGGCGCGCACACCGTGCCCGAGCTCAAGGCCAAGGGCCGCTTCATCCGGATCACGACCGCCGGGCTGCGCGAGTCGCACCCGCACGACATCACCGGCATCGTCGAGGCGCCCAACTACACCTCGCAGGGCTGACCCGCCCGGCCGCACCCAGGGGGCTCACCCCCCGGATGCCCTCGCTCGGGTGATCGCGTCGCGGTAGGACCGCAGGGCGATCCCGCCGTCGGCGGTGCGGTCGACGGACGTCGCGGCCAGCACCGCCCGCACGATGGCGCGGGACACGCAGTCGGCCGCAGCGGTCTGGAGCTCCACCTCGTCGAGCCCGGTCACCTCCGGGCGCCCGCCCGTCGCGAGGGTGAAGACCGCGTCGCCGTCGTATGCCGTGTGCACCGGCGAGAGGGCGCGAGCGAACCCGTCGTGGGCCACACCCGCCAGGCGTTGGCAGCCCACCATGGTGAGGGTCGCGTCGGTCGCGACGACCGCGAGGGTGGTCGCCATCGCCGCGCGCAGCTCGGCCTCCTCGGCGGCCCGCTGCGCCCAGTACTCGGCGAGGCGGTCGGGATCGGGGGTGGGCAGGGTGCCGAGCTCGTCCCTGAGGGCGAGGTGCGCGGCACGCAGGGTCCCGTCGGCGGCGAGAGGTGAGCCGGCCGCGTTGACCACGACGAGGGCGCCGACCGTCACCCCCGAGCCGAGGACGACGGATGCCGTGCCCACCCCGCCGCGCAGGCCGCCGGCACGCGCTCCCGGTGCCCGCGCCCAGTGAGCCCTCGGCCACCGGGCCGTCGGAGGCGGCCCGGAAGGCCGCGAGCGCCGTCGTCCGGCGCGGGGTGGTGCAGCCAGTCCCCGCCGCGACCCAGGTCGAAGAGGATCGCCGACGGGACGATGGGGACCCGACCTGCGGCGGTGGGCCGACCGCCCAGCCGCGGCCCGCGGCATACAGCTCGGCCATGACGCCGTCGGCAGCCGACGAGACCGAACGCGCTGCCTCCCGACAGGACGACGGCATCCACCGCGTCGACGAGCGCCTGGGGGTCGAGCAGGGCGGTCTCGCGGGTCCCGGGGCTGCCGCCCCGGATGACGGCCGACCCGACCGTGCCCGGCGGGGGGACGACGACCGTGACACCGGTGAGCCAGCCCGGCTCGTCGCGAGTGCTGTGGCCGACCCGCACCCCGTCGACGTCGGTGATCGCGTTGTGGGGTCCGGGCTGCACGGCCCCAGCATGGCGGATGCCGGCCCCGCTGGTGCGGGACCGGCATCCGTCGGATGAGCTGCGCCTCAGTGGAGCACGATGGGCGGCGCGACCTCCTCCGCGGTCGCGTCGTCCAGGAGGTGCGACTCCTCGTGCTTGCGGGGGAGGAAGAACGCCGGGACCAGCGTGAAGGTCAGCAGCACCGCCGCCACCCAGAACGTCGTTGCTGAACGCCGCCGCCATCGCCTCGTGGACCGCCGCCATGAGGACCTCCTGGCCCTTGGCGAGGAGCGCCGCGACCTCGGGGAAGCTGCGCGGCGATGCTGCCGAGCTGCGCCGGGTCGGTGATGCCGGCAGTGGCCTCGTTGAAGGCCTTGGACGCCTTGAGCAGCGGGTCGTTGTTGAGCCCGTTGGTCAGCACGACCGACATGATCGCGACACCGATCGAGGAGGCGATCTGCTGGCTGATGTTGAGCAGCGTGGACCCACGCGCCACCTCGTGCGACTTCAGCGTCTTCAGGGCCGAGGTCATCAGCGGCATCATCGTCGCGCCCATGCCCAGGCCCATGACGAACAGCACCGGGAGGATGTAGCTGTAGGGCGTCGTCGCGGTGAGCTGGGTCAGGGCGTACATGCCGCCGATGATCGCGACCAGGCCGAACGGCACGATCCGGCCGACGGGCAGCCGGTCGATCAGCGCGCCCGCGATCGGCATGGTGATCATCGCGCCGAGGCCCTGCACCGCCATCAGCCAGCCGGCCTGCAGCGGCGGTCTCGCCGCGCACCTGCTGGAAGTAGGTCGGCACGAGGAGCAGCCCGCCGAAGAACGCCGCGGCGAACAGGAACATCGTGATGACCGAGACCGTGAGGTTGCGGTTCTTGAACAGCCGCAGGTCGAGCAGCGGGTGCTTGGGGCGGAAGCTCCAGAACACGAACGCCGGCGACCATGAGCGAGCCCGATGGTGCCGGGGATGATGACCTTGGACGCGAAGAAGGTGCCCTCACCCGGGATCGACGAGACGCCGTAGAGGAACAGCGCCAGGCCCGGGGACATCAGCGCCATGCCGACCCAGTCGAAGGACTCGGAGGGCTCGGGGCGGTCGGAGGCCAGCACGCGCCAGGCGTAGACCAGCGCGATGGCGCCGATCGGCACGTTGATGAGGAAGATCCAGTGCCACGAGTAGTTCGTCGATGAGCCAGCCGCCGAGGATGGGGCCGAAGATCGGGCCGAGGAGCATCGGCACGCCGAGGATGGCCATCAGGCGACCCATCCGGGCCGGACCGGCCGCGCGGGTCATGATCGTCATGCCGAGCGGCATGAGCATGCCGCCACCGAGGCCCTGCAGGGCGCGGAAGCCGATGAGCATGCCGATCGATGCTCGCCATGGCGCACAGCGTCGAGCCGAGCGTGAAGAGCAGCAGCGCGGTCATGTAGAGGCGCTTCGTGCCGAACCGGTCGGCCGCCCAGCCGGTGAGCGGGATGACGGTCGCGAGCGCGAGCGTGTAGGCCGTCACCGTCCACGCGACCGTGGAGTACGGCAGGGGGTCGCCGGGCTAGCCGAACTCCACCTGGAAGGTCGGCAGCGCGACGTTGACGACCGTGATGTCGAGGATCGACATGATGGCGCCGAGGACGACGACGCCGGCGATCTTGAGGACTGCTCCGTCGATCTTGTCGGGGTACTCGTGGTGCCCGGGTGGGGCGGGTGCTGGTGCGGCTGACACGTGAACTCCCTGTCATGAGGTCGGATGCTGCTGCGGGCCGCGTCGACGTTGTCTGCCCTCAACGCGGGAGTGGCGACGCTGCCGAGGGCGAGTCTGCCGCAGGGCACCGACAGGGCGGAAACGGTTAACGGGCACCACTGCATTCCCCGAGCCGTTCGCGCGAACCCCGCCGCGACCGCCGCAGCCCCCTCGCGCCCGCCGCGCCCGCCGCACCCCCCGCCGCGCCCGCCGCGGCCCGCGGAGCCACCCCACGGCGACCGGGCGCCACCCGACCGGTCACCGGCCCGTCGGTAGGCTGCCCCGGTGACCGAGATCGAGATCGGCCGTGGCAAGCGCGGTCGCCGGGCCTATTCCTTCGACGACATCGCCATCGTGCCGTCGCGCCGCACGCGCGACCCCGAGGAGGTGTCGGTCGGCTGGCAGATCGACGCCTACCACTTCGACATCCCGGTGATCGCCGCGCCGATGGACTCGGTGATGTCGCCCGCAGACCGCCATCGCGCTCGGCCGCCTCGGCGGCCTGCCGGTGCTCGACCTCGAGGGCCTGTGGACCCGCTACGAGGACCCCACCCCGCTGCTCGCCGAGATCGCCACCCTCGACCCGGCACTCGCCACGACGCGGATGCAGGAGATCTACCGCGAGGAGATCCGAGCCCGACCTCGTCACCGAGCGGCTGCGCGAGATCCGGGACGCCGGCGTCACCGTCGCCGGCGCCCTCACCCCTCAGCGCACGCAGCAGCTGTGGAAGACCGTCGTCGACGCGGGGGTCGACCTCTTCGTCATCCGTGGCACGACCGTGTCGGCCGAGCACGTCTCCGGCCGGGCCGAGCCCCTCAACCTCAAGCGCTTCATCTACGAGCTCGACGTGCCCGTCATCGTCGGTGGCGCCGCGTCCTACGCCGCGGCGCTGCACCTCATGCGCACCGGCGCCGCGGGCGTGCTCGTCGGCTTCGGCGGCGGTGCCGCGCACACGACACGCCGCACGCTCGGCATCCACGCCCCGATGGCGTCCGCCATCGCCGACGTCGCCGCCGCGCGTCGTGACTACCTCGACGAGTCCGGTGGCCGGTACGTCCACGTCATCGCCGACGGCGGCATGGGCACGAGCGGCGACATCGTCAAGGCGGTCGCCTGCGGTGCGGATGCCGTGATGCTCGGTGCCGCGCTCGCCCGGGCCACCGACGCCCCTGGCCGCGGCTTCCACTGGGGGCCCGAGGCGCACCACCCCGAGCTGCCCGCGCGGCGAGCGCGTCGAGGTGGGGGCGGTCGCCGGCCTCGAGGAGATCCTCTTCGGCCCGAGCCGCAGTCGCCGACGGCACGACGAACCTCGTCGGGGCCCTGCGCCGCGCGATGGCGACCTCGGGCTACCTCGACCTCAAGGAGTTCCAGCGCGTCGAGGTCGTCGTCGCGCCCTACCAGCGCAGCTGAGCCCGGCCCTCACCAGCGCAGCTGAGCACGGCCCCTTCCAGCCCCTCCGAGCCCCGCGGAGTGACCTGTCCCGCTGATCCACCGCGGTCGACAGGTCGCGGGGTTACCCTTCGGTAATGGCAGACGTCATCGCCGACCCCGAGACCGACCCCAACGCCACGTATGCCGTGGACCCGGCGCGGGTGCGCGAGCTCACCGCGCGGGTCGTGGCTTCCGGCGAGGGGGGTGAGCTGCTCACCTCCACGCCCCTGACGGGGGCCCCGCTGGCCGTCCTACCGCTGTCCACCGCCCGCGACGTGGCCGAGGCGGTGGCGGCCGCCCGGGTCGCCCAGCGGACGTGGGCCGTGACCCCCGTGGCGGAGCGCGCCGCGGTGCTCCTGCGGATCCACGACCTCGTCCTCGACCGGCAGTCCGAGCTGCTCGACCTCATCCAGCTCGAGTCGGGCAAGACCCGTGCCCACGCCTTCGAGGAGGTCGGTGACGTCGCGGTGGTCGCCCGGCACTACGCCCGTCGCGGGCCGATCCTGCTGCGCGACATCCAGCACGTCGGCGTGTTTCCCCTGCTCTCGAGGGCCGTCGAGCACCACCGGCCCAAGGGCGTCGTCGGCATCGTCTCGCCCTGGAACTACCCCCTCGTCCTCGCCGTCAGCGACGCGCTCCCGGCCCTGCTCGCAGGCAACGCCGTCGTCCTGCGGCCCGACGTCCAGGCCTCGCTCACGGCGCTGGCGGCCGCCGAGATCATCGCGGACGCCGGCCTCCCGAACGGCCTCCTCCAGGTCGTCCTCGGCCACGGGGACCCCGCAGGGCAGGCCGTCGTCGACCTGCACCGACTACGTGTGCTTCACCGGCTCGACCGCCACGGGCCGGCGCGTGGCCCAGGCCGCGGGCAAGCGGCTCGTCGGCGTCAGCCTCGAGCTCGGCGGGAAGAACACGATGTACGTCGCCGCCGACGCCAACCTCAGGCGCGCCGTCGACGGCGCGATCCACGCCTGCTTCTCCTCGGCGGGGCAGCTCTGCGTCAGCGCCGAGCGCCTCGTGGTCCACGGCGACGTCTACGACGACTTCGTCGAGCGCTTCGTCGGCCGGGTGCGCACGATGCGGCTGTCGACCGCCCTCCACTGGGACGCCGACATGGGCAGCCTCGTCAGCGAGGAGCAGATGGAGCGCGTCCTCGCCCACATCGAGGATGCCGTGGCCAAGGGTGCGCGCGTGCTGGCCGGAGGCCGGGCGCGACCCGACATCGGGCCCCTCGTCGTCGAGCCGACCGTCCTGGAGGGCGTGACCTCGGCGATGGCGTGCCGCGACGAGGAGACCTTCGGACCCCTGGTCGCGCTGTACCGCGTGGACTCCGACGAGGAGGCCGTGCGGCTCGCGAACGACACCGAGTACGGCCTCAACGCCTCGGTGTGGACGCGCGACGTGCGCCGGGGCCGCGACATCGCGGCGCGGATCCACGCCGGGACCGTCAACGTCAACGAGGGGTATGCCGCGGCATGGGGCAGCGTGGCCGCCCCCATGGGCGGGATGAAGTCCTCGGGCCTCGGCCGGCGCCACGGGAGCGAGGGCCTCCTCAAGTACACCGAGAGCCAGAACGTCACCTCCCAGCACGTCCTGGGCATCGCCCCGCGCTCCGGGGCGTCGAAGGAGCACTACGCGCGGATGATGACCCGCGCCATGCGCGTCATGAAGGCGGCGCGGCTGCCGTGAGCGAGGGAGTGGACGAGATGGAGCGGGACACAGTCCGGAGGCCGGGCGTGGACACCGACGTGGAGACGTCGTCGGACACCCTCGTGGACACCGACGTGGACGTCGTCGTCATCGGCTCCGGGTTCGGGGGGTCGGTCTCGGCCCTGCGGCTCGCCGAGAAGGGCTACCGCGTCCTCGTGCTCGAGGCCGGCCGACGGTTCGAGGACGAGGACTTCGCCAAGACGTCGTGGGACGTGCGCAACTTCCTGTGGGCACCGAAGCTCGGCCTCTACGGCATCCAGCGCATCCACCGGCTCAGGGACGTCATGATCCTCGCCGGAGCGGGTGTCGGCGGTGGGTCGCTCAACTACGCGTGCACCCTGTATGTGCCCCCGGCCCCCTTCTACCGCGACCCGCAGTGGGGCGACATCACCGACTGGCAGGCCGAGCTCGCCCCGCACTACGAGACGGCCTCGCAGATGCTGGGCGTCGTGACGAACCCGTGCGACGGACCGGTCGAGCACGTCATGCGCCAGACCGCCGAGGACCTCGGGGTCGGTGAGACCTTCCGCAAGACCCCGGTCGGCATCTACTTCGGCCCTCCCGGTGAGCG
>CAWKJV010000007.1:0-102187 GCA_963849965.1 uncultured Actinomycetota bacterium | reverse complement strand
GCTCACTCCGGAGCGCTGAGCGCCTGCTTCCACGAGACCCGGCCCCGGGTCTGCAGGAGCGAGCGGCGGTAGATCCGCTCGCTGACGACGATGGTCCCGGCCGAGAACGCGGCCATGACGAGGAGCGCGAGCACCGGCTCCCACCACGCGGCGTCGCCCGCGAGGAGGCGCCCCGGCATCGACACGACCGACGCGATCGGCACGAACGAGGCCACCTCGAGCGCCTTGCCGCTCAGCCCGAAGCTCGCGACGTAGACGACCATGAGGACCATCGTCATCGGCGCCGTCGTCGACTGGAGGTCCTCGGTGCGCGAGGCGAGCGCGCCGGCGACGGCGTAGAGGCACGCGAGGGCGAAGAAGCCGACGGCGAAGAAGAGCACGAACCACACGACCGCCGTCGACAGGGTCGGCAGCAGCGTCGACGCGTCGGTGAACGACACGGCGACGAGGCCGACGGCCGCGAAGAGCACCACCTGGGCCAGGGCGATGGCCGAGTTGCCGAGGATCTTGCCGGCGAGCAGCTGCCGCAAGGGGATCGCCGTGGCGAGGATCTCGACGAGGCGCGACTGCTTCTCCTCGACGACGCTGGCCGCGATCTGCTGGCCGAACATCATCGCGGCCATGAAGAAGAGCAGGGCGAAGGCGAAGGTGGCGCCCTTGACGAAGCCGCTGCTGCCGGCGCTGGCCGTCGAAGCGGGTCGTCGTCAGCGTGGTGCCCTGTTCGAGGGCCTTCACGGTGGTGCCGGCCGCAGCGGCGTTGCGCTCGAGGGCACTGTCGCGCAGCGCGGTCTCGACGGCGGTGCGCAGGGCGAGGTCGGCGTCGTCGGCGGACGTCAGGGTCCAGCCCGAGCCGGTCTGGTGCAGCCAGGCGTCGGCGCTGCCGCCGTCGACGAGCGCCCGGGCTGCGGACTCGCCCGCCGCGGGCGTCGCCTTGACGGTCACCTTGTCGTCGGCCTGGTGCGCGGACGTCGCGGCGCGCTCGACGAGCTGGCGCCCCTCGGTGCCGGTGACGGCCACGGTGTAGGTCGTCGTGCTTGCTGCTCTGCCACACGGAGAAGGCCCCGAAGCCGGCGATGAAGAGCAGCGTGATGAGGGTCGAGACGAGGAAGGCCCGGTTCGTCAGGCGGACGACGATCTCCCGCTGGGCGACGATGGCCCAGGGGTGGCCGCCACCCTCGTCGACGGAGGCGGCGTCTCGGGGACGGTCTCGCTGGCGGGACGCTGGGACACGGTGGTCATGCCGTCACCTCACGGTAGATCTGGGCCAGGCTCGGCCGCTGGGGGGAGAACTCGTGCACCTCGCCGCGCCGGAGCGCCTCTTCCAGGAGGCGTCGCTCGGCGCCGTGCTCGACGACCTCGAGCAGGGCGGTCCGTCCCTCGACGTCGACGGCGTGGATGCCGGGGACGCCGCGCACCCAGCCGGCGTCGCCGGAGAGGACGAGCCGGTGTCGCGCGACCGAGAGGGAGCGCAGGTCGTCGGGGGTGCCGGACGCGACGACGCGGCCGCGGGCCAGCACGACGAGACGCTCGCAGAGGCGTTCGACGAGGTCGAGCTGGTGGGAGGAGAAGAGGACCGGCACGCCGCGCGTGGTGTGCTCGCGCAGCAGGTCGGCCATGTTGTCGACGGCCGCCGGGTCGAGGCCGCTGAACGGCTCGTCGAGCACGAGGGCGCGCGGCTGGCCCATGAGGGCGGCGATGATCTGCACCCGTTGCTGGTTGCCGAGCGAGAGCTTCTCGACGTGGTCCTTGGCCCGGTCGGCGAGGCCGAGCCGCTCGAGGTGGCTCGTCACCTCGGCCTTCGCCGCAGCGGCGCCGAGTCCCCGGAGCCGGCCGAGGTAGACGAGCTGGTCGAGCACCGGCTGCTTGGGGTAGAGGCCGCGCTCCTCGGGCATGTAGCCGAAGTGCCGCCGGTCGAGCTGGGTGATCGGTCGGTCGTCCCAGAGCACCTCGCCGCCGGTGGGGGACAGGACCCCCATGAGCATGCGCATCGTCGTCGTCTTGCCCGCACCGTTGCCGCCGACGAACCCCGTGAGCCTCCCGGCCGGCGACGGTGAAGCTGACGTCGTCGACGGCGCGGATCTCGCCGAAGGTGCGAGACAGCCCTCGCACCTCGATGTCCGCCGTCGCACGTGGTCTGGTGAGTCGGTCCCCGTTGTCGCTCATGCCGCCCACCGTAGGGGTGCGCCGGTGGCCGCAGGATCAGTCCCGGGAGGGATCCTCTGCATCCCCCGGCAGGATGAGTCCGGCCTCGTAGGCGAGGACGACGGCCTGGACCCGGTCGCGGAGGTGGAGCTTGGCGAAGACGTTGGACAGGTGGGTCTTGACGGTGGCCTCCCCGACGAAGAGGCGGGCAGCGACCTCGGCGTTCGACAGGCCTCGTCCGACGAGCCCGAGCACCTCGAGCTCGCGCGGGGTCAGCTCGTCGAGCCGGGGGTCCCGCACGCCGCACGCTGCTGCCGCCCCGTTCGTCCCGTGCGGCCCGTGCGGCCCGGTCATCTGCTCGATGACCCGGCGGGTCACCTCGGGCGCCAGCAGCGCGTGGCCGCCCGCGACGGCGCGCACCGCCTCGACGAGGTGCTCGGCGTCGGAGTTCTTGAGCAGGAAGCCGCTGGCCCCGGCGCCGAGGCCCGCGAAGACGTAGTCGTCCTGGTCGAAGGTGGTGAGGATGACGACCCTCGCCAGGTCGTCCGCGACGATCCGGCGGGTTGCCTCGATGCCGTCCATGACCGGCATCTGCACGTCCATGAGCACGACGTCGGGTCGCAGCTCGCGGCTCAGGCGGACGGCCTCGGCCCCGTCGTTCGCCTCACCGACCACCTCGAGGTCCTCCTCGACGGAGAGGATGAGCGAGAAGCCCGAGCGCACGAGCCGGTGGTCGTCGACGAGGAGCACGCGGGTGGGTGCGGTCACGACGCGTCCTCGGGCAGCGGCATACGGACCCGGACGCGGTAGCCGCCGGTCACGCGTGGGCCGATCTCGCTGACACCGCCATGGGCCGCGAGGCGCTCGCGGACCCCGAGCAGGCCGAGACCGGTGCCGGACGAGCCCGAGCGGGGACGGCCGTCGTCGAGCACCTCGACCTCGGCGTAGCCGTGGGCGAAGCCGGGTTCGGGACGGCGGTCCACCCGGACGAAAACCGTTGCGGCAGAGGCGGTCGAGTGTCGGCGGATGTTCGACAGCGCCTCCTGCACGGTGCGGTAGAGGGAGAGGCCCACCGGGCCGGCACGGCCGCGACCGCGCCGGGGGAGTCCTCGACGACGCGGCACTCCAGCTGCACGCCGGCGGTCGCGACCTCCTCGACGAGGGCGGGCACGTCGGCGAGCCTGGGCTCGGGGGACCGGGCGCCGTCGGGCCGCTCGTCCTCACCCGAGCGCAGCGTCCCGAGCAGCTCACGCATCTGGGTGACGGCCTCGCGGGACGACGTCTCGACCGACCTCAGCGCCGTCTCCGCCGCCTCGGCGTCGTGCCGCAGCACTCGGCGCGCGGCGGCCGCCTGGATGCCGATGACCGACACGTGGTGGGCGACGACGTCATGGAGCTCGCGCGCGATGCGCAGCCGCTCCTCGACGACGGCCTGCCGCTGCAGGCTCGTGGCCTGCGCGTCGATGGTGCGAGCCTGCTCGCGCGAGACGGTCCCGTTGCAGGGCCGCTCGCCACGCGGCCTGGCCCCCGATGATGGCGCCGCCGAAGTAGACGACGTTGACGAGCAGCGAGTAGACGACGTACGCGGCGGGCGGGCTGAACAGGCCCTGCCTGGTGAGGCGCTGGCCGCCGTGGCTCATCGCCTCCTCGACGCCACTGCCGACCGCGAACTGCCAGGTGAGCCAGCCGAACATGAGCAGCACGACGCCGGCGACGACCCCGAGCATCGCCCGCCGGTCCCGAGCCCAGGCCACCCCGGTGAACAGCGCGAAGAAGTAGACGACCTGCATGGGCATCGAGACGGCGATGGCCGGCAGGAGGGTGCCGACGGCGAAGAGGTGCAGGGACAGCCAGGCGGCCACGGCCAGCGGCCAGCGTCGGCGCCACACCAGGGGCACGGTGCCGAGCGCGACCGCGACGTGCGGCCACAGCCACGAGTGCTCCTGCGCGCCAAGCGCGTCGATGCTGCGCAGCAGCTCCACCCCGAGCGATGCGGTCACGAGGAACGCCAAGGCCACCCACGTGTCGACGCGTCTCGCGCGGGCCGCGTCGTGCGGCAGGCGTTCCCAGTCGGTGTCGACCCCTGCCCACGCCGCGACGCGTGCGCTCACCCTGTGGCCCCCGGTCATGGCGCCCAGCCTAGGCAGTGGCGGAGCTCCGGCTCCCCCGGCAGGAGGAGGAGCCGCGGCGGTACGGTCGGCGCATGGGTGTCAGCTCCTCCGTCCTCGACGTCACGACCATGCGCTCCCGTCTCGACCGGCTGCGCCGGCACGCGGCCGACGGGGTGTCGCGGCGACCGTCGTCTCGCCCGGCTCCGACCTGCGCTACCTCACCGGCATCGCGGGTCGTCCTTCGAGCGGCTCACGGCGCTCGTCGTGCCGAGCGACGCCGCGGTCGCTCCCGTCTTCGTCTCGCCCGCGCTCGAGTACGCCGGGCTCGGCCACGTGCCGCTCGGCGACCTCGGCGTCGAGGTGCGCACGTGGGTCGACGGCGAGGACCCCTACGCGCTGGCGCTCGGAGGCGTGCCGCGCGGCCGGGTCGCGGTGTCCGACATGACGCCGGCCCTGCACCTGCTGCGGCTGCGTGATGCCGGGGCCCCCGACCAGCAGCTCGCCGGTCCGGTGCTGCGCGAGCTGCGCATGCGCAAGGACGCGTCCGAGCTCGCCGAGCTGCGCGCGGCTGGTGCGGCGATCGACCGCGTGCACGCCCGGGTCGGCGAGTGGCTCCGAGCCGGGCGCACCGAGGCCGACGTCGCTGCCGACATCGCCGCCGCGATCGTCGAGGAGGGCCACGCGAGAGCCGATTTCGTCATCGTCGGCTCCGGTCCCAACGGCGCCAGCCCGCACCACTCCGTCAGCGACCGCGTCATCGAGGACGGTGACGTCGTCGTCGTCGACATCGGTGGCCCGCTGCCCTCCGGCTATGGCTCCGACAGCACGAGGACGTATGCCGTGGGCTCGCCTCGCGAGCCCGACGTGGCCTCGGCCTACGCCGCGCTGCAGGCGGCCCAGCAGGCATCCGTCGACGTCGGTGCGCCCGGGCGTGACGTGCGAGGCCATCGACCGTGCCGCCCGCGACGTCCTCGCCGAGGCCGGGCTCGCCGAGCGCTTCATCCACCGCACCGGCCACGGGATCGGGCTCGACGGCCACGAGGAGCCCTACATCGTCGCGGGCAACGACCTGCCCGTGGAGGCCGGCATGACCTTCAGCATCGAGCCCGGCGTCTACCTCGCGGGACGCTGGGGTGCGCGCATCGAGGACATCGTCGCGGTGACCGACGACGGCGTCGAGCGCTTCAACACCCGCCCGACCGACCTCGTCATCCTCTGACGCCACCCGCTCGGCGCCGGGTTCAGGAGTCGAAGCCGACGCCCATCCGGTCGAGCGCGCGCAGCCACAGGTTGCGTCGGCCGGTGCGGTCCTCGGCGGCGAGCGACGAGCGCGTGGCCCGCACGGCGGCATACCGGATCGGCTCCGGTGGGAAGGGGATCGGCTTGCGGCGCACCATACCCAGCCGGGTGAGCTCGGTGTCCTTGCCGTCGACGAGGTCGAGCGCGACCGCCGCACCGAAGCGGGTCGAGGCGACGCCCAGCCCGGTGTAGCCGACGGCATACGCCATCCGGCCGCCGAGCGCCGTGCCGAAGACCGGCGTGAAGCGCGACGTCGTGTCGATGACCCCGGCCCAGCGGTGGCGTGAACCGGATCCCCTCGAGCTGCGGGAAGAGGTCGAGGAAGTGGTCCGCGAGCAGGCCGTGCGAGGCGTCGGACTGCTCGTACGCCGGGTCGATGCGGCCCGGGAAGTGGTAGTTCGCGTCGTAGCCGCCGAAGAGCACCCGATCGTCGAGCGTCCTTCGGTAGTAGTGGAACTGGTTGCCGGCGTCGGTCAGTCCCTCGCGGCCCTTCCAGCCGATCGCGTCGAGCTGCGCCGGCGTCAGGGGCTCGGTCATGAGGACGTGGTCGTAGACCGGGAGCACCCACGCACTGAGCCGCTTGAGCACGCCCTGCGACGCGTTCGTGCCGATCACGACGCGCCGCGCATGGATCGAGCCCGCGTCCAGCGTCACGCGGACGCCGTCGCCCTCGGTGTCGAATCCCGTGGCGCGCGTGTGCTCGTGGAGCCGGACGCCGAGCGACTCGGCGGCCCGGGCCAGCCCCCAGACGAGGCGGGCCGGGTCGACGAGGGCGACGTCGGGGTCGTACATCCCGGCCAGGTAGCGCGGCGAGTCGACGCGCGCCCGCGCCTGCACGGCGTCGAGCAGCTCCACCGGCACCCCGTGAGCCCGATGCAGCTCGTAGGACTCGCGCACGGACGAGACCTGGTGCTCGGTCAGCGCGAGCGTCAGCTCGCCGGGGACGTGGAAGTCGGCGTCGATCGCCGTATGCCGTGAGCGACCGTCTCGATGGCCGCGAAGTTCTCGGCCGCGAGCCGGTCGAGCGTCCCCATCTCCTCGGGCCAGCACCCCACGCCCTGCGCGAGCCCGTGGGTGAGGCGACGGAGCCATGAAGCCGCCGTTGCGCCCGGACGCGCCGTCGCCCAGCCGGCCGGCCTCGACGACGACGACGTCGCGGGCCGGATCGGCCTCCTTGGCCTGGATCGCGGCCCACAGCCCGGTGAACCCGCCGCCGACGACGAGCAGGTCGGTGCGCGGCGCGGCGCCCGTCAGCGGAGCCCGCGGGTCGGGGCGCTCCGGGCGATCCGTCCAGAACGGGACGGGACGGGCGTCGGCCAGGGCGGCGGCGGCTCGGCGGGAGAGCGGGGAAACAGGCATGACGAGAGGGATTCGACCATGCTTGGCTGTCGCCTGTGAACCCTTCTTCGTTCCAGAGCGATGCCTCGAACCTGGGCCCCGACGAGCTGCTGCGCGTCTTCCACGACGAGACACGGGCCCCGATCGGCGTCGGAACGGCCCAGCGGCCCATCGAGGTCGACGGGCTCGTGCGCCGCGAGTACGAGGTCGACGGCGGTCACTGGAACATGATCGAGAGCCCTGACGGCCTCGGCCCGGATCCGGACGAATGGGATCGCGTCATCGCGCGGCAGCGCGACTTCTTCGCCGAGCGGGGCCTGCGCGTCGAGTGGAAGACCTACGACTACGACGAGCCTGCCGACCTCGGCGAGCGACTCGTCGACGCCGGCTTCGTCAAGGAGGACGACGAGGCGCTCATCCTCGGCGAGGCCGCGCCCCTCGCCGCCCAGGACATCAACCTGCCCGAGGGGGTCGTCGTGCGCGCCGCCGACTCCGACGAGGACTTCGAGCGGATGGCCGCGATGCTCGAGGTCGTCTGGGGCAAGCCGCAGGCGTGGGCCGTCGACTCGCTGCTGCCACGGTGGCGGGCCGAGCCGGCATCGATGGACGTCGTCGTGGTCGAGGAGTCGCGCGAGGGACCGGTGCTCTGCGCGGCACGCGCGGAGTACGACACCAGCGGGTTCACCGGGCTCTGGGGCGGCTCGACCCTGCCCGAGTGGCGCGGCCGCGGCCTCTACCGCGCGACCCTGCTCCACCGCGCCCGGCTCGGCCTCGAGCGCGGCAAGGACTACGTCCGCGTCGACGCCTCACCCGACTCCGAGCCGATCCTGCGCCGCCTCGGCCTGCACCGGGTCGCGACGACGACGCCCTACGTCTTCGACCCGCGATCCTGACCCGGCGTCGCCCCCGGCGTTGCCGCTGAGCGGGCGCTCACCGGTGGGTGGGCACCCGCGGCCACGCGACGGCATACGTGGCAGGATTTCGGACGGATCGTGAACCCGCTTCCCCGACAGCAGGAGTTGCAATGCCCATCGCCACCCCCGAGGTGTATGCCGACATGCTCGACCGCGCGAAGGCCGGCTCCTTCGCGTACCCCGCCATCAACGTCTCGAGCTCGCAGACGCTCAACGCCGCGCTCAAGGGCTTCGCCGACGCCGGCTCCGACGGCATCATCCAGGTCTCGACCGGTGGCGCCGACTACCTCTCCGGCCCGAGCATCAAGAACATGGTGAGCGGCTCGCTCGCCTTCGCCGCCTACGCGCACGAGGTGGCCAAGAACTACCCCGTCAACATCGCGCTGCACACCGACCACTGCCCCAAGGACAAGCTCGACGGCTTCGTGCGCCCGCTCCTCGCGGCCAGCACCGAGCGCGTCCAGGCCGGCGGCACGCCGTGGTTCCAGTCGCACATGTGGGACGGCTCGGCCGTGCCCCTCGACGAGAACCTCTCAGATCGCGCAGGAGCTGCTCGCCCTCGCCAAGGCCGCGAACGTCATCCTCGAGATCGAGGTCGGCGTCGTCGGCGGCGAGGAGGACGGCGTCGAGGGCGCCATCGACGAGAAGCTCTACTCGACGCCCGAGGACGCCATCGCCACGATCAAGGCCCTCGGCGCCGGCGAGAACGGCCGCTACCTGACGGCCCTCACCTTCGGCAACGTCCACGGCGTCTACAAGCCGGGCAACGTCAAGCTGCGCCCCGAGATCCTCCTGCAGGCGCAGCAGGCCGCGGCCAAGCGAGCTCGGCCTCTCCGACGACGCGCGTCCCTTCGACCTCGTCTTCCACGGCGGCTCCGGCTCGCTGCCCGAGGAGATCTCCGCCGCCGTCGACAACGGCGTCGTCAAGATGAACGTCGACACCGACACGCAGTACGCCTTCACCCGCCGCATCGCCGACTGGATGATCTCGCGGCTACGCCGGCGTCCTCAAGGTCGACGGCGAGGTCGGCAACAAGAAGCAGTACGACCCGCGCGCCTGGGGCAAGGCGGCCGAGGAGGCCATGGCGGTGCGCATCGTCGAGGCCTGCACCGCGCTGCGCTCGGCGGGAACCCACGCAGTGAGCGACAACCTGCTCGGCATCCCCGAGACGCGTCTCGCCGTCGACCCGGCCGCCGAGAAGCTCGAGGCCGGTGTCGACCCCGTGCAGGTGGCCGCCGACCTACCCCGCGAGCTCGCTCGCGTGGGCGGTCCTCGCCGAGGACGCGCTCGCCGACGGTGACCGCGACGTCGAGGCCTACGCGTACGCCCGCACCGGCTACCACCGGGCGCTCGACTCGCTGCGCAAGTCCGGCTGGCGCGGGCAGGGTCCGGTGCCGTGGTCGCACGAGCCCAACCGCGGCTTCCTCCGGGCGCTCGCGGCGCTGGCCCGGGCGGCGCGCGCCATCGGCGAGAGCGACGAGGAGGCCCGCTGCACGCAGTTCCTGCGCGACAGCTCGGCCGAGGGTGCGCGCGAGCTCGGTCTCGTAGGGACGCGGTCTCGCTCCACGCGCATGACGCTCTTCTGCTCCGACGTCGACGGCACGCTGCTCGACCATCGACCGCACCCTCTCCGACCGCACCGTCGCCGCCATCCGGGCGGTGCGGGACGGCAGGGCACACGTTCGTGCTCTGCAGCTCGCGCATGCCGGCGTCCCTGGAGGGGCTCGAGCGGCTCTGCGGCGGTCGAGCCGACCCCGCTCATCGCCTACAACGGCGGTCTCGTGCTGCGCGCCGACCGCTCCGTCGTCACGGACGTGCCATCACCCCCGAGGACGCCCGGGCCGCGTATGCCGTGTGCGAGCGTCTCGGTCTGCACGCGAGCTTCTTCGCCGGGGACGACTGGTACGCCTGGGGCCCCGACCAGTGGACCGAGCGCGAGGCCACGATCACGGCCGTCGATCCCAGCCCCGAGTCCGCGCACGACTACGTGGCCAGCGGCCGCGTCGACACGCAGCCGCCGCACAAGGTCATGGCCATGGGCGACCCCGCGCTCGTCGACGAGCTCGAGGCGGCGCTCGCCGGGCGGGACGGCACTCGTGACCTACCGGTCCAAGGGACCTACCTCGAGATCGCCAACGCCGACTGCTCCAAGGGTGACGGACTGCGGGCCCTCGCCGGCGAGCTCGGCATCGACGTCGCCGACACGGTCTTCTTCGGCGACAACCACAACGACGTCTCGGCCTTTGCCGTGGCCGGCACCGCAGTCGCCGTCTCCAACGCGGTCGAGCCGGCGCTCGACGCAGCCACGGTCGTCACCGGTCACCACCGCGAGGACGGCGTCGCCGAGTACCTCGAGGACTGGCTCGCCATCGCACTGAGCGCGGCTCGTCTGGACCGGAGCGGCTCGTCGATCACGCACCCCGGCTGCTGGCACGGCGACGTACCAGCGCAGCAGTCGACCGCGAGCGGTGGAGCCGGCCGCCACCACAAGTCCGCCGGGCGGAGGAATCCGGTCCCGGGGTGCCCCGGCCGCCACCACAAGTCCGCCCGGGCGAGAAGCCGCGTCCGGGGCACGCGTCACGAACCGATAACCTTGCGGTTGGCTTGGACCACAACCGGAAGGCAGACCGATGCCGGCAATCGTGCTCGTCGGAGCGCAGTGGGGTGACGAGGGCAAGGGCAAGGCGACCGACCTGCTCGGCAGCAGCGTCGACTACGTCGTCAAGTTCAACGGCGGCAACAACGCCGGCCACACCGTCGTCATCGAGAAGGACGGCAAGCGCGAGAAGTACGCGCTGCACCTGCTGCCCTCGGGCATCCTCAGCCCCAACTGCGTGCCGGTCATCGGCAACGGCGTCGTCATCGACCTCGGCGTGCTCTTCGAGGAGCTCGACGGGCTCGAGGCGCGCGGCGTCGACACGAGCAAGCTGCTCGTCTGCGCCAACGCCCACGTCATCCCGAGCTACAACCGCACCATCGACAAGGTGACCGAGCGCTTCCTCGGCAAGCGCCGCATCGGCACGACGGGTCGCGGCATCGGCCCGACCTACGCCGACAAGATGAACCGCGTCGGCATCCGCATCCAGGACCTCTACGACGAGGGCATCCTGCGCCAGAAGGTCGAGGCGGCGCTCGCGCTGAAGAACCAGGTGCTCGCCAAGATCTACAACACCCGCGGCGCCGCCGTCGACGAGGTCGTCGAGGAGCTGCTGTCGTATGCCGCCCGGCTCGCTCCCATGGTCGCCGACACGAGCCTCGTGCTGAGCCAGGCGCTCGACCGGGGCGACACGGTGCTCTTCGAGGCCGGGCAGGCGACCCTGCTCGACGTCGACCACGGCACCTACCCCTACGTCACGTCGAGCAACGCCGTGTCCGCCGGCGCCTGCACCGGGTCCGGCGTGCCGCCGACGCGCATCGACTCGGTCATCGCGATCCTCAAGGCCTACACGACCCGCGTCGGCGAGGGCCCGTTCCCGACCGAGCTGCACGACGACAAGGGCGAGTTCCTGCGCAAGACGGGCGCCGAGTACGGCACGACGACCGGCCGCCCGCGCCGCTGCGGCTGGATGGACACCGTCGTCGGCCGCTACGCGACGCGCATCAACGGCGTCACCGACTTCGTCATCACCAAGCTCGACGTGCTCACCGGCCTCGACAAGGTGCCCGGTCTGCGTCGCCTACGACGTGGGCGGCGTGCGCCACGACGAGATGCCGGTCAACCAGACCGACTTCCACCACGCGACCCCGATCTACGAGGAGCTCGACGGCTGGTGGGAGGACATCACCGCACTGCCGCTCCTTCGAGGAGCTGCCCGCCAACGCGCAGGCCTACGTGCTGCGCGTCGAGGAGCTCATCGGCGCCCGGGTCTCGGCCATCGGCGTCGGGCCGGGCCGCGACGAGATCATCGAGCGGTTCCCGCTCAAGCCGGCCGTCGCGGGCTGACGCGTCCGCAGCGCCACCCGAGCACACGGCATACGAAAGCCTCTGTAACTGAAGGAAACCCATGACTGAAGAGGTCACCCCGCTCGACTGGGTCACGCGTCTGGCCGACGACGTGATCGCCGAGGCGCAGGAGCGCAACCCCGGCGAGACGATCGTCTGCGCGTCGGGCATCAGCCCGTCCGGCCCGATCCACCTCGGCAACTTCCGCGAGCTCATCACGCCGCACCTCGTCGCCGACGAGATCAAGCGCCGCGGCATCGACTGCGAGCACATCCTCAGCTGGGACGACTTCGACCGCTTCCGCCGGGTGCCGAAGAACCTTGCGGGAGTGGACGACTCGTGGGAGCAGTACATCGGCATGCCGCTCACGTCCGTGCCGCCGCCCGCCGGGTCGCCGCACGCGAGCTGGGCCGACCACTTCAAGGCGCCCCTGCTCGAGGCCATGGCGGCGACCGGCATCGAGGTGCGCCAGATCAGCCAGACCGAGCAGTACCGCGCCGGCGTCTACCGCGACCAGGTGCTGCTCGCGATGCGTGAGCGCTTCGCCATCGACAAGGTGCTCGACCAGTACCGCACGCTCGAGGCCGTGGAGGCCGCGCGCCAGAAGTCGTCCGGCAAGGGCAAGGGCGGCAAGCAAGCGGCGGCGGCAAGGCGGCGAAGCTCACCGAGGAGCAGGCGGCGGCGGCCACCGAGGCCGAGCGCGGCTCCGGCGCGGCGTCCGAGGACGACGGCAGCGAGGGCAAGGCCGGCTACTACCCCTTCAAGCCCTTCTGCTCCTCGTGCGGCACCGACTTCACGACCGTCACGGCCTACGACGACGACAGCCACGAGCTGACCTACGACTGCACGAAGTGCGGCCACAGCGAGACCGTCGACCTCGACACCTTCACCAACGGCAAGCTCGTGTGGAAGGTCGACTGGCCCATGCGCTGGGGCCACGAGCACGTGATGTTCGAGCCGTCCGGCGTCGACCACCAGAGCCCGGGCAGCAGCTTCGTCGTCGGCAAGGACCTCGCGCCGATCTTCGGCTGGGAGCGGCCCGTCGGCCCGATGTATGCCTTCGTCGGCATCGCCGGCATGGCCAAGATGAGCTCGAGCAAGGGCGGCGTGCCGATCCCGACCGACGCGCTCGAGGTCATGGAGGCGCCGGTGCTGCGCTGGCTCTACGCCCGTCGCCGGCCCAACCAGAGCTTCGACGTCGCGTTCGGTCCGGAGCTGCAGCGGCTCTATGACGAGTGGGATGCCTTGGGCCGCAAGGTCGCCGACGGCTCGGCCCAGGCGGGCGACCTCGCCGCGCACCTGCGCGCCACGTCGACGGCTGCCGGTCCGCTGCCGACGACGCCGCGACCGATGCCGTTCCGGACCATCGCGTCGGTCATCGACGTCACCCAGGGTGACGAGGAGCAGGCCGTCCGCATCCTCAGCGAGCTCGACCCCGACAACCCCGTCGGCTCGACCGACGACCTGCGCCCGCGCCTCGACTGCGCCGAGCGCTGGATGCTCGGCTACGTGCCCGCCGAGGACCGCACCATCGTGCGCACCGAGCCCGACGCCGAGCTGCTCGGCAGCCTCGACGAGCAGCAGCGGGAGTCGCTGCGCCTGCTCGTCGACGGCCTCGACGAGCACTGGTCGCTCGACGGGCTGACCCACCTCGTCTACGGCGTGCCCAAGATCCAGCGCGGCATCGACCCCGAGGCCAAGGTCAAGGACCCGGAGCTCTCGGCCGCGCAGCGCGCCTTCTTCGTCCTCGTCTACCGGCTGCTCGTCGGCAAGGACACCGGCCCGCGGCTGCCGACGCTGCTGCTCGCCGTCGGCGCCGACCGCGTCCGCACCCTCCTCGGCCACTGAGCACCGTGGAGAACTGAGCACTCGACGCAGACCCGGTCGAGTGCCCGCTTCCCGACGCCGGACCGCAGTCGAGTGCCCACTTCCACGCGTGTGGAAGTGGGCACTCGACTTCAGGGGGGCGTCAGTTGACGCTGACGGCCGACCAGGCGGCGGCGGTCGCGTTGTACTGCGTGCTGCCGGCGCCGTAGAGGTCCTTGGCGGCCGAGAGCATGCCCGGCGCGAGCGCCGGCGTAGTTCGTCGACGAGGTCCAGTACGTCGTCAGCGCGCGGTACCAGATGGCCGCGGCCGCGTCGTGGCCGATGCCGGTCACCGTGCAGCCGTTGCACGTCGGGCTGTTGTAGCTGACGCCGTTGATCGTCTTCGCGCCGCTGCCCTCGGACAGCAGGTAGAAGGCGTGGTTGCCGACGCCGGAGGAGTAGTGCACGTCGAGGGTGCCGACGCTCTTGCTCCAGCAGTTCGCCGATGCGCCGTCCTTGCTCGGCTGGTCCATGTAGCGCAGCGGCTTGGCCGAGCCGAGGGCGAAGCGCTCGCCGATGAGGTAGTCGCCCGGGTCGCCGGTCGTGTTGGCGGTGAACTCGACCATGGTGCCCATGACGTCGGAGGTCGACTCGTTGAGGCCACCGGACTCGCGGCGGTAGGCCAGGCCGGCCGTCGCCGACGTGACGCCGTGGGTCATCTCGTGGCCGGCCACGTCCAGCGAGACGAGCGGACCGTAGCTGACGCCGTCACCGTCGCCGTAGCGCATGCAGAAGCACGTGTCGCTCCACGAGGCGTTGACCCAGTTGGTGCCGACGTGCACGAGGCTGCGAGCGCCCTTGCCGTCGTTCTTGATGCCGTTGCGGCCGAAGGTGTTCTTGTAGAAGTCCCACGTCGCGCCGACGCCGAAGTCCGCGTCGACGGCGGCCGTCTGGCGGTTGCTGTTCGAGCCGGTGCCCCACGCGTTGTCGGCGTCGGTGAAGAGCGTCCCGGTCGTCGAGGAGGTCGAGCCGTTGTTGCCGTCCTCGGTGCGGGCGCTGCCGCGCGTGCCGTCGATGAGCTGCCACTGCCCGCCGGACGGCGTGGTCTGCAGGGTCACGGTGCCCAGGTAGAGGCTGTTGCCCGTGCCGGCGTCGTTGATCTCGGTGGCCCAGTGGTCGACGACGGCGCCCGAACGGGCGTCGACGAAGACCGCCGTGCCGGCGGGCTCGCCGTGCGCGCCGACACCGTCGACCTGGGTCTTCCAGACGAGGCGGGCCGGGCCGCCCATCGCGTAGACGGCGAGGGTCGGCTTCGACGTGCTGACGGTGTAGTCGACGCGTGCGCGCCGCCGTGGCGGCGGCCGTGGCCGGGGCGACGGTCGGCGTCGTGGAGGCGACGCGGACCGAGGTCGACGCGGCGTTCGACGCCCTTCCAGGCGCCCGCCTTGTCGGTGTGGACGACGAGGTCGCCACCGACGACGGGGAGGCCCTTGAACGTGCGGTCGAAGCGCACGTGCGTCGTGCCGTCCTTGTCGGTGGCGACGCTGCGGGTCGTGAGGCCCTGGTCCTGGTCGAGGCCGAAGGCCGACCCGTGGGCCCTCGCGGCCGCGACTGCTGCGGCGGCCCGGTCGTTGCCGGCTCCCGAGGCGGACTGGGTGGCTGCCTGCGCGCCGCTCGTGGCGATCGTCGCAAGCGCGGTGGCGGCGATCGCTGCGGTGGCGACCGTCGTCGTGACGAAGCTCTTCTTCAAGGCGTTCTCCTGGCTACCGTGGTGCCCCCGAGGGCGGTCGGATGACCTGCCGCCACAGTTGTCGGTCGCGCCTTGGCGCGCCAGAGAGCGGGGAGAATGTTTGCCGTCGCTTGAACAAGATTTGAACCGTGCGAGATGTCCTTTCCCAGACATCTCCCAGGAAACGCACGTCCCATGCGGCCAGCGGGCTCGGACATGGAACGGGCGAGGGGCGAGATACAGGGGGGTCGTATCTCGTCCCTCGCCCGGTGCGAGCCCATCTGTGGGAGCGGGACCTCGCCGGACGCCAAGGGCCTCAGGGGGGAGAGGACGGCGGGGAGGGGGGTCCCCGTGCCTTGACGTTGGAGCAATCATCCCGCCGGTTCGGGACCGAGTCGATGATTCACGGAATCTTTGAACAAGTCTTTACCTTGTCGCACAGGCCGCCTGACCGGGCAAAACGGTGTGACGCATGCGCAGTCCACCGAGACGGGACCGGATGGAGCGACTCAGGACAGAACGGTCATCCGGTGCGCCGCGCGGGTCAGCGCGACGTAGAGCACACGGACGCCGCCGGGTGACTCACGGGTGATCTCGTCGGGGTCGACCACGACGGTCGCGTCGTACTCGAGGCCCTTCGTCGACATCGGGTCGATGACCTGGACGCGTCCCCCGCCGAGCTCGGCCACAGGAGCGAGCCGGTCGGCGTGGGTCGACGGGGTGATGACCGCGATCGCTCCTTCGACCTGCGCCGAGCAGCGACTCGACCGCCTCCCGCGTCGACGCCAGGGCGTCGGGTCCGAGGGCGCCCTCGACGGGGTCGATCCCCGTCTCGCGCACCGCCTGCGGGATGTCGGCGTCGGGCACCTCGCGCCGCACGACCTCGGCGGCGTAGTCGAAGATCTCGCGCGCGTTGCGGTAGTTGGTGTCCATGTGGAACTGCTGGCGCGCCTGCGAGCCGAAGGCCTCCTCGCGCGCAGCGGTGGCCTCGGTGGCGTCGGGCCACGAGGCCTGGGCGGCGTCACCGACGACGGTCCACGACGCGTACCTGCCTCGGCGGCCGATCATCCGCCACTGCATGGGCGAGAGGTCCTGGGCCTCGTCGACGAGGACGTGGGCGTACTCGTCGGGCTTGCCGATGCGGCCGGCGAGGAGCTTCTCGCGCGGGTCGGTCAGGACGAGCGGTGCGCCCGCGTCGCGAGCGGCGCTGACGACCGGCTGCACCTCGGTGACGCCGTACTGGCTGAGGTCCTCGAGCTCCTCGATCTCGTAGAAGCCGCGTTCCTCCTTGGGCGCCTCCTGCACCGGGCCGACGCCGTGCGGCGACGTCGTCGATGAGCGCGACGTCGGCCACCGACCACGTGCCGGTCTCGAGGGCGATGGCGGAACGAGGCGGCCAGGGGCTCGATCTCGTCGTCCCGAAGGGTGCCGCGGGCGTGGCGTCGCACCAGCTCGGGGTCGCGCGAGCCAGAGCAGCACCTCGCGCGGGTCGACCTGCGGCCACCACACCTGCATGAACGCCTCGACGTCGAGGTGGTCCTCCCACTTGTCGAGGAACTCGGCCTTGGCGTCGCGGTCGCCGGTGATGCCGAGCGAGGCCCAGGCGGCCTCGCCGAGCGCGGCCTGCGCCGCGGCCGTCGCCGTGTTGCGCTGGTGCTGGCGCAGCACCTGCGAGCGGACGCGGTCGAGCTCGCGCGCCTCGAGCCGCACCGGCGCGACCGGCGACCATGGCGCGGAACTCGGTCGGGTGCCTCGGGCACCCGGCCGCGGGCGGCGGCGCCGAGCAGCGTGCGGATGCGGGTCGAGCCCTTGAGTCCGGGCGACGGCGGGGGAGTCGAGCCGCTCGGTGTGCACGACGTCGAGGACGTCGCCGAGGGCGCGCAGGATGACGCTGTCCTCGCCGAGCGACGGGCAGCACCCGCTCGATGTAGGCCGTGTAGGCGCCCGACGGGCCGACGACGAGGATGCCGCCCGACTCGAAGCGGCGCCGGTCGGAGTAGAGCAGGTAGGCCGCGCGGTGCAGCGCGACGACGGTCTTGCCGGTGCCCGGGCCGCCCGTGATCTCGGTGATGCCGCGGGCGCTGGCGCGGATCGCCTCGTCCTGGTGGGCCTGGATCGTCGCGACGATGTCGCGCATGCGCTCGCCGCGGCTGCGGGTCAGGGCCGCCATGAGGGCGCCGTCGCCGACGACGACGAGGTCGTCCGGGGCCTCGGGGACCATGAGGTCGTCCTCGATGCCGATGACGGTGGTGCCGCGGCTGCGCAGGACGCGGCGGCGCAGCACGCCCATCGGCTGGGTCGGCGTCGCCCGGTAGAAGGCGGACGCCGCCGGTGCGCGCCAGTCGATGACGAGCGGCTCGTAGTCGTCGTCGCGGACGCCGAGGCGCCCGATGTAGCGGACCTCGCGGTCGCCGCCGGCGCGTCGCCGTCCCCGGCAGCGCTGCCGGCGCCGCCAGTCGCCTCGGACGGCGGGCGCTGGCCGTTGCCGTGGCTGTTGCCGTGACCGTTGCTGTCGACGGCCGCGGCGCGCAGCATGGCGTGGTCGATGTCGAGGCGGCCGAAGACGAGCCCCTCGTACTGGGTGTCGAGCGCGGTGCGCCGCTTGGCGGCGTGGAACATCAGCGCGTCGCGCTCGAAGAGGGCGGCCCCCTCGGCGTCGCCGACCTCGACCTGACGGCCGAACTGGCTGCGGGCGAGGCCCTCGGCCTGGACGCTGTCGGCGCGCACGCCGGCCTTCTCCAGCTCCTCGTGGACACGGTCGACGTGCGCCTGCTCGACGGCGATCTCGCGGGCCAGCTCGTCGGGCATGCTCTTGGTCGACACGCGGCGAGGCGTCGCGCGATACCGGGCGCGCTGCGTCCGCTGTGACGATGCGTTCGAAGTGCTCACTGACATCCAAGGACTCTGAGGGACGCCCCGGGCGGCGCGGGAACCATCAAGTCTACTGTCATTTCATGCCCACCAAGGCCTGTATCCCGCCAACCGGCGTGCCGCTCGTCGGACGCTTCGTCCGGCTCGACGTGACGACGGCCGCGACGACGCCGCCGGACTCTTCGCCGTCTACTCCGACCCCCGCTGCTACGAGCAGGGTTTCGCGATGATGCAGCCCCACCGGACGGTGGCCGAGACCGAGGCGCTCGTCGCGGCCGCGGTCGGCGGCCCGCGGCACCGCGGGACGGGCCGGACGGCATACACGATCAGGCTCGTCGCCGACGGCGACCTCGGCCCGGCGGGCACCGTCGTCGGCTCGAGCTCGCTCGGTGACGTCGACACCGGACGCGAGCACGTGCACCTCGGGTGGACGATGTACGGCTCGCGCTGGTGGGGCACGCAGGTCAACCCGGAGAGCAAGCTCCTGCTCCTCGAGCACGCCTTCGAGACGTGCGGCTTCGGGCGGGTCAAGATCCAGACCGACGTCATCAACGCCCGGTCGCGGGCGGCCATCCTCAAGCTGGGGGCGGTCTTCGAGGGCGTCACCCGTCGCGACGTGCGCCGGCCCGACGGCACGTGGCGCGACACGGCGGTGCACTCGATCCTCGTCGACGAGTGGCCCACGGTCCGGGCAGGCCTGCTGGCGCGCCTCGGCGCACCCTAGGCTGGGCGCCGTGAAGGTCCTCGTGCTCGGCTCAGGCGCCCGTGAACACGCACTCGTCAAGGCCGTCGCGGCCGATCCCGAGGTCGACGCGGTCATCGCCGCGCCGGGCAACCCGGGCATCGACGTCGACCGCCCTCTGCGTCCCCGTCGACATCCTCGACGGGGACGCGGTCGCCGCCCTCGCGCGCGAGCACGAGGTCGACCTCGTCGTCGTGGGCCCCGAGGCACCGCTCGTCGCAGGCGTCGCCGACGTATGCCGTGAGGCCGGGTTCGCCGTCTTCGGGCCGTCCGCGGAGGCGGCCCGTCTCGAGGGCAGCAAGTCCTTCGCCAAGGAGGTCATGGCCGCGGCCGACGTGCCGACCGCCCTGGCCCACGTGTGCACGACGATGGAGCGAGGTCGAGGCGGCCCTCGACGCCCTCGGCGCCCCGCACGTCGTCAAGGACGACGGGCTCGCCGCGGGCAAGGGCGTCGTCGTCACCGACTCGCGCGAGGTCGCCGTCGAGCACGCCCGTGCCTGTCTCGCCAAGCCCGACGGCCGGCTCGTCGTCGAGGAGTTCCTCGACGGGCCCGAGGTGTCGGTCTTCTGCATCAGCGACGGCGAGACCGTCGTCGCGCTCGCACCCGCGCAGGACTTCAAGCGCGTCGGTGACGACGACGCCGGCCCCAACACCGGTGGGATGGGCGCCTACTCTCCGCTGGACTGGGCGCCGGCCGGGCCTGGCCGACGAGATCGTCCGGCGCGTGGCGCAGCCGACCATCGACGAGATGCGCCGCCGTGGCACGCCCTTCGTCGGCGTCCTCTACGTCGGCCTCGCCCTCACGCCGTCGCGGCCCGCGGGTGATCGAGTTCAACGCGCGCTTCGGCGACCCTGACGGCCAGGCGTCGCTCGCCCGGCTCGAGACGCCCTTCGCCCAGCTGCTCCTCGCTGCCGCCACCGGTGGCCTCGCCGACTTCGGCCGGCTCCGCTGGTCCGACGACCACGCCGTCGTCGTGGTCGTCGCCTCGGCCGGCTACCCCGCTGCCCCGCGCACCGGGGACCACATCACGGGACTCGACGCCGCGGCCGAGGTGCCGGGCGTCGTCGTGCTCCACGCCGGCACCGCCCTCGACGGCGACGGGGTGCTCGTCTCGGCCGGCGGGCGCGTGCTCGACGTCGTGGCGGTGGCGCCCTCGCTGGCGAAGGCCAGGCAGGCGGCCTACGACGCCGTCGCCGTCATCGGGCTCGACGGCTCGCACCACCGCACCGACATCGCGCTGCGTGCCGAGCGCGGCGACATCACGATCGGAGACGCACGATGAGCACGCTCGACCTCCCCGGCTACGCGCACGTCTACTCCGGCAAGGTGCGCGACCTCTACGCGCCCGTCGGGCGCGGACGGGCAGGTCGTCCCCGACCAGCTGCTGCTCGTCGCCTCGAACCGGCTCTCGGCCTACGACTGGATGATGTCGCCGGAGATCCCCGACAAGGGCGCGGTGCTGACCCGGCTGTCGCTCTGGTGGTTCGACCAGCTCTCGGACCTCGTGCCCAACCACGTGCTGTCCACCGACGTGCCCGACGCCGTGGCCGGGCGAGCCGTGCTCGTGCGCAAGCTCGACATGCTCAAGGTCGAGGCCATCGCCCGCGCCTACCTCACCGGGGGCGGCCTCGAGGAGTACCGCGAGAAGGGCTCCGTGTCGGGGGTCGTCCTGCCCGAGGGGCTCGTCGACGGGTCGAAGCTGCCCGAGCCGGTCTTCACGCCGACGACCAAGGCGCCCGTGGGCGAGCACGACCTGCCGATGTCGCCCGACGAGGTCGAGGCCGAGCTCGGCGCCGAGGTCGCGGCCGAGGTGTCGCGCCTGACCCGGGCGATCCTCGCGCGCGGCAACGAGATCGCCGCGGAGCGCGGCATCCTCATCGCCGACACCAAGGTGGAGTTCGGGATCTCGCCCGACGGCACCGGCGGCCTCGTCCTCGCCGACGAGGTCCTGACGCCGGACTCGTCGCGCTTCTGGCCCGCGGACCTCTGGGAGCCGGGGCACCCGCAGCCGTCCTACGACAAGCAGTTCGTCCGCGACTGGCTGACCTCGGCCGAGTCCGGCTGGGACCGCAAGGCCGGCGGGCCGCCGCCGGAGCTGCCCGACCACGTCGTCGAGCAGACGCGCGCGAAGTACGTCGAGGCCTACGAGCGCCTCACCGGCGAGACCTTCTGACGCGATCGTTGCGACAGGCTGCCACTATCCAGCCTCAGCGAGCTCGACCTCCACGTCGTGCCGCTGGTACAGCTCGAGTCGTATGCCGTTGCCCATCACTGCGATCCGCGGGGCAACGCGTCTTGGGCGGGCCGCAGGTGCGTGCGCGGTCGGTGTGACGCCCTGCAGGACAGGCGGTGCTGTCGACAGGAAGGAGTGACCCGTCGGCGTCGTGCTGCGGACCGTGTGCGGCAGTCGACCCGCACTCGGCACGGCGTGAGCGGCGACGCGTCCCGCTGCTCGCGTGGCGTGCCGTCCCGCATCAGCGGCCCCGGGTGCACCACCTCTGACTGCCAGCCGGGGGCCTCCTTGACGAGGTTGCAGCGCACGCACAGCCCCTGGCCGTTGGCTGCGCTCGTCGTGCCGCCCTCGGCGTACGGAGCGACGTGATCCGCGTGAGCGATGGCGGCATCGCACCACGGCGTGCGGCAGGTGCCGTCGCGCGCGACCACGAAACGCCGCAGGCCGGCCGGGAACAGGCGGCGCCCGCTGTCCATCGCGACGAGCGTGCCCGTGGACGGATGAGTGAAGAGCCGACGCAGCCACACTCGCGCCTCTTCGGGCGGTCCGCTCTCGGCTGGGTCCGGCAGTCCTCCCGCGGTTCGGCCGGCGGCCGCGACGGCTGCGGTGCTCGGAGCCGCGCCCTGATCACGCGCGACCAGACCGCGGGCCAAGCCGGCCGGAACCGGGCCGTAGCCGGGCACGTGAGCCGGGGTGTCGTCACCCTCGATGAGGGCGCGGTCGGTCATGACGAGCTGGACCTCGACCGGGACGGCGTCGGCCCGGGCTTGCCCCGTGACGAGCTCGACGAGGGTGTCGGCCATGACCTGACCCTTGCACCGGTCGTCACCAGCAGCCTTGGCGGACAGGGCAGCCCGACTCAGGGCGGCATGCACGGCGACCGCCTGGGCGACGGGCAGCCAGGCGGAGACGAGGGCCATCGCGTCGGGCACGGGTCGGATGCTCACGCGGCGCTCGGCCTCGGCGAGGCGGCACCGCTCGACGGCGGCCTGGGCGTCGAGCCGGTCGGCGCAGGCCCGCACCCGACGCTCGAGCTCGCGGTCGCCCCACGACCCGACACCCGCCGTCGGGTCGTCAGGATCGAGGTGGGCGCCGACGACCTCGGCGTCGACTCGGGTGCGCAATGTTGGGTCGAGGTGGCTCGTGGCGCGGACGACGAGCTCGGCGCGGCGCTCGTTGACCGCCCCGACCGACAGGGCGGCGAGGGTGTGGGGGAGGTGCCGGACGAGGCTCACGGCAGCGTTCGCGAGTCGGGCGCCACGGCTGGGCGACTCGTGGCGGGCGAGGCCGACCTGCGCCGAGACTCCGGTGCGCGAGAGCATCACCCGCCGCGCTGACCGAGAGGCGCGCTGGCTGTCGCGGGCTGCAGGGGCGTCTGGCTCGAGCTCCAGGGCGCGGGCCCGGTCGCGGGCGAGGACCCAGCCGTCGAAATCGCCTGCGTCGGAGCACGACTGAGCCTCGGCACGGAGCCGCCCGGCCGCCTCCGCCTGGGAATCGACGAAGCGCTCCGTGAGCCTGACCTGCGCAGCGGCGCAGGCCGCCTTGGTGCGCTCGAGAGTCGCCAGGGCCTCGATGAGCTCCGCGTCGTCGAAGGATCGGACCTCGATCGAGGCGAGCTCGGCAGCCAGGGCGGCGACCGCGGTGAGGTCGTCGGCGCGGCCGCCGCGTCCTGCCACCGGTACTCCGAAGCTCTTCGATCATGTGTTCGATTCTATGCGGACTCGCGGGCCGTCACAAGAGTTACCCACAGCCAAATGTGTTGCGGCCCAGTGAAATCCGTGAAGCGGCAGCAATGTCGGCGGTCAGTGTGAGGATCGCTTCAGGTCCGCGCTTCCGTGGCCGCCGGCGCTGTCAGTGGCCGGCTTCAGCACGTCCCGGCTCGTTCGGGTCACGAAGTCCCGGACCTCCGCACGGCGACCGGGCTCGTCGTCGGAGCCGGCCGCGTACCACCAGTCCCGAGCCCACCGGACGAGCTCGGCGTCGTCGGGCCGTGCCGCGGCGAACCGGTCGGCCGCGCCCCGTTTCGACAGCTGCTCGCCCTCCACCACGGCGCACCAGGCGCGGCAGAGCGACAGCACCGAGTAGGACTGACCTCCGACCTGGCGCATGTCCTCGACCCACGTCGGCCAGTCACGCACGTGGTCGAGCAGGGCCGCCCGCGCCAGGCGGGGAGGGATCGCGGGCAGGACCGTCTGCGCCGGAGGGCCCACGAGCGCACGTCCCTTCTCACGGACGGTCGACCACGTGAGGACGCGGTGCGGCGTCGCCGGCAGGAGGTGCAGCTCCTCGCCCGGACTGATGCGCATGATCGCGTCGGGGCCCTCACCGGCGACCGTGCCGACCCCCGCCACGAACGCCTCCACGGTCGAGCGCGCCACCGTCTCGACCTCCACCCGACCGCGCCACGCGGGGTGGCGCCGGGCGAGCTCCGCGTGCACCGGCGCCACGGCAGTGAGCATCGCGTCGTCCGGCGGGCGCGTGACGACGGCGAGCACGTCGAGGTCGCTGCGCGCGGGCGTGAAGTCCCCTGCCACGAGCGAACCGTGCACGTGGAGACCGAGCAGGTCTGCGCCGAGCGCGACCACGAGCGCCGAGGTGAGATCAGCGAGCACGGCCGACGGGCCCACGCCGCGGCGCATGACGACGCGTCGACCAGCGGCGTCCAGCCCGAGCCGACGCTCGGTGTCGCGCAGTGCCTGCAGGCCGGGGCCGAGCTCGGTGACCTCGACGAAGCCGTGCCGCTCGTAGAAGGGCGCGTTCCACGGCACGTCGGCGAACGTGCACAGCGTCAGCGCCTCGTGCCCGCTCCGCGCCGCCCACTCGGCCGCCGCGTCGAGCAGGGCCGCGCCGAGGCCCCGGCGGGTCGCCGACGGGTGCACGGACAGCTGCTCGAGGTGCGCCTCGCCATCGACGCGTTCCAACCGTGCGAAGCCGACGACCGGGTCTCCAGCGACGAGGACGTATGCCGCCCTCCCGAGGTCGTCGACGTGCGATGCCCCGGGGGGAGCGGGCCGACGCCGTGCTCGGCGAAGAGTGCGTCAGCCGCCTCCTCGATGATGGGCAGCGCCGGGAGGTCCTCGGGACTGGCCGGGCGCACGCGGTGGGTCACCCGGCCAACCCTGCCACCCGGCATACGCTGTCGGCATGACCGAGCCGGTCGCCGACGCGATCTCCGAGGGCCCCGCCGAGCGTTACGTGCTCCGCCAGCAGCTCACGATGATGGTCAACCGCTACGAGATCATCCGCGCCGACGACAACGGCAAGGAGCTCGGTCTGCTGTGCTTCGCCGAGCAGAAGCGGATGGCCGCCAAGGAGCAGGTCACCTTCTACACCGACGCCGCCAAGCAGCACCCGCTCTTCGGGTTCAAGGCCCGCAGGCGCCTCGACCTCGGATCGACCTACGACGTCACCGACAGCCAGGGGCAGCCCATCGGCTGGTTCAAGAAGCACTTCAAGGCCTCGCTCGTCACCTCCACGTGGACGCTCGGGCTGCCCGACGGGCGCGAGCTCGATCGGGCAGGAGCGCAACGCCAAGGTCGCCGTCGGGCGCCGGCTGTGGGAGGTCATCCCGGTCGTCGGCGACTTCCCGGGCCCTTCCTCTTCCACTTCGACTTCGTCGCCCCCGACGGGTCGCTCGCGCTCAGCTCGACGAAGCGGGCCGGCATCAGGGACGTGTACCGCGTGACGCTCCCCGCGCTCGCGGACGGCAGGCCGATCGACTGGCGCGTCGGCATGGCCATGGCCGTGGCTCTCGACGCCCTCCAGTCGCGCTGAGACGTTTGTCCTGACGCCGCCGTGGCGCCCGATAGACTCGGGCCGTCCCTCGGGACGCCACCATCGCCCATCCAGCGCAGGGAGAACCACCACTGATGGGAAGCATCGTCGTCGACGTCATGCTCAAGCCCGAGATCCTCGACCCCCAGGGACAGGCCGTCAACGGCGCCCTCCCGCGGCTCGGGTTCGGGCGGGTTCACGGACGTCCGCCAGGGCAAGCGCTTCGTGCTCACCGTCGACGGTGACGTGACGGACGAGCACCTCACCGCGGCCCGCGAGGCGGCCGAGACGCTCCTGTCCAACCCCGTCATCGAGGACGTCGTCTCCGTGCGCGTGCTCGACGACGCGGTGGACGAGAACGGCGAGACCGGCGACATCGGCGACACCGGCGACACCGACGACGCCGACGACGCCGGCGACGCGGAGGCCGCCGGCGAGTCGGGGGACGACGCGCAGTGAAGGTCGGCGTCGTCACGTTCCCCGGCTCGCTCGACGACCGTGACGCGGCGCGTGCCGTCCGCGAGTGCGGCGGCGAGGCCGTCCCGCTCTGGCACGGCGACGCGGACCTCCGAGGCGTCGACGCGGTCATCCTCCCCGGCGGCTTCTCCTACGGCGACTACCTGCGCTGCGGCGCCATCGCCCGCTTCTCCCCGGTCATGGAGGCGCTCGTGCCGGCGGCCCAGGGGGGCCTGCCCGTCCTCGGCATCTGCAACGGCTTCCAGGTGCTCACCGAGAGCCACCTGCTGCCCGGCGCGCTGATCCGCAACGACCACCGCAAGTTCAACTGCGTCGACCAGCGGCTCGTCGTCGAGAACGCCTCGACCGCGTGGACCTCCGACTTCGAGGCCGGACAGGAGATCACGATCGTCCTCAAGAACGGCGAGGGCGGTTTCGTCGCCGACGAGAAGACGCTCGACAGGCTCGAGGGCGAGGGGCGCGTCGTCTTCCGCTACGTGCCCGACGCGCAGGGCCGCAACCCCAACGGCTCCTACCGCCACATCGCGGGCATCACCAACGAGCGCGGCAACGTCGTCGGCCTCATGCCGCACCCCGAGCACGCGGTCGAGCAGGGCTACGGCCCGAGCCTCGACGGTCGCGGGTTCTTCACCTCGATCATCAAGCAGACCCTCGAGAGCGCGGCCACCGCATGACCGACATCGCAAGCAAGCCCCAGCTCGACACCGTCGAGCACGCGTCGTCGACGCCCGACGTCGAGCAGCCGTGGGCCGAGCTCGGCCTCAAGCCAGACGAGTACGCCAACATCCGGGAGATCATCGGGCGTCGCCCGACGATCGCCGAGCTCGCGATGTACTCCGTCATGTGGAGCGAGCACTGCTCCTACAAGTCGAGCAAGATCCACTTCAAGCTGTGGGGCGAGAACACCACCGACGAGATGCGCGAGAAGCTCCTCGTCGGCATCGGTGAGAACGCCGGCGTCGTCGACATCGGCGACGGCTGGGCGGTGACCTTCAAGGTCGAGTCGCACAACCACCCGTCCTACGTCGAGCCCTACCAGGGCGCCGCGACCGGTGTGGGCGGCATCATCCGCGACATCATGTCGATGGGGGCCCGCCCGATCGCCGTCATGGACCCGCTCCGCTTCGGCAACCTGCACCACCCCGACACCCAGCGCGTCCTGCCCGGCGTCGTCGCGGGCGTCGGTGGCTACGGCAACTGCATCGGCCTGCCCAACATCGGCGGCGAGGTCGTCTTCGACGACTGCTACCAGGGCAACCCGCTCGTCAATGCCCTCTGCGTCGGCGCGATGCGCGTCGAGGACATCCACCTCGCCAAGGCGTCCGGTGTCGGAAACAAGGTCATCCTCTTCGGCGCCAGGACCGGCGGCGACGGCATCGGCGGCGTCTCGGTGCTCGCCTCCGAGACCTTCGACGAGGGCGGCCCGACCAAGCGCCCGGCCGTCCAGGTCGGCGACCCGTTCGCCGAGAAGGTGCTCATCGAGTGCTGCCTCGACCTCTACAAGGCGGGTGTCGTCGACGGCATCCAGGACCTCGGCGGCGCCGGACTCTCCTGTGCCACCAGCGAGCTCGCCTCCAACGGCGACGGCGGCATGCAGGTCGAGCTCGACCTCGTCCCCCTGCGCGACGCGAGCCTGCAGCCGCAGGAGATCCTCATGTCGGAGTCGCAGGAACGCATGATGGCCGTCGTCGAGCCGAAGCACCTCGAGCAGTTCATGGCCATCACCGACACGTGGGACGTCGAGGCCACCGTCATCGGCGAGGTCACCGACGGCGACCACCTCGTCATCACCTGGCACGGCGAGGTCATCGTCGACGTGCCGCCGCGCTCGGTCGCCCACGAGGGCCCGACGTACGACCGCCCGCTGGCCCGGCCGGCATACCTCGACCAGCTCAACGCGTCCGGCGCGGCCGAGCTGGCCAAGCCCGAGTCGGGAGAGGAGATCCGGGCCCAGCTGCTGACGCTGCTCGGCTCGCCCAACCTCTGCGACAAGTCGTGGATCACCGACCAGTACGACCGCTACGTCCTCGGCAACACCGCGCTCGCCCAGCCCGACGACTCGGGCGTCGTGCGCGTCGACGAGGAGACGGGACGCGGCGTCGCCGTGTCCACCGACTGCAACGGCCGCTTCGCCAAGCTCGACCCGTATGCCGGCGCGCAGCTCGCGCTCGCCGAGGCCTACCGCAACGTGGCGACGGCCGGGGCGGCGCCGCTCGCCGTCACCGACTGCCTCAACTTCGGCTCGCCGGAGGACCCGGGCGTCATGTGGCAGTTCCGCGAGGCGATCCGCGGCATCGCGGAGGGCTGCAAGTTCCTCGGCATCCCCGTCACGGGCGGCAACGTGTCGTTCTACAACCAGACCGGTGACGTCGCGATCCACCCGACGCCCGTCATCGGCGTGCTCGGGGTCATGGACGACGTGTCCAAGCGGTCCGGTTCCGGCTTCCGCAGCGACGACGCGCACGTCTACCTCCTCGGCACGACCCGTGACGAGCTGGACGGGTCCGAGTGGGCGCACGTCGTCCACAAGCACCTCGGTGGCCTGCCGCCGAAGGTCGACCTGGCGGCCGAGCAGGCGCTCGGCCGGGTCCTCGTCGAAGCCGCCCGCACCGGTGTCGTCGAGGCGGCCCACGACCTCTCCGAGGGTGGCCTTGCCATCGCGCTCGCCGAGGCGTGCATGCGCCACGGTGTCGGCGTGACGATCGACGGCCTCGACCGGGTCGGCGCCGACGCCGAGGGCAACCCGCTCGACGCGTTCACGGCGCTCTTCTCCGAGTCGAGCGCCCGCGCGCTCGTCGCGGTGCCGGCGGGGCGCGCCGTCGAGTTCGAGGCGATGCTCGGCGACGTGCCGCACGCCCGGATCGGCGTCACAGGTGGACGCGACCTCGACGTCGTCGGCCACTTCGCGCTCTCCGTGGCCGAGATGAAGTCGGCCCACGAGTTCACGCTGCCCGCGGTCTTCGGCGGCTGACGGTCCCCAGCAGGCGGTCCCACCCCGAGGTCCCACCCAGCGGTCCCAGCAGGCTCAGCGCGCCCGCCACCTCCCGGCCTCGGGAGGTGGCGGGCTCTGCATTCCCTTCTCGTCGAAGGGTTTTGATCCCGCGAGCAGCCGCGAGAGGGCAGCTCCCTCGCGCAGCCCGGTCGGCAGGTTCGCTCGGGCGACGTCGCGACGCAACGCCTCGGCCGACAGCGGGGCGGCGCTCGCGACGAGCACCGAGTTGCCGAAACGCCGGCCCTTGAGCACCTCGTGGGTCGCGATCACGGCGACGTGCGGCAGCGAGGTGGCCACCGTCGCGACGACCCTTGCGACCCAACGCATCCCGGGTTCGTCCGCCAGGTTCCAGAGGGCCGTCCCGGTCGGCTTGAGCACCCGCGCGACCTCGTGGAGCGTATGCCGTCCCGACGAGCTCCGCGGGCACCCGCCCTCCCGCGTAGGCATCCGTGACGACGACGTCGGCCGAGTCGTCCTTGAGGGCGCGGACCCCGGTCAGCCCGTCGACCGGGCGCACGCGGATGCGGTGGCGCCGGGGGAGCGGGACCTCGCGGCGCACGAGGTCGGTGAGGGCCTCGTCAGGCTCGAGGACGATCTGCGGGGACCCCGGACGGGTGGCCTCGACCCAGCGGGGCAGGGTGAGGCCGGCGCCGCCGACGTGCGTGACGCCCAGCGGACCCGGCGGCGGGCGTCATGGCGTCGATGGCGAGGGCGAGGTGCTGGACGTACTCGAAGACGAGCAGCGTGGGGTCGTCGGGCTGCACGTGCGACTGCGGTGAGCCGTCCATGTGCACCGTGACGCCGCCTCGCTCGTCCCACTCGAGCGAGACGTGCGGTGCGGCGTCGGCGCGGGCGTCGGCGCGGGGTCGGGCGTCACGCGACCAGCGTAGGAGGCTGCGGGCGTCAGGACCCCATCGCGGTGGTGCCGTCGGACAGGACCGGCGAGATGAGGCCGAAGACGTTGCCGTCGGGGTCGTGGAGGTAGGCGAGGCGCCCGACGCCCGGCATGTCGGCCGGAGCGAGGGCCTCGGACCCGCCGAGCTCGAGGCCCTGGGCGTAGAGGCCGTCGACGTCGTCGACGGCGATGACGAGGTTGGCGCCGTTGACGGCGCCCGCCGACCTCGGGTCCGGGGCCCTGGCGCTGCGTCAGGCCGCCGTTGATGCCGTGGCCGACGCCTCCCTGCCTCGCCGCCTCGTCGCCGGTGTCGATGGCCCAGTAGGGCATGTCGCCGAACTGCTGGAAGGACCAGCCGAGCAGCCGGCCGTAGAAGTCGGCGAGGCGCTCGGGGTCCGAGCCGTGGATCTCGAAGTGGACGACGAGATTGGACATGGCGGCTCCTTCGGCGGGTGCGGGTTGTCCTCTCCGACGCTACGACCCGGTACCGCCGGCGACAGCGGTTCGGGACTACCGTCGGGGCATGCGATTCGGTCTCACGATCCTGCCCGAGCACCCGTGGCCGCAGGCCGAGCCGATGTGGCGCGAGGCCGAGCAGATGGGCTTCGACCACGCGTGGACCTTCGACCACGTGACGTGGGGCGGCCTGCCCGAGTCGCCGTGGTTCGGCGCGGTGCCGACGCTCGCCGCGGCGGCCGCCGTCACCGAGCGCATCGGCCTCGGCACCTTCGTCTCCTCGCCCAACAACCACCACCCGGTGCAGCTCATGCGCGAGGTGCTGGCCCTCCACGACATCTCGGGCGGCCGCTTCCTCCTCGGCATCGGCTCCGGCGGCGACATCGACGCACGCATCATGGGCGAGGACCTGCCGCTCCGCGACCGGGTCGCCCGGTTCCACGAGTTCACCCGCCTGCTCGACCGGCTCCTGACGCGAGGACCACGTCACGGCCGACGGCCGCTTCTACGCCGCCCGCGACGTGCGCACCCTGCCCGGCCCCGTCCGCGGCGCCGGCGACGCCGGCAACGACGTGCCGCTCATCATCGCGGCCAACGGCCCGAGGTCGATCGACCTCGCGGTCGAGCGCGGCGACGGCTGGATGACCTACGGAGGCAACGCCGACACCGACGAGGAGTGGTGGGCCCTCGTGGCCGGCCACAGCCGCCGGGTCGACGAGGCGCTCGAGGCGGCCGGTCGTGAGGCGAGCGCCTTCGCGCGCTACCTCAACCTCGACTCCGCGCCGACCTTCTCGCTGACGAGCGCCGCCGTGTTCGAGGACGCCGTCGGTCGCGCTGCGGGCCTCGGCTTCACCGACGTCATCACCCACTGGCCGCGCGCGACCGAGCCGTTCCGCGGCACCCGCGACGTCCTCGACGAGGTCGCCGCCGACGTCATCCCGCGGCTGCGCTGAGGCGGCGGCGTGCCCGCGCCGTCGGTGGGCGCCGATAACCTGCGAGGTATGCCGCCCCGCCGCCGTACCCCTGTCGCCGAGGGACACGCCGCCCTCGAGGCGTGCCGCGCGGCCGGCTGGGCGGCCGACCGCCGCACCACCGCCACCGCCGTCCGCTACACGCTCGAGGAGCTCGCGACCATCGCACCCGGCCGCACGGTGGAGGTGCGGGTGCCGCCGCACGGCGCCGTGCAGTGCATCGAGGGGCCGGTGCACACGCGCGGCACGCCGCCCAACGTCATCGAGACCGACGCGGCGACGTGGCTGCGCCTCGCGGTCGGCGACCTGACGTGGGAGGCGGCCATCGGCGGGTGCGCTCGTGCGGGCCAGCGGCCAGCGGGCCCACCTCGACGGCCTGCTGCCGCTCGCCTCGCTTAGGCTTGACCCGTGACCCAGCCCTCGCCGACCACGCCGCCGCACGCGCTCCGAGCGTCCCCGCATCCCGAACTTCAAGCGCTTCCTCATCACGGGCGCCGTCCTCGGCTTCATCGTCGGCGCCGTCATCTCGATCGTGGGCGACGAGGTCCAGGGCTACACGACGACCACCGGCGCGCTCTACATCGGCGCCCTCGGTGCCTTCCTCGGCACCGGGCTGGCCGGCGTGCTCGGCATCCTCCTCGACCGCTCCGGTCGCGACCAGCCGTGACCGCCGGCGGTCGGCGACGGCTCGGCGCGCCCGGGGCCGCTCGCCGGCGTGCGCGTCGTCGAGCTCGCCGGCATCGGTCCCGCGCCCTTCGCGGCGATGCTCCTCGCCGACCTCGGCGCCGACGTCATCCGGCGTCGACCGGCCCGGTGAGCCCTCGCTGCCGGTGCCGCTGCCGCCCGAGGCCGACCTGCTGCGCCGCGGTCGCCCCTCCGTCGTCCTCGACCTCAAGCACCCCGACGGGCTCGCGACCGCGCTCGCCCTCGTCGAGCAGGCCGACGTCCTCCTCGAGGGCTACCGCCCCGGCGTCGCCGAGCGGCTCGGCCTCGGCCCCGACGACTGTCTCGCCCGCAACCCGCGGCTCGTCTACGGCCGGATGACCGGCTGGGGCCAGGACGGCCCGCTCGCGCAGGCGGCCGGTCACGACATCGGCTACGTCGCCATCACCGGCGCCCTGCACGCCATCGGCCGGGCCGGCGGACCACCCCAGGTGCCGGTCAACCTCGTCGGCGACTTCGGCGGCGGCGCGCTCTACCTCGTCGTCGGCGTGCTCGCCGCGCTGCTCGAGGCCCGCACGAGCGGCCGCGGCCAGGTCGTCGACGCCGCCATCGTCGACGGCACGGCCCACCTCTCCTCGCTCGTCGTCGGGCTCGTCTCGGCCGGCCTGTGGTCCGACCGGCGCGGCACCAACCTCCTCGACACCGGCGCCCCCTTCTACGACGTCTACGAGACGAGCGACGGCGGCTGGCTCGCCGTCGGCCCGCTCGAGCCGCGCCTTCTACGCCGAGCTGCTGCGCCTGCTCGACCTCACCGACGCCGCGCCCGACCGCCTCGACCCCGCGCCAGTGGCCCGCCCTGCGCGCCCTGCTCGCCGACACCTTCCGCACCCGGACCCGCGACGAGTGGACCGCCCTCCTCGAGGGCACCGACGCGTGCGTCGAGCCGGTGCTCAGCTACGCCGAGGCGCCCGCGCACCCGCACCTCGCCGCCCGCGGCACCTACGTCGAGCACCACGGCGTCGTCCAGCCGGCCCCCGCGCCGCGCTTCTCCCGCACCCCCGCCGCGCTCGGCGCCCCGCCCTCCACGCCCGGGTGCCGACACCCGCAGCGGCCCTCGCGGCGTGGGGCATCGACGACGTCGACGCCCTCATCGCCTCCGGCGCCGCGATCGCAGCCATGAGGCTCTTCGTCGCCGTCGTCCCGCCCGACGACGTGCTCGACGACCTCGAGGAGCACCTCGAGCCGCGGCGCGAGGCCGGCCCCGAGATCCGCTGGACCGACCGCCACCAGTGGCACGTCACCCTCGCCTTCCTCGGCGCCGTCCCCGAGCGACGCCTCGACGACCTCACCGAGGCGCTCGCCCGCTCCGCAGCACGCGCGCGACCCGCTCGTCCTGCGCCTCGCCGGAGCCGGCGCCTTCCCGAACCCGTATGCCGCCCGCGTCCTCTGGGCGGGCGTCGAGCAGGTGCGCGGTGACCTCGTGGCGGTGGCGGGCGGCATACGCAATGCGTCGAGCTCGGTGGGCGCGACGCCCGACGGCACGCGCTTCCACCCGCACGTCACGCTCGGCCGCTTCCACCGGCCGACGGAGGCGACCCGGTGGATCCGCGCGCTCGACGCCTGGGAGGGGCCGGCCTGGCGGGTCGACGCACCTCGCGCTCGTGGAGTCGCACCTCGGCGAGGGGCGCGGGCGTCGGCCGCGCTACGAGGTGCTCGCCGAGCTGCCGCTGCGCGCCGCTGAACCGCCGGACGGACTGACCGCGCCGGCGTGTGGGAGACTGGCGGCGTGGCACGTGGCGACGGTCGTTTGAACCATGACCTCATCCCCGGCGAGAAGGGCCCGCAGGACGCCTGCGGGGTCTTCGGCGTCTGGGCTCCCGGAGAGGACGTCGCGAAGCTGACGTACTTCGGGCTCTATGCGCTGCAGCACCGCGGGCAGGAGTCGGCCGGCATCGCGACCGGTGACGGCGAGAAGATCCTCGTCTACAAGGACATGGGCCTCGTCTCGCAGGTCTTCGACGAGACCGCGCTCAGCTCGCTCCGCGGCCACATCGCGATCGGCCACACGCGCTACTCGACGACCGGCGGCTCCACGTGGGAGAACGCCCAGCCGACGCTCGGCGGCACCGGCCACAGCACGCTCGCGCTCGCCCACAACGGCAACCTCATCAACACCGTCGAGCTCAAGGCCCTCGTCGACGAGCACTTCGGCGGCGCCCGCATCACCGGCGAGCTCGCCCGCGGCAACACCTCCGACACCGCGCTCGTCACGACGCTGCTCGCCGCCGACGAGGACCGCACCCCCGAGCAGGCCGCCCTCGAGCTGCTGCCCAAGCTGCGCGGCGCCTTCTCCTTCGTCTTCATGGACGAGACGACGCTGTATGCCGCCCGCGACCCGTGGGGCGTGCGTCCCCTCGCGCTCGGCCGCCTCGAGCGGGGCTGGGTCGTCGCCTCCGAGACCGCGGCGCTGCAGACGATCGGCGCGTCCGTCATCCGCGAGGTCGAGCCCGGCGAGCTCATCGTCATCGACGAGGACGGCCTGCGCTCGCACCGGTTCGCCGAGCCGCAGCCCAAGGGCTGCGTCTTCGAGTACGTCTACCTCGCCCGCCCCGACGCCGTCATCCGCGGCCGGGTCGTCCACGAGGCGCGCGTCGAGATGGGCCGGGTCCTCGCCCGCGAGCACCCCGTCGACGCCGACCTCGTCATCGGTGTCCCCGAGTCGGGCGTGCCTGCGGCCGTTGGCTATTCGCAGGAGTCGGGCATCCCGTTCGGCCAGGGCTTCGTCAAGAACGCCTACGTCGGGCGCACCTTCATCCAGCCGTCGCAGACGCTGCGCCAGCTCGGCATCCGGCTCAAGCTCAACCCGCTCGAGCACACGATCCGCGGCAAGCGCCTCGTCGTCGTCGACGACTCGATCGTGCGCGGCAACACCCAGCGCGCGCAGATCCGGATGCTCCGCGAGTCGGGCGCGGCCGAGGTGCACGTGCGCATCAGCTCGCCGCCGGTGCAGTGGCCGTGCTTCTACGGCATCGACTTCGCGACGCGGGCCGAGCTCATCGCCACCGGGCTCAAGGTCGAGGAGATCCGCGCCTCGATCGGCGCCGACTCGCTCGGCTACATCTCCGAGGAGGGCATGATCGGCGCGACGAACCAGCCCGCCGACGAGCTGTGCTCGGCGTGCTTCACCGGCCGCTACCCGATCGAGCTGCCCGAGGACGGCCGGATCGGCAAGCACGTCCTCGAGACGCTGCCGCTGACGGTCCGCACCGGCCACGACCGCTCCGTCGACGTCGAGGGCGTCAGCCTCGGGGTCGGCCTCGGCGGCGAGAACGCCCTCCAGCACCCCTGACCCAGCACCTCGCCGGCGGCTCCGTCGAGGTGATGGCCGACCATATCCGGTCGCCGATCACCTCGAATCCGTCAGTGCGCAGACCCGAGTGCGACCTGCCGCAGGTACTCGTCCTCGTAGAGCCGTAGCCCGATGAGGTCGATGCGCAGCACGCGGTCGTTCTGGAGTGTCACGGCGTTGCGGCTCAGGTTGTCCGCCGTCACGTTGAGTCCTTCGCGGTGCTGGGCCCCGTCGATCTCGACCACGAGGTCGAGCGCCTCCCAGCGCACATCGAGGTAGATGCGGCCTCGCGGGCCCTCGGCGCACCACCTGTCTGGACGGGCTCCGGGCAGTCCGCGTGCCCGGCACATCCGCGCGAAGTCGAGCTCGCCCAGCGACTGCACGCCGTCGGCCGCATCGAGCAGAACGCGTCGCACGAAGCCCCGACGGCGGCGGCCTGGCATCCGCGCGCTGACCCTCCAACAGGTGTTGAGGCGTTGCCAGTCGCTGCTGCACCGTCATGAGCAGGACGAGCGCGGCTTGACGGTCCGAGACCGCCCAGGACGCCGCACGGAGCTGCAGCCACGGCCGGCCTGGTCTGTGGTGGGCCGAACGGCGCGAGCTCGTCAGGCAGCCGCCGGATCACCTTGTGCAACTGGACGCCCGGTAGGTGCTTTACCGACGCGCCGTGTGGATGACAGACACGTGCACCTCCCCGTCGACGTAGTTGCGGAGTCCGGCCACTTGGAGGGCTGTGACCCCGTCGAGCGCCGCCACGCTGGCACCTGTCTCCCAGATTGCCTGCCACCGGAGGGCGTCCACCCCAATGGGTCCGCAGTGCAGAGCCACCGTCTGTAGGCCGTGACACCTCCACCGTCCGGCGGCGACCTCGGTCCGGACGTCCACATGGGTGAGGCCAAGCGCAAGCAGGGCGTCGCGCGAGGTCACGCCGTCGGTCGTTATCGCAGCGGTGCGCGCGAGCTCGCGCCGTTCGGGTCCTCGCATGAGGCTGAGCGTGCGCGAGTGGTTGCACTCGGCGCGACGGCGAGCCGCTGCCCTGAGGACACTCAATCGCAGCCGAAGGGGGTGTGGACATCGGGGTCGAGGTGATTGGCGACCGCATTCAGTCGCCGGATACCTCGAACCGGGGCGGAGCGAACCGCGACGCGGGGGGAGTGCGCGTCGCCGGTAGGCTGGGGCGCGTGAGCGACGCCCCCATCACCTATGCCTCCGCCGGAGTCGATGTCGAGGCGGGTGACAAGGCCGTCGAGCTGATGAAGGCGTCGGTGCGGCGCGCGACCCGCCCCGAGGTGCTCGGCGGCCTCGGCGGCTTCGCGGGCATGTTCGACGCCAGCGCGATCGCCCGGATGACACGACCCGTCCTCGCCACGAGCACCGACGGCGTCGGCACCAAGGTCGCCATCGCGCAGGCCCTCGACATCCACGACACGATCGGCTTCGACCTCGTCGGCATGGTCGTCGACGACATCGTCGTGTGCGGCGCCGAGCCGCTCTTCATGACCGACTACATCGCCACCGGCAAGGTCGTGCCCGAGCGCATCGCCGCCATCGTCGGCGGTATCGCCCGCGCGTGCGAGGAGGCGGGGGTCGCCCTCGTCGGCGGCGAGACCGCCGAGCACCCCGGCCTGCTCGAGCCCGACGAGTACGACGTCGCCGGCGCCGCGACCGGCGTCGTCGAGTATGCCGCCGTGCTGGGTCCGCAGCGCGTCGCCGACGGTGACGTCGTGGTGGCGCTGGCCAGCAGTGGCCTGCACAGCAACGGCTACAGCCTCGTGCGCCGCGTCGTCGCCAGCGCCGGCTGGGAGCTCGACCGTCACGTCGACGACTTCGGTCGCACCCTGGGCGAGGAGCTGCTCGAGCCGACCCGCATCTACACCAAGCCCCTGCTCGAGCTCATCGCCGCCGACGGCGTCGACGTGCACGCCCTGAGCCACGTCACCGGCGGCGGGCTCGCCGCCAACCTCGCGCGCGTGCTGCCCGACCGGCATGTTCGCCCGCGTCGACCGCTCGACGTGGACCCCGCCGGCGGTCTTCCGCACGGTCCAGGACCTCGGCCGCGTGCCGCAGGCCGACATCGAGCGCACCCTCAACCAGGGCATCGGCTTCGTCGCGGTGCTCCCGCAGGCCCAGGCGGAGCGGGCCATCGAGCTGAGCGAGGCGCGCGGCATCAGGGCCTGGCGTCTCGGCGAGGTCGCCGCCGAGGAGCGCGCGCACGCCGCGGGCCTCGTCGCCGACGGCGTGGAGATCGTGCGCGGCGCCAAGGGCGTCGACGGCGGCGCCGTGCAGGTCGTCGGGCAGCACCCGGCTCCCTGACGCCACCTGACCCCCGGTGGTCCTGGCACCCGCGTGCGTATGCCGTGGAACCGGACCGACACGGCATACGCAGGGTGCCGCGTGCGCGGGGGATGACGAAGCCCGCACACCACGGAGGGTGTGCGGGCATCGATGTGTCACTCAGACGCGACCCGGCCACTGGTGCCGGCCGGGGGGCGTCAGCTGCCTAGATGTCAGCACTGATCGCGCGCCGGGTGGGAACACCCGACGCACGAGGTGCAGACGGAAGAGGGAGGACGAGCTCAGCGCTCGCCCGAGACCCACTTCCCGTATTCGTCGTACTCGTCGTCGTCGACGGACTGTGGCTGGTTGGAGACGTCGCGTTGCGACGGCCCGTGCAGCTCACGCTCCAGCGCGCTCAAGTCCGTGTCAGGTGTGTAGTACTTGAGCTGCCGTGCGACCTTGGTCTGCTTGGCTTTGGCTCGGCCGCGCCCCATGGCGTGACCCCCTCGTGCGTCGTGCCGGGACGGCATCGCCCCTCGAAGAGCCGGATGGCTCTTCGATGTCTGCGTAGCGGTCCCGGGAATGTGTGTGTTCTCGTGGTGCTAACGCTACATGAGTGAGGCAAATCCCGCGCCTGCCGGACCCCGGCTCGCCGGGGGTGGGATGCGCAGGGACCGACCGGAGGCGGCGTGCGGGGTCGTCGGCCCTGCAGAACGCCCCTGGCAACGCCGCCGCACCCCCACATCGGCACGCCGTCGGCGTATACACCCAGGAGTGGCGGAAGCGGGACGATTTGACTCTTTTCAGTGTTTAACCGCGATGTGGACGGCCGAGACTTTACCCTTGCTTTACTGAGCCCCGATTGGGGCACATGCGTGTCGCTGCACAAGCGACAGGGTGGTGGGGATATGACAATGACGACTCAGGATCGACACGAGACCGAGAAGCTGCTGACTCCTGCCGAAGTTGCGGCCCTGTTCCGAGTGGACCCCAAGACGGTCACTCGCTGGGCCAAGGCGGGCAAGCTGACTTCCATCCGGACCCTTGGCGGGCACCGGAGATACCGCGAGTCAGAGGTGCGCGACCTTCTGGGTGGCGGACACTGAGCACGACCGCTACCAGGGGGTAACCGGTCAGCAGTCGGGGGAGAGCACCGCGCGGTGTGACTTCCCGGGCTGCCCAAGGTGCGCGCTCGGACCCGTCCATGGGGGAACGGGTCGAGCGCGCACCAGTAACGATTCTCGACGCCCCATCGGCGAGGCTGCCGCGGCGTTCATGGCGGCCTGCACCGGGCCCGCGGCATCGCATCCGCTGCATGTGCTGCATCGTCGTGAGGTGGTTCCGATCGCTGCCGACGTCGGTGGGCGTCCTATCGTGGCGGGATGACTTCACCGCCCGACATCACCGCCATCACCCTGGGCGTCCGCGACGTCGAGCGCTCACGCGCCTTCTACGTCGACGGTCTCGGCTTCCGCTCCGTGCTGCACCTCGCGGGCGAGATCAGCTTCGTCCAGTGCGCGCCCGGCCAGCTCCTGGCGCTCTGGGACGTCACCCGGATGCCGAGCGAGTACGGCGACGTCGCCCACGGCCCGTCCGCCCCGCCGCTGTCGCTGGGCCACAACGTCGGCGCCGCCGAGGACGTCGAGCGGTTGTATGCCGCGGCCCTGGCTGCCGGCGCCAGCTCGGTCGCCGTCCCGACCGTCCGCGAGTGGGGCGGGGTGAGCGCGTGCGTGGCCGACCCGGACGGTTTCCGGTGGGACTTCGTCCACAACCCGAGCTTCCGCGTCGACCCCGACGGCACGGTCCACCTCGGCGAGGGCTAGCCCTGACCGGGGACGACCGAGCGGGTCAGTGGCCGAGCGCGCGCAGCTGGAGACGCAGGGCGAGGCGGGTCTCGGGGTCGTGCAGGTCGAGGTCGACGACGCCCGACAGCCGCTGCATCCGGTAGCGCAGCGTGTTGGGGTGGACGTGGATGCGCGCCGCAGCCGCCCGTGGGTCGCCCGGATGGTCGAGCCACGCAGCGACCGTCTCGAGGTATGCCGTGTGGTGGGCCTCGTCATGGTCGCGCAGCGTCCCGACGGGGCCGAGCAGCTCCTCGGTCCAGATGCCGCCGAGGGCGCGGGCGTTCGTGACGGCGGCCCACGCGTCCTCGACCGTCGTCGTCGTGCCCGCGACCCGACCGACGTCACGCAGGCGCTGGACCTCGGTGGCCTCGCGCCGCGACCGGTCGAGGTCGACCGTGCGCGAGACCCGTCCGCCGGCGCTGGCCGTGGCCGTCGGGGCGACCCCCGCGACCTCCTCGACGACGCCGTGCAGCCACTCCCACGTGCCGGGGGAGGTGTCGCCGGGCACGTCGCGCACGAGGGTGAGCGCCACGCCGTCGAAGATCGCGAGGAGCGGCTGGCGCCAGGACCGGCGGCGCGCGGCCGACTCCCAGACGTCGAGCTCGCGCTCGGTGTCGCGGGGTGAGCCCTCGCCGGCGACCACGCTGCGGTCACGGTGGGCGCCGGCGAGCACCACGACGCGCCACGGCGCGGGCGGGAGCCAGCCCTCGGCCTCGAGCGTGTCGCCGCTCAGGACGGCACGCAGCCGGTCGGCCGAGACGCGCCGGGCGAGGTCTGCCTGGGAGCGCAGGCGCAACAGGTGCAGGGCCACGACCGAGGCGGTCTGGGCGAGCGAGCGCCAGGACCTGCGCGGGGGGCTCCTCGTCGACGACGGCCCAGATCGAGCCGAGCCACTCGGTGCCGGCCCGGACGGGGACGACGAGGCGCGCCCCGAGGCCGCGCCCGGCCGGCACGAAGAACGGCTCGTCGGAACGGGCCAGTCGTCGGAAGACCCCTCGCCCGCGCAGGCCGGCGATCACCTCCTCGGGCACCCGGCGCCCGACGATGGTGGACACCCGGGCGGGGTCGGCGACGTCCTGCGTCGAGGAGTAGGCGAGCACGCGCGACTGGGTGTCCTCGATGGTGATCGGGGCCGCGACGAGCGCCGCGCACGCGTCGGCGAGGACGAAGAGCTCGTCGAGGACCGGACCCTCGGCGCGCAGCGCCGGGCCGCTCGCGGCGCGGTCGAGCACGCCGCGCAGCAGCCACACGACGTGCGCCCACGAGGCGTGGTCGGCCAGCTCGACGAGACTGACGCCGACGCGGGCCGCGGCGGCCCTGACCTGCCGGCTGCGGGCGGCGGCTCGCCGCAGCACGACGGCGCCGCTGCCGGCCGCCGCCGCGCCCTCGAGCAGGGCGGCCGCCTCGGCCGGACGCTCGATGCCGACGCCGAGCAGCAGGTCGCCCGCCTGGCCGAAGACGCCCGACCCCGGCTCGGCGAGCGTCACGTCGTCGACGGCCGGGCCGCCCGCGTCGACGACCACGGTGAGCAGGCCCCCGCCGAGGGTGCCGACGAGCTGCGCGATCGGCAGGCCCACCGGAGTCGTCGACGAGGTGCGGGTCGCGGACCGCACGGGTCGAGCGCGACGGGGCGGACGGCATACGACCATTGTGCACGGCACGTTGTGCTCGCCAGCACAATCAGGCGCGGAAACCCTGGCATGGCAGCACCAGAGCGTCAGCGTCGGAACGGCCGCCACCATGGAGGCAAGGCACCCCACCAGACCTGACCCAGGAGTCGATCGCATGCCCGCCGTGACCCCCGCCGGTACCCCCGTCCCCGAGCGCGTCGCCGTCGTCGGCGCCGGCATGGTCGGTCTCGCGACCGCCTGGTTCCTCCAGGAGCGTGGCGTCGAGGTGACCGTCATCGACCGCGACGGCGTCGCCGCCGGTGCCTCGTGGGGCAACGCCGGCTGGCTGACGCCCGGCATCGCGACCCCGCTGCCCGAGCCCGCCGTGCTCAAGTACGGCCTGCGCGCCGTGCTCAGCCCGAGCTCGCCCGTCTACGTGCCGCCGAGCGCCCGACCGGACTTCCTCCGCTTCGTCACCGGCTTCACCCGCCACAGCACGATGACGGCCTGGAAGAAGGCGATGGGCGCGCTCGTGCCCGTCAACGACCTGTCGCTGCAGAGCTTCGACCTGCTGAAGGCGGGTGGCGTCGACGCCGAGACCTACGAGGCGAAGTCGTTCACGGCCGCCTACCGCACCGCCGAGGAGCGCCAGACCCTGCTCGAGGAGATCGAGCACATCCACGCCTCGGGCGGGGACATCACCTTCGACGTCCTGAGCGGTGACGAGGCGCGGGCCATCGAGCCGGCCCTGTCCGACGAGATCGGCGCCGCGATCGTGCTGCACGGCCAGCGCTTCATCAACCCGGGCGCCTACGTCGCGGCTCTCGCCGACTCGGTCACCGCCCGCGGCGGCAAGATCGTCACCGGCAGCGCCGTCTCGCGCATCACCGACGCCCCGACCGGCGTCCTCGTCACCAACGACTTCGGTCAGGCCGAGCACTACGACGCCGTCGTCGTCGCCACCGGCGCCTGGCTCGGCAAGCTGGCGCGCGAGTTCGGCGTCAAGCGCGTCGTCCAGGCCGGTCGCGGCTACTCCTTCAGCGTGGCCGTCGACGACCTGCCCAACGGCCCCGTCTACTTCCCGGCCGCCCGCGTCGCGTGCACGCCGGTCGGCGACCGCCTCCGTGTCGCCGGCATGATGGAGTTCCGTCGGCCCGAGGCCGCCCTCGACCGGCGCCGCATCAAGGCCATCGTCGAGTCGGCCCGCCCGCTGCTCCAGGGCGCCGACCTCGACCACCGCCAGGACGAGTGGGTCGGCTCCCGCCCGTGCACCATCGACGGCCTGCCGCTCATCGGCGCCTCGCGCAACCCCAAGGTCTTCGTCGCCGGCGGCCACGGCATGTGGGGCATCACGCTCGGCCCGGTGACCGGCCGTCTGCTCGCAGAGCAGATCGTGACCGGTCACGCCCCCGGGCAGCTCGCGCCCTTCGACCCGCTGCGCTGAACCACGGAGCGAGCGGGCACCGCCCTTGCGGGAGGGGCCCGCTCGCTGGGCTCAGGCCGGCGTCAGCACGACCAGCGTGTAGGCGCCGACCGAGACCGTGCCGCTTGCCGGCTGCTCGTCGACCGGCTCCTCGACGGCCTCGACGTCGTGGGTCTCATGGCCCGCGAACAGGGCGCTGTAGGTCGACGCGTCCGAGTTGAAGCGGACCGCCCACAGCCCGGCGGACGGCATACCCGTCGTGACGTCGCGGGGCTCGGCGCTCGCGTTGACGACGAGCACGGCGACGTCGTCTCCCGCCCGTCGTGCCCATGCCAGCGTCTTGGCCTCGTCGTCGAGGTGGAGCACCTCGAAGCCGTCGCCGCGCAGCCCGCGGGAGACCCCGTCGGCGTCGCGGCGCAGCCGGATGAGGTCGCCGGTCGAGGCGCACGATGTCACGGAACTGCTCGGCACGCTCCCAGTCGAGCGGCACGTCGTCGCGGAACCACTCGTCCTCGAGGAACTCCTGGCCCTGGAAGAGCATCGGGATGCCGGGCGCGGTCAGCGTCGATCGCGAGGCCGAGGGTCGCGCGCTTCTGGGCCGCCCAGCCGGTGGGGTCACCACCGTCGACCTCGTCGGGCACGCGGAGGCTGCCCTTCGGCGACCTCGTCGTGGCTCTCGGTGTAGATGACGCGCTGGAACGGGTCGTCGTTGCCGCGCAGCGCGTCGGCGAGCTCGGCCATCGAGCGCTCGTGCGTCGTCGACAGCGGTCAGGACATCCCGCACGGGGTGCACGAAGCCGGGGTCCCACTGGGCGTGGAAGCCGGCCCCGCCGTCGTCGACGGAGGTGAGCGCAGGGTCGGACTGCAGGTCCTCGGCGATGAGGATCTTGTCGGGGTGGCGCTCGCGGATCGTCGACGTGATGGAGCGCATGAGGTCCCAGCCCTCCGGCAGGTCGCCGGTGCCCAGGCCGTCGATGGTGCGCACGTAGAGGGTGGCGTCGAAGCGCAGCCCGTCGAGGTGGAACTCCTCGAGCCACATCAGGGCGTTGTCGTGCAGGTAGTTCCGGACCTCCTCGCGGCCGTAGTCGGGACGCGTGTCGCCCCACGGTGTCGACGAGCGCTCGTCGTTGTAGAAGTAGATGCCGCCCTTCTCGTCCTCGCTCCACCCGTCGAACTGCCACAGCGCGAGGTCGCTCGGGCCGAAGTGGTTGATCACGACGTCGAGGATGACCGCGATGCCGTGCCGGTGGGCCTGCTTGACGAAGTCCTTGAGCGCGTCGGGTCCGCCGTAGCTGCTCTAGACCGCGAAGGGGTTCGACGGGTTGTAGCCCCAGGAGTAGTCGCCGGCGAACTCGGTGACGGGCATGAGCTCGACGGCGTTGATCCCGAGCGTCGGCGAGGTAGTCGAGCTTGCCGGCGAGCCCGGCCGAGGTCGCCGGCATCACCGTCGGCTGCGACGAACGAGCCGATGTGGGTCTCGTAGATGACGAGCTCGTCGTGGGGCGGGCAGCCGAACGTGTCGCCCTCCCAGTCGAAGGCGTCGCGGTCGTAGACGACGGCGTTGCCCGAGGAGTTCGTGACGACGCGGGCGCGCGGGTCGATGCGCATCAGGCGCTGCTCGCCGTTGGTGATGACGAACTGGTACTCGTCGCCCGGGCGGGCGCCGTCGACGTCGGCGTACCAGTGCCCGTTGTCCTCGGCGACCATCGCGTGCCCGTCCTCGGACCAGTCGGTGAAGCTGCCGGTGACCGCGACGGCATCGGCGTTCGGGGCCCAGACCCGGAAGGCCGTGCCGCCCTCATGCGGCATCGAGCCCAGTCCGGGTCGGGGGGTGTTGTGCTCGGACATGAGGGCTCCAGACGTCAGGGAGGGCAGCCCGAGCCTCAGGCTCGAACCAGGTGGTGACCGATGGGTGTCGTACCCGCCCGGTGCGCCCAGCCTGCTCGCCCGCTCGGGCTGCCGTCAGCGGAGGTAGCCCGTGACGTCGGCGACGACGTGGACGGTGCCCTTGGAGTGGTTGACGATCGTCAGGGTGCCAGTCGAGGTGAGGCGGCCGACGACGAGGTTGGCGACGGTCTGGCCGACCGCGAAGTTGGCGGTGGAGCTGCCGGTGGTGGCGGTGGAGTCGGCGCTGAGGAAGCCCGCGGTCTTCGGCTCGGTCGCCGTCAGGTTGATCGTGGCGGCCTTGGCGCCCGCGGGGACGGGGGAGCCGGAGACGCCGGCGACCTTGACCGTGAGCGATGCGCCGGCCGCGAGGGCGCTCCGGACCGGGTTGGTCCTCGTGCCGTAGCGGGTGTCGAGCAGGCGGGTCGGGGTGGACGTGGCCCACTGGTTCGACGTGCTCGCGGTCGTGGCGTAGCCGGTGACGTCGGCGATGACGTGGACGGTGCCCTTGGAGTGGTTGACGATCGTCAGCGTGCCGGTCGAGGCGAGGCGGCCGACGAGGAGGTTGGCCACGGTCTGACCGGCCGCGAAGTTCGCGGTCGAGCTGCCCGTGGTGGCCGTGGCGTCGGCGCTGAGGAAGCCCGCGGTCTTCGGTCCGGTGGCCGTCAGGTTGACCGCTGCGACGGTCGCGCCGACGGGGACGGGCGAGCCGGAGACACCGGCGACCTTGATGGTCAGGGAGGCCCCCGCGGCGAGGGCGGTCCGGACCGGGTTGGTCTTCGTGCCGTAGCGGGTGTCCAGGAGGCGTGTGGGGGTGGTGCTCGTCCACCGGTGACTCGTGCCGCTGGTGGTGAGGTAGCCGGTGACGTCGGCGACGACGTGCACGGTGCCCTTGGAGTGGTTGACGATCGTCAGGGTGCCGGTCGGGCTGAGGCGGCCAACGAGCAGGTTGGCCGCGGTCTGACCGGCGGCGAAGTTCGCGGTCGAGCTGCCGGTCGTCGCCGTGGAGTCGGCGCTCAGAAAGCCCGCGGTCTGCGGCGCTGTGGCCGTGAGGTTGATGGTGGCGCCCGTGGCTCCGGCAGGGACCGGTGAGCCGTTGCCACCGGCAACCTTGATGTCGAGGGAGGCGCCGGCGGCGAGCGCGCCGTGAACCGGGTTGGTCGTCGTTCCGTAGCGCGAGTCGAGGATCCGGGTCGGTGTCACGGGCACGACGTGTGAGAAGGAGGACGGCCGGACGGCGGCGGTCGGCGTCGACGCCGGTCCGGCGCCCACATCGTTGGTCGCCGTGACCGTGAAGGTGTAGGCCGTCTCGTTGGTCAGCCCCGTGACGGTGGCCGCGGTCGACGAGCCCGGCACCGTCACCGTCTGGCCGGACGGTGAGGCCTTGACCGTGTAGCTGCTGACGGCGCGGCCGTTGGCGGTTGCCGCGGTCCAGCGGACCGCGGCGAGGCCGTTGTCGGGAACCGCCGACACCGACGTCGGGGCGGACGGTGCGGTGGCCACCAGGGAGAACTGCATGGCGTCGACGCCGACCTGCTTGGTCGTCGAGACGGTGCTGCTGTCGCTGGCGTGCACGCGCACCGATGTGCCGTTGCGGGCGTAGTAGCTGCCCAAGGACGCCCACCCGGAGAGGGTCGACTGGTCGAGGGACTTCGTCGTCGTCCCGTTCGCGTCGGTGACGGCGTAGCGGACGTTGGCGGTCGCTCCCGTCGCGGGGACGTAGGCGCTCACGGCATACAGGCCCGTCGAGAGGCCGGGCGACCATGTGGCGCCGTTCTCCTCGACGCTGCCGTCCTGGGAGTAGCTGGTGTACGTGTAGTAGGCGCGACCCTGCAGGCCCTGGCCCTGGTTTGGCTTCCAGTAGTACATGTTGCCGGTGAAGAGGAACGACGGGTCGCTGGGGCCGACGATCCCGGCGCCGTAGTTGATCGGCACGGGGTTGCCCGAGACGCGACCGCCGACCCAGTTCGCGTCGATGCTGATGGTGACGCCGCCCCAGGTCTCACTGCCGGTGCCGTACTGGTGCACCCGCTGCCCGTTCGACCAGTAGGTGTCGCGGAAGTCGGGGTAGTTCGCCGAGTCGGACAGGGTCTGCAGCCCGTTCCAGTTGGCGAACCACACGTTGTCGGGCGCGGTGAAGCCGGTCGTGCCGGTGGCCCTCGACATGTCGACCATGAGCGAGGCGGTGCTGCCGTAGGCGCCGGAGGTGTAGCCGCGCGCACGTAGCTCCTGCGTCCAGGCCGTGAGGAACGTCAGGACCGTGGAGGTGCAGGCGGCGCTCGGGGCGTAGGCCTCCATGTCGTAGTAGATCGGCGACCCGGCACCGAGCCCGAAGTATGCCGCGCGTCCGGCCGCGTCGACGGCAGCCGCCTTGCCCTGCGCGGCCGGCTGCTTCGGGTCGATCGTGGCCAACCCGGTCTGGTTGACGCAGGGCGCCTGCGCGCCCACGTAGACCGGGAGGAGACCCCATCCCATCGAGCTGACCTGGCTGACCCAGCTCGCGGACAGGTTGCCGTCGGGGCAGGCCCGCATCGAGCCGCCGATGTAGATACCTGCGGCGCGGTAGGGCGAGGCGAGCCAGGACCGCATGGTCGCCAGGCTCGGCGCGGCGCACGTGTCGAACCCCATGCCGGTGAAGACGCGGGGCCCTGAGGCAGCGGCCGTCGTCGCGGTGGCGAGGGTCGAGGTGGTGCGGGCCGTCGACCTGGTGCCGTTCGTGGTGCTCGTCATGGTGCCCGATGTGGGGGCCGCCGCAGCGATGCCCGCCTTCGTCGCCGGGCTGGTCGGCACGCTGGTCGTCGAGCTGGAGGTAGCGCTGGTGGTCGCGGTCGCGAGGACGTCGTCGACGGTCGACTCCCGGGATCCCCACGTGGCCTGGACCTGGACGTCCTGGGCCGTGAAGCGGGCGACCTTGGTCCGGGCGACTCGGTCGGACCCGGTGTGTGCCTTGAGTGTGCCGAGGGTCGTCGCGCTCGAGGTGGTCGCGGTGGACCCGGTTGCTGCTCGGTCGGAGCCGGGGTGCAGCCAGATCGTGTCGGCCCGTCCGATGCGGTGCGCGGGGCAGTCCTGCTGGTTGCCGGGTCGGCCCACGTAGACGGCCCTGATGTCGAGGCGGAGGCAGCGCGTGGGGTCGGCGTCGAGGTCGACGACGGGCCAGTCCGAGGGCACGGTGAGGTGCACGCCGCGGTAGTCGACCGATCGCGTGCCGGCCGGGGCGGCCGGCGCCGGCGTCGCCGGCAGGGCGGTCACGCCGCCGGGCGGGGAGGCAGCGAGCGGGTGGGCCGCGGCGCTGGACGCGCCGCCGAGGGCGAGCACGGCAGCACAGACGAGACCCGTGAGCCGACACCAGGAAGCGGACATGTCAGAACCTCTCGAGCACAGCAGTCGTTCGGGTGGGCCGTTGGTCCCTGTTGCCTAGGCGCAAAACAGGCAAACCGCCCGTGCGACGGTACCGTGCCTGGTCGCCCCACGCGTCCCGAAAGCCTCATTCGTCCCTGTCGTTCTGACCGCACGCCAGTTCACCGCAGGAGAAGGTATGCCGGGTGCTCGGGGACGCCACCCGTGTCCCGCAGGTGCCGGGCCAGGTGCACGGCCCCGTCGAGTGCTCCGCCGTGGGCGGGGGAGCGCACGACGCCGGCCTCGGCCAGGCGCGCATCGAGAGCCTCCGCGACGGGTGCGGCCGCGAGCAGGCCGCCCGTCGCCGCGAGGAGCGGGTCGGGGAGGCCGTCGGCGGCACGGAGCAGCGAGACCGCCAGGTCGGTCCCGGCCTGCACGCACAGGGCGTGCGCGACCGGGTCCGTCACGGCGGCCGCTGTCACGAGGGGCGCGACGGAAGCCAGTCGCTCGGGTGCGTCGGCGGTCGTCATGACGAGCCGCGGCCATCCCTCGGGGGTGCCGAACAGGTCGGCTGCGGCGCTCAACAGGGTGGCTGACCCGTCGGGCAGGCCGTCGTGGGCGCGCAGGGCCGCGCGGAGGCCTGCCATGCCGAGCGCGGCCGCGGATCCCGCGTCACCGAGCACGTGTCCCCACCCGTCGACGCGGCGCCACTGCCGGTCGAAGTCGGTGCCGAACGCGACCGCCCCCGTGCCCGCTGCGACGACGGCCCCCGGCCCGATGCGGCCGGTCGCGCCGACGAGGCCCGCAACCGCGTCGCTGACGACGACGGTGCGCCGTGCACCGAGCCCCTCGACGACCGAGCGCAGCACCGACGCCCGATCCGCGAGGAAGAGCAGGCCCCGCATCGACCACACGACGACCTCGGGCTGCGATGCGCCAGAGGCGTCCTCGGTGGCAGCCCCGTGCAGCAGGGACCGGGCGTCGGCCACGAGGGCGGCCACGTCGATGCCGTCGGCCCCGACCCGCGCCCCCGGCGCGGTGAGCACGGGACCCGGGCTGCCGGCATACGTCCGCAGGCGCAGACCCGAGCCGCCGACGTCGACGGCGACGAGCGGGCCCGTCACTTGGCCATGCCGGCGGTGAGGCCCGCCACGATCTGCTTCGTCGCGACGAGGAAGAGCACGATGAGCGGGATGGTCGTGATGACCAGCCCGGCGAAGACGGCCGAGTAGTTCGTCGCGTTCTCGCCGAAGAAGTTCGTCAGGCCGACCGGCAGGGTGTACTTCTCCTCGCGGCGCAGCAGCACGAGAGGGAAGAGGAAGTCGTTCCAGATCGGCACGAAGCGGAAGACCGCGACGGTGGCGAGCGCGGGCCGCACGAGCGGCACCATGATCCGCCAGAAGGTCTGCCAGCTGCTCGCACCGTCGAGGGCGGCCGCCTCCTCGAGCTCCTCCGGCAGCTGCCGGAAGAACGTCGTCAGGACGAAGATCGAGAAGGGGATGCCCGAGGACGCGTACATCAGCATGAGGCCGAAGCGCGAGTCGATGAGCCCGAGCCCGTCGAAGAGGTAGAAGATCGGCAGGATCGCGAGGTGGATCGGCAGCATGAGGCCCGAGAGGAAGAGCGCCTCGAGCCACCGGAAGATGCGCGATCGGCCGCGGGCCAGGGCATACGCCGCCATCGTCGCGACCGTGGTCGAGATCGCGACCGCGCCGACGGTGACGGCGAGCGAGTTGCCGAAGTACGTCGCGAAGTTGCCCGTCGTCCACGCCTCGACGTAGCTCGCCGTCGTCGGGGGAGCGGGCAGCCCGAGCGGATCGGTGACGAGGTCGGCGTTCGAGCGGAAGCTGTTGCTGACCATGAGCAGCAGCGGCACGAGCGCCAGGGCGGCATACCCCCAGAGGAGCAGGCTCGCGCCCGGGCCGCCCACGGGACGGGTGGCCCGCGGGGGGCGGCGTCGGCTGCTCTGGGCGGGACGGGTGGCGGCCAGCTCCTGCGGCACCTCGGTGGTGGCGACGGCGGTGGTCATGCGGTGATCCTCCGCTCGTGACGGCGCAGCACGGCCGTGGCGGCGTAGGCGCCGCCGAAGATGATGAGGAAGAGCAGCGTCGCCAGGGCCGACGAGCTGCCGATGGCATCGGTCGCGCCGGAGTCGAATGCCGTGCGGTAGAAGAGCAGCGAGACGAAGTCCGTTGAGCCCGCGGGGTTTCCGGTCGACCCGCCGAACGCGTAGGGCAGCGCGAAGGCCTCCATCGCGAAGATGAACGTCAGCACCGACACCGTGCCGATGGCGGGGACGAGCAGCGGCAGGGTGATCTTGAAGAACGCCTGCCGGTTGGTCGCCCCGTCGACGCGTGCCGCCTCGGTCAGCTCCTCGGGCACGCCGCCGAGCGCCGCGCCGTAGAGCAGGACCGGGAAGCCGATCCACTGCCACACGCTGACGAGGATGACGACCCAGATCGCCGTCTTCGGGTCACCGAGCCACGGCAGGGCCCACGACTCGAGCCCGATCTTCGTCAGCAGCGTGTTGACCGGCCCGAACGTCGGCGACAGCAGCAGGGTCCAGAGGTAGCCGATGACGATCGGGCTGACGAGGTAGGGCATCGCATAGAGCGTCTGCAGGATCCGGCGGCTGCGCGGACGGCTGTAGAGCAGGTAGGCGATCGTCAGGCCGAACGTGTTCTGGATGAGCATCGTGCCGAGGAAGAAGAGCACGTTGTGCAACAGCGCCTGCGGCAGGTCGGTCGTGAACGGGGCCCTGGTGAAGAGCGTCACGAAGTTCTGGACCCCCGCGAACCCTCCGCGGGTCGTGCCCTGCCACGAGAAGAAGGCGTACGAGAACGCCGTCACCATCGGGTAGAGCACGAACACCGCGAAGAGTGCGAGGGCCGGGGCGACGAAGACCAGGCCGGTGCGGCGCCTCATGCCGTGTCTCCTGCTGTGTCTCCTGCGGGATCCGTCACGCGCTCGGCTTGAACCAGGTCTTGACGCCGGTGTCGAGGTCCTGGCTCACCGCAGCGGCGTCCTTGGAGCCGAGGAGCAGCTCCTGCAGACCCTTGCCGAGCAGCTCGCCGCCGGAGGGGGACCCGTAGCGGAAGTCGGTGAGCAGCAGGTAGGGCGACCCGGAGTTCTCGTAGTTGTCGCTCATCTGCTTGAGCAGCGGGTTGCTGGGGTCGACACCCGGCACGGCCGAGATCTGCTTGATGTCGTCGCCCACCATCTGGCCGAACTCCTTGGAGGTCATCCACTTGACGAGCTCCGTGGCCTCGGCCGGGTGCTTCGACTTGGCGGAGACGCCGAAGTTGCCATCGGCCCATCCTGCCGTGGTCGCGGCCGAGCCGCTCGGCGAGCCCGGGGCCGGCGGCACCTGGAAGATACCGATCTTCATGGCGGGGTTGGCCTTCTGCAGGACCGACAGGTCGAAGCTTCCGCCCGGGATCATCGCGGCCTTCTCGGCCGAGAACAGGGTCTGCGCGTCGGTCTGGGCGACGCCGGTGACGTTCTTGGGCATGTACTTCGCGAGGTCGCCGACGACCTTGACGGACGCGACCCAGTCGGGGTCGGTGAAGGACTTCTTGCCCGAGAGCACGTCGCTCTGGAACGCCTTGCCGCCGAAGCGCGCTCCGGCGAGCACCTCGTGCACGATCGGGAGCGTCCAGTCGTCCTTGGCGCCGACGGCGATCGGGGTGACGCCCGCGCCCATGAGCTTGTCGTTGGCCGCGATGAACTCGGCCCACGTCGTGGGGGCCTTGAGGCCGGCCTTGTCGAACAGGCCCTGGTTGTAGAACATCTGGACCGTCTGGCGGGCGAGCGGGACCGAGTAGGTCTTGCCGTCCTCCTTGCCCTTCGCGCTCGCGACGACGTTCTCGTCCCAGCCGGACAGGTCGACCTTGCCGTCGAGCGGCAGCAGCGACTTGCTGGCGACGGTGCCCTGCAGCTGGCCGTAGGAGCGCACCTGCGGCACGTCGGGGCCGTTCGAGCCGGCGAGTCCGGTCGCGAGGATCTTGTTGTACTCCGTCGCCTTGAAGGCCTTGAACTCGACGTCGACCTTCGGGTGGGACTTCTCGTACGCCTGGAAGATCTTGTTGTATGCCGCCTCGTCCTCCACGCGCCACGACCACACCGTCAGGGTCACCTTGCCGTCGCTGCCCGCATCGGCCGAGCCCGACGAGGAGGGCGAGCAGGCAGTCACGAGGAGTGCGCCGGAGAGCGTGGCGATGGTGAGGACCGTGCGGCGTGCGCGCCGGGACGAGCCGGGCGGGCGTGAGGCGAACGTCATGGTGGTGGTGCTCCTGTCGGGTTCTGCGAGGTGCCTGGGGGGCGGCACGGGTGGGTGGGTGCGGGTCGGTGTCAGGGGGTGGGCGCTGCCGGAACCTGGCCGCCAAGGGCGTCCAGTGCCCTCGCGACGGAGCCGTCATGGGCGGCGATGGCGTCGCGTGCGGTGCCGGCGTCGACGCCCGCGAGCAGGGACAGCAGGGCGGGCTTGAGCTCGCCGTCCGCCGCGTCGAGGGCCTCGCGGGCCTGGTCCGCACCGGCGCCGGTGGCTTCCCGGAGGATGCGCAGCACCCGGCCGCGGAGCTTGGCGTTCGTCGCGACGACGTCGACCATGAAGTTGCTCCACGTGCGACCGAGCCGGATCATCACGGCCGTCGAGAAGGAGTTGAGGACGAGCTTCTGGGCGGTGCCGGCCTTGAGCCGCGTCGACCCGGTCAGGGCCTCGGGACCCGTGCGCACGGCGAGCAGGATGTCGGCGAGGACGGCGAGCTCGGCGTCGGGGTTGGCCGTGACGAGGGCCGTCACGGCACCGAGCTCACGAGCCCGCGCGAGAGCGCCGGCCACGAAGGGTGTACGGCCCGAGGCCGTGAGGCCGATGGCGACGTCGCCGGGAGCGAGGTCGGCGGCCTCGGAGCGGCCCAGGTCGGCGTCGTCCTCGACGTTCTCGACCGCCTGGAGGAGGGCCTCCGGTCCGCCCGCGTGGTGGGCGACGACGAGACCGGCAGGTGCGTTGAAGGTCGGTCGCAGCTCGGCTGCGTCGAGCACGGCGAGGCGACCGGAGGTGCCGGCACCGAAGTAGTGGACGGCGCCACCGGCGCGGAGCGACTCGACGGCCCGGTCGACGAGGTGGGCCAGCTCGGGCAGGACCTCGCTGACGGCGCCGGCGACGGTCGCGTCCTCGGCGTTGAGGGCCCGGAGGATGTCGAGCGAGGTGTCCGTGTCGATGGACGTCGTCCCCGGATGGCGCTCCTCGGTGGGGGCGTTCACGGTCACCTCGCTGCTCACCCGAGCGAGGTTAGTTTCCTACACGCCCAGCGTCAATGCTGTAAATCAGTGACATTCCTGTCACGGAGACCCGGACCGAGGCTCCCGGGGCCCACCCGGACGAGTGCCCACCTTCCCACGCCCCGACCTCGTCGGGTCAGTCGGTGACGTGGTGGCCGGCGACGGCTTCACGGGTGTCGGCGACGGCCTTGCGGACCCGGCGCAGGTTGCGCTGTGCGACCGCGATGTAGAGGCAGTCGACGACGGTGAGGGCCGCGATGCGACTCGCCGTCGCTCCCGAGCGGAGGCTCGTCTCGCGGGCCGCCGTCGTGAGCAGGAAGTCGACTCCGGACGCGAGCCGCGACAGCGGGAAGTTCGTGATGGCGAGGGTGCGCGCACCGGTCGAGCGGGCTGCCGCCAGCGCCTCGATGGTCTCGGTCGTCGTGCCCGAGTGCGAGATCCCGACCGCGACGTCGCCGGGGCCGAGCAGGGTGGCGCTCGTCAGGGCGATGTGCGGGTCGTTCCAGGCGAAGGCGACGATGCCGATGCGGTGCAGCTTCTGCTGCAGGTCGGTCCCGACGATCGCGCTCGCGCCGATCCCGTAGATGTCGACGCGACCCGCCTTGGCGATGGCAGCGGCGGCGGAGGCGAGGGTGTCACGGTCGAGCTGCTGGGCGGTCTCCTCGACGGCGCTCGCGTCGGCGAAGGCGACCTTGGCGATGATGTCGTCGATGGTGTCGCTCGCGCTGATGTCGGTGCCGTTGCGGCTCATCGTGCGCGGGTGCGCCGACTCCTCGGCCAGCGCAAGACGCAGCTGCGGGTAGCCCGGCAGCCCGAGCCGACGGCAGAAGCGCAGCACCGTCGTCTCGGACGTGCGCGCCGCCGTGGCGAGCTCGCTGATGGTCAGGCCCGCGGCACGGCGTGCGTCGGCGAGGACGATGTCGGCGACCCGGTCCTCTGCGGGCGACAGCGACGGCTTGATCCCCCTCAGGCGGATGAGCAGCGATGCGCTCGCGGCGCCTGCGGGAGACGCGCCGCCGTCCTCGGTCTCGGGCATGGGCCTACGCTACGGCGTCGCGACCGGTCGGCTGCCAACCGGCTGACGTCAGCGCGTCGGGGCGAAGCTCGCCGTCGAGGAGCACGCCGTGGCGCCCCGTCACCCGGATCCCGTCGAGGGCGACCCCTCGACCGCGGTGGCGACCGGGGTGCCGACCGGGATGGTTCGCGTCGGGCTCGAGGCGCCAGCGGAGCAGCTGGGTGCCCGGCTCGAGCGCGGCCCGCGCCTCGACCCAGCGTCGATCCGGAGGGCGCTGGCCAGCCCGTGAGCCCACGCGCGGCGAGCGATGTTGACCGATCCCCAGTCGCGAGAAGGGTGCACGCGGTTGGTCAACAGGATCGCGAAGGAGTGGCTGGCGAAGTCGATGACGATGGAGGTGCCGGTGTAGCCGGTGTGCCCCGCGCTGCGTGGGCCGGAGAGGGCGTCCATGTACCACCGCTGGTCGAGCTCGAAGCCGAGCCCGTGCGAGTCGCCGGGGAAGGCCCGGTTGAAGTCGGTGATGAGCTGCTCGACGCTCGAGTGCTCGAGGATCCGGTGGCCGCGGTAGGTGCCGCCGTCCAGGAGCGCCTGCGACAGGATCGCCAGGTCGTCGGCGGTCGAGAAGACGCCCGCGTGCCCGGCGACGCCGCCGAGGGACCACGCGTTCTCGTCGTGGACCTCGCCGCGCACCATGCCGCGCGGTGGGGCGGTCTGGTACTCGGTCGCGGCCGTGCGCGACCTGTCGGTCGGGTTGTAGCCGGTGTCGTCCATCCCCAGGGGCGTGGTGATGTGCCGGCGCACGACGGCATCGAGCGGCTCCCCGCGCAGCCTCTCGACCAGGACTCCGAGGGTGATGAGGTTGAGGTCGCTGTAGCGGTAGGTGGAGCCGGCCGGGTCGGCCAGCGGATGGTCCAGGACCGCCTCGATGCGCGAGGCCTGGTCGGGCCATGCGCTCCACAGCGGCAGCCACGACGCGTAGCCCGAGGTGTGCGTCAGCAGCTGGCGCACCGTGACGGCCTCCTTGCCGTGGGCGGCGAACTCCGGGAGGTATGCCGCCACCGGGCTCTCGAGGGAGACGTGGCCTTCCTCGATGAGCTGCACCACCGCGATCGAGGTGAAGAGCTTGGAGACCGATGCGAGGTCGAAGATCGTGTCGGTCCGCATCGGCTCCCACTCGTCGCGGGGCAGCTCGTTCGTCGCGTCGGCGTAGCGCACGGCCCAGCCGCACGCGTCGCGAGCGACGATGCGGCCCTCATGTCCCATGATCCCCACCGCGCCGGCGAAGAGCGGGTGCCCGCCGGGGGCGGCCTGCTCGCACGCATGGATCTGCGCCACGGACTCCGCGATGGGGCCGGGGTCCAGGCCCAGGGACGCTGCGTCTGCCACGTCTCGATGGTGCACCAGATCTGCCAACGGGTCCCGGCCGCTCAGTGTGCCGGGCCGCGGTAGAGGAGGTACTGCCGGCGCCGGGCGTCGAAGGCCGCGAGCTCGTCACGCCAGGCGCCGACGACCTCGTCGGCGGGAGCGCCGGCCGAGATCTGCGTGCGCAGCCGCTGCGAGCCGGTCAGCTTGTCGATCCAGTACGGGCGTGCCGGGTCGTAGGAGTCGTAGCGCCAGTCGAAGTCGGGATACAGCGTCTTGGCTGCGACGAGCATCTCGACGGCGGAGCGGATCGGGTCGAACGTCGAGGGGTCGGTGACGTGGAGCTGCACCCCGCCGCAGACCTTCCCGGTGTGCTTGTTGAAGGTCGGTGAGAAGTAGGCCTCGCGGAAGCCGACGCCCGGAAGGCCCAGCGACGCAAGGCGTTCGGCCCACTTGTAGTCGACATAGGGCGCGCCGATGAGCTCGAACGGGCGCGTCGTGCCGCGCCCCTCCGAGAGGTTGGTCCCCTCGAACATGCCCGTGCCGGGATAGACCAGCGCGGTGTCGGGCGTGGGCATGTTGGGACTCGGCATGACCCAGGGCAGCCCGGTGACGGCATACGGCACGTCCCGGCGCCAGCCCTTGACCTCGATGACGGAGAGCTCGGCGAGCCGGCGCCCGGCGTCGGCCGCGAGGAACTCGCCGTCGAGGTAGCGGGCGAGCTCGCCGACCGTCATGCCGTGGGCCTGGACGATCTCCTTGGCGCCGACGCCCGAGGTCCACGGCGTCGTCATCATCGGGCCGCGCGCCGTGCCGCCGATAGGGCTCGGCCGGTCGAGGACGACGAAGCGGGCGCCGACCGCGACGGCCGCCTGCATGGCGGTGTACATCGTCCAGATGTAGGTGTAGAACCGCGCGCCGACGTCCTGGATGTCGAAGACGACCGTCTCGACCCCGGCGGTGCGGAACATCGTCGTCATCTTGGCCGTGTTGGCGCCGTACGCGTCGTAGACCGTGATCCCGGTCCGCGGGTCGGGGTGGGTGCCCTCGGAGTCGCCGGCCTGCGCGGTGCCACGGAACCCGTGCTCGGGCCCGAAGACGCCGACGATGTTCACGGCACCCGACTCGTGCATCTCGTCGACGATGGTGCGCAGGTTGCTGAGGATGCCGGTCGGGTTGGTGATGACCCCGACCTTCTGCCCCGCGAGCATCGACCAGCCGGCCGCCGCGGCGTTCTGGGCGCCCGTCGTCACCGGGTTGTTCGGGTAGTTGCTGGCGTATGCCGTCTGGCCGGGCTGCGCTGCAACGGAGCCCGCCGCTGTCGCGGGGATCGCGACGGCGCTCAGGGCGCCGGCGGTGAGCAGCTGCCTGCGGTTGAGGTTGGTCATCTGGAGCTCTCCGATCGCGTTTCTGCCGGGCCGGCGGTCAGTAGGTGAGGCCGTGGCCGAAGGGGTAGAGCACGGTGTTCGGGTCGCCGGCGACGGGAATGTCGACCGGGAGGGTCGCCGTGGGGGAGACGTCACCGACGATGACGCGAGCGGCGGCCTCGATCGCGACCGGGCTGTAGGAGTACGTCGCGACGTAGGTGGGGGCGGCCGTGAAGTAGGCGATGTCGTAGGGGTCGCGGACGGCGACGACGACGACCGTCTTGCCGGTGCCGAGCAGCTGCTTGACGAGCTTCTGCTGGCCACCCCGCGGGTCCGTGACGCTGGTGTCCCAGGCCTTCATGGTCGTGACGACCACGACGTCCTTGTCAGCGGCTGCCGTGACCGCAGAGGCGACCTGCGCGTCGGTCGGTGAGGCCCCGGTCTGGACCGTCTGGACCGTGGCCCCCTTGGCCGTCAGGGCCGCCGCGAAGGTCGCCGTCGTCCCGACGCCGTAGCCGGTCACGAGGACCTTCTTGCCGCTCGGGGCGATCGGCAGGGCCTTGGCGTCGTTCTTGACGAGGGTCGTCGTGCGGTCGGTGACGGAGTCGGCCGCCGCGAGGTGGGCCGGGGTGCCGACGACGGCCGAGACGGCGGCCGGGTCGGCGTACGGGCTGGCCACGATGCCGCGGCGGTACTTCAGGCTCAGCACGCGGCGCACCTTCGCGTCGAGCTCGTCGTTGGTGATGCGGCCGCTGTGCACGGCGTCGAGGACGGCGGCGAAGGCGTCGTCCATCGCGGGGGTCATGAGCAGCTGGTCGACGCCGGCCAGGAGGGCCCGCACGGCGACCTCCGCGTCGCCGTAGAGGTCCCGGACGCCCTGCATGGCAAGGGAGTCCGTGATGATGACGCCCTTGTAGCCGAGCTCGCCGCGGAGCACGCCCGTCATGATCGGCTTGCTCAGCGTCGCCGGGTTGCCCGAGTCGTCGAGAGCCGGGAACGACAGGTGCGCGGTCATGATCATGTCGATCTGCTCGTTGATCGCAGCCTTGAAGGGCGGCGCGTCGATGGCCTCCCACTGCTCGCGCGTGTGGGTGATGATCGGGAAGGCGACGTGGCTGTCGGTCGCCGTGTCACCGTGGCCCGGGAAGTGCTTGCCGCAGGATGCGACCCCGCCGTCACGCTGGTAGCCGGCGACCTGGGCGGCCGCGAGCTGGGCGGCGAGCTCGGGCCGCGACGAGAAGGACCGCGTGCCGATGACCGGGTTGAGCGGGTTGACGTTGACGTCGCAGTCGGGCGCGAAGTCGGTGTTGACGCCCATCGCCAGCAGCTCGCGGCCTGTGATCGCGGCGGCGGTGCGCGCGTCGGGGGCGCTGCGGCCGGCGCCGAGGGCCATCGAGCCGGGGAACTGCGTGGCCGGTGGCCCGATGCGCGTGACGACGCCCTGCTCCTGGTCGGTGGCGATCTGGAGCGGGATCCGCACCTTGCTCGGCTGCGTGAGCGCTGCCCTCTGCAGGCCGTTGGACAGGCCGACGATCTGGTCGGGGTTCTGCACGCTGTCGGTCCACGCGAAGTAGATGACGCCGCCGAGGTGGTACTTCTGCACGACCTCGGCCGGGCTCGCGACGCCGTAGAGCGGGAGGTTCCGGCTGTCGGGCGTCGTCGCGTCCTTGCCGTAGACGTTCTGGATGAAGAGCTGGCCGACCTTCTCCTCCACCGTCATCCGGGCCATCGTCGAGGTGACCCACCCGTTCTCGGCAGCCGGCGGCGTGGCGGACGCGCTCGTGGCCGCGCGGGCGCTACCGGCTGCGGCGCCGGCCGCCGCGGCAGCGAGGCCGCCCGCGATGACGGAGCGGCGGGAGAGATCGGACATGGACATGGGGGCCTCCGGAAGATGTGAACAAATGACGTGTTATGTCCTTGGTTTGGAACTTACCTACGTCACGAGGCATCGGCAACAGATAGCGAGGAGGGCCCGGGGACATCGCCGGGCCACCCGGCGCTCACCAGCCGGCGAGCTCCCGGACGGTCTGCACGGTGTCGATCTCGGACACGGGCTTGTCGTCGCGGTAGCGCAGCACCCGGGCGAAGCGCAGCGCCATGCCGCCCGGGTAGCGGGACGACTTCTGCACGCCGTCGAACGCGATCTCGACGACCTGCTCGGGTGCCACGGTCACGACCCAGTCGCCGCGGTCGACGGCGAGCTCCTGGAAGCGCTCGGTCTGCCAGGCGAGCATCTCGTCGGTCATCCCCTTGAACGTCTTCCCGAGCATCACGAGCTCGCCGGTCTCCCCGTCGCGGGCGCCGAGGTGGATGTTGGACAGCCACCCCTTGCGGCGTCCGCTGCCCCACTCGACGGCGAGCACCACGAGGTCGAGGGTGTGCCGGGGTTTCACCTTGACCCACCCGGGACCGCGCCGGCCGGCGGCATACGGCAGGGCGGGGTCCTTGACGACGACCCCCTCGTGGCCGGCGGCGACGAGGTCGGCGAAGAACCGCTGGGCCCGCCCGGGGTCGTCGGTGCTCTCACGCGGCACCAGCCACGCGGGCGGCACGGTGCGCGAGAGGTGCTCCCAGCGCACGCGCGCCGGCTCGTCGAGGAGATCGGCGCCGTCGAGGTGGAGCACGTCGAAGAAGAACGGTGTCAGCGGCACCTCCTCACGCAGCCGGCCGACGTCGGCGCTGCTCGCCGTGCGCGCGCCCGTGACCTGGAAGGGCTGCGGGCCGGCCACCCTCGCCGAGCGCGATGACCTCGCCGTCGAGCACGAGGGTCTCGACGTCGAGGGCGGCGAGCGCCTCGGTGATCTCCGGCATCCGCTCGGTCACCTCGTCGAGCGTGCGGGTGAAGAGGCGCACGGTGCCCGGGCTCGTGCGGTTGTCGACGTGGGCCTGCAGGCGTATGCCGTCCAGCTTGGTCTCGACGACGACCTCGCCTCCCAGCGTGGCGAGGGCCGCGGCGACGTCGGGCGCCGAGCCGGCGAGCATCGGGCGCAGGGGCCGGCCGACCTCGAGGGTCAGCGCGTCGAGAGCCTCGGCCCCGCCGGTCAGGGCCGCGCGCGCGACCGGGCCAGCGAAGCCGGCGACCATGACGGCCCGGCGCACCGCGGCGTCCGGCACCTCGGCCGCCTTGGCGACGGCCTGGAGCATCACGCCGTCTCCGGCGCCCTGACGCGTCTCGCCCGTGATGAGGCCGCGCAGCCAGGCCTGCTCGTCGGCGGTGGCACGGGCGAAGAGCGCACGGACCGCGCTGGAACGGGCGGTGCCGGAGCCCGACCCGGTGATGGCGGCGATGCTCGTCGCGGTGCGGTCGACCTCCTCGACGGTCAGGGTGGACTCCGCGGCGGGCTCGGGCAAGCCCTGGAGCCCGCGCCAGCTGACGCCGATGCGCCGCTGCGGCAGCACGCCGGAGAGGTGGGCGGTGACGACCTCGATGACGTCAGGGCCGTCCTGCGCCGCCCGCCGCAGGCAGGCTGCCAGCGCCTCGACCTTCGCGGTGCGGGACGAGGTGGCCGCGACGGCCTGCGAGGTGGCGACGACGTCGGAGAGCTGCATGACGTGATCTTGCCCCGCCCCACCGACACGCAACCGTCGAAAGGCCACGTGTTGCCGCCTCTCACTCGTCGAGAGGCCACGAATGGCCGCCTCGCAACCGTCGAGAGGCCACGTGTGGCCGCGTCGCGCTGGTCGAGAGGCCACGTTGGTTCGGGGCGGGGCTAGATTCACCCCCGTGGGTGAGATCCTCGGCCGCGCCCGTGGACTCGCGCGGACGGTCGCACTCAGTGCCGCCACCGCGGCCGGAGCCGTCGCCGTCGTCGCCCGGACGACACCCTGGCCCTCCGCGCTCATGATCCGGGCGGTCTTCGGCCCTGGGGCCGCGCGCTCGGGCGCCGCGCTGGCCAGGCACGTCCCGGGTGACCTCGTCGAGATGGTCGACGAGGCATACGACACGCGTCGCCCGACGGGTTAGACCGCGCTGTCGCCTTCGTGCACCGCGTCGCCGGCTGAGCCACGGGGCGGCAAGACGTGGCCTCTCGACGGTGTGGGAGGCGGCCACACGTGGCCTCTCGACGGGTGGGAGGCGGCAAGACGTGGCCTCTCGACGGGTGGGAGAGGCGGGGGAGTGGGCGGGCCACTTGACGGGAGAGGGGTCTTGTCGTCAAGGTAAGCAAGCGCTTAGTCCACTCGCGAGGAGCAGCATGCCCGACACCGCCGTCGTCACCGGGGCCGCCCGGGGGATCGGCCGCGCCATCGCGACCCGACTGGCGCGCGAGGGCTGGCAGGTCGTCGTCGCCGACCTCGACGCTGCCGAGCTCGACGGCGGTCGCCGAGGAGCTCGGCGCCCTCGCCGTCCCCGGCGACACGTCGACCGACGCCGGGGTGCGTCACCTCGTCGACACGGCATACGGCCACCTGGGGGACGTCGACGTCTTCTTCGCCAACGCGGGCATCGGCACGCTCGCAGGGTCTCGACGCCTCCGACGCCGAGTGGGCGCGGGCCCTCGACACGAACGTCCTCGCCCACGTGCGCGCGGCCCGACACCTCGTGCCCCGCTGGCTCGACGCGGGCGGCGGCCGCCTCGTCGTCACCGCCTCGGCCGCCGGCCTGCTGACGATGCTCGGAGACGCGCCGTACTCCGTCAGCAAGCACGCCGCCGTCGCCTTCGCGGAGTGGCTGAGCGCGACCTACCGTCATCGCGGGATCGTCGTCCAGGCGATCTGTCCGCAGGGCGTGCAGACGCGGATGCTCGACGGCTCCGGGCCGCTCAAGGACCTGCTCACCCTCGACGCGACGCTCACCGCCGACGAGGTCGCCGACGCCGCGTGGCAGGCGCTGGCCACCGACGACTTCTACGTGCTGCCGCACCCGGAGGTGCGCGACTACTACGCGCAGCGCGCCGCCGACCCCGACGCCTGGCTCGCCGGCATGAACCGGCTCCAGCAGAAGCTCGACCGCCAGATCCAGACCTCCACCACCTCGACCCAGGAGCCCGCATGAGCGACCAGCCGACCACCACCGACACGACGACCCAGCGCACCGCCATCGTCACGGGCGCCGCGCGTGGCATCGGCGCCGCCGTCGCCAAGCGCCTTGCCTCTGACGGGTATGCCGTCGCCGTCCTCGACCTCGACGAGTCCGCCTGCGCCGCAGTGGTGTCCGACATCGAGGCAGCTGGCGGCAAGGGGCTGGCCGTGGGTGTCGACGTCTCCGACGAGGCCGGGGTGCAGGCCGCCGTCGAGCGCGTCGCCTCCGAGCTCGGCGCCCCGACGGTGCTCGTCAACAACGCCGGCATCATCCGCGACAACATGCTCTTCAAGATGAGCGCCGACGACTGGGACGCCGTCATGAACGTCCACCTGCGCGGCTCCTTCCTCATGACGCGCGCGACGCAGAAGCACATGATCGACGCGAAGTTCGGCCGCATCGTCAACCTCAGCTCGACCTCCGCGCTCGGCAACCGTGGCCAGGCCAACTACTCCGCCGCCAAGGCCGGCCTCCAGGGCTTCACCAAGACGCTCGCGATCGAGCTCGGCAAGTTCGGCGTCACGGCCAATGCCATCGCCCCGGGCTTCATCGCCACCGACATGACCCGCCAGACCGCCGAGCGCATGGGCATCACCTTCGAGCAGTTCCTCGAGGGCGCGGCCAAGGAGATCCCCGTCGCGCGCGTCGGCCAGCCCGAGGACATCGCCGCCACGACCTCCTTCCTCGTGCGCGACGAGGCCGGCTTCGTCTCCGGCCAGGTCATCTACGTCGCCGGCGGGCCGAAGGACTGACGTGACGGACGCCGACCGCACCGACCCGCCGGGACTGCCGCTCGACGCGCTCCGGGGCTTCCTCGACCGTGAGGCCCCCGGTCTGCTCGACGGGCCGCTGACCGGGCGGGTCGTCGCGGGCGGCAAGTCCAACCTCACCTACGAGGTGGGCGACGGCACGAGCACCGTCATCGTGCGTCGCCCACCGCTCGGGCACGTGCTCGCCACCGCGCACGACATGGTGCGCGAGCACCGCGTCATCACCGCCCTGCGCGACACCGCGGTCCCCGTCCCGATGACGTATGCCGTGTGCGACGACCCCGACGTCATCGGCGCGCCGTTCTACGTCATGGAGCGCGTCGAGGGCACGCCCTACCGCTTCGAGGCGCAGCTCCAGCCGCTCGGCGCCGAGCGGGTGCGCGCGATCAGCGAGCGGATGGTCGACACCCTCGTCGCCCTGCACGCCGTCGACCCCGCCTCGGTCGGCCTGGCCGACTTCGGCCGCCCGGACGGCTTCCTCGAGCGGCAGGTCCGGCGCTGGAAGCAGCAGCTCGACGCCTCGCGCAGCCGCGACCTGCCCGGCATCGACGAGCTGCACGAGCGGCTCGCCGGATCCGTTCCGGCACAGGGCGACCCGACGATCGTGCACGGGGACTTCCGTCTCGACAACCTCCTCGTCACGAGCGACGACGAGGTGTCGGCGGTGCTCGACTGGGAGATGGCGACGCTCGGTGACCCCCTCACCGACGTGGCGCTCCTCGAGGCCTACCAGCGGCTCCCGCTCCTGATGGACTCCGTCGCCGTCTCCGACGTCTCGCGGGCGCCGGGCTTCATCAGCGGCCCCGAGCTGCGCCGGCGGTATGCCGCCGCGAGCGGTCGCGACCTCGGCCACCTCTCGTTCCACCTCGGGCTCGCCTACTTCAAGCTCGCCGTCATCCTCGAGGGCATCCACTACCGCTACACCCAGGGCCAGACCGTCGGGGGCGGCTTCGCCACCATCGGCGAGGCCACCGTCCCCCTCGTCACGGCCGGCCTCGCCGCCGTCAAGGAGAGCTGACATGGACTTCGGATTCGACGCCCGCACCGAGGAGCTGCGCACGACGCTGCTCGGCTTCATGGACGAGCGCATCGTCCCGTCGCTGCCCGTCTTCGACGAGCAGGTCGCTGCCCTGCCGGACCGCTGGGCGTGGAGCACCGCCCCGGTGCTGCAGGAGCTGCGGCAGGAGGCCCGCGACCTCGGCCTGTGGAACGTCTTCCTCCCCGGCGAGCACGGAGCCGGACTGACCAACCTCCAGTACGCCCCGCTCGCCGAGATCACCGGCCGCTGCATCCGGCTCGCCCCGGCCGTCCTCAACTGCGCCGCGCCCGACACCGGCAACATGGAGGTGCTGGCCCAGTTCGGCAACGCCGAGCAGCAGGACCGGTGGCTGAAACCCTTGCTGCGCGGGGAGATCCGCTCGGCGTTCGCCATGACCGAGCCCGACGTCGCGAGCAGCGACGCCACCAACATCGGCACGTGCATCCGCCGGGACGGCGACGACTACGTCATCAACGGCCGCAAGTGGTGGATCACCGGGGCGATGAACCCCGAGTGCGAGGTCCTCATCGTCATGGGCAAGACCGACCCCGACGCCGACCGGCACCGCCAGCAGTCGATGGTCCTCGTGCCGCGCGACGCGCCCGGGTGTCGAGGTCGTCCGCGGCATGGAGGTCTTCGGCTACGACGACCACGACCACGGCGGTCACGCCGAGCTGCGCTTCACCGACGTCCGGGTGCCCGCGAGCAACCTCATCGGCGAGGAGGGCACCGGCTTCGCCATCGCCCAGGCCCGCCTCGGCCCCGGCCGGATCCACCACTGCATGCGCTCGATCGGCCTCGCCGAGGTCGCCATCGAGGCGATGTGCCGCCGGGCGTCCGAGCGGGTCGCCTTCGGCCGGCCCATCGCCGAGCAGGGCGTCGTCCGTGACTGGATCGCCGAGTCCCGGGTGCGCATCGAGCAGCTGCGCCTGCTCGTCCTCAAGACGGCCTGGCTCATGGACACCGTCGGCAACAAGGGCGCCCACACCGAGATCCAGGCGATCAAGATCGCGACGCCCAAGACCGTCGAGTGGATCCTCGACAAGGCGATCCAGACCCACGGCGCCGCCGGGCTCAGCCAGGACACCGAGCTCGCCGCCGCCTTCGCCGGCATCCGCACCCTCCGCTTCGCCGACGGCCCCGACGAGGTGCACAAGAACGCTCTCGCCAAGGCCGAGCTGCGGAGGTATGCCGCCCGCTGACCGCGCGCGGACGGCATACGCCCCGCTGTTCGACCGGGCCGACCGGCGCACGACCCGACCAGACCGCACGACGAAGGGACCGACGATGGACTTCGACCTCAGCGCCGAGGAGCGCGAGATCCGTGACTGGGTGCGGACCTTCGTGCGCAAGGAGATCGTGCCGCTCGAGCCGCAGGTGCTCGAGCGCGAGCGCCGAGGCGAGCGGGGACTCACCGCCGATGAGCTGAAGACCCTTCAGGACAAGGCCCGCTCGTCCGGCTTCTTCGGCATCCAGACGCCGGAGAGTCACGGTGGCATGGGGCAGGGCGCCCTCGTCGCGGCGCTCATCGAGATCGAGCTCGGCCGGTCGTTCGTGCCGTTCCGCTTCGCCGGCGAGGCCGACAACATCCTCTTCTGCGCGACGGAGGAGCAGCAGGACGACCTACCTCCTGCCCGACGATCGAGGGCACCCGCAAGTCGTGCTTCGCGATCACCGAGCCCGGAGCGGGGTCCGACGCCCGCGCCATCCGCACCAGTGCCCGCCGCGAGGGCGACGAGTGGGTCATCAACGGCGAGAAGACCTTCATCACCGGCGGCAACGAGGCCGACTTCGTCATGGTCTTCGCGGTCACCGACAAGGAGAAGGGCGCCGACGGCGGCGTCACGTGCTTCCTCGTCGACCGCGACCGTGGGTGGACGAGCACGCCGATCGACACGATGGGGGAGTGGGGTCCGGCCGCGCTCGTCTTCGAGGACGTCCGCGTGCCGCACTCCGCGATCCTCGGCGAGGAGGGCCGGGGCTTCGAGCTCGCGATGCGCTGGATCGGCAAGGGCCGCTACATGCTGCCGGCGCGCGCCCTCGGCTCGTGCGAGCGGCTCGTCGAGATGGGCATGGAGTGGGCGCGCAACCGCGTCACCTTCGGCCAGCCCATCGCCGAGCGCCAGGCCATCCAGTGGATGGTCGCCGACTCCGCCGTCGAGATCGAGGCGCTGCGGTGGCTCGTGCTGACCGCCGCCTGGCAGGTCGACCGCGGCATCGACTCGCGGCAGTCGCAGTCGATGGCCAAGCTCTACGGCGGCGTCAAGGCCAACGAGATCGTCGACCGCGTGCTGCAGATGCACGGCGGGATGGGTTACACCCGCGAGCTGCCCGTCGAGCGGTGGTACCGCGAGCTCCGCCTGCTGCGCATCTACGAGGGCACCGACGAGATCCAGCGGCGCACCATCGCCCGCAACCTGCTCAAGGGGCACGCCTCGGTGCGCGGGCACCTGGGCTGAGCCCGAGCGGGCCCGATGCGTGCGCCCGGCCCCACGGCATACGTGGTCGGGCCGGTCGACGGATCGGCCCCCCGTGCCGGTGCCGCGCGAGGATAGTGGAGGGATGGCCGGTCCTCCCGCAGGCGCGAAGCAGTTCAACAAGGTCGCCGTCCGGCTGGCCGGTCACCGGATCCTGCCGGTGTGGGCCGTGCTGCGCCACACCGGACGCTCGAGCGGCAGGTCCTACGCGACGCCGGTCGCCGTCCTGCACACCGAGACGACGTTCGTCATCAGCCTGCCCTGGGGCCGCGGCACCGACTGGGTGCGCAACGTGCGCGCGGCAGGTGGCTGCACCATCCGGTGGAAGGGGCACGACTTCACGTGCACGGACCCGACCTTCGTCGACCAGTCCGTCGCGGTCGCGGCCGCGAGCGGCATCGCCCGCCGCGTCATCGAGAGGCGCGAGATGCCGGGTGGGTACCTCCAGCTCACCCGTACGCCGGCCCCCGAGCACTCCGCGATGCAGTCCGGCTGGTGAGTCCCGACCGGTGAGTCCCCGCGGGGTCGGTCGCCGGTCTCGACACTGTTCCGAATAGTTCCTTTTGCCCGATCTTCTCAGGCAACTGCGACATCATGGGGCCATGAGGAGGTCCGCGCCCCCGGCTGCCCCGGACGCCACGCGTCGACCGACCAGAGACGGCGGGGGCGAGTGAGCCGCGCGGAGTGGCTCCGTCCACGCTGGTGGACCCTGGCGGCACTGACACTCGTCGGGGTCTTCGCGCTGGGGGCCGCCTCGGTGCATTTCTCCCTGGCCGGGTCGACCGTCGCGCCCTGGTGGCCGGCAGCAGGCCTGGCCGTCTGCTTCCTGCTCGCGACCGACCCGGGACCCCGACGTTCCTTCCTCTTCGTCCTCGGGGTCCTCGTCTCGAGCGCCGCGGCCAACGTCTACGGGGGGCGCCCGACCCTCGTGAGCCTGCTCTACGGCACCGCGAACGCGGCGGAAGTCGCCGTCGTGCACGGTCTGCTCACCGCGCGCGGTCGGCGACCACGGCTCGCCTCGATGGAAGACCTGTGGCGGCTGATCGCTGCGACCGTCACCGGTGCGGTGGTCATCGGGCTGCTCGCCGGGCTCACCGCGCACTTCGCCCTCGGCGGGAACTTCCTCGACTCGGTGTCGGCGGCGGCGTCCTCGCACGGTGCCGCCGTCCTCGTCATGGCGCCGCTCGGCATCGCGGCCGGCGTCCGGCGCACTCGCGGTCCCGACCTTGAGGATCTCGTGCAGTGGATCGTGGTCGTCGGGGTGACGTTCTGGGTGTTCCACCGCGGGCAGTCCCTGCCGCTCGTCTTCCTGCCGATCCCGGGACTCGTCTGGGGTGCGCTGCGGCTCGGCCTGCGCACCGTCGCCGTCCAGCTCATCGTCGTCGGCGCGTCTGACCGTGCGGCTGACGATCATCGGAGGGGGGCCGTTCGCCGCAGCCGCCCGCCACGGTGGCATCCGTCCGGAGACCGTCGGCACGCTGACGCAGGCGTTCCTCGTCACCGCGGCGGTGACCACCCTGTCCCTGGCGGTGGCCGCGACCCAGCGGCGATCGGCGCTCGCCGAGCTGCGTGCCGAGGGCGTGCTCACCGCAGGTGTCCTCGACACCGCGGCCAGCGTCATCATCGTCGTCGACCGGCGCGGGGTCATCGCGCGGCTCAACGCCACGGCCGCCCGGCTGCTGGGCGGCGCCGAGGGCGACCTCGTGGGGCGGCCCGCGGCCGACGTCTTCCCCGTCGCGGACCGCCCGGCCCTCGCTGCCCGCATGGCGGCGATCGCGGACGGTGCCGTGCCGCTGGCCGAGGAGCACGACTGGGACGTGCCGGGCCTCGGGGTGCGGCACCTGGTGTGGACGAACGCCTACCTCACCGACGACGACGGTCACCGGACCCACCTCGTCAAGACCGGCGTCGACGTGACCGACGAGCGCGCGGCCCGCTCCTTCGTCGAGGCGGTCCTCGAGGCAGCCACGGCGACGGTCATCGTCGGCGCCGACCTCGACGGCGTCATCACGCTCTTCAACCGCGGCGCCGAGAACGTCCTCGGCTACCAGGCGACCGAGCTGGTCGGTCGTCGGGACTGGTTGGTGCTGCACGACGCCGAGCAGATCGCGGGCGTGGCGAGGGACCTCGGGATCGAGCCCGGCTTCGACGTGCTCGTGCACCGCGTGCGCGGGGGCGCGAGCACCGAGACGCGCGACTGGACCTACCTGCGCAAGGACGGGACCCATCGCACGGTGTCGCTCACGGTGAGCGGCATCCGCGACGCGGGCGGGCATCTCACCGGCTACCTCGGGGTCGCCGAGGACGTGACGCGCCGGCGCCAGACCGAGGTCGCCCTCCAGGTCGCGCTCGACCGCGAGCGCCAGGCGGTCGAGGAGCTGACCGCGCTCGACCGGACCAAGTCGGACTTCGTCTCCTCGGTGAGCCACGAGCTGCGCACCCCGCTCGCGAGCGTCCTCGGCTACGCCGAGATGCTCGAGGACGGCGCTGCAGGCGCGCTCACCGATCGCCAGCTCGAGCTCGTCGCGCGCGTCGACCGCAACGGCCGGCGTCTGCTGTCGCTCATCGAGGACCTCCTGCTCCACTCGCGCATCGAGTCCGGGCGTCTGGAGCTGCACCCGTGCCGGTTCGACCTGGCCGAGGTCATCGACGAGGCGTGGCACTCGGTCGCGTCGGTGACGGGCCAACGACAGCTGGAGCGCGACCTCGACGTCGCCCCCCGGCCGCTCTGGATCGAGGGCGACCCGGTGGCGCTCGAGCGGGTCGTGACGAACCTGCTGACGAACGCCGTGAAGTTCACGCCCGACGGCGGCCGCATCGGCCTCACGGCGCGCGTCGCGGACGCCGACGACGCCGACGACGCCGACGACGTCTGCACGGTGCGTCTCACCGTCTCCGACTCGGGCATCGGCATCCCCGCCGCCGACCTCGACCGGGTCTTCACGCGCTTCTACCGCACGAGTGCCGCGAACGAACGCGCGATCCAGGGCTCCGGTCTCGGCCTCTCGATCGTGCGCGCCATCGTCGAGGGACACGGGGGTCGCGTCGAGGTCGAGTCGGCCCCGGAGCAGGGCTCGACCTTCACCGTGCGCCTGCCCGCATCGAGTTCTGCGGTGCCGCACCCGGAGGGCGCGGAAGGTCCGATCGCGACCACGGACATGGTTCAAGAGTCCCGGGTGGGCTCGCCCCGGGGGTAGGTGCGCGCGACGGGTCCGGGGCCGTGGCGGGCCTCGTCGCGGCCGACTCAGCCCGCGACGACGACGACGAGGGTCCGGGGGCCATGGACGCCCTCGACCCGGCTCAGCTCGATGTCGCTCGTGGCCGACGGCCCGCTGACGAAGGTCAGGGGACGGGTGGGGTCGAGCCGCGCGAGCCCCTCGGGCACCGTCTGCACGATGCTCGGGACCGTGACGACGCAGACGTGCACGTCGGGGACGAGGGTGATCATCCGTCGACCGCACAGCGGTGATCCGTCGAGGACGATCGTGCCGGTCTCGGACACCGCAGCGACGGACCCGGTCACGACCGCGTCGACGAGGTCCAGGTCGCGCGCGGTGGCGCTGCCGTCGTCGCGACGGCAGCCGGGTGCGGCTGACGTCCACGCGTCGGGGACCCCCGGGGCGGCGATCGAGGAGGTGGCGTCGACGGCTGCGAGAGCACTGGCGATCGCGGCACCGACGGACTCGTCGTCCGCCGCGGAGCGCAGGACGGTGGCGCGGTAGTCCTCGAGCCGGTCCACGAGCTGCTCGACGACGCGGGCCGACCCGGGCGGGTGCTCGCCCGTCCGTCGGTAGGAGCGGGGGACGTCTGGAGCGGCGCCCGGTGCGTCGCCGAGCGCACCGCGGATCCGCGCCAGCACCTCGTCGCGGGCGCTCACGAGCGCTCCCCCCGGGTGCGCGTCCACCAGTCGCGGAAGGTCTCGGCGGGCGGGCTCGGGGCATCGCGGGAGGCGGTCCACCCGTTCAGGGGTGGCGGCAGCGGCAGGAGGGGTCGCCCACGCCGTATGCCGTGTCGTGCGGTCGTGGCTGCCCGCCCGGCCCGCGCGAAGCGCGTCGCGTCGCCCATCACCCACGCGGCGGCGGCCATTGCAGCGGCCTCCGTCGAGGGCAGTCGGTGGGAGGCGGCGTGGGCCTCGGTGTGCTCGGCACGCAGCTCGACGAGCAGGTCCGGGATGTTGATCTTGACGGGGCACACGTCGTAGCACGCCCCGCACAGGCTCGAGGCGTAGGGCAGCGAGTCGTTCGGGTCCTCGCCCCCGGTGACGCCGGTCAGGAAGGGCGTCAGCACCGCGCCGATGGGCCCGGGGTAGACCGAGCCGTAGGCGTGGCCGCCCGTCCGCTCGTAGACGGGGCACACGTTGAGGCAGGCGGAGCAGCGGATGCAGTGCAGGGCCGTGCGCCCGAGGTCGTCGGCCAGGGCACGGGTGCGGCCGTTGTCGAGCAGCACGAGGTGGACCTCCTGCGGCCCGTCGCCGGGCGTGACGCCGGTCCACGTCGACGTGTAGGGGTTCATCCGCTCGCCCGTCGAGGACCGTGGGAGCAGCTGGAGGAAGACCTCGAGGTCGCGCCAGGTGGGCACCACCTTCTCGATGCCCATGACCGTGATGAGCGTGTCGGGCAGGGTCAGGCACATCCGCCCGTTGCCCTCGGACTCGACGACCGTGAGGGTTCCGGTCTCGGCGACCCCGAAGTTGGCGCCGGAGACGGCGACCCGGGCACGGAGGAACACCTCGCGCAGGTGGGTGCGCGCGGCGGCCGCGAGGACGCTCGGCTCGTCGGTCAGGCTGTCGAGGTCGACGTCGGCCATCTCGCGGGCGAAGATGTCGCGGATCTCCGACCGGCCCCGGTGGATCGCGGGGACGAGGATGTGCGACGGCTTGTCGTGCCCGAGCTGGACGATGAGCTCGGCGAGGTCGGTCTCGTGCGCCGTGATGCCTGCTGCTTCGAGCGCCTCGTTGAGGCCGATCTCCTGGGTGGCCATCGACTTGACCTTGACCACCTCGTCCGCGCCCGTGGCGCGCACGAGGTCGAGCACGATGCGGTTGGCCTCGGCGGCGTCGCGGGCCCAGTGCACCGTGCCGCCCCGGGCGGTGACGTTGCGCTCGAGCTCCTCGAGCAGCTCGGGGAGGCGGGCCATCGTGTCGGCCTTGATGGCCGACCCCGCGTCGCGCAGCGCCTCCCAGTCGGGCACCTCGCCGACGACGGCGGCCCGCTTCGACCGGATCGTGGCCGTGGCGTGGGCGAGGTTGCGCCGAAGGCGGGTGTCGGCGAGCGCGTCGCGGGCAGCGGCCGGGAAGGGGCGCTCGCCGGTCAGCTGCCCGACCGCGGTGTCGGCGGGCGGCCCGGGGACGCGGCCACGCGGCATACCGAGGAAGGTGCTCATCGTGTCGCCCTCACGTCGTGCTCGCGAGGATCTCGGCGAGGTGGACGGGGCGCACGCCGGTGCGCAGCCGGGAGAGGCCGCCGCCGATGTGCATGAGGCACGAGGCGTCGCCGGCGGTGACGACCTCGGCTCGCGTCGTGAGCACCGCAGACATCTTGTCGGCGAGCATCGCGGTCGAGGTGTCGGCGTTCTTGACGGCGAACGTGCCGCCGAAGCCGCAGCACGTGTCCGCCGCGGGCAGCTCGACGAGGTCGATGCCGCGCACCGCTCGGAGCAGCCGGAGCGGCCGGTCGCCGACCCCGAGCAGTCGCAGCGAGTGGCAGGTGGGGTGGTAGGTGACGCGGTGCGGGTAGGCGGCGCCCACGTCGGTCACCCCGAGCACGTCGACGAGCAGCTCGGAGAGCTCGTGGGTGCGGGCGGCGACCGCCTCGGCACGGACCGCGAGGGCCTCGTCGCCGGCCCGTCGCGCCACGGCTGCATGCTGGTGGCGGACCGAACCGACGCACGAGCCCGACGGCGCGACGATCGCGTCACAGCCCTCGGCGAGCGCCCGCTCGAAGACGTCGACGTGGTGCCGCACGAGGCCCACCGCGTCGTGCTGGTAGCCGGTGTTCGTGTGCATCTGCCCGCAGCACGTCTGCGCCTGCCGGGAAGACGACCTCGTGGCCGAGCCGCTCGATGACCGTCACGGTGGCCCGGGCGACGTCGGGGAAGAGGACGTCGCCGAGGCACGTGACGAAGAGGGCGACCCTCATGCGGGTCTCCTCGCCGCCGAGGCCGTCGAGGTCGACGCGCCGGGCGGCACCTCTGGTGCTCGCTGTGGCCATGGATCCTCCTCTCGCCGCAGAAACGTATCGCGCCGGGTCGCTACGACGTCGCCTCCTCAGGCTTTTTCACATCCCGGGTCGAGTTCTGCGTGACTGCGCTCCATTGGGGGCCTATCGCATCTATCCTGACAATAAGGACTATTCCCCGCCGACGTTCGTCGTGATCCAGGGGCAGGGCGCACGTGAGGGGAACAGGGTTGCGCGACGGCGCGGTGTGGGAGGTGCTGGCCCTTCGGCGGCTCACCGAGCTGATGAACCGGGTCAGCGCCCAGGACGACCTCTCGATCGTCTTCGACATGGTCGTCGCCGGCGCGGCCGACGTCGTCGGCTTCAAGGTGGCCGCGATCAGCCTCGTCGTCCCCTCGGGGGACGTCGAGGTCGTGGCCGTCGCGGGTGACGACGACGCACGCGCCGAGCTGCTCGGTCGGCGGACCCCACGGGCCAACCTCGAGGCGGAGTTCGCGGTGGCCGAGCGGTGGGGGAGCCTGCGCTTCGTCCCGGCGGGCGAGCTGCCGGACGGGTCCGCCGAGGGCTGGGTGTCGTCGGACTGGACCGCTCCCGCGCCTGGCCGGCGCGGTCGACGCCTGGAACCCCGAGGACACCCTCATCGCCCCGTTCTTCGACGCGGTCGGCGAGCTGCTCGGCATCCTCTCCGTCGACCTCCCGCTCAGTGGCTGCCGCCCCGACATGACGCAGCGGGCCGTCCTCGAGCTCTTCGCCAACCAGACCGGCATCGCGATCTCGGCGGCCCGGCAGCGTCACGCCCTCTCGGAGCGCGTGCGTCTCGCCGAGGCGGTCCAGACGGTGGCCCGCATCGCCCAGGAGGACCTCGACCCGGCCAGGGTCGTCGACGTGGCCGCCGTCCCCATCGCGGCCGGTCTCGCGGCGGCGGGCCTGTGGTTGCGGGCGTTCGCCGGCGAGGACGACGACGAGCGCGAGAGCGTGTCGGCGCGCAGCGGCCGGCCGGTGCGCACCCCCGTCAGGCTCGTCGCGATCGCACGGCAGATGGCGGCGAGCTGCTGGCGCGCCGGCGTCGTCGCCGTCGTCGGGGCCGACCACGTGGAGCCCGCGGCCATGTGGGCCGGCGACGACGTCGCGCGGGTGCGCACCTTCCTGACCGACGCCGGGGCGCGCTCGCTGCTCCTGGCGCCGATGGGCTCGGGGTCGAGCTGTTTCGGCTACATCGCCTGCACGCGCGGACCCGGTGACCCGGACTGGACCGACGCCGAGGCGCAGGCCGCGCTCGAGATGGGCCGTGACCTCGGGCGGGCCATCCGCAACGCCCGCTTGTACGCCGTCGAGCGGCGGGTCGCGGCCGAGCTGCGCGAGGCGGACCGCAACAAGACGCAGCTCTTCTCGACCGTGTCCCACGAGCTGAAGAACCCCCTCGCCTCGATCGTCGGTCACGTGGAGCTGCTGCGCCTGGAGCCCGACGGCAACCCCGACTGGTCGCTCGGCGTCATCGAGCGCAACACCGAGCGGCTGCAGAACCTCGTCGACGACCTGCTCACGCTGTCGCGGGTCAGTGACCCCGACCGGCCCATGCCCGAGGCCGACGTCGACCTGGGCGAGGTGTCGCGCGACGTGGTCGACATGTTCCGACCGCGCGCCGACCACCAGCAGATCTCTCTGACCTTCGACCTGCAGGACCGGCTGCCGCCCGTGCGAGGCAGCGCAGATGACCTCGAGCGCGTCGTGCAGAACCTCGTGAGCAACGCGGTGAAGTTCACCCCCGCGGGCGGGAAGGTGACGGTCTCGGTGGGATGTCGCCGCGACCGGGTCGTGCTCGAGTGCACGGACGACGGGTTCGGCATCTCGCAGGAGGACCAGGCACGGCTGTTCACGGAGTTCTTCCGCGGCACCAACCCGGAGACCCTCCGGGTCCCGGGCACGGGCCTGGGCCTCAGCATCGCGCAGCATGTCGTGGCCCGGCACGGGGGAAGGATCGACATCGACTCGCAGCCCGGCCGCGGGACGAGCGTCCGGCTCCTGCTGCCGTCTCACTGACCCTGGGGGCGGACCCAAGGGCGTGGGACCCAGGGACGTCCGACCCCAGGACGTCAGGACGCGTGCGTCCTGTGCGGCCGTGCGAGCTGAGGGGTCACCGAGCGGCCACGCAGCAGCAGGATGCCGCCGACGACGATGCACACGACCTCCGAGATGGCGGCCGCCCAGACGTAACCGCCCGACCAGACGGTGTGCACACCGAGCAGACCGACTGTCGAGGCGATGATGAAGCACCCCAGTGTCGCGGCCCCGAAACCGGCGGTGAGGAAGGCCGGCACCCAGTGCTCCCATCGCAGCAGGAGGACGGCGATGACGACGCCGGCGACGACGTTCATGAGGAACATCGGCCCCACGGTCTGGTGGCGCACCCCGTTGAACCACAGGTAGAGGTGCACTCCCGCGGAGACGAGCAACGCCGCCGCTCCCACGCCTCGGAGTCTCATGGCAATGCTCCTTCTTCCGGGTCGCGCCGCGTCGCCCCAGCGACGTCGCGGTGTTGGACCTTCTTCCCCTGAAGACGAACGCCGGTGTCGACGGGTTCAGCCGCCCGCGCTCCGGCTGTAGGCCGTGAGGAAGCGGTCCCGGAAACGGTCCATGGGCCACACCGGAGCGCCGGGGCCCGGCCGCAGGCCGTTCTCCCAGCCCCACGCGGAGATGCGGTCGAACACGGCCGGGTCGCGGGCGATGAGGCTGACGGGCACGTCGTGGCTGGCGTGGTCGCCGGAGACGACGCTGATGGGCTGGTGGTCCCCGAGCACCAGGACGACGAGGTTGTCGTCGTGGGTGGCCCGGAGGAAGGACACGAGGCTCTCGAGCGAGTAGGCCACGGTCTGGCCGTATGCCGTCCGCACCCCCGCGGCGCTCCTCCACACGACGTCCCGGGGCGTCGCCGTCCGTGCCTGGTCGAGGAAGAGCGTGCCGTCGCCGATCCCGGCCCAGTCGACGAGCTGGGGGTGTGGGGCCCACGGGGCGTGGCTCGTCACGAGGTCGATCTCGGCCATGAGGGGCTGCCGCGGGTTGGTCGGTCGGTGCTCGAGCTCGAGGCGGTCGAAGGCCGAGAGCGTGTACTGGTCGGGCACGGGGGCGTAGCCGAAGCTGGCACCGGCATAGCCGAGGGTGCGGGAGTCGTAGATCCGGTCGTAGCCGTAGAAGGCCTGTCCCTCGGGCCAGTCCTGGTGGTTGGCCGGGACGACGTCGACCGTTCGCCAGCCGGCACCGTGGAAGGCCCGCGCCAGGGTGAGGCGCCGGGTGTCCGATGACGCCGTGGCCAGCAGCTGGTCGTAGCGCAGCTGGCTGTTCACCCAGAGTCCTGACTGCAGGCTCGAGTGGGCGAGCCAGCTGATCCCGCCGAAGGTGGGGGACGTGAGCCAGGCACTGCGCGAGGAGTAGCCGGAGGCGCCCAGCCCCTTCATGCCCGTCGTCAGGGCCTGTCGCGACCTCCGGGCTCTGGTCTATGGCGACCCTGCCGTAGCTCTCGACGAAGACGACGAGCACGTCCTTGCCCCGCAGGGCCGTGAGCAGGCCTGCTGGCGGGGTGGCGTGGAACGGGTCGGCGCGGATCTCGTCGGCGAAGACGGCTCGGTCGTGCAGCCCGTCCCGTACCGCGGTGACCTCCCGAGTGGCCACGGCCACCGCGGACGAGGACGCCACCGGCAGGTCCGCCGACACTCCCGCCCCGAGCCAGGCGAACAGGACCCAGACGCCGGTGGCGGCCACCACCGTGCGCGTCGCGCCCGTGCGGTGCCGGCGGACGAGCCGACCGAGCCGACCGACGGCCAGCGGTGTGAGCACGGTCAGGCCGAGGAGGAGCGCCACCGCTGCGACCACGGCGAGGACCGCCGTCACCGGCCCGGCGGAGGAGCCGACCAGGTCCTTGGCGGATCCGGCGTAGTGCCAGTCGACGAGCGGGTTGAAGGGGCGGTGGAGTATCGCGAGGAAGGTGGCGTCGAGGATCCGGACGACGAGGAGCAGCCCGAGGACCACCCCGACGACGACGGCGAACCATCGTGCGACCGCACCGCGCAGCGCGAGGAGGGCGGCGACGAGGAGGATGCCCTCGGCGGGAACCCGGACGAGGGCGAGCGGTGTCGGGGACCAACCGAGGACGGGCCCCGGCGCGACGAGGGTGACCCACACGAGCAGGAGCGCGGCGGCCGTGAGGGCGCCGCCGAGGGCGGGGCCGCGGACGCGGCGCCGCGACGTGCCCCTTCCCGGCGCGGTCATGACAGCCTGCCGGCACTGACGACGTCGGCGCCGTCGACGGCCTTGTGCCGCAATGCCGGCCGGGTCGTCGAGAGCCCGTCGGCCGGCATCGCGCGCAGGAGCGGGCGCCGCCTGGCCGCGACCTCCGTACCGAACGAGGCCAGGAGCAGGGCGAGCCCCGCACCGACGGCGAACGTGGCGACCGCTGCGGGCAGCACGTCGGCGGCGGCCACCGTGAGGGCGACGCCCTGGTAGGCGGCGACGACCTTGCGCCACCGTCGCGGCGGGACCTGGACCCGCCGCCAGGCCGTCGACCGGGACGCAAGGGTGACGAGCAGGAGGACGTAGCGAGCCAGCCCGATGCCGAGCACCCACCAGCCGAGTACCGGTGCGACGTGCGCGCTGAGCACGAGGATGAGGAAGGCGTCGGTCTCCATGTCGAAGCGGGCCCCCAAGGGGTGCACCGTCCCGCTCCGTCGCGCGACGCGACCATCCACGGCGTCGAGGAGGAGGGCGACGGCCGCCAGGGCCACGAGCGCGGCCGTCGGTGTCGGGTGACCCGTGGTGTCGACAGCGGTACCGGTGACGAGGGCGGCGACACCGCAGGCGAGCACCCCTCGGGTCAGGGTGACGCGGTCAGCCGGGGAGAGGTGACGTCGGGAGGCGCGGACGAGCCCGGCGCTGAGCAGCAGGACCAGGGTGGCCGCGCAGGCGATGCCGGTGACCCAGGCGGCCACCCCCAGACCGCCACTGGCAGTCATCTCGAGCGCGGTGAGCAGCACCGGCACACCGAAGAGCCCGACGAGCGGGCCGGAAGGGATGACCTGACGCACCGCGGTCCACCTCACCGAGAAGGGTTTTGACCCAAGGACGTCGTCGGCCCCGCTGGAGTTCACGGGCGATCTAGTCTGGGCGCGTGTCCACCGATGCACGGGCGTTCTGGGTGGTCGAGCCCGGCAGGGGCGAGATCCGGCCGGCCGCCGTGCCCACACCCCGCGCGGGTGAGGTGCTCGTGCGCGCCCTGCACTCCGGCGTCAGCCGAGGCACCGAGACGATCGTCTTCCGCGGCGCCGTGCCCGAGGACCAGCGCGCCGTCATGCGCGCCCCGCACCAGGAAGGTGACTTCCCCGCCCCGGTGAAGTACGGCTACCTCGGGGTCGGCGTCGTCGAGGAGGGGCCGTCGGAGCTCGTCGGACGGACGGTCTTCTGCCTGCACCCGCACCAGACGGCATACGTCGTCCCCGTCGAGTCGGTGGTCGTCGTGCCCGACGAGGTGCCGGCGAGACGGGCGGTGCTCGCGGGCACGGTCGAGACGGCCGTCAACGCGCTGTGGGACGCGGCGCCGCGGGTGGGTGACCGGGTCGCCGTCGTGGGGGCGGGGATGGTGGGCTGCTGCGTCGCCCGCCTCCTCTCCGGGATCCCCGGCTGCCGGGTGACGCTCGTCGACGTGGACCCGACCCGGGCCGACGTGGCGGCCGGGCTCGGCGTCGCCTTCGCGCAGCCGGACGACGTCGCGGGCTCGCGCGGCGACCTCGACCTCGTCGTCCACACGAGCGCGACGGGGGCCGGCCTGCAGCTCTCGCTCGACCTGCTGGCTCCGGAGGCGACCGTGCTCGACCTCAGCTGGTACGGCGACGCGCGCGTCGAGCTGTCGCTCGGCGGGTCGTTCCACTCGTCGCGACTGCGCATCCGGGCCAGCCAGGTGGGTTCCGTTGCAGCAGCACGGCGTTCGCGCTACACGTATGCGCAGCGGCTGGCGCTCGCGGTCGCCCTGCTGCGCGACCCGGCCTTCGAGGCACTCCTCACCGGCGACTCGCCGTTCGAGGAGCTGCCCGAGGTCATGCCTCGTCTCGCGGACGGCTCCCTGCCGGCCATCTGCCACACCATCACCTACCGACCCACCCACTGAAGCGGGGAGCCGATGTTCAGCGTGACCGTCCGGGACCACATGATGATCGCCCACAGCTTCCGGGGGGAGGTCTTCGGTCCCGCCCAGCGGCTGCACGGCGCCACGTTCGTCGTCGACGTGACCTTCCGGGGTCCCGAGCTCGACGAGGACGACATCCTCGTCGACATCGGCCTGGCGACGGAGCACGTCCACGAGGTCGTCGGCGCCCTCAGCTACCGCAACCTCGACGACGAGCCGGCCTTCGAAGGCGTCAACACCTCGACGGAGGTGCTGGCGCGGACCGTCGCCGACCGGGTCGCCGAGCGCGTGCGGGTCGGCGACCTCGGCGGCGCCCGCGACCGGGTGACCGCGCTGGTCGTCACCCTCCACGAGTCGCACGTCGCGTGGGCGAGCTACGAGTGCGACCTCTGAGCGAGGTCCATGCCGTCGTGCCCGCCGGGATCGACGACGTCGCCCGTGTGAGCGGGGGGAACATCTATGACCGACGCGTCCTCGACGGACTCCGTGCGACCGGCTGGGTGGTCGTCGAGCACCCGGTGGCCGGTTCGTGGCCACATCCCGACCACGCCGCGCTCGGGCGTCTGGCCGCTGCCGTCGCCACCGTGCCCCCGCGCGGGCTGCTTCTCCTGGACGGCCTCGTGGCGTCCTGTGCCGACACCGTCCTCGTGCCGGCAGCGGCGGCTGGTTTGCGGGTCGTCGTCCTCGTCCACCTGCCGATCGGCCTGGCCGATCCCCTTGCCGCAGAGGGGGAGCGACGTGTCCTCACGGCTGCATCGGCCGTCATCACGACGAGCGGCTGGGCCCGCGACGTGCTGCTCGACGCGTACGCCCTCGCCCCGGACGCCGTGCACGTGGCGCGACCGGGCGTCGACGCCGCACCGTCGTCGGTGGGCGCCCCCGGGGGCACTCGGCTGCTGTGCGTCGGCGCGGTGACCGCGCTGAAGGGGCACGCCGACCTGGTCGCGGCGCTCGCGCGCGTGGCGGACCTGCCGTGGTCGTGCGTCGTGGCCGGTGCGCTGGACCGTGACCCGGACGTCGTCGCCCGGCTTCGGGGACAGCTGGAGACGGAGGGGCTGACGGATCGCGTGCAGCTCGTCGGCGCCCTGCACGGCGCCGACCTCGAGGGGGCGTATGCCGCCGCCGACCTCCTCGTGCTGCCCTCCCACCTCGAGACGTACGGGATGGTCGTGACCGAGGCGCTCGCGCATGGTCTCCCGGTCGTCGCGACCGCCGTCGGTGGGCTGCCCGAGGCTCTGGGCGAGGCGCCGGACGAGGCTCCGGACGAGGCTCCGGGCGAGGCACCGGACGCGACCGACGACGGGCGCCCGGGCCTGCTCGTGCCGCCCGGTCGTCCCGAGGAGCTCGCCGATGCCCTCCGGTGCTGGCTGACCGACCGGGACCTGCGTGAGCGACTGCGTCGGCGGGCCGCTGCGTCGACGTCTGCGGCTGTCTCCGTGGTCGCGGACCGTGGAGGATGTCTCGGCCGCTCTCGAGTGGTGCGGCGAACCCTGAACCCGATCGGTGCGGCGGGCGTCGTCACCATCAAGGGTGTTGCCGCAGAAGGGGTGGAGCAGATGCAGCGCGACCGGTCGTGGGTCGGCCCCGTCGCCGGGCTCATGATCGTCGCCCTCCTCGTCCAGCGCCTCGGCGTCGGCACCTTCGTCGACGCCCTGCGCCGTCTCGACGTCTCGTCGGTCGTCGCGGGAGCCGCGATCGCCGTGCTGACGACCGTGTGCGGGGCGTGGCGCTGGGTCCTCGTCGCCCGGGGGCTCGGGGCGGAGCTGTCCGCTGCGCTCGGCCGTCGCCGAGTCCTACCGGTCGCAGTTCCTCAACGTGACCCTCCCCGGTGGGATGCTGGGTGACGTGCATCGAGGAGTGCGGCACGGTCGCGGCGGCGGAGACCTCGGGCTCGGGCTGCGCTCGGTCGTGTGGGAGCGCTCCGCGGGCCAGGTCGTGCTTGCCGTCCTGACCGCCGGCGTCCTGGTCCTGGCGCCGCGGACCCGTGTCGGCCCGCTTCCCGACCCGGATCGCCCGCTGCGACAGCCCTGGCCGGTCTGGGCGTCGTCGTCGTGCTGCTCACCGCCGGCCTTGCCGTCCTCGTGATCCGCGGACGCCGGCACGGTCCGGCCAACCGGGTCGTACGCGTGGTGCGCGCCGTGGGGGCGGACGTGCGCGCCGGGCTGCTGGGACGGCATACGTGGCCGGGTGTCGTCGGCGGCTCCATGGTCGTCGTGGCCGGGCACGCGGCGACCTTCGTCGTGGCGGCCCGGGCCGCTGGGGTCACCGCCCCCGTGACCCAGCTGCTCCCGCTGGCGCTCGCTCGTGCTCGTCGCGATGGGACTGCCGCTCAACATCGCCGGATGGGGACCCCGCGAGGGAGCTGCGGCCTGGGCGTTCGGCGCAGCCGGCCTCGGGTGCCGCAGGGGGCGTCGGCACCGCCGTGGTCTACGGCGTCATGGCTCTCGTCGCGAGCCTGCCGGGCGCGGCGGTGCTCGCGGTGGCGCGTCGCGAGCGACGGCCGGCGGGCCCCCGGCGTCGGTGGACGGGGCCGCCCGTGGCTGACCGTCCCTACACCCTGCTCAGCTGCGGCATGTCGATCGACGGCTACCTCAGCGCCGGGACCTCGACCCGGCTCCTGCTGTCCAACGACGCCGACTTCGACCGGGTCGACGCCGAGCGGGCCGCGAGCGACGCGATCCTCGTCGGCGCCGTGACGATCCGCCAGGACGACCCGCGACTGCTCGTCCGGTCGCCCGAGCGTCGCGCCGCTCGGGTGGCGCGGGGTCTCTCGCCCGTCGCCGGTGAAGGTGACGGTGACACGCGAGGCCGAGCTCGACTGTGCCGCAGCCTTCTTCGCGGCTGACGACGCGGACAAGCTGGTCTACTGCCCGAGCGACGCGGTGCCCGGGGTCCGCGGTCGCCTCGGTGCGGTGGCCACCGTCGTCGACGCCGGGCGACCCCTGACGCTGCGCCGGGTCAGCGAGGACCTCGGCGAGCGCGGCGTGCGCCGGCTCATGGTCGAGGGTGGCGGCTCCGTGCACACCCAGATGCTGACCGACGACCTCGCCGACGAGCTGCAGCTCGTCGTGGCGCCCTTCTTCGTCGGCGACTCGGCGGCCTGCCGGTTCGTCGGCGACGGGCGCTATCCCTGGCACCCGGGCCGGCGCGCGACGCTCGCCGAGATGCGCCAGATCGGGGACGTCGTGCTGCTGCGGTATGCCCTGTCGCCGCGGTTCCGGGAGGACGCATGACCGCCGAGAGCTCGCGGACGCCGGGCCCGGCGCCGGCGCCGCGATCCGCACCCACGTGCTCGTGCCGATGGCCTTCGCCGACGGCTTCGAGACGACGGCGCGTGTCTTCACCTTCGACGGGCTCGCCGACGGTCGCGAGCACCTGGCGCTCGGGCTCGGTGACCGTGCCGCGCCCGCCGAGCCCGGCGCGGTCGTGGCGCAGGGCCGACGCCGACCCGGCTGCACAGCGAGTGCCTGACCGGCGACGTCTTCGGCAGCCGGCGCTGCGACTGCGGCGCGCAGCTGCGCGAGTCCCTCGAGCGACTCGACGCATCAGGCGGATTCCTGCTCTACCTGCGGCAGGAGGGCCGCGGCATCGGCCTCTATCCCAAGCTCGACGCCTACGTGCTCCAGGACCACGGGCTCGACACCTACGAGGCGAACGTCGCCCTCGGCTACGGCGAGGACGAGCGGGACTACACCGTCGCCGCCCAGATGCTCGGCGCGCTCGGGGTCAGCCGGGTCGCCCTGCTCAGCAACAACCCCGACAAGGCCGAGCAGCTGCGCCGGCTCGGGGTCACGGTGGCCGACCGCGTGCCCACGGGCGTGCACCTGTCCGACGCCAACGCCCACTACCTCGCCACGAAGGTGGAGCGCGGCGCGCACACCCTCGACCTCACTGCCGAAGGTCGGTGGGACCCGGCCTGAGGGCTGGGCGGCACCCCACGGCCAGGGTCCTCGTGCTGGCCTGTTGACAGGACTTTCCGGGCGCTTCAGACTGCCCAATGGCTCGGTGGCCTTGTGGCCTAGCCAATAGTCCGTCGCGTCCCACGCGGCCGCATCAACGCAGAGAGGCTCCCATGTCGCACAGCTCCGACCTCGTCCTGGAACAGGAGCAGAGGGTGAGCCCCGGTCGTCCCGGACCGCTGCACCGCTTCACCGACCTGTCCGTCCGGTACGTCGAGAAGTGGATGCCGGACCCCTACCTCTTCGCCGTCATCCTCACCGTGGTCGTCGTGGCGCTGATCTTCGCCTTCGTGCCCGGCGCGAGCCTCGGGGGCGTCGTCGACGGCTGGTACAAGGGCGTCTGGGGCGAGGGCAACATCTTCACCTTCGCCATGCAGATGATCCTCATCCTCGTCGGCGGCTACACGCTGGCGGAGGCTCCGCTCGTCAAGCGCGGCCTGCAGTGGTTGGCGAGCAAGCCGAGGAACCAGGCCCAGGGCGGGCTGCTCTGCTTCGGCGTCGCCGCCCTCGCATGTGTCGTCAACTGGGGCCTCGGACTCGTCGTGGGTGCCCTGCTGGCGCGCCAGGTGTTCGCCCGGCTCCGGACCGTCAACTTCGCCTACCTCGTCGCGGCGGGCTACATGGGCTACATGGTGTGGACCTCCGGTCTGTCCAGCTCCATCGCCCTGGCCAACACCGACAAGACGAGCAAGCTCAACATCATCTGGACCCAGACGCACCAGCTCGTGCCGCTCAGCGACACGATCTTCCGGCCCTACAGCTTCGTCCCGATGCTCGTGCTCGCCGGCGTGATCGGCCTGCTCGTGCACCGCATGTCGCCACGCCCGCAGGAGACGACCGAGCAGGCAGACGTCGACCGTGAAGCGCTGCTGGCGCTCGACCAGGCCCCCGAGACCCGCCAGGCGGGCCCCCAGACGTTCGCCGAGCGCCTCGAGAACCTCTGGCTCCTCAACGTGCTCGTCTTCGTGGCCGGTCTGGCGTACTTCGTGCGGAGCGGCTTCGCGCTCAACATCGGCTCGATGGTGATGCTCTTCTTCATCCTCGGCGCGCTCTTCCACTGGACCCCGATGCGCTTCATCCGAGCCTTCACCGAGGCGGCCAAGACCTCCGGCCCGCTGCTGCTGCAGTACCCGCTCTACGGCGGCATCATCGGGCTGCTCGGCTACGCCCCGCACCACGGGGTGCACCCGCTCCAGACGGTCATCGCGTCGGCGATCGTGTCGCACGCGACCTACTACACGCTGCCGCTGCTCAACTACATCGCCTCGGTCGTCATCTCGCTCTTCGTCCCGTCCGGCGGCGGCCACTGGGGCGTCCAGGGCCCCGTCGCCATCGACGCGGCCGTCCAGCTGGGCCAGACGTCGCCGGCCTACCTCGGCAAGATCTCGATGTCGGTGGCCAACGGCGAGGCGGTCGCCAACATGATCCAGCCCTTCTGGCTGCTGCCGGTCCTCGCTATCGCCAAGCTCAACATCCGCAGGGTCATGGGCTTCACCGTGGTCGCCTTCGTCGTCGGGTTCGTCGTCCTCGGCATCGGCAGCCTCCTCATGCCGCTCCTACCCTGAGACGCATGAGCGACATCGACGTCAACGAGCCGGGCCCCGACCAAGCCGCCCTGGTCGGGCGCTCGGCGCTCGAGCTCTCCAGCCTCATCCACCGGCGGGAGGTCTCGTGCGTCGAGGTGATGTCCGCCCACCTGGCGCAGATCGAGCGGTACAACCCGGTGCTGGGCGCCATCGTCGCGCTCCGCGACGGGGACGAGCTGCTCGCCGAGGCGCGCGGGCGCGACGAGGAGCTGGCGGGGGGTCGCAGCCGCGGCTGGATGCACGGCTTCCCGCACGCCGTCAAGGACCTGGCGGCGGCCGAGGGGCTGCCCCACACGTCGGGATCACGGATCTTCGCGGACCGCGTCGCCGAGGCGGACGACCTGGTCGTCGCGCGCATCCGTGCAGCCGGCGCCGTCATCATCGGCAAGACCAACACGCCCGAGTTCGGCCTCGGCTCCCAGACCTACAACGAGGTGTGGGGCACGACCACGAACCCCTACGACCCCTCTCGCACGGCGGGGGGCAGCAGTGGCGGCGGGGCCGCAGCGCTGGCCGCTCGGATGGTCCCGGTCGCGGACGGCTCCGACAACATGGGGTCGCTGCGCAACCCGCCGGCCTTCAACCACGTCGTCGGACTGCGGCCGTCCTGGGGCCGGGTCCCCGAGCCGGGCTTCGTCCCCTACGGCAGCGTCAACGGGCCGATGGGGCGCACGACGGCCGACGTCGCGCGGCTGCTGTCGACGATGGCCGGACCCGACGCCGGCGCGCCGCTGTCGCTGGACGACGACCCGGTCACGTTCGCCGCCGCCCTCGAGCGGGACGTCGCGGGGACACGGATCGCCTGGGTCGGCGACTGGGAGGGCTACCTCCCCACCGAGCCCGGGGTGCTCGAGCTGTGCGAGTCGGCCCTCGCCACGTTCGAGAGGCTCGGATGCGAGGTCGAGCCGGTGCTGCCGGCATACGCCCCGCAGGACATCTGGCAGTCCTACCTCGCGTGGCGCTCCTGGGGGAACCTCCGCTACGCGGACCTCTACGAGGACCCGGCCACGCGGGCGCTGATGAAGCCCGAGCTCGTCTGGGAGATCGAGTACGGCCTTCGCCTCACGGCCCTCGACCTGACGCGGGCGGCCGCCGCACGAGACGCCTGGTATGCCGTTCTGGCCGGGATGTTCGAGCGGTACGACTTCGTCGTGGCGCCGAGCGCGCAGGTGTTCCCGTTCGACTCGTCGGTGCACTGGCCGCGCGAGATCGACGGGCACCCCATGGACACCTACCACCGGTGGATGGAGACCGTCGTCCCGTGGACCATGTCCGGGCACCCGGTGGCGGCGGTCCCGGCCGGCTTCGACCGGCGCGGGCTGCCGACCGGCATCCAGCTCATCGGCAGGCGGCATGACGACCACGGCGTCCTCCAGCTCGCCCAGGCGTACGAGACGGCGAGCCCCGTCATGGACGGCGCCCTGCCGCCGCTGCTGACGGGCGAGACGGGCGGGCACTGAGCGCGGTGCGCGTCCGGCGGTCAGCCGGACGCGTCCCGGCCCGCGGGTTCTCGGCTCCGCGGACCGGGGGGTCGGCGTTGGGGTCGGTGCGCGTGCTCGTGACCCTGCGCCTCCGTTGCTTCGTGGTCCACGTCGTCGTCGGGACCTTCCGCGTCCTTCGACGTTAGGAAGGCGCGTGCCGACACGGAAGGGCCCAAGGTCCCGCGGCCACAGGCGGTGCGCGCGGCCCTAGCCGACGCTCGGGCTCTGGCTGGGGGAGGGGACGGGGCCGTGGTCGAGGACCGCGGCCGTCTCGATGAGGTTGCGGAGCGTGTCCGTGAAGCGCGCGGCAGGCGCGCCGTCGATGACGGCGTGGTCGAAGCTCAGCGTGAGCGGCAGCATCGACCGGGCCACGATCTGGCCGTCGTGGACGGCGGGCCGCTCGACGACGCGGCCGACGGTGACGATCAGCGTCAGTGGTGCGACGGGGATGGCCCACCCCCAGCCGTGGGTGAACATGCCGACCGACGTCACGCCGACGGCGGGGCCGAACGTCGCCGCGATGCTCGGCCGCGTGGCCACGAGGCGGATGGCCGTGCGTCTCAGCGGGCCGGGGAGCCGCACCAGCGCCGCGGTCACGCCGTTGCGACGGTGTGCCGGCGCCGGTCCGTACTTGGCGCGGTGGAGCACGGCCGTGATGTCGGCGCACGACCGCTCGTCGGCTGCCTCGATCTCGGCGATGTCGAGGACGACGCGGGCGCCCACCGGCCGTTCCACGGTGGCGCCGACGTCGACCCGGTCGAAGAGGAGGAGCCGGTTGCCGGCCTTGCGCGCGTTGACGTCGGGGTGCTCGGCGACCGCCCTCGCCACGGTGGCGATGACGAACCCCGTCCACGACACCGTGGGCTGCAGGTGCGGGATCCGCTCGGCTGCCGTGGTCACGTCGAGCTCGACCAGGGCGTGCACCTGGAACCGGCGGCTGGCGCCGGTCAACCTGTCCAGGACCGGTTGGCGCTCCTTGGGGATGGGCCGGAGCGCGTAGCCGGTCAGCGGACGCCGCGCCACAGCTCGCGCTCCCACGAGCGTGGGTCGTCCACGACCTCGGACGTGGTGTCGAACCGCATGGTGGCTCGCCTCCCGAGGTCGTATGCCGTCCAGCCCGGGTCACCGGTCGAGGCGAAGGAGACCCACGCGGCGTGCATGGTGTCAGCCAGGGCCTGCGGCGGGTGGTCGCCGAGCAGGGGGCCGAACAGCGGCGCGTCCGGGCTCAGGGTGTCGAAGACGAACGGCACCTCCACGGCGTGGACCGCGCCGAGTCCCGGTGCGGGCCAAGCGAACTCGTACATGTACGTCGCGGCGGTCGCGGTGGTCGGGGTGGTCGGGGTGGTCGCGGTGGTCGCGGCGGTCGGGGTGGTCGCGGCGGTTGCGGCGGTCGAGGCGGCGTGCGCATCGGCCAGGGCGATGGCAGGGATCCTCATCCACCAGTCGGTCTGCACGAGTGTCAGCAGGTCGCCGGGGGATGCGCCGGGGTGCCTGGCCCGGTAGGCGGCCAGCGCCGTGTCCGGGGTGAGCCCGTAGGCGGCGAGCGACTGGTACCCGTGCGCAGTGACCGGGCCGGTCAGGATCTCGTCGGTGATCCCTGCGATGGCGCCGCTGACGACCAGCCACAGCCTCCAGTCGTCGGTGTTCGTCCCGACGAGGACGTCGACCTCGCGGCCGGATCCGGCTGCGATGCGGTCGATGGGCAGGCCCGGCACCGTGTCCCCGTCGACCACGGGCTGCCAGGGCATGGTGCTCGTCACGACAGCCCAGCCCCAGCGGGCCGGGTCCGGGTCGGCCAGCAGCTCGGCCTTGAGGGCCGCCTGGGCTGCGAGCAGGCGTGGGATCCCGGCGTCCGCGATGGCCGCACGGGTCGGTGCGACGCCGAGCTTCTCGGCCAGGCAGTGGGCGATGCGCAGTGCGTCCTCGGCCGGGGTCACCTGATGGGCGGCACCGCTCTGCAGGATCGCCCTCCGGAACAGTCCCTGGGCGCGGGGCATGGCGAGGAGGGTGCCGATGCTCATCGCTCCGGCGGACTCACCGAAGACGGTGACGTTGTGAGGATCGCCGCCGAAGGCGGCGATGTTGTCCCGCACCCACTCGAGGGCGGCAACCTGGTCGAGCAGTCCCAGGTTCGCGACCCCGTCCCCGAGGTAGAGGAATCCCTCTGCGCCGGGTCGCCAGTTGATGACGACGCAGACCACGCCGTCCCGAGCGAACCGACTGCCGTCGTAGGCCGCCGTGGAGCTGAGCTCGAACATGCCGCCCTGGATCCACACCATCACCGGCAGGCCGGACGCGGGAGGGTCGGGTGCCCAGAGGTTGAGGTTGAGGCAGTCCTCCGACGGTGCCGCACGCTCGACGGCCTCGAACGCCGCCCCGACGTCCTTCCAGTCCTCCCCGGACCCCGACGGCGGGCCGGTCGGCGACGGGGGAGCGACCTGCGGTGGCTCGGCGCCCAGCGTCACGGCCTCGCGGATGCCGGCCCACGCTTCCGCCGGCTGCGGGGGAGCGAGCCGGTTCACCCCGAAGGGGGCCGCGGCATACGGCACTCCGAGGAAGGACGCCACTCCGTCGGCCACGATCCCGCGCAGCTCTCCGCTGACCGTCCTGACCACCGCACCCATGTCATCCACGGTTCTGCCCGCGGCGCGCAGTGGCCAGAGTCGAAGGTCCCGGACCCGCCCTGGGCGACACAGTTCTGTGGTTCGTCGCGGGCCTCTCCGCCACCGGCTACGGCTCGGCTGGCCGCGCGTGCTCGAGGTGCACCTTCATGCTCTGCCAGATGCGCTCTTCCTGACGTCGGCCGAGCCAGACGATGAGCGGACCCAGGAGGTGCAGCGCCCCCTTGGGGCGGACCTGCCCGGACCAGCTCATGCGAGTTCCCGAGGCGACCGGCTCGAAGCGCAGGACGTAGCGGATGTCGGCCTGCGCCATCGTCGTGACCGAGGCCAGGAGATTCGGCCGGTCGAAGTCCGTGATCTCGATGAGCAGGTCCGCAGTGCGGCCGCCCGACCACACCGCGGAGCGGAAGGTCGTGCCCCGGCCGATGGGCGCGGCGCCGACCTTCTGGGCGCGGACCATCCGCGGGTTGTACTGCGGCTCGTTGGTCTGGTCGGCCACGTAGTCGAAGACCACGTCCACGGGACGGGCGATCGTGATGTCGCCTTCGATGCCCACCATGTTGCTCCCTCCCCGACGGAGCGGCCTGTCGGTCGAACGCGGACACGACCACATCGTGCACTCACCACCCTAGGAAGGCACGGCCGCCCGGAGCAGGGTCGAAGGTCCCCGCCGGGAGCTCGACTCTCGCAGCCGTCACCGTCGGAACGCAGGTCGGCGGCCCGTCACTCGCCGGTGGGGCCGCCCGCCAGCTCGACGACGATGTCGAGGTGGCCCACGTGCCGCGCGTACTCCTGGACGAGGTGCAGCAGCACCCGCACGAGGGTGGCCGGGGGCTGACCGTCCCACCGGGGACCAGGCTGGCCGACGTCGTTCAGGGCGTGCGACTCGATGACCGCGTTGCTGCGCCGAGCTTGCTCGCGGAAGGCGGCGAGGAGGTCCTCGAGGGACTCCGTGTCGTCGACGAACCAGCGCCCGTCGCGGCTGTCGGCCCACGGCTCGGCAACGCTCGCACCCTCGAATCCCCATTCCAGCCAACGGTGCTCGACATGGGTCAGGTGCTTGACCAGCTGCACCGGTGTCCAGCCGGACGGCACTCGAGAGGCCCGCTGCTCGTCCTCGGAGATGCCCTGGACCTTGCTGGCGACCTGGTCGCGGAAGTAGTCGAGGTAGCGAACGATCACCTCCGTGGGGGTCGAGGCGGCGTCGGTCGGTTCGGGGAAGGGCACGCTCATCGACCGAGTATGACCTCGGGCTCCGTCGCGTGCCTGGGCTGGTCGTCGGTGGCCCGTCACACGGGCTTGTGAGGTTTCGGCGGCTTCGGGTGGACCAGGCCGTCGATGGGGGCAGTCACGAGGCTGCCGTCGAGCGTCACGAGCTGGGGCATCGGCTGCCCCAACGGGCCTGCCCACGGCGCGGTCGGCTCCGGCGGAATCGGCGGGTGAGGCGGGGTGGGCTGCGTGACCACGGCGCCCGGTGCCGGTGGGACGGGCCGGCTGACAGCAGGGTCGACCAGGTGTGCCAGCGACGGGGCGGCGTCGACGCGGGGGACGTTCATGGGCGGCAGGCCGAGCAGGTCGATGATCGTCTTGGGGATGCTGGCGTGGGAGTGCCACTGGGCGTCGATGTGTTGGCCGACCTTGCCGCCGAACATGATGAGCGGTATCCGCGAGCCGCCGATGGCGGCATACCCGTCGGGGTGCAGCGCGTCGGGAACGGTCTCGATGGCCGGCGTCTGCACCGAGTCGACGTAACCGCCCCAGTCGTCCCACGTCAGCACGAAGGTGGTGTCCTGCCAGCCGCCGCCGTCGATGACGGCCTGGACCCGCTGCCAGACCAGGTCCTGGCCCTTGGTGACGTAGCCGGGGTCGCTGACGAACGGCGGGTGCTCGTCGTAGCCCCCCGGGCTCCACACGTAGCAGACCTGCGGCAGGGTGCCCGCCTTGGCCATGGGGACGAACTGGCTGGGCGGGTGGACGTGGGTGTTGCCGGGAGCGGCGTTCAACGAGGCGTAGAACTTCGTCGGATAGCCGGACTGGTCCGGGAAGGCCGCCCAGCTCACGCCTGCGTTCTCGGCGACGGAGAAGATCGAGGGCAGGTCCCAGACCGGGTGGGGGCCGACGAACGGCGGGTTCTTCATGGTCGGCATCTGGCCGCCGATGGCCAGCATGTGACCGGGCGTCGAGTTCGACCCGGACCCGAAGTGGTGGTCGCAGAACACGAACTGCTTCGCCAGCCACGAGTAGAACGGGATCACCACGTCGCTGTCGACCTGCGCGGCCAGCGCCGGGTAGTCGCCCATGGAGTAGTGCACCCACGCGTTGCGGTCGTGGGGCTGGTCGAAGTCGGGCGGGCTGGACAACAACGGCCCGTGGGTCGAGACGGCGGCGCCCCAGGCCGCCATGGCGGAGAAGTAGAAGTCGGTCGTCTTGTTCTCCTGCAGGAAGACGACCACCCGGTGCCCAGGAATCCCGCTCATCTCTGGCGCCTCCCGATCTCCTCGCGTGCACCTCGTCGTCAGACCCAGCCAAGCACTCGCGCCCCGTGGTCGGCTAGGTGGTCAGCCCGGAAGACGAGCCGACTCGTCCGGCTGGCTCCGCTGCACGAGAGCGGACATCGGACCGGGCGGCCCCCTGACGCCGACCTACTTCACGCAGGGGATCCCGCCACCGGAGAGGTCGGTCAGGGCCGTCGGGGGCGGCCCCGACCGGCCGCATCCCACCGCGGAGTCGCCGGCCGCGTAGTCGACGACCGAGCCGGTGCGCGGCACCCCAGAGGAGACGAGGCCGGCCCGGTAACCCTCGGCCACGGCGGCGTCGAGCACGAGCCGGGCCTGGCCGGTGACTCCGGACTCGTTGATGACGTCGACCGTGCGGTCCGGCACGGGGGTCCCCGGGCGGCTGCGGCGAAGGACACATCTCGACCACCGTGTCTGGGGCGGGTTAGTGCACAGTGAATGCACCGCAGCCGGCCCGCTTCTCTCACCGCTGCTCCAGCCGAGTTCAGCCCATGACCAAGCCCTCAATGTCGTGTTTCTGGACGATAGGGTGCAGCTCGTTGACTACCGGGCATGACAGGTGTGAGCGGACCGACTCGGGCAGCTGCTCCCAGAATCCACGTGTCACCGCGAGGTCGTGATGGGCGTCGTTCCCGGCCCCCGGTGCGTCGACACCGAGCACCAAGACCGGTCGCGGCACCTTCGACTGGTTCGGCGTGCCCCGATGAATGGTTAGCGCGGATCGGGCAGAGATGTCGCCCATCTGCGGATACTTCCGTTGGGCCAACGCCTCGTAGCGCGAGTATTGCGACTCCGGCGGAAATTGTTCATGGTCAAAGTCGTCGCCCGGCTCCCAGTGTGTGCCTGGCGCGATCTCGAAAGGACCCATCTCGTCGGTGGTATCGACCGTGGTCATGTTGAAGGCCAGCGAGGTCAGCCGGTGATCGTTCTTTGTCTCCGGCGGGCTGGGAAAGTCGCGGTGCCACGGCTGCACCTTCGCACCGGGAAACGGTGTATCAAACCCCACCTCCACGAACTGGTAGTCCAGTCCGAGCATCGTCTCGCAGACGGTCCGCACCCAGGGATGCTGGACCAGGTCCACGAAGCCGCGCAGATCTTCGGGGTGTATCTCGACGTACCAACGGTTGGGCCCTCGCCCCACGGCTCCCCCCGGCCTCGAGCGGGCCGCCTGGAACGCCGCATCGATATCCTCGCGTAGCTGCTGCACCCACTCCCGGGAAAATGCGCCTTTGCAGGCGATGATGCCGTCGGTTTCCAGCCCGCGGCGTATCTCGTCGACGTCGAACACCTCTTGGTGGGTCGTGTCCAGGCTCATAGAGCGACGCTACGCCGCTAGGCGGCCAGTTCGCCGTTCAGGCCCGCCCTTGACGTCCCTGCGCGGCGCTATGACGCAGTGCCGGCCTCTCCTAGGCCCAGGTCGAGGAGCGCCGAACCTGGTTGACGATCGTCTCAACCTCTTGGTCGGACAGGATGGGCAGCAGTGCTGAAGCCCACCTTTCCAGCCCGCGTCGTGTGGTGATGGCGACGTCTGCCGACGTCCACTTCGTCCCCAGGCAGGTCATGGCCATCGTGGTGGCGTGAACCAGCGCGTCGCAGTCGATCCGGCTGCTGATGTGGACGGGTCTGTCGCTCGGGTAGCGGGTGAAGATCTCGGTCAACCGGGACTCGGGGTGACCAACTGCCCCTCGGGGTCGATGCTCGTGTCCAACAAGGTGACCAGTACCACGTCGAGCGCGCGTACCTGCTTCACGGTCCTAACCTTTTCCACTCCGCTCAAACCGATGAATCCGGACACCGTTCGAACACATGGTCCGGAAGGAGGAGGGAGCGGCTCGGATCAAAGCGATCCCAGCAGCCTTCGAAGCGAGTAGCCTTCCGGGCAGGGCACGGACACAGACCGCCGATTGGCTGCAGTTGTGGCCGGGTGACTCAGTGCACAAGGGCATTTCGGCGATCCGGTTGGGCCCTGGTTTGAGCCCGAACCGGAGCGGAGGGCATCAAAGCCGCGCCGCTCATTATAGAAGGAGGAGCCCATGGCAGATCCATCTGAGCGGCTGAGGTTGGTCGGGACCCGAGAGGTGAAGCTCAGCGTTTTCGAGCTGAAACTCAACGACGAGGATAGGCAGCGCATGGCCGATGACCTGGTGGGCACGGTCACCGATATTCTTCTCGGTGAGGGTCAGACGGTGAACGGTGTTCTCGTCGCGGATCAAGCCAAAGCAGCGCAGGAGAAAGCCACACCGACCGACATCATCTTTTTCCCGCCAGATCTTGGCACGCCAATTGTTTGCCATGTTGAGTCCCCCGAGCAATTCGCTTCACGGTGGGTGATCACTGGTACAGGCGCGTAAGAAGACACTGCTATCCGCTGCCGGCAGGATGACCGCGCGCCAATTCCCGATGCCTAGGGGCCTCCTGGCGCCTAGGGCCGCACTGGTCGGCGATGGCGGCCGTCCCCTGGCAGGGTCGACGGTAGGGTCGGACGAGGCAAGTCTCGTAGGTTCCCGAGGCACCCGCCGGACCGCAGGATGCGCACTCACCGCCGCATTCTCGTCATTGGGGACGGTTGCCGCCGACCTGCCAGCGGCTGTCGCCAGGCCGAGGGGTTCGAGGGTCCGGCCGAAATCGTGGCCGTGCAGTCGCGATGGACACGAGCCGCGATCGGACAGGCTTTCCCCCCGCTGGCAACCCGAGGTCGCGCGGGCGGCAGCGCAGTGCACCAGATTCTCATGCGTTCACCCGTGGCAACTGACTGAGGTTCACCGCTGGAGGTCGATTGCGAGCACGCGGGGCAGGACCCAATGATTAAGGGCCAGTTCGGGCATCGAGACGGCCATACTCGACACGCGCTTTGGGCTTATCGCGGCTGGACTACGGACAGCCTGAATGACGATCCCCGAAGGGCCAGATTGCTCTCCTTCCCTACAACAGAGTTGCCCTGATGTCTGGCCCCACCCAGAAACACTCAAAACACGTTAGACCCAGCTAGCTAGGAGCAGCGATGAGTGAAAGCACGGGCAGAATCACCTTCATCAACAGTGCTGACTATGTTAGCGACGTCACCGGTACTGACGCGGTCGGTTGTCTTGCTACGCTGAGTACAGGGGACGGCCAGGCCGTCAATGTTTACACGCAATCCCTACGGTTGCAACAGACTCTTGAAATGGCTTATGCAACCGGGCGCAGAGTAGCTGTCGACTACGAAGAGAAACACGTCGTGCTTGCCGAACAGCGCGGGCCCTCCACAGGCCCGAACGCTGCTGAGTCAACCGACACGTTCGAGGGTCCATTCAAGCTCCAGGCAATGTGGACCTTGGAGTAAACACGAAACTATCGCCGCGAGCGCGCGTTCAGAGTTCGGCAGGAGGGAAGACCCGGTTCAGCCGCTACGTGCGAGCCGCGAAGCCACACCCGATACGAAGTGTTGGCCTGCTGCGTTAATCGTGCGGTCAAGGCATGGTGCGGTTGGCGTGCGCTGTCGGTCGAGGCGAACCGAACTTCCTGGCCACGCTGTCTGCTAGGCGGGAGCGCACCTTCGGGATTGGCCCCTCTTGGGCGGCGTGACGTGGCCGCTTCGCGGCGGAATGACGCACCTTCGAAAGCGGCCACCGGCGGCCAGAGCGGTAGCTCAGGCCAGCCGCACGGTCACCTGTCCGTTGGCGTGCTGCTTGGACACGACCTTGTCGCTCCGCGACTCCACGAAGTCTCGGAACGTTGGGGAAACCGAGCGACTTCTCCGTGAAGGCCGGATCCATTCGCTGCATCTGGCTCTTGACCCCAGCGGCGTAGACCCAGTCGTCATCGCCCTTCTGCAGGCCGACCCGAATCGCGCGTACGAGCAGGTCGGTCGCCTCCTCTGCTGCGGGATCCGCCGATACCGACCTTCGTGCCGGAGTCTTCTTGGCGACGGCCTTCTTGGCCGGCGCCTTCGCCACTACCTGCTTGGCCACCGGCGGCGGCGTGACCCCGGGCAGGTGGGCGTAGTCGATGAACTCGTTGCAGGCGGACACCAACGCCTTGCTGGTTGAGCCGGCGACGCCTATGCCGACCACGTAGCGACCGAGTTGCTTGCAGCTCTGCGCAAGTGGGACGTAGTCGGAGTCTCCGGCAACAAGAACCACGTGCGAGATCTCGGGATGGCGCATGAGGTCCTCGACACCGTCTACGGCGAGCCGGATGTCTGCTCCGTTCTTCACACCAGAGGCCGTAAACAACTGAACAAGGTGAAGAGCTCGTCCCATCAGCTCGTCCTTGTATGCCGCGTTCGCGGGGACCGACCAGTCGGCGTAGGCCCGGCTCAGCGACACGCTGCCGAAGGAAGCCGCGTAGTCGATGATCGCCCCGATATCGACTTGGGCCGCGGCCAACTTCACGTCGATCGGGTCGGTCGACGTCGCGGACCGCCCACGCTTGCGCGGATCGTCCTTTCGCCAGGCCTGCTTGCCGTGAATGTCGTCGTAACGGGAAATGACCACATTGTCGAAGTCGATGTAGACAGCAACCCGTTCGCTCATGGCGCGAGCCTAGGCCGGCTGGGGACCATCGCCCTCTCTGGAGCGGACACGATTCGAACGGGGATTTCAGGCCCACAATGCGGACGAGCTGTGTGAATCCGGCCGGGCGGGACGCCTCAGCCGCGCGCCTTGACGCGGCGGAAAGACGCAAGTGACTGGCTGCCTCCGCGGACTCACTTTGGCGGGCTAAATGTCTCTGGCGAAGCCACTTTGCCGTGCCGCTGGTCGACACCGCGCGTGTGTCTCAGGATGGCGTAGGTGTCGTACCCATCGATCACCATGTAGTGCCGGACGCTTCGGAAGTCAGAGGCCAGCTGCGAGGCACGGCATTTACCTCAGGTCTGATCTCGAGACAGTGCTGCAGCACGAGTACCTCAGCGGGCGTGCCGGATAGGCGCTGAAGTTGATCCCCGTTCTTCCCAAGCATCCCGATGGTCATGGGGCGCGAAAAGCGGCCTCCGGCTGGGCCCTTGAGCAAGAATGCGGCGGTGTAGGCCTTGCCGTGAACCTTTAGCCGAGTGGTCCAAAAGTCGCTCTGCTCACCGCCCCAGCCCTCCGGGATGACGGGCTCTCCTGCGACCTGGGCCAACGTCCGCTTGACCGCGGGCTCAGGGATGGACTTCATGATCTGCAGCGCGTCAGCACCATCTACGTTGGTGAAGTCGACTCCCTGGAACTGCTCGATTTCCGTGGGCGATATGCGCTGCCCATCATCAGCTCGATCCGGATCGTGTGGCCATTCGGCCCCGCGGCGACCGAGTTCGCGAAAGCGACCACCGCGACGGTCCGTCGCAAGCTGATCCACGTGCCCGCCCGGGTCGCGTCCTCCGCGCGCCGGATCACCCTGCACCTGCCCGAAGCGTGGCCCTGGCACGAGCCGTGGACCCGACTGTTCGACCGCGTCGCCGACCCGCCCGCCACGGCTCTGTCCTGACCACCCAGCCGCAGGCGGCGCGACCCGAGGAACCCGGCGTGGAACACCCCGACAGCGAGGTCGGACGATCCCGCACGCCCCTCGCCCCCGCCTCAACCCGAGACGACGATCAACGCCACGCCATCAGCCCATCGGTGGATCGAGGCTTAGGGGCGGATCTCGCCCGAGCCGCGGGGCACGAGCTCGGGGGTCAGCACGATGTGCTCGGGCACGGAGTCGTCCCCGTCGATGCGGGCGAACAGCCGCCGCGCGACGGCTGCGCCGATGGCGGTGACGTCCTGGCGGATGACAGTCAGCGGGGGGTCGACGATGTCGGCGAGGGGGAAGTCGTCGAAGCCGACGAGGGCGATCCGCCGCGAGGCGCCGCGCTGGTGGAGCAGCGCGAAGTGCGCCTATCGCCAGTGAGTTCCGCGCCGCGAAGAGTGCGGTCGGGGGTTCGGCAGAGTCGAGCAGGCGACCCACCGCAGCGATGGCGTCCTCGGACGATCGGAGCGACATCTCCACGAGGCCGGCCTCCTCGGGGATGCCCGCCTTGGCCACTGCCGCCCGGAAGCCACGGGCGCGCGCGGACGCCGTCTGGATCGTCGGCAGGTCGCCGAGCATCGCGATGCGCCGGTGGCCGTGGGCCACGAGGTGCTCGACCGCAAGCTGGGAGCCTAGGGCGTTGTCGATGGTGACCGAGTCGGCGTCGACGCCGTTGGGCCGACGGTCCACGAAGACGACCGGCAGACCGCTGCGCAGCTCGTCCGACAGGTAGTCCTGGCGGTCGGTCGCCGGCATGAGCAGGAGGCCGTCGACCCGGCGCCGCACCAGGCCCTCGACGAGCTCACGCTCGCGGTCGGCCTCCTCGTCGAGGCTCGAGGCGATAATGACCACGTCGCGGTCGCGGGCGGCGTCCTCGAGGCTGCGCAGGAGGCTGGCTGAGAAGCTGTTGCTCACATCCTGCAGGAGAGCCCCGATCATGGCGCTGCGGCTGTTGACCCGCCGCAGGTTGCTGGCGGCGAGGTTGTGGCGGTAGCCGAGCTGGGCGACGGCCTTCTCGACCCTGGCCACGACGTCGGGGGTCACTCCGCCCTCGCGGTTGACGACGCGTGACACGGTCTTGATGCTGACCCCGGCCAAGGCCGCGACGTCGCGCATCGTCGCACGGGGACGGCGCGGGGCCTTGTTTGACATCGATGTCACGGTCACGCCTGTAGTTGTATCGCACCCATTGACAATCCGCCAAACGACGACTAGAAACGTCCTGACAACGTTGTCACGGGGCGCCAGCTCGCCCAGAGAGAAGTGGTCACCATGACTCGCATGACCCTGAGGAACCCCTCCCTTCGCCGCGTGCTCGCTGTCGCGGCGGCAACCTCCGCGGCCGTCTCCCTCGCCGCGTGCAACCGCGGCAGCAGCTCCGACACCGGCAGCGGCGGCCAGGCACCCGTCGGGGTGTCAATCATCACCAAAGACTCCACCAACCCGTTCTTTGTCGCCATGCAGAAGGGCGCCAAGGCCGACGCCGCGAAGAACAACGTCAAGCTGACCGTCGCCTCCGGCAAGCAGGAGGGTGACGACCAGGGCCAGATCACGGCGATCGAGGACTCCATCGCCCGCGGTGACAAGGGCATCCTCATCACGCCGATGAGCACCGGCGTCAACGCCGCGATGAAGAAGGCGCGCGACGCGGGCCTGTTCGTCATCGCCCTGGACACCCCGCCCGACCCGGCCAACACCGTCGACATCACGTTCGCCACCAACAACCGCGAGGCAGGCAAGCTCGACGGCCAGTGGGCCGCCGCCACGCTGAACGGCAAGGCCGCCACGATCGCCCTGCTCGACCTGTTCAACGACAAGATCGTCTCGGTCGACTACAACCGCGACCAGGGCTTCCTCGAGGGCATGGGAATCCCCGTCAACGACCCGAAGAAGAACGGTGACGAGGCCAAGACCGGCAAGTACACCGGCGGCAAGGGTGGCGACTACACCATTGTCTGCAACGAGGCCGGGCAGGGTGCCGAGGACGGCGGCCGCACGGCCATGGAGAAGTGCCTTCCAAGAACCCGAACATCAACCTCGTCTACACGATCAACGAGCCGACCGCGGTGGGCGCCAACGCGGCGCTGAAGGCTGCCAACACGACCGCCACCATCGTCTCGGTCGACGGCGGCTGCGCCGGTGTTGCCAGCGTCAAGAGCGGCGTCATCGGGGCGACCGCGCAGCAGTACCCGCTCAAGATGGCGACCCTGGGCATGGAGGCCATCGCCAAGATCGCGCGTGGCGGCGCGAAGCCGACGACATCTCCTGGCCTGGACTTCTACAACACCGGAGTCGCACTGGTGACGGACAAGCCGGTCGCAGGAGTCCAGAGCATCACCTCTGACCAGGGCGCGAAGATCTGCTGGGGCAACTGACCATGACGACCGTTGACTCTGCTGCCGCCGAGTTCGCTCGGCGGCAGCACTCCCCGCTGCAGCGAGTCCAGCACCAGCTGCACGCCCGCCCCTGGCTGAGCCCGCTGTTCCTGCTCCTGATCACTTTCGTGGCGTTCTACATCGCGACGCCGACCTTCTTCACGGCAAACTCGATGGGGATCCTGCTGCAGCAGACCGCGGTCGTCGCGGCCCTCGCGGTGGGCCAGACGCTCGTGATTCTCACCGCGGGCATCGACCTGTCCGTGGGAGCGATCATGGTGCTCTCAATGATGGTCATGGCCACCTTGGCCAAGGACGACGGAATGCCGGGCATCCTCGCCCTGCTCATCGGGCTCGTGCTCGCGCTGGCGGCTGGCGCCCTCAACGGGCTCCTGGTCACCCGGCTCAACCTGCCGCCGTTCATCGTCACCCTGGGCACGCTGAGCATCTACACCGCCATCGCGCTGCTCTACTCCGGCGGTGAGAGCATCCAGTCCGCTCATCTCCCCGACATCCTCAACTTCCTCGGCGACGGCTTCGGCATCGGCAACTTCCGGCTCACCTGGGGCATCGTCCTGGTCGTCCTCATCTATATCGTCGTGGGCTTCGTCCTGGCCCAGACCGCCTGGGGCCGATATGTGTATGCCGTCGGCGACGACCCCGAGTCCGCGCGTCTGTCGGGTGTGCCGAGCAAGCGGATCCTGCTCGCCGTCTACGCCGTCGCCGGGCTCATCTACGGGCTCGCTGCGTGGATCCTCATCGGGCGGGCCGGCGCGGCGACCCCGAACGCCGTCCCCGACGCCAACCTGCAGAGCATCACCGCGGTGGTCATCGGCGGCACGAGCCTCTTCGGCGGCCGCGGCCGTCTCATCGGGACAGCGATCGGCGCGCTGATCGTCCAGACGCTGCAGTTCGGGCTCTCCCAGATGGGTGTCGACCAGCAGTGGCGCGTGCTGGCCACCGGCATCCTCGTCATCGTCGCCGTCGCGGTCGACCAGTGGATCAGGAAGGTGAAGGCATGAGCACGCCCACCATGGAAGTGGCCTACGGGGGCGTCCCCGCGGGCAAGGAAGACATCTACAGCAAGGACCCGGTGCTGTCGGCGCGCAAGCTCGTCATCACGTTCGGCCGCGTCGTCGGCCTCGACGGGGTCGACCTCGACCTGTACCCCGGTGAGGTCCTCGCGGTCATCGGTGACAACGGTGCAGGCAAGTCGACCCTCATCAAGTGCCTCACCGGGGCGTACGTCCCCGACTCCGGCGATGTCACCCTGAACGGGCAGCCGGTCCACTTCAAGAAGCCCCAGGACGCCCGCGAGGCGGGCATCGAGACCGTCTACCAGCAGCTGGCGGTCATCCCCGCCCTCGACATCGCCAGCAACCTCTACCTGGCCCGCGAGGAGCGCCGCAAGGGGCCACTGGGCTCGGTGCTGAGGATGCTCGACAAGAAGGGCATGGAAAAGCGGGCCGGCCAGTCGGTGCAGGACCTCGGCATCCAGACCATCCAGAACATGAGCCAGGCCGTCGAGACGCTCTCTGGCGGTCAGCGCCAGGCCGTCGCCGTGGCCCGCGCCGCGGCCTTCGGCAGCAAGGTCGTCATCCTCGACGAGCCCACCGCCGCCCTCGGCGTCAAGGAGTCCGGCATGGTCCTGAACATGATCAAACAGCTGCGCGACAAGGGCCTGTCGATCATCCTCATCAGCCACAACATGCCCCACGTGTGGGAGGTCGCCGACCGGATCCACATCCAGCGGCTCGGCGGCCGTGCCGGAGTGGTCACCCCGCAGACCCACGACATGGGCGAGGGGGTGGCCATCATGACCGGGGCCACGCGCCTGGAGCCGGCGCCGTGACCGACGCCATCGTGGTGGGCTACATCCCGAGCCCCGAGGGCATCGCGGCATTCGAGAGGGCCAAGGACGAGGCCCTGCTTCGCAGCGGACGGCTCATCGTCGTCAACACCGGCCAGCACGGCAACTACGCGAGCCCCTTGTTTGCCAGCCCCGAGGACATCGACGCCATCCAGGCCGAGCTCAACGCCGCGGGGATCAGCCACGAGATGCTCCAGCCGACAACCGGCCTCGCCGCCGCCGACGAGATCCTGCGGATCGCCGAAGAACAGGACGCCGCGCTGATCGTCATCGGTCTTCGGCACCGCAGCCCTGTCGGCAAGCTCCCCCTGGGGAGCACCGCACAGCAGGTGCTGCTCGATGCGCCGTGCGCGGTGCTCGCCGTCAAGGCGAAGGCGCCCTGAGACTCGGCCTCGGCTCCAGGTTCGAGCGGAGCCAGGCCGAGCACCGCTCTCAACAGCAATGCCCGCCTCGCGATCCCTGCAGGTCCACGACGAGGCGAGGACGAGGCGAGGTGGCGGCATGGCGAGGGTGTTCATCGGGGTCGATTCCCACCAGCTGTCGGTGACGATCGAGGTCGTCGATGACCACGAGAGCGTCTTGGCGACGGGACGATTCTCAACGGACCAGGCCGGGTACGCCGCGATGCGCAAGCAGGTGCGGGCCTGGCCGGAGCGGGTGTGGGCGGTCGAGGGCAGCAACGGCGCGGGCCGTCCGCTGGCGCAGCGGCTGCTCGCCGACGGTGAGCACGTCGTGGATGTCCCCGCGAAGCTGTCGGCCCGGGCCCGGTTGCTCGACACCGGCCACGGCCGCAAGACCGACGCCCACGACGCGCACGCCGTCGCGGTGGTCGCGGTCCGCACCGAGGGGCTGCGGGTGCTGTCCTACGACGAGCGAGCTCGAGGCGCTGCGGATGCTGGCCGACCGCCGCGAGGAGCTGTCCCGGCAGCGGGTCCAGACCGTCAACCGGTTGCAGCGGCTGCTGTCCGAGCTGACCCCCGGGAAGGCGAAGAAGGACCTGACCGCCTTGCAGGCCAAGGCAATTCTCGCTTCGGTGCGGCCGCGGGACCTGGCCGGCAAGACCCGGCGACGGCTCGCGGCCGAGCAGCTGACCGAGCTGGTCGAGGTCGACAAGAAGATCAAGGCCCTCACGCAAAGAGCTGAAGGCGATCGTGCTGCCCCGCGGCTCGACGTTGATGGACCTGCGTGGCGTCGGTCCGGTGGTCGCTGCGCGGACGTTGGCCGACGTCGGCGACGTGGCCCGGTTCGCCGACCGGAACCGGTTCGCGTCCTGGACCGGCACCGCACCGCTGGACGCGTCCTCCGGTGAGCAGAACCGGCACCGGCTGTCCCGGGCCGGGAACCGGCGGATGAACCACATGATCCACATCGCCGCGATCAGCCAGATCCGCCTCGACACCGACGGGCCGGGCCTACTACCGGCGCAAGCGCGCCGAGGGCAAGAAGCCCCTCGAGGCGCTGCGGTGTCTGAAGCGCAGGATCTCCGACGCCCTCTACCGCCAGCTCGTCGCCGACGCCCGCGCGGCCGGAGCGGGCCCGGGAGGGCACTGCGGGGCGACTCTAGAATCCAGCGCGGTCGACCTGCCCCCGCACATCGACACTTCGGATCAGCCACTTCCCGGACCCGCACCCACGACGCTACCCGCCGCCGCGGCCCCTGCGAACCCCCGCCCGGGCTCGGCTCCCCAGCAGCCGCGCCGACGCGCCGGAGCCGTCAAGGTGCAGCGCCCCACCGGACGAACGACCTTGACGGCGACCAGCGCCGGCGCACACTCCAAAGAGCCGATCCCGGCCCCTTGACAACAGAGGGGAGCCGAAGGACGCAACGTGGGAAGTGGACCGCGACGGGGAGACCGCACCTCGTCGGCAATTGCCGCGCGATGAGTCATGGACGGGCGGGGCGGCCAGTGCAGCTGCTGGAGCTGCACCGGCCGCCTCGACCCGGTCAGGGGCGGATGGGCGTCACCTTGATGTCGACCGCCTTGGCCGTCCCGCCCACCGCGTAGGCCGCGACCCCCGTCGCCGAGGCCGGCGGGTAGATGAGGTCGGTGACAGAGACCTGACCGCCCTCGGCGAGCACCTCGACCGAGCTGCGGTCGAGGTATGCCGTGAAGGTCACCTCACCGTCGCGTACCGTCACGGGCGCCTCCTCGACGCTCGGGAAGAGGGGGTTGAACCCGACGTTGCCGCTGCTCGTCCGGTCGACGACCAGCGTGCCGTCGCGACGGACCCCGACCTTGGTGCCCACGGCGCCGTCGGCGCTGCGCCGCAGCACGACCCCGGCCTCGGACGCCGAGCCCAGGGCGACCCGGACCTCGACCCGTGCCACCGTCGCGGCGATCCCGGTCGGCGTCACACCGGCCGCGACCGAACGCACCTTGGCCTGCTGCTTGTCACGGTTCACGGTCACCGCATCGACTCCCGGGACCGGCGTCTGGCGGAGGCGCGGTCCCGCCTCGGTGGAGACGAGGGACAGCCTGCGGGGCATCGTCATCTGGCCTCGCCACGGGTCGGTGGGCACGTCACCGGCATACTGCCAGTTGTTCATCCA
>CAWKJV010000006.1:0-4132 GCA_963849965.1 uncultured Actinomycetota bacterium | reverse complement strand
ACGGCGATCGCGCGGCCTGGACGCGCCCGGCCCCGGAGCGGACCGCGGGCTGCTCGGCGACCTCGCCCACGGCGTCCTCCAGGCGATCGTGCTGCGCTTCGCCGCGCCCGTCATCGTCGACAAGGTCGTCGAGCGGCTCGAGGCAGGCGTGCGCACCGGCCTGGTCCACGTGACCGGTGGGACGCTGGAGGCGTGGAAGCCCGTCGGCTCCCTCGCGGAGGTGGGCCTGCCCACCGACCGTCCGGCACGGGTCCTGCTCCTGGTCCACGGCACCTTCTCGTCGACGAGCGGTGCCTTCGGGGCACTCGCCGTCACCCCCGGGGCGGAGGGCTTCGTCGACACGCTCGTGTCCGCGTACGACGCGGTCATCGGCTTCGACCACCGCACGCTCAGCGTCGACCCCGAGCGCAACGCCCGGGACCTGCTCGCCCTCCTCGCGCCCCATGACGGCGAGCTCGTGCTCGACGTCATCACCCACAGCCGCGGCGGCCTGGTCACCCGCTCGTTCGTCGAGTCCGTGCTCCCGGGCGCCGGACTGCGCATCGGCGTCGACTCGATCGTCTTCGTCGCCTCCACCAACGGCGGCACCCACCTCGCCGACCCGGAGCGGTGGCACGACCTCGTCGACCTCTACACGAACCTCGTGATGGTCAGCGCTGCCGGCCTCTCGCTCGTGCCCGGGGGCGCCCCGTTCGCGGCGGTGGTCAGCGGTGTCGTCCGCGGCGTGGGCGCGCTCGTGAAGTACCTCGTGTCGTATGCCGCCGGCGGCGACGGCGTGCCCGGTCTCGCGGCCATGACGCCCGACGGGCCCTTCGTCACGACCCTCAACCGGGACCAGCCGGGCCAGCCGCGTCCTGGGACGAACTGGCACGTCGTGACGTCCGACTTCCACGTGACGCTCTTCGACGACCACCACAACCCGCCGGAGTTCCCGCGCGAGCTCGCGGTCCGTCTGGCCGAGGGCTTCGTCGACGGGATCTTCAAGGGCCGCAACGACCTCGTCGTCGACACCGACTCGATGTCGGCGATCGGGCTGCCGACGGGCGGCTTCGTCCGGGACACGTTCGCGCTCGGCACCAACGACGTCGTGCACCACGTCAACTACTTCTCGCAGCTGTCGGTCATCGGCGCGATCTCGCAGTGGCTGCCCCTCGGGCTCGGGGCGTCCGACGAGGGAGCGCACCTGCCCGAGTGGATGACGGTGGGGCCCGTCCTCGGGGGCGACGGTGGTGGCGACGACCGGGGTCTCGAGATGGCCGAGATCGAGGAGCCGACCACCGCGGCCCGACCACCGACGGCAGCCCGCCCGCCGACGGCCGCGCGGCCACCGTCCACGATCGCCCGGCCTCCGGCGCGGCCGGCGCCGGGGAGGAAGGCCGCGGCCACGGCTGCCGCGAAGGCCACGGCGAAGAAGGCGACGGCGAAGAAGGCGACGGCGAAGAAGGCGACGGCGAAGGCCGTCCGCCGCGACCGGCAGAAGCCACCGCGTCCCGGACCGAGCAGTCCCCTCGAGGGGACCACGGCGGCGGAGCTCGCCGCGGAGATGCCGTCGACGGTCACACCGGGCGCTGACGCCACGGTGCGGGTCCGGCTCTCGCGGCAGGTGCTGGCGGCCACGGAGGGCACGGTCCACGTCTCCAGGACGGTCCACGTCGACGCGGAGCGCCCCGTCAGCGTGCAGGTCTACGCCAAGGACAACGCCCAGGTCCTCGAGACGGAGGCCAAGGTCTTCGGGCTGCCCAGCGGCGACTGGGCCAGCGAGCTGACCTTCCGGGTGCGCGCACTCGAGGCCGGTCCGGTCCGCGTGTCCATCGTGCTGCGACAGGGCTGGGTGCCCGTCGCCACGCTCACCCTCGAGTCGACGGCGGCCGCCGCGGGCATGGTCGCGGCGGCGCCCGTCACCGCCACGGTCCACACCGGCATCGACGCGCCCGAGCTCGACGGCCTGCCGTGCCTCGACATCGTCGAGAGTCGTCGCGTCACGGGCGAGCGCGTCTACAGCTATGCGCTCCGACTCGTGCCGGGCGAGGCCGAGCGGACCTTCGAGTCGGCGCCGATCGTGGGCCGCGACGAGTTCGTGCGCGACCGCATCGCCGAGGTCGAGGGTGTCATCAAGGACCCCGACCTGACGCCGCGCCAACGGATGTCGCGGCTGCAGAACACCGGCACGCTGCTCTTCGACCAGTTCTTCCCGGAGGACATGCAGGCCTACCTCTGGGAGCACCGCGACCTCGTGCACGACCTCATCGTCTACACCGACGAGCCGTTCGTGCCGTGGGAGCTCGTGCACCTCAAGCCGGCCCGGGGCAAGCGCGGCACCACGCCGCGCTTCCTCGCCTCCGGCGGGCTCGTGCGTTGGCAGCTCGGCAGCTTCCCACCCCAGTCCGTACGCGTCCGCCGCGGCCACGCACGGTCCATCTGCCCGGTCTACGCCAACCCGATGTTCAAGAACGACGTCGGCGTCGCCGAGGCCGGCTACCTCAAGGACCGGTTCGGGGCCAAGGCCGTGACGGCCACCCCCACCGGCGTCGAGCGACTCCTGCGCGGCGGAGGCTTCGACCTGCTGCACTTCTCGGGCCACGGGGCGGCGCGCTCCGACGACATCGCCGAGGCGAAGGTCCTGCTCAAGGGCCAGCGGCGCGGCACGACGGTGCGCGAGCAGTACCTCACCCCGACCGACGTCTCCCAGAACCTCGACTGGACGGGCCCCGACAGCGTCGGCCCGATCGTCGTCCTCAACGCCTGCCAGACCGGTCGGTCCGGTGAGCTCTTCACGACGGTGGGTGGCTTTGCCAAGGCCTTCCTCGACGCCGGGGCCTCGGCCTTCGTCTCCTGCCTGTGGTCGGTCCAGGAGGAGCCGGCGCGGGTCTTCGTCGAGACGCTCTACGAGGAGCTGCTCAAGGGCACCCAGATGTCGCGCGCGAGCGCCCTCGCGCGCGAGGCGGCGCGCGACGCCGACGACCCGACGTGGCTCGCCTACGTCGTGTACGCGAGACCTGACGCTGTCCTCGAGACGGTGTGAAACGGCATACGCCCCAGTCGAACCCGCTCACCTGACGGGTTCCCGAGAAGGAAGGAACGGCCATGGCACGCAGGGCTCTGTGCGTGGGGATCAACGAGTTCGAGTCGCTGCCGCAGACGAGCTGGCTGAACGGCTGCGTCAACGATGCCACCGACATCGCCAAGGCGCTGCGGCCGCTCGGCTTCACGGCGCGGGCGACGACGGTGCTCACCGATGCCGGCGCGACGAAGAAGGCCGTCATGGCGGCCCTGACGAAGCTCGTCGACACCGCGAAGGCCGGCGACCACGTGATCTTCACCTTCTCCAGCCACGGGACGCAGGTGCCGAACGAGCCGGGTGGTGACATCGAGCCCGACGGCCTCGACGAGGCCTTCGCCTGCTACGACATCCGTCAGAAGGGCGACCAGTGGGACCGTGACACCGTCATCGTCGACGACGAGCTGCGTGACCTCTTCACCCGCGTGCCCTCCGGTGTCCTGCTCGAGGTGCTGCTCGACACGTGCCACAGCGGCACCGGCCTGAAGGACCTCGACGAGATCCTGCAGGCCCAGCTCCTCGGCCGGAAGCCGCGCTACCTCCCACCGCCGACTCCCCGAGGTCTCGAGCAGACCCGGTCCATCCGGGCCGTCACACCCGTGCGCACCGTCGACCGCAAGGCCCTCGTCGAGCTGACGAAGAGCCGCGGCACGGCCTCCAAACCCGTCCTCTTCGCGGCCTGCAAGCCCAACCAGACGGCGTCCGACGCGACGTTCGACGGGCGCTCCAACGGGGCCTTCACCTACCTCTTCCTCAAGGCCATGAAGGCCAGCCCGACGGCGACCCGCACCGAGCTGCTGCGCACCGTGACGGCGGGGCTCAAGGAGGGCGACTTCAGCCAGCGCTCGACCCTCGAGGGGCCGGTCAAGTCCAAGAAGGTCGGCTTCGGCCAGCTCTGGTAGGCGGGACCGCCGAGGGCGCTCCGGTGACCGAGGACACAGGTGTCGACACTCACACGCGAGCGCGCTGACCGCGTGCCCGGCGCGACGGCATACTCGATCGCAGTTGTCCGAGAGCCCAGACGCAAGGTGGCGATCCGAGCATGTCCCGACTGCAGCAGACCGACGGCCTCAC
>CAWKJV010000005.1:0-32684 GCA_963849965.1 uncultured Actinomycetota bacterium | reverse complement strand
GCGCCTCGGGAGCAGATCGGACGTCGCTCGGCCTCGACGACGCGATGTCCCGCGACCACGACTGGGGCCTGCAGCTCAACCTCCTCGTCCGCGCGGACTCGTCGACGACGTGGACGGGCACCTCGCGGAGCATCTGCCGACATCGTTCGCTGGCCACCCGACGCGGTTCGCGACGACGTGGGACCCGGTCGTGCGCCACCGCGTGCAGGTCGAGACGGCGCGCGATCTCGCCGTGTCGGGCTCGGCATTGACCCGACCCCGACCTGACGTCGAGGACTGGCTGTCGCTCACGGGGCAGGCCGTCCTCGAGGTCACCGCCGGCGAGGTTTTCGCCGACGACGCGGGCGAGCTGGACGGCATACGGCAGCGGCTCGAGTGGTATCCCGACGACGTGTGGCGGCACGTCGTCGCGACGGACTGGGCCCGGCTCTCGCAGGAGCTGCCCTTCGTCGGCCGGATGGCGGAGCGCGGCGACGAGCTCGGCTCGCGCGTCGTGGCCGCACGGCTCACCGGTATCGTCGTGCACCTCGGCCACCTGCTGGAGCGTCGGTGGCCGCCCTACGCCAAGTGGCTGGGCACGAGCTTCGCCCGGCTGCCCCGGGCAGGGGCGGTGCTCGCGCCCCCTCGGCCGGGCGTGGCGGCCGGCGGCTGGCGCGAGCGCGAGTATGGTCTCGTCGATGCACTGCGCCTGCTCGCCGGTTCCAGGGGAGGCCGGACTGCCGACCGTCGACGACCCGGTCGAGCCGTTCTGGGACCGGCCCTACCGCGGTGTGCGTGGCGCCGTGGTCGAGGTCCTCGAGAGCATCACCGACCCGGCCGTGCGGGCGCTGCCCCGTGGCGTCGGGTCGGCCGAGCAGTGGAGCGACAACGTCGATGTGCTGACGCACCCGGTCGCGCCAGCCGATCGAGTGGCGGATGGTCCCGCGTCCGGTGGGGTGATCACCACACCAGACGCAGGACCATCGGCGGCACGATGCGTCAGGTGACGGCGCCGCGCTCGGCGAACTCGGGGCGCTCGAACTCGCGCCCGTCGAGGACCTCCTTGACGTGGACGGCGGCGCGCACCGCGTCCACGTGGGTGACGTAGAGCGGCGCGAAGCCGAGCCGGATGATGTCGGGCTCGCGGAAGTCGCCGATGACACCGCGGGCGATGAGCGCCTGGACGACGGCGAACGCCTGCGGGTGGCGCAGCGACACCTGCGACCCGCGGCGCTCCGGCTCGCGGGGCGTCGCCAGCGGCAGGTCGACGCCGAGCGCGTCGAGGGCTCGATGAAGGTGCCGGTCACCGAGAGCGACGCCGCCCGCACGTCGGCGGGGGAGAGGCCGTCGTATGCCGTGAGCGCAGCCTCGAGGGCGAGCACCGAGAGCAGGGGCGGCGTGCCGACGCGGGCCCGGGTGATGCCGGGCGCGGGCTCGTAGTCCGGACGCATCTCGAACGGTCGGGCGTGGCCCTGCCAGCCGGTCAGCGGCTGGTCGAAGTCGTCCTGGTGCCGGGTCGCGACGTAGAGGAAGGCGGGGGCGCCGGGGCCGCCGTTGAGGTACTTGTAGCCGCACCCGACCGCGAGGTCGGCGCCGCCCTCGTCGAGCTCGACCTCGATCACGCCCGGCGGAGTGGCAGAGGTCCCAGCAGGCGAGGGCGCCGACGGCGTGCGCGGCCTCGGTGATCGCGCGCAGGTCCCACAGCTCGCCCGTGCGGTAGTCGACGCTCGAGTAGGAGGCGAGGGCGAGGGCGTCGCCGACCTCGGCGATGGCGGCCACGGCGTCACGCGGGTGCACCCGGCGCACCTCGAGCCCGGCCAGGGCGGCCGCCGACTCGGTCATGTAGAGGTCGGTCGGGAACGAGTCCGGGTCGGTGCAGCACGACGCGGCGGCCGGGCCGCAGCCGTCCGGCGCCGATGACGGCCTTGAAGAGGTTGACCGACGTCGAGTCGGTCACGACGACCTGACCCGGCGCCGCGCCGACGAGACGACCGACGCGGTCGCCGACCCGGGTCTGCGCGCCCCACCAGTCGGCCTCGTTCCACGACCGGATGAGTCGCTCGCCCCACTGGCGGCGCATGACGTCGTCGACGACGGCCGGCACGGCGCTCGGCAGCGCGCCGAGGGAGTTGCCGTCGAGGTAGATCACGTCGTCGGGGAGGGTGAAGAGGTCTCGCGTGCCCCGCAGCGGCGAGGCGGCGTCGGCCTCGTCGCGCGGGCGGTCAGGTCGTCGTGGGTGTGCACCGTCGTCATGGCCGCAACGTATCCGGTGGTGAGTGCCGATGTCAGGGCCGGCCCCGCCGAGGTCTCGCATCCGAGACGGTTCCCGCACGCCGACCCGTGGCGCGGCCACCGGCAACGCGCTCTACGCTGACCCGGTGAGCACCACCAGCACGATCCCCACGGCCTCAGCGACGACCGGCACGGCCACGGCGCCGCGCATCGGCGTCCTCGCCGTCCAGGGCGACGTCCGCGAGCACCTCGCGGCCCTCACCGCGCTCGGCGCCGAGGCCGTACGGTCCGCGCCCGGCCGAGGTCGAGGCGATCGACGGACTCGTGATCCCCGGCGGCGAGTCGACCGTCATGGACAAGCTCGTCCGCGCCTTCGACCTGCGCGAGCCGCTGCTGCGCCGCATCGCCGAGGGCATGCCCGCCTACGGCTCGTGCGCCGGGATGATCATGCTCGCCGACCGCATCGCCGACGGGCGGCCCGACCAGCAGACGCTCGGCGGCCTCGACATCACGGTGCGGCGCAACGCCTTCGGCCGTCAGGTCGACTCCTTCGAGCAGGACCTCGACTACGCCTGGCGCGACCCGTCGACGACCGGCACCGTGCACGCCGTCTTCATCCGCGCGCCGTGGGTCGAGCAGGCCGGCCCCGACGTCGAGGTCCTCGCCCGCGTGAGCGAGGGCGCGGCCGCCGGTAGGATCGTCGCGGTCCGGCAGGGCAACCTGATGGCCACCTCCTTCCACCCGGAGGTGGGCGCCGACCGCCGGATCCACGCCGAGTTCGTCTCGATCGTCAGAGAGCACCGACTCCAGCAGTCGGGCGCACGCCAGTCACCGGAACGCGAGGACACTGCATGAGCGGCCACTCCAAATGGGCCACCACGAAGCACCAGAAGGCGGCCAAGGACGCCAAGCGCGGCAAGCTCTTCGCCAAGCTCATCAAGAACATCGAGGTCGCGGCCCGTCAGGGCGGCGCCGACCCCGCCGGCAACCCGACGCTCTACGACGCCATCCAGAAGGCGAAGAAGACGTCGGTGCCCAACGACAACATCGACCGCGCCGTCAAGCGCGCGTCGGGCGCCGAGGCGGGCGCGGCCGACTGGCAGACGATCATGTACGAGGGCTACGCCCCCAACGGTGTCGCGGTGCTCATCGAGTGCCTCACCGACAACCGCAACCGCGCCGCCGCCGAGGTGCGCACCGCGCTGACCCGCAACGGCGGCCAGCTCGCCGACCCGGGCTCGGTGTCCTACGTCTTCAACCGCAAGGGCGTCGTGACCGTCCTCAAGGACGCCGGCTCCGAGGACGACATCCTCGAGGTCGTGCTCGAGGCGGGCGCCGAGGAGGTCAACGACAACGGCGACACGTGGGAGATCATCTCCGAGGCCACCGACTTCGTCGCGGTCCGCAAGGCGATCCAGGACGCCGGCATCGACTACGAGTCGGCCGAGGCGTCGTTCGTCCCGAACCTGCAGGTCCCGCTCGACCTCGACGGGGCGAAGAAGATGATCCGGGTCATCGAGGCCCTCGAGGACAGCGACGACGTGCAGAACGTCTTCGCCAACGGCGACATCCCCGACGACGTGCTCGCCCAGCTCGACGACGACGAGGACTGAGCCGGCGTCAGCGGCTAGCCGCAGCACGGGAGGCACGCCGGGACCGGCGTGCCTCCCGTGCTTTCGGGGGAGGGCGGTTAGCGTTGTCCCGAACACCTGTTCGGATCGTCCAGAGTCCCATCGCCCGCCCACACAGACCAGGAGGTATGCCGTGCGCGTCCTCGCGGTCGACCCCGGGCTCACGCGGTGCGGCGTCGGCGTCGTCGACGGCGTGCCGGGCCGCAAGCTCGCCCTCGTCGACGTGGGCGTCATCCGGACGCCGTCCGGCGACCCCACGCCGAGACGTCTCGTCGCGGTCGAGGACGAGATGCGGCAGTGGTTCGCCCGGCACCGTCCCGAGGCCGTGGCCATCGAGCGCGTCTTCGCCGACACCAACGTGTCCACCGTCATGGGCACCGCCCAGGTGACGGGGATCGTCATGATCATCGCCGAGCGGCTCGGCCTGCCCGTCACGCTGCACACGCCGACCGAGGTCAAGGCGGCGGTCAGCGGCAGCGGTCGGGCCGACAAGGCGCAGGTGACGACGATGGTGACCCGCCTCCTCGGTCTCGACACCCCTCCGAAGCCCGCCGACGCCGCCGACGCCCTCGCCCTCGCGATCTGCCACGTGTGGCGCGGCGGCACCCAGAGCCGGCTCGAGGAGGCACGGCTCGAGGTGCTCGCGCGCACCGGCAACCGGGGGAGCGGCATACCCCGTCGGGTCCCGCCGGGAGCCGCGCCACCGGTGCAGCGGCTGCGCGCCGCGTCCAACCAGCCCACTCGCGCCACCCGACCCCACCCTGGAGCCCAGCCCCGATGATCGCCTCGCTCTCCGGCACCGTCCTCAAGGTCGGCCTCGACTCCGTCGTCGTCGGCGTCGGCGGCGTCGGCATGCTCGTGCACACGACGCCGGCGACCGCCACGTCCGTGCGGCTGGGTCAGCCCACCGAGCTCGCCACGAGCCTCGTCGTGCGCGAGGACTCGCTGACGCTCTACGGCTTCGCCACCGACGACGAGAAGCACGTCTTCGAGACGGTCCAGACGGTGTCCGGTGTCGGGCCACGCCTCGCGCTCGCCGTGCTCGCCGTGCACTCGCCGGATGCCGTCCGCGTGGCTCTCGGCACGGGCGACCTCGTCGCGCTGACGAAGGTCCCCGGCATCGGCAAGAAGGGCGCGGAGCGGATGGTCCTCGAGCTCAAGGACAAGCTCGGCGCCCTGCCCGGCTCGGCCGGCCACGCCGAACCCGTCCACCTCGACAGCGGCGAGGCGTGGCGCGAGCAGGTCCGCGAGGCCCTCGTCGGTCTCGGCTGGACCGCGCGGCAGGCCGACGACGCCCTCGACAAGGTCGCGCCGTTGGCCGCGGAGGGAGCCGGCGTCTCGGCGCTGCTGCGCGCCGCCCTGCAGGAGCTCGGCCGATGAGCGTCGATCGGACCGCTCCTGGGAGCTCGACACCGGCGCTGACCCCGAGGTCTGGGACGACGGGTCGTTCGACGCGACCGCGCGCATCGTCGACGCCGTCGGTGACACCGACGAGCGCCAGGTCGAGGCAGCGCTGCGCCCCAAGCGCCTCGACGACTTCCCCGGACAGACTCGCGTCCGCGACCAGCTGGGGCTCGTCCTCAAGGCCGCCAAGCGTCGCGGCACCCCGCCTGACCACGTCCTGCTCTCCGGCCCGCCCGGACTCGGCAAGACCACCCTCGCGATGATCGTCGCCGGCGAGCTCGAACAGCCCATCCGCATCACCTCGGGACCCGCGATCCAGCACGCCGGCGACCTCGCGTCGGTGCTCTCGTCGCTCGCCGAGGGGGAGGTCCTCTTCCTCGACGAGATCCACCGGATGTCACGCTCGGCCGAGGAGATGCTCTACCTCGCCATGGAGGACTTCCGGGTCGACGTCATCATCGGCAAGGGGCCCGGCGCCACGGCCATCCCGCTCGAGCTCCCGCCGTTCACCGTCGTCGGCGCGACCACGCGTGCCGGGCTGCTGCCCGCGCCGTTGCGCGACCGGTTCGGCTTCACCGGGCACCTGGACTACTACGCCGCCGCCGACCTCGTGACCATCCTGCACCGCTCGGCCCGGCTGCTCGGGCTCGACGCGGACGAGGACGGCATCCGCGAGATCGCGCTGCGCTCGCGTGGCACGCCGCGCATCGCCAACCGCCTGCTGCGCCGCGTCCGCGACTGGGCGCAGGTGCACGGCGAGGACCGCGTCACGCACTCGGCGGCGCGCCAGGCGCTCGAGCTGTTCGACGTCGACGAGCGCGGCCTCGACCGCCTCGACCGTGCCGTCCTCGAGGCCCTCTGCCGGCGCTTCAACGGCGGCCCGGTCGGGCTCTCGACCCTGGCCGTCGCCGTGGGCGAAGAACCCGACACCGTCGAGACCGTCGCCGAGCCCTACCTGGTCCGGGAGGGCTTCATGGTGCGCACCCCCCGCGGACGAGCCGCGTCGACCCTCGCGTGGGAGCACCTCGGGCTCACCCCACCCCGCGACTCGCAGGCGCTCTGGACCGCCACGCTGCCGATCGACGAGGCCGGGGGCGCGCGTTTCGAGGGCTGATGCCGAGCGGTGACGGGACCCTCCGAATGCGACCAAAACGTGACACCCGCGCGCGCCGCGCCGGCCCGATCCGGTCTGACAAACTGCACCGGCGCACGTAGACTCCTGCGGGCACCATCGCCGCTGCCGCGGCACCATCCGGTGCCCCCGGTCGTTGACGCGACATCCGACCCGATGCACGGGTCGTGACGCGCGCGTGCAACGCCCGGACGATGACACGAAGGACTGAGCTGACATGAACAACAACGGGACCTTCTCGTTGCTGATTTTCGCCCTGCCCCTGCTGCTGCTGGGCTGGCTGTTCTTCACCCAGAACAAGCGGATGAAGCAGATGCGCAACTTCAGCTCGTCGCTCGACGTCGGCGACCGGATCGTCACGTCGTCGGGCATCTACGGCATCGTCAAGCATCTCGACGACAGCACCGCCTGGCTCGAGATCGCCGAGGGCACCACCATCCGCGTGGACCGGCGCGCCATCGCGATGAAGCAGTCCGACACGGCGGCCACCGACGGCGCACCGGAGGCATCGGCCACCGACGCGCCGCCGGCCGACGACGCACCGGGCGCGGCCCCGGGCTCCCAGCAGAACGGTCAGTGAGGCTTTCGTGGCACGCAGCTCCACCAAGAAGTCGGCGAGACGGAGCCTCCTGGCGCTCGTCGTCGTCATCCTCGCCCTCGGCGGCCTCGCCGCCGGCCTGACGAAGTGGGGCGGCGGGTCGATGACCCCCCGCCTCGGCCTCGACCTCGAGGGCGGCACGGAGCTCGTGCTCCAGCCCCAGCTCACCGGCACCGAGACGATCAGCGAGGGCCAGGTCACCCGGGCCGTCGACATCATCCGCCAGCGCATCGACGCCAACGGGGTCTCCGAGGCGGAGATCACGACCCAGGGTGGTCGCAGCATCGTCGTCTCGATCCCCGGGCAGCCGACGGCCGAGCAGCTCGACGCGCTGAAGAAGCCCTCGCAGCTGCGCTTCCGCGCCGTCTACGTCCAGGCCCTCGACAGCAACGCGACGCCAGGTCAAGCCGGGCGGCACGCCCACCGGCACGGTCGACCGCCGTCGGGCACGGCGACGGGCGCCGCGACCGGGACGCCGAAGGCGAGCGGCACCGCGACCCCCTCGACGTCCCCGACCGCGCAGAACGGCGTCGTCCCCGACGCGCTGCGGGCGGCCACGACGCCGGCCACTCCGGCGCCGACGGGCACGGCGACCGGCGCGGCGACGACGCCGGCGCCAGCAGCCACCCAGACGGCTCCCGCCCCGACGCCCGCCGAGACCGAGGCCGCCGTCAAGACGCAGGCCAGCACGGGTCTCGTGGGCCTCGGCTGGGACAAGGCCAAGGCCGACGCGGCCGCCGCGAAGGTCGCCAAGGCGTACACCGCGCTCAACTGCTCCACCCCTGGTGCGGTCGACAAGGTCCAGGACGACCCCACGCAGCCCATCGCCACGTGTGGCGAGGACCGCACCACGAAGTACGTCCTCGGCCCGAGCGAGATCGACGGCAGCGAGATCGCCGACGCGACGAGCGGCTACCAGCCCGGCCCCAACGGCCAGCCGACCTCCATCGTCGAGGTCGCCCTGTCGTTCAAGGACGCCGGCAAGGCCAAGTTCGCCGCCGTCACCAAGCGGCTCTACGGCCTCCAGTCCCAGCCGCCGCTCGACCAGTTCGCCGTCGTGCTCGACAAGGCCGTCATCACGGCCCCGCAGGCGCGCGCCGTGATCACCGACGGGCGGGCCTCGATCACCGGCTCGTTCACCATCGACTCCGCCAAGCAGCTCGCCGAGCAGCTGAAGTTCGGTGCGCTGCCGATCTCCTTCGCCCTGCAGACGCAGGACAACATCACGCCCCAGCTCGGTGAGGAGCAGCTGCGCATCGGCCTGCTCGCCGGCTTCATCGGCCTGCTGCTCGTCGTCGTCTACTCGCTGTTCCAGTACCGCGCGCTCGGGCTCGTCACCGTCGCGTCGCTCGTCGTCGCCTCGGTCATCACCTACCTCGCGGTCACGGTGCTCGGCACGACGCACGGCTTCCGTCTCACCATGGCCGGGGTCACCGGTCTCATCGTGGCCATCGGTGTCACCGCCGACAGCTTCATCGTCTACTTCGAGCGCATCCGCGACGAGGTGCGAGACGGTCGCCCGCTCGTCGCCGCCGTCGAGACCGGCTGGAAGCGCGCGCGACGCACGATCATCGCGGCCGACGGCGTGAACTTCATCGCGGCCGTCGTGCTCTACCTCCTGGCCTCGAGCAACGTCCGCGGCTTCGCCTTCACGCTCGGGCTGACGACCCTCATCGACCTGCTCGTCGTCATGCTCTTCACGCACCCGACGGTGCAGCTGCTGGCCCGCACGGAGTTCTTCGGCAACGGTCACAAGTGGTCCGGTCTCGACCCGCAGCGCCTCGGCGCCAAGGAGTCGGCTCCGCTACCGCGGTCGTGGCCAGTTCGGGGCACCCGGCGCCCAGCGCCCGCCCGCCACCGTGGGCTCGGCCCGCATCGCCGAGGGGAAGGCCCAGGCATGATCAACTTCGCCCAGGTCGGCAACGACCTCTACACCGGCAAGCGCTCGATCGACTTCATCAAGCGCCAGAAGACGTGGTACGCCCTCTCGGCCGTCCTCATCGCCCTCGCCCTCGTCGGCATCTTCGTCAAGGGCCTCAACTTCGGCATCGAGTTCAGCGGTGGCTCGGAGTTCCGCGTCCAGGGCGTCTCCAACAGCCAGGGCTACGAGGAGAAGGCGCAGGCCGCGATCTCCACCGCGGGCATCCAGGGCAACGTCATCTCGACGATCATCGGCCAGGACACCGTCCGGGTGCAGTCCGAGGCGGCCTCCGACCGCACCGACGAGGCCAGCGCGGCCCTCGCCCAGCAGTTCGGTGTCGACAAGGGCGCGGTCAGTGCCTCGCTCATCGGTCCGAGCTGGGGACAGTCGGTCAGCCAGCAGGCGATCCGAGGCGCTCGATCGTCTTCCTCATCCTCGTGACGATCGTCATGGCGCTCTACTTCCGCACGTGGAAGATGGCCGTCGCCGGCCTGGTGGCGCTGCTGCACGACCTCGTCATCACCGTCGGCATCTACGCGCTGTTCGGGTTCGAGATCACGCCGTCGTCGATGATCGGCTTCCTCACGATCCTCGGGTACTCGCTCTACGACACCGTCGTCGTCTTCGACAAGGTCCGCGAGAACACCGCGGAGGCCTTCCGCACCAAGCGCATGACGTACTCCGCCGCGGCCAACCTCGCGGTCAACCAGACCCTGGTCCGCTCGATCAACACGACCGTCGTCGCGCTCCTGCCGATCGCTGCCGTGCTCTTCGTCGGCTTCACCCTGCTCGGCCCCGGCACGCTGCTCGACCTGTCGCTCGCGCTGTTCATCGGCATCGCCGTCGGCGCCTACTCGTCGATCTTCATCGCCACGCCGCTGCTCGTCGACCTGCGTCGCAACGAGCCGGCGGTCCGTGAGCTCGACGCGTACGTCGCGCGTCACGGCGCCAAGCAGGGCGTCGCGGCTCCCCACGGCGCCCCGGAACCGGCCGTCGTCGGCGCCGACTCCACCGGCGCGGCCGAGGCGGCCTCGAGCTCAGCCACGGCCTCAGCCACGGCTCGAGGGGACCCCGCGCCCGGTGCACAAGTACGCCCAGGCCGGGCCGCGCAACCAGCCCAAGCGCGCCCCGAAGTCGCGGCGCTGACGACGGGGTCCGCGTCAGCGGGTCCCGTCGGTGCGGCCGACCCCCGGCCGCTCGTTCCCACCACCACCAGGAGACGGCGTGAGCCAGATCAGTGACCTCGTCGCGAGCAAGCTGCGTGACATCCCGGACTTCCCCAAGCCCGGGGTCCTCTTCAAGGACTTCACCCCGCTCATCGCGGACGGGCCGGCCCTCGGCGAGCTCGTGCGCGACATCGCGGGGCGTTACGCCGGGCGGGTCGACGTCGTCGTCGGCATCGAGGCCCGCGGGTTCATCCTCGGTGCCGCGGTGGCCTACGAGCTGGGTCTGGGCATCGTGCCCGGTGCGCAAGGCGGGCAAGCTCCCGGGGGAGACCCTCAAGGAGTCCTACGCCCTCGAGTACGGCACGGCCGAGATCGAGGTGCACACCGACGCCTTCGAGCCGGGACAGCGGGTCCTCGTCATCGACGACGTCCTCGCGACCGGTGGCACCGCCGAGGCCACCGCCCTGCTCGTCGAGCGGGCGGGCGCCGAGGTGGCCGCGATCGAGGTCGTCCTCGAGCTCGCCTTCCTCGAGGGACGCAAGCGTCTCGCGGACCGGCCCGTCAACGCCATCCTCACGCTGTGATCCCGCACGGACGGCCTAGACTCACTTCATGAGCGAGGACGTCCGCAACGAGCTGTCCACCCCGTCGCGGGTGCGCGCCCGTTTCGCTCGCTTCGGGGCCACCCGGCCGGCCGGCAACCCCGTCCTCGAGCCGCTCATGACGGCGGTGCGCCAGAACCACCCGAAGGCCGACCTGTCGGTCATCGAGCGGGCGTATGCCGTCGCCGAGCACGCGCACGAGGGGCAGATGCGCAAGAGCGGCGACGCCTACATCACGCACCCGCTCGCCGTGACGACGATCCTCGCCGAGCTCGGCATGACACCCCCGACGCTCGCGGCGGCGCTGCTGCACGACACCGTCGAGGACACGGCATACAGCCTCGACGAGCTGCGGCGCGACTTCGGCGACGAGATCGCGATGCTCGTCGACGGCGTCACCAAGCTCGACAAGGTCACCTACGGCGAGGCCGCGCAGGCCGAGACCGTGCGCAAGATGGTCATCGCGATGGCCCGCGACATCCGCGTCCTCGTCATCAAGCTCGCCGACCGGCTGCACAACGCCCGCACGTGGCGCTACGTCAGCGCCGAGTCGGCCAAGCGCAAGGCCAACGAGACCCTCGAGATCTACGCGCCCCTCGCGCACCGCCTCGGCATGAACACCATCAAGTGGGAGCTCGAGGACCTCTCGTTCGCGACGCTCTACCCGAAGGTGTACGACGAGATCGTGCGCCTCGTCGCCGAGCGCGCCCCGGCCCGCGAGGAGTACCTCGCCGGCGTGCGCGGCCAAGTCACCGAGGACCTCACGGCCGCCAAGATCAAGGCGGTCGTGACGGGCCGACCCAAGCACTACTACTCCGTCTACCAGAAGATGATCGTGCGGGGCCGCGACTTCGAGGAGATCTACGACCTCGTCGCCGTCCGGGTGCTCGTCGACACGGTGCGCGACTGCTACGCGGCGCTCGGCGCCCTCCACTCGCGGTGGAACCCGGTCCCGGGCCGGTTCAAGGACTACATCGCGATGCCGAAGTTCAACATGTACCAGTCGCTGCACACGACGGTCATCGGTCCGCAGGGCAAGCCGGTCGAGATCCAGATCCGCACGCACACGATGCACCGGCGGGCCGAGTACGGCGTCGCGGCCCACTGGAAGTACAAGGACCAGTCCAACGGCGGCGGTCCCGCGCGGCCCGGCGAGATCACCCCGCAGAACGACATGGCGTGGCTGCGCCAGCTGCTCGACTGGCAGCGCGAGACCGAGGACCCGGGGGAGTTCCTCGACTCGCTGCGCTTCGAGATGGGCAGCAGCGAGGTCTACGTCTTCACGCCGAAGGGGTCGGTCGTCGCGCTCCCCGTGGGCGGCACTCCGGTCGACTTCGCGTATGCCGTGCACACCGAGGTCGGCCACCACTGCATCGGTGCGCGCGTCAACGGCCGCCTCGTCCCGCTCGAGTCGACGCTCGAGAACGGCGACGTCGTCGAGGTGCTGACGAGCAAGGCCGACGGCGCCGGACCGTCGCGCGACTGGCTCCAGTTCGTCAAGAGCCCGCGCGCCCGCAACAAGATCAAGCAGTGGTTCTCCAAGGAGCGCCGCGAGGAGGCCATCGAGGCCGGCAAGGACTCGATCGCCAAGGCGCTGCGCAAGCAGAACCTGCCGCTCCAGCGGCTCATGAGCCACGAGTCGATGACGGCCGTCGCGACCGACCTGCGCTACCAGGACATCGAGGCGCTGTATGCCGCCGTCGGTGAGGGACACGTCTCTGCCCAGCACGTCGTCGGCAAGGTCGTCGCCTCGATGGGCGGGGTCGACGGGGCCACCGAGGACCTCGCCGAGGCGACCGTCCCGACGCGCGCCGCCAGCCGCCGCAAGCCGGGCGACCCCGGCGTCGTCGTCGTCGGGACGGCCGACGTCTGGGTCAAGCTCGCGAAGTGCTGCACCCCGGTGCCCGGGGACCCCATCATCGGGTTCGTGACGCGGGGCAACGGCGTCTCGGTGCACCGCGTCGACTGCACCAACGCCGACCAGCTGACGGCCAACCCCGAGCGGCTCATCGACGTCGAGTGGGCGCCCAGCTCGGCGAGCGTCTTCCTCGTCCAGCTGCAGGTCGAGGCCCTCGACCGCAACCGCCTGCTCAGCGACGTCACGCGTGTCCTGTCGGACCAGCACGTCAACATCCTGTCGGCCTCGGTGCAGACCTCGCGCGACCGGGTCGCCATCTCACGCTTCACCTTCGAGATGGGCGACCCCGCGCACCTCGACCACGTCATCAAGGCGGTGCGCCGGATCGACGGCGTCTTCGACGTCTACCGCGTCAACGGCGGCAAGTCGACGATGTGACCGTGACCCACACGAAGGCCCGTCCGGCGAGTTCGCTTGCCGGACGGGCCTTTTCGTGGGTGCTGCGCGTCGGTCAGCCGCCGAACTCGGCGACGCCGGCGCGGGCCTGGTCGAGCCAGACCTGACGGGCCTCGAGGGCCTCACGGGCCTTCTTGACCTTGCTCGCGCTGCCGGACGCCTCGGCCTTGGCGAGGTCGTCCTGCAGGTCGGCGACGGCACGCTCGAGCTGGTCGACCATGGCCCGGGCGCGGGCCGCGACCTCGGGGTTGCTCGACTTCCAGCGGCGGTCCTCGGCGTCACGGACGGTCTGCTCGATGCGCCGCATGGCCTTCTCGACGCGCTCCATGTCGGACCGCGGGACCTTGCCGGCGGCATCCCACTTGTCCTGGATGACGCGCAGCTGGGCCTTGGCCTTCTCGAGATCGGTCACGGGCAGGATCGCCTCGGCCTCGACGAGCAGGGCCTCCTTGACGGCGAGGTTGCCGCGGTACTGCTCCTCCTCGACCGCGACGACCTCGTCCTTGGCCGCGAAGAAGCTGTCCTGGGCGGCCTTGAAGCGGGCCCACAGCTTGTCGTCGTCGGACCGGCTGGCCCGGCCCGCGCGGCGCCACTCGTCCATCAGCCGCTTGAACGCACCGGCGGTGGCCGCCCAGTCGGTGCTCGTCGCGAGCTTCTCGGCGTCGGCGACGAGCTGCTCCTTGGCGCTCTTCGCGTCGGCGTGCTGCGCGTCGAGACCGGCGAAGTGGCTGCGACGAGCCTTGTCGAAGCCGTTGCGGGCGGCGCTGAACCGCTGCCACAGGTTCGACTCCGTCTCGCGGTCGAGACGCGTGGCCGAGCGCTGGTGGGCCTTCCACTCGTCGAGCAGCTCGCGCATCCGGGCGCCGCTCGTCTTCCACTGGATGCGGTTCTCGGGCTGACCCGCGATGGACTCGGCCTCGGCCACGATCTTCTCGCGCTCGGCCGTGGCCGCGACGCGGGCCTCGGCCCGGTGCTGCTGCTCGACGTTGCGCTTGGCGGCGAGGCCGGACTGGATCTCGTCGAGCTTGGTGGCGAGGGCGTCGAGGTCGCCGACGACGGTCGCGTCCTTGACCTGCGCGGCCAGGGTCTTGAGTCCTTCGGCGACATCCTTGGACGGCACCTCGGGCTGGGAGAGGCGCTGCTCGAGCAGCACGGCCGAGGCGAAGAGCTCGTCGTACTTGCGGGCGAAGTAGGTCAGCGCCTGCTCGTCGGTGGCACCGGGGTAGGAGCCGACCTCCTGCTCCTCGCCGTCCTTGGTGCGCACGAAGACGGTGCCGTTCTCGTCGACACGACCGAACGCCGCGGAGGCGGAGTGGTCGGTCGTGATCAGCGCCGGCGCCGGCGGGCGTCACGGTCGGGTGCGGCGCGGCCTTGGCGAGCGCTGCCGGCGTCGGGATCGACGACGGCTTGGGGATGCTCGCCGGCGAGGGTGCCGGTCGGCGTCTCGTCGGCGGGCGTCTCCTGGGCGGGCGTCTCCTCGGCCGTGTCGGCTGCCTCCGTGCTGCTCACCGAGGCGAGGGCGTCCGCGGTCTCGGCCACGGCAGCCGGCGGCTCCTCGGTCTCCACGGCGACGGGCGCGGTCCCGGCCGGTTCGGCGGACTCCGGCTCGGTGACGGGCGCCGGTGCCTCGGCCTCCGGGGACGTGCCGGCCGGGACGCCGGTCTCCGTCCCGGGGTCGGTGGTCTCGTCAGGCTCGGGCTGCTGGATGTCGGTCATGCCTTCTTCTCCGTCACGCTGACGCTGAGGATGCTGATCGGGGAGACGGGGGTTCCGTCCGTCGGGCTGGGTGGCAGGGCCTTGTTGGCGGCAATCTTCTCAACGATGTCGAGACCCTTGGTCACCTTCCCGAAGATCGTGTAGCCACCGCCGTCGGTGGGCAACTGGGTTTCCTTGTAGGTGATGAAGAACTGGCCGCCGTTGCTGTTCGGGTCCTGCGTGCGGGCCATGGCGAGCACCCCGGTGGGGTACTTCCCGTCCTTCGGGGCGTTCTCGATGCCGAAGGTGTAGCCCGGGCCGCCCTGGCCGGTGCCGGTGGGGTCGCCGCACTGGAGGACGTAGATGCCCTCGGTGGTGACGCGGTGGCAGGGGCTCGGAGCCCAGTAGCCGGTCTTGGCCAGGTTGAGGAACGACGCGACGGTCTGCGGTGCCTTGGCGCCGTCGAGCTCGAAGGTGAGGTCGCCGCACGTCGTCTTGACGGTCGCGACGAAGGTCTTGCCGGCAGCCGTGGCCTTGGCGGGGACCTCCTTCTGCTGCTTCGGGGCCGTCTGGTTCGCCGGGGGCGCCGTGCAGCCGGCTGCGAGCTTCTGCCCAGCTGCGAGTCCGCCGGTCGGCTTGCCGGTCGCGGTGCTGGCGGGAGTCGTCGAGGCGGCTGCGGGCGTGGCCCCGTCGGAGCTGCCGACGAGCTTGGGGACGATGATGGCGGCTGCGACGATGAGGATGACCGCGAGGATCACACCGAAGACCTGCTTGTCGCGCGTCGAGTCGCCCACCGGCGGCTTGGCGCTCTTCTGCTGTTCCTCGTGGCGGCGGCGCGCACGTGCGCGTTCCTGCTCTTTGGTCACGAACCTCTCCTCGTACGGGCCACATGGGCGGTCCCCGGGCGTCCGGTCATTTTAGGGAACGACGATGGCGCCGGCGCAGCGGGAGGGGTCACGAGTCCGTGACATCTCCTCCACGAGGCGCGATTGCGCTCCCGACTGCGCCGACACGGCATACCCCCGCGGTCGGCGCCGCCCACCGAGGACGTATGCCGGCTGCCCGAGATCGCGTCCTCGCTAGGCTCCCAGCGTGCTGACGATCGCGTTCCCGGCCCAGGCCTTCGACACCAACTGCTACGTCCTCGCCCCGCAGGCGGGGGAGGAGTGCGTCATCGTCGACCCGGGGGTCGGGGTCGAGGAGACGCTTCGCGAGATCCTGACGGCGCACCGGCTGCGGCCGGCTGCGGTGCTGCTGACGCACGGGCACGTCGACCACGTCTACTCCGTGACGCCGGTCTGCGGGTCCGACACGGCGGCCTACATCCACGCCGACGACCGCTACCGGCTCCACGACCTGCTCGGTCGCAGCAACCCGGGGCTCATCGCGATGTTCGAGCAGCAGTTCGGCGCCGCCGCGACCTGGACCGAGCCGACGAACGTCGTCGAGATCACCGACGGCACCCGACTGACCCTGGCCGGGATGGAGTTCGACGTGCTGCACGCCCCCGGGCACACCGAGGGCTCGGTGATGTTCGGCATCGACCGCGTCCCGGACGGCATCCGCGAGCAGGTCGACGTCGACCGCACGATGGTGACCGGCGACGTCCTCTTCGCCGGCTCCGTCGGCCGCACCGACCTGCCCGGGGGCGACCCGGCCGCGATGCAGCGCAGCCTGCGGGACGTCGTGCTGCCCCTGCCCGACACGACGCTCGTGCTGCCCGGGCACTACCAGGCCACGACGATGGCCCACGAGCGGGCCACCAACCCCTACCTGAGAGACTTGCCCGCGTGAGCACGCGTCCCGCCTCGAAGTCCGCTGCCAAGGCCAGCCAAGGTCACGCCGATCAGCGGCTTCCCCGAGTACCTCCCGTCCGAGCGCATCGTCGAGCAGCGCTTCCTCGACGTCATCCGGGAGACGTTCGAGCTGCACGGCTTCTCCTCCGTCGAGACCCGGGCCGATCGAGCCGCATCGATCGGCTGCAGCGCGCAAGGGCGAGGACGCCGACAAGGAGATCTACGCCGTGTCGCCGCCTCGGCGCGGCGATGCGACGGCGATCTGACGACGCCTCGGCGCTGGGGCCTGCACTTCGACATGACGGTCCCGTTCGCCCGCTACGTCCTCGAGAACGCCGGCAAGCTCGCCTTCCCGTTCCGGCGCTACCAGATCCAGAAGGCCTGGCGCGGCGAGCGGCCCCAGGAGGGCCGCTACCGCGAGTTCACGCAGGCCGACATCGACGTCGTCGACGTGGGGCAGCTCTCGCCGCACTTCGAGGCGGAGATGCCGCTCGTCATCGCCGACGTCTTCAGCAGGTTCCCGGTCGGCGAGTTCGTCATCCAGGTCAACGACCGCAAGATCCCCAACGGCTTCTACCAGGGCATCGGGATCACCGACGTCATCGGGACCCTGCGCATCGTCGACAAGCTCGACAAGCTCGGACCGGAGAAGGTCAAGGCGCTGCTCGTCGAGTCGGGCACGACGCCCGAGCAGGCCGACCAGTGCCTCGCGCTCGCCGCGATCCGCTCGACCGACCTCGGCTTCGTCGAGCAGGTGCGCGCGCTCGGTGTCGAGCACCCGCTGCTCGACGAGGGGCTCGAGTCCCTCGCGAACGTCATCCGCACCGGAATGGCCCACGCCCCGGGCAAGCTCGTCGCCGACCTGCGCATCGCGCGCGGCCTCGACTACTACACCGGCACCGTCTACGAGACGCAGTTCGTCGGCCACGAGTCGTGGGGCTCGTTCTGCTCCGGCGGGCGCTACGACGCCCTCGCCAGCGACGGGCGCAACACCTACCCCGGCGTCGGCATCTCCATCGGCGTGACCCGCATCCTCGGCCTGCTCATCGGCCGCGGGCTCGTCACCGCGTCCCGGTCGACACCCGCCGCCGTGCTCGTGGCCCTGACCGACGACGAGTCGCGCGAGGGCGCGGTCGCCGTGGCGACGGCGCTGCGCCGGCGCGGCATCGCGTGCGAGGTCGCGCCCACGGCGGCGCGCTTCGGCAAGCAGATCCGCTACGCCGAGCGTCGGGGCATCCCCTACGTCTGGTTCCCCGGCGCGGACGGAGTCCGGCGACGAGGTCAAGGACATCCGCTCGGGTGAGCAGGTCCCGGCGTCGCCGCTCGTGGACCCCGCCGGCCGACGACCTCGTCCCGCAGGTCACCCGCGTCGACTGAGCACTCGACCTCCCTCGTGATGCCCGTCAGCGATGACCTCGACCCGCGCGCCCATCCGACGCGAAATGAGCACCGATCCCCAGTGACCCGACGCAGGAACTGAGCACTCGAGTGCCGCGTCGAGTGCCCGCGACCGGAGGTCAGGTGCCGGGCGGCGGCAGGCCCTGGTCGCGCAGCTCGAGCAGGGCGAGGCGCCGGATGACGTCGCGGTCCTGCCGCCGCCACGCACCTGCGGGGTCCTCGGACACCCGCGCCAGCGCCCGCATCGGCTGGTTCGACATGGCCCGGAGGGCGAAGAGGTCGAGGTCCTCGCCGGCGTCGATGAAGCGCTGCGACTGGGTCGCGTTGCGCACGAAGCGAACTCGGACGTAGAGCCACACGGCGAGAACGACGAGGATGGGCGCGAGCGCCATCACGAGGCCGAGCCCCAGGGCGAGCCTGTCGACGGTGTCCGCCATGGACGTCCCCGCCGACTGGAGGGTCGTGCCCGACCCGGCGGCCTGGGTCAGCCACGTCCTCAGCTGGTCGCCCACGAGCGGGATCTGCCCGGCCTGGTCGCCCGCGCCGGTGAGGGCGCCGTTGACCGACCGGCCCGCGGACGTGATCGAGTCGGCGGGCGCGCGCAGCTGCTCCACGAGTGTCGTGGACCTGGCGACCGGCATACACCCAGAGCCCGATCCAGAGCAGCATGAGCACGTCGGACAGGATCTGTCGCGTGCGCCGGGCCGGGGTGTCTGCGTAGAGCTTCACGCGCCCATGGTGGCGAAGACGACGCCAAAGCACACGTGGAGCGCGACGACGGCGGCCGGCACGGCGGCGAGCCGTGGCGGCCGGGAGTTGCGCCGGCTGCCTGACCGGGCCGTGACGGCCACGGATACAGTGGCCTCGCGGCCCCTGAGGGCCCCTTCTCACCGCGGCAACGGCGCCGTGGCCGAGTCAGCCCGGAAGGAAGTGCAGCAGCATGAAGGTCGGCATCCCCCGCGAGGTCAAGAACCACGAGTACCGCGTGGCCATCACCCCCTCAGGCGTCCACGAGCTCACCGAGAACGGGCACGACGTCTTCGTCGAGAAGGACGCCGGCGTCGGGTCGCAGATCAGCGACGACGACTACGTCGCGGCCGGGGCCCGCATCATCGGCTCCGCCGACGACGTCTGGGGCGAGGCGGACATGGTGCTCAAGGTCAAGGAGCCCGTCGCCGAGGAGTACCACCGGATGCGCGAGGGCCTGACCCTCTTCACCTACCTGCACCTCGCGGCCGACAAGCCGCTCACCGAGGAGCTCGTGGCGCGCAAGGTCACCGGCATCGCCTACGAGACGGTGCAGCTGCCCTCCGGGGCCCTGCCGCTGCTCTACCCGATGTCCGAGGTGGCCGGCTGCCTCGCGCCGCAGGTCGGCGCCCACGCGCTGATGCGCGCGCAGGGCGGACGCGGCGTGCTCATGGGCGGCGTCGGTGGCGTGGCCAACGCCAAGGTCGTCATCCTCGGCGCCGGCGTCTCGGGCCAGAACGCCGCCAACATCGCCCTCGGCATGGGGGCCGACGTCACGCTGCTCGACACCGACCTCGACAAGCTGCGGATGTCCTTCTGGCGCTACGAGAACCAGGTGCACGGCCTCGCCTCGAACCGGCTCACCGTCCAGCAGCAGGTGCAGGAGGCCGACATGGTCATCGGCGCCGTGCTCATCCCCGGTGCCGCCGCCCCCAAGCTCGTCTCGAACGAGCTGGTCTCGCAGATGAAGCCGGGCTCCGTGCTCGTCGACATCGCCATCGACCAGGGCGGCTGCTTCGAGGACAGCCACGCCACGACGCACGCCGACCCGACCTACCGGGTGCACGACTCGGTCTTCTACTGCGTGGCCAACATGCCGGGCGCGGTGCCCAACACCTCGACCTACGCGCTGACCAACTCGACCCTGCCGTATGCCGTGAAGCTCGCCAACCAGGGGTGGCGCGACGCGCTGCGGTCCGACCACGCGCTCGGGCTCGGCCTCAACACGCACGACGGGCACGTCACCTACGCCGGCGTCGCCGAGGCCCACGGCATGGCGTCGGTCAGCCTCGACGAGGCGCTGTCCTGACCGACCAGGTCGTCACCGGGCCACCCGCGGCACCGCTCTCGCGCCTCGAGCGCGACGTCCGCGGGTGGCTCGACCACGTCCGGGTCGAGAAGGGCGCGTCCGACAACACCCTCACGTCCTACGCCCGGGACCTGCGCGCCTACACCGCCTTCCTCGCCGCGAAGGGGATCGACGAGGCCGGCCGGGTCACCGAGGCCGACGTCACCGACTTCCTCGCGTCGCTGCGCGAGCGCGGTCTGGCCGCCTCGTCCGCGGCCCGCACCCTCGTGGCGGTCCGCGGCTTCCACCGCTTCCTCGCGCTCGAGGGCGAGGTGGCCGGTGACCCGGCGGCCAACGTCGCCCCGCCCAAGCCGCCCGCACGGCTGCCCAAGGCGATCCCGCTCGAGGCCGTGGAGCGCCTGCTCGCGGCAGCGTCGGTCGGCGACACGCCCGAGTCGCTCCGTGACCGGGCACTTCTCGAGCTCCTCTACGGCATCGGCGCCCGCATCAGCGAAGCCGTGGGTCTGGACGTCGACGACATCGAGACGGCCGACCCCGCCCTCTCCGCGGGCGCCCCGGCCGGCGGGGGAGCGGCCTCGGTGCGGCTGCGCGGCAAGGGCGGCAAGGAGCGCGTCGTCCCGGTGGGGCGCTACGCCGTGGAGGCCGTGACGGCATACCTCGTGCGCGGCCGACCGGCCCTCGCCCAGCACGGACGGGGCGGTCCGGCGCTGTTCCTCAACCAGCGCGGCGCCCGGCTCTCGCGCCAGTCGGCGTGGGCGGTCATCCAGCGCGCTGCCGAGCGGGCCGACCTCACCGAGCACGTGTCGCCGCACACGCTGCGACACTCCTTCGCCACCCACCTGCTCGACGGGGGAGCCGACGTGCGCGTCGTCCAGGAGCTGCTCGGGCACGCGTCCGTCACGACGACCCAGATCTACACGATGGTCTCGGTGCACCGGCTCCGCGAGGTCTATGCGGGCGCCCACCCCCGCGCCCGCTGATAAGGTCACACGTGATCAGCGCGAGGCTGACCGCAGCATCTCAGGGCAAGGCCGAGCGGAGTGGAACACCCGGTGAACGAGGAGTCACACGACACCATGCAGTCCGTGCGGTCCGAGGACCTCGAACAGCCCCGACCCGCGTCCGGTCAGCGCCACCCCCCGGGTCGCGCAGCTGCCGGGCACCGAGTCCGCCGGATCCGGCGCGATGGGCCCGACCGGCCGCCCGCTCCCCGACTTCCCGGAGCCCCGGCCGCTCTCGAGCCACGGACCCGCGCGCATCATCGCGATGTGCAACCAGAAGGGCGGCGTCGGCAAGACGACGACGACCATCAACCTCGGCGCCGCCCTGGCCGAGCTGGGCCGCAAGGTCCTCGTCGTCGACTTCGACCCCCAGGGCGCGCTCTCGGTCGGCCTCGGCGTCAACGCCCAGGAGCTCGACACGACGATCTACAACCTGCTCATCGAGCGCGGCCACGACATCCACGACGTCATCCAGCACACGCGCACCCCGAACCTCGACCTCGTGCCGGCCAACATCGACCTGTCGGCCGCCGAGGTCCAGCTCGTCGGCGAGGTGGCCCGCGAGCAGATCCTCGCCCGGGTGCTGCGTCCCGTCGTCGACGAGTACGACATCGTCCTCATCGACTGCCAGCCGTCGCTCGGTCTGCTCACCGTCAACGCCCTGACCGCCGCGCACGGCGTCGTCATCCCGCTGGAGTGCGAGTTCTTCGCCATGCGCGGTGTCGCCCTGCTCATCGACACCATCGACAAGATCACCGACCGCCTCAACCCGCGCCTGCAGGTCGACGGCATCCTCGCCACGATGTACGACGGCCGCACGCTGCACAGCCGGGAGGTCGTGCGCTCGGTCGTCGACCACTTCGGCGAGCAGGTCTTCCACACGGTGATCAGCCGCACCGTCAAGTTCCCCGACGCGACGCTCGCCGCCGAGCCGATCACGTCGTACTCCTCGGACCACTCGGGTGCCAACGCCTACCGCCAGCTCGCCCGCGAGCTCATCGCGCGCGGTGCCGCGGCCTGATCCGCAGTGGTTCGATGACCGAGCAGGACACCGTCGACCGCCCCGCGGTCGACGCCGACGACGCTGCCCTCGCCGAGGTCGCCTGACGCGTCGCTGAGGTCGGCCCTGCTGCCGCCTCTGCGCCGCGCCCGGCGGCCCCTGCGGAGGAGCTGACCCCCGGCGGGCGTCATCACGCGCCGGTCGTCCGCGCCGTTCGAGGTGCACCTCGACGTCTTCTCGGGGCCCTTCGACCTGCTGCTCGGCCTCATCAGCAAGCACAAGCTCGACATCACCGAGGTCGCCCTGGCCAAGGTGACCGACGAGTTCGTCGCCCACATCAAGGCGGCCCAGGCCACCGACAGCGACTGGGACCTCGGCCAGGCCTCCGAGTTCCTCCTCATCGCCGCCACCCTGCTCGACCTCAAGGCCTCGCGCCTGCTCCCGTCGGTCGGGCCCGCAGGACGACGAGGACCTCGCCCTCATCGAGGCCCGCGACCTGCTCTTCGCCCGGCTGCTGCAGTACCGCGCCTACAAGGAGATCGCCAGCACCTTCCGCGAGCGGATGGCCACGGCCGGGCGCATCACCCCGCGCCAGGCCGGCCTCGAGCCGGAGTTCGCCGAGCCTGCTGCCCGAGCTCGTCATCGCCGTCACGCCCGAGCAGTTCGCGATGATCGCCGCGCGGGCGATGACGCCGAAGATCGCGCCCACCGTCGGCCTCGAGCACCTGCACGCGCCCCAGGTCAGCGTCCGGGAGCAGGCCGCGATCATCGTCGACCGGCTGCGCCACCGCGGCCAGGTCTCGTTCCGCAGCCTCGTCGCCGACGCCGACAGCACGCTCGTCATCGTCGCCCGCTTCCTCGCGCTGCTCGAGCTCTTCAAGGAGGCCGCCATCGCCTTCGAGCAGGCCGAGGCGCTCGGCGAGCTCGACATCCGCTGGACCGGCACCGAGGCGGGCGACATCGCCATCGACGACGAGTTCGACGAGGACGACGAGAACGACGAGGACGACGAGGCGACGACGAGCGACGGCAGGCCGACGGCGACCCGCGAGGAGATCGACGAGCCGGGTGGCGACGCCGCCCCACGGACAGGAGCAGACGATGAGTGACCAGTCGGCGCAGGGGCCGGGCGACGCCCGCCGAGCCCGACGGCGCTCGATGACCGCGACGACCGCGAGGGTGCCGACGAGCAGATCGCCTTCGACATCAACGACTTCCCGGGCGGTGCCCGCTCGGCCCTCGAGGCCGTGCTCATGGTCGTCGACGAGCCCGTGACCGAGGTCGCGCTCGCCTCGGCGCTCGAGCTGCCCGTCGAGGACGTGCAGGGCCACCTGCACGCCCTCGAGGAGGAGTATGCCGCCGCGCAGCGCGGGTTCACCCTGCGCAGCGTCGCGGGCGGGTGGCGCGTCTACAGCCGGTCCGACTTCGCGCCCGTCGTGGAGAAGTTCGTCCTCGACGGCCAGCAGGCCAAGCTGACCCAGGCCTCGCTCGAGACGCTCGCCGTCATCGCCTACCGCCAGCCCGTCTCCCGGGCCCGGGTCAGCGCCGTCCGCGGCGTCAACGTCGACGGCGTCGTGCGCACGCTGACGTCGCGCGGCCTCATCGAGGAGGTCGAGGACGTCGGGGAGAGCGGCGCGATGCTCTACCGCACGACGCCCTACTTCCTCCAGCGCATGGGGCTGTCGTCGCTCGACGACCTCCCGGCGCTCGCGCCCTACCTACCGGACGCCGACGTCATCGACGAGCTCATCGAGGAAGGACACGCATGAGCGAGTACTCCAGGTCACCCCGCCAGCCGCGCAAGAAGGGGTCCGGTTCGTCCGGCGGCCCGGGCGGCGCGCGCCGTGGCGGACCCGCCGCCGCACGAGGCGGCTCCGGGGCCAAGGGCCGCACCGGTCGACCCGTCGCGGGCGGTCGCAGTGGCGGAGGCGGCAAGGCCGCCGGGCCCCGCTTCGCCGGCTCGACCAAGGCGAGCCAGCCCACGAAGCTGCCCGATCGCAAGGCCGCTCCCGAGATCGACGTCCACGACCCCGAGGGCGTGCGCCTGCAGAAGCTCATGGCCGCCGGCGGCGTCGGCTCGCGCCGCGTCTGCGAGAACCTCATCGAGCAGGGTCGCGTCGAGGTCGACGGCCAGGTCGTCACCGAGCTCGGCGTGCGCATCAACCCGCAGACCCAGGTCGTCCACGTCGACGGCGTGCGCGTCAACCTCGACGAGGACCGCGTCTACCTCGCCTTCAACAAGCCCAAGGGCGTCGTCACGACGATGCACGACGAGCTCGGCCGCATCTCGCTCGAGGACTACGTCGGCAACCGCGAGCAGCGCCTCTTCCACGTCGGGCGCCTCGACGCCGACACCGAGGGCCTGCTGCTGCTCACGAACGACGGCGACCTCGCCCACCGGCTGCAGCACCCGGCATACGGCGTGCTCAAGACCTACGTCGCGACGATCCGTGGGCCGGTGCAGCGTGACGTCGGCAAGCGGCTGCGCGAGGGCGTCGAGCTCGAGGACGGCCCCGTGAGCGTCGACTCGTTCCGGATCGTCGACCACCAGCCCGGCAAGGCCATGGTCGAGGTGGTGCTCCACGAGGGGCGCAAGCACGTCGTGCGCCGCATGCTCGAGGCCGTGGGGCACCCGGTCCTCGAGCTCGTGCGCACCGAGGTCGGCCCGATCCGTCTCGCCGACCTCAAGTCCGGGCGCACGCGCCGGCTCAACAAGGCAGAGATCGGCGCGCTCTACAAGGCCGCTGGTCTGTGATCCGGATGTCCCGGCTGGGCGACGTCGCGCTCGCTACGCTGGCGGGTGACCACGCACGTCCGCATCGTCGGCGCCGGGCTGATCGGCACCAGTCTGGGAATCGCCCTGTCCCACAACGGTTTTCGCGTCTCGCTCGACGACCCGTCGCCGACGGCCGTCCGTCTTGCGCGCGACCTGCGGGCGGGCGAGTCGGCCGACGACGAGACCGACGCCCCCGACGTCGTCGTCGTCGCCGCCCCGCCCGACGTCGCGGCCCGAGTCGTCGTCGCCGCGCTCGACCGGTGGCCCGACGCCGTCGTCACCGACGTCGCCTCCGTCAAGGAGTCGGTGCTGCGCGTCGTGCTCGACTCCGGGGCCGACTCGAGCCGCTACGTCGGCTCGCACCCGATGGCCGGCCGGGAGCGCTCGGGCGCGGCGGCTGCCCGAGCCGACCTCTTCGACGGCCGCGCCTGGGTCGTCGTCCCCCACGAGGCCTCCACCGACGCCGCGGTCCGTCGGGTGCGCGAGCTCGCGCTCGCCGTCGGCTCGGCCGTCCGCGTCATGCCGGCGCACGAGCACGACGAGGCCGTCGCGGCCGTCTCGCACGTGCCGCAGCTCGCCGCGAGCATCGTCGCCGCCGTGCCTGCGCGAGCTGCCCGAGTCCGCCGTCGGCCTCGCCGGGCCAGGGCCTGCGCGACGTGACCCGCATCGCCGCCAGCGACCCCCGCCTGTGGACCCAGATCCTCGCCGGCAACGCCCCGGCCGTGCGCGACGTCCTGCGCCACGTCCGCGACCAGGTCGACGACGTCGTCGGCGCGCTCGACGCCCTCGTCGACGCCGACGGCGACGGCTCGCTCGGCACGCTGAGCCGCGTCCTCGAGGCCGGCAACCTCGGGCCACGCGCGGATCCCCGGCAAGCACGGCGCCGCCCCGCGGCATACGAGGTCGTCTCCGTCGTCGTCCCCGACGAGCCCGGGTCGCTCGCGCGGCTGCTCACCGACGTCGGCGACGCCGGCATCAACCTCGAGGACCTCCACCTCGAGCACGGGCTCGGGCAGGCCGTCGGCGTCGCCGAGATCTCCGTCGTCCCGGCCTCCGTCGAGCCGCTGCGCGCCGAGCTCGCCCGGCTCGGCTGGCGCGTCCACGACTGACGTCCCGGCTCGCGGGCGGGTCCGGATGGGTCCGGTCGAGGCACTATCCTCGTGCGCATGCCGCAGACCCCCGAGGACCACCTGTCCGGCTTCGTCGTCGCCATCGACGGCCCCTCGGGGTCGGGCAAGTCGAGCGTCTGCAAGCAGGTCGCCCGCTCGCTCGGCTACGGCTACCTCGACACCGGCGCCATGTACCGCGCGCTCGACGTGGTGGTGCCTGCACGAGGGCGTCGACCTCACCGACGCCGAGGCCATCACCGCCGCGGCCCAGCGCTTGCCGCTGCACGATCGGCACCGACCCCGACGAGCCCGACGGTCGACGGTCGACGGCGTCGACGTCGCTGCCGCCATCCGCGAGACGCGCATCTCGACCAACGTCTCGGCCGTCGCCGCCGTCATCCCCGTGCGCGAGATCATGCGGGTCCTGCAGCGCCGACTCATCTCGCGAGGCCGGCGCCGCCGACGGGCGGCGTCGTCGCCGAGGGCCGCGACATCACGACCGTCGTCGCGCCCGATGCGCCCGTGCGCATCCTGCTCACCGCCTCGGAGGAGGCCCGGCTTGCGCGGCGCTCCACCGAGCTGCACGGAGCCGCCGACGCGGCCGCCGTCGCCGCGACCCGGTCGCAGATCGTCGACCGCGACAAGGCCGACTCCGCCGTGTCGGAGTTCACCGTGGCGGCCGACGGCGTGACGACCATCGACACCTCGCACCTCGACTTCGAGGGCTCGGTCGAGGCGGTGCTGCAGGTCGTCGAGGCGGCCCGGGCATGAGCCGAGGCCGGCGCTGCCCGGGCACCCCCGTCGCGCCGCACCCCGCCGGGCGGTTATCGGCCGGCTCGATCGGCATAGGCCATCTTCCAGCACCCTCTACCGCGGCCGCGCCCTGCACGCCGAGCGCGTGCCGCGCACCGGGCCCGGTCATCCTCGTGGCCAACCACGCGGCCTTCCTCGACGGGCCCGTTCGTCTTCTCGCTGGCACCGCGCCCCGTCAACTTCCTCGTCAAGCAGGAGGCCTTCTCGGGCTTCTTCGGCTGGCGTCATCCGCAACGTCGGCCAGATCCCCATCGACCGCACCGTCGGCGACCGCGCCGCCCTCGCCACGGCCAGCGCGGTCCTCGAGCGCGGGGGCGCCGTCGGGATCTTCCCCGAGGGCAACCGGCGGCGACGGCGAGGTCCAGCAGGTCAACCAGGGAGCCGCCTGGATCGCGCTGCGCACCGATGCCCACGATCGTGCCCGTCGCCGTCAGCGGCACCCGCGTGCCCGGCGCTCACCAAGGACGACTGGCCGCGCCTTCCGCAGCGCGCCTCGTCGTCGACTTCGGTGACCCGTTCCGGCTCGCTGTCGACCCCGCTGTGCCGGGCCGCGACCGCCTCCGACTGGCCAGCGACCTGCTGCGCGACGCCCTCGCGTCACATGTACGCCGCTCGCGGGTGGAGAATGGTCTCCTCAACAGACGTTCACTGATTCGAGGACACCGTGACTGACGAGACCGCCCGCCCCACCGACGAGGGCGCTCCGATCTCGACCGCCGACCCCGCCGTCGACGACGCCGCCGTGGAGCGCGCCCTGCGCGCCGGGCTCGACGACTTCGAGCTCAGCCCCGAGGACCAGGCGCTGCTCGAGGCCCAGGGGCCGTCTGCCGACGACGGCGCGGCCCAGGGCCCGCTGCCCGTCGTGGCCGTGGTCGGCCGACCCAACGTCGGCAAGTCGAGCCTCGTCAACCGCATCCTGCGCCGCCGCGAGGCCGTCGTCGAGGACGTGCCCGGCGTGACCCGCGACCGCGTCTCCTACGAGGGCGAGTGGGCCGGCCGCCGCTTCACCATCGTCGACACCGGCGGCTGGGAGGCCGACGCCACCGGCATCCACCTCCGGGTCGCCGAGCAGGCCGAGATCGCCATCGACCTCGCCGACGTCGTCATGTTCGTCGTCGACGCCACGGTCGGCGCCACCGACGACGACGAGGCCGTCGTCAAGCTGCTGCGCCGCTCGGGCAAGCCCGTCGTCCTCATCGCCAACAAGGTCGACGACCAGCGCGGCGAGGCCGACGCGGCCGCGCTCTGGAGCCTCGGGCTCGGTCAGCCGTGGCCGGTCTCGGCCGTGCACGGCCGCGGCAGCGGCGACGCGCTCGACGCCGTGCTCGAGGTGCTGCCGGAGGTGTCGGCGCACGGCGCCTACGCCCAGGGCGGCCCGCGCCGGGTCGCCCTCGTCGGCCGGCCCAACGTCGGCAAGTCGAGCCTGCTCAACCGCCTCGCCGGCTCCGAGCGCGTCGTCGTCGACAACGTCGCCGGCACGACCCGCGACCCGGTCGACGAGCTCATCGAGCTCGGCGGCAAGACGTGGCGCTTCGTCGACACGGCCGGCATCCGCCGCCGGGTGCACCAGACGCCGCGGCGCCGACTTCTACGCGTCGCTGCGCACCCAGACCGCCCTCGAGAAGGCCGAGGTGGCCGTCGTGCTCATCGACGCCGAGGAGCCGATCGCCGAGCAGGACGTCCGCGTCGTGCAGCAGGTCATCGACGCCGGCCGTGCCCTCGTCATCGCCTACAACAAGTGGGACACCATCGACGAGGAGCGCCGCTACTACCTCGAGCGCGAGATCGAGAAGGAGCTGGTCCAGGTGCCCGTGGGCGCCGCGGGCCAACGTCTCGGCGCGCACCGGCCGCCACATGGACCGGCTCGTGCCCGCCATCGAGACCGCCCTCGAGTCGTGGGACACCCGCGTCCCGACCGGCCGGCTCAACGCCTTCCTCGGCGAGATCGTGGCCGCCCACCCGCACCCCGTGCGCGGTGGCAAGCAGCCCCGCATCCTCTTCGCGACCCAGGCCTCGACCCGTCCGCCGCGTTTCGTCATCTTCGCGTCGGGCTTCATCGAGGCCGGCTACCGCCGCTTCATCGAGCGTCGGCTGCGCGAGCAGTTCGGCTTCGAGGGCACGCCCGATCGAGGTCTCGGTGCGCGTGCGCGAGAAGCGCCGCCGCTGACCAGGAGCCGGGCACCGGCGCCGCCCACGGGGGCCGATTGGGACCAGCGGCATCCGGTGCGCTAATGTTCCGTTCGCCCCGAGGGGCATTCGGGCTGTGGCGCAGCTTGGTAGCGCACTTGACTGGGGGTCAAGGGGTCGCAGGTTCAAATCCTGTCAGCCCGACCGATCGGGGCCTGACCTGTTCACGCAGGTCAGGCCCCGTTTTCATGCCGGCTGTCCACCCGGACGCAGGGGGCGCTCGTCCTGGACCAGTTCGGGATCACCACGTCGAGAACACCGTTCCGGCGTCGATCATCGCCTGGAGTCGGGGCGGAGGTACCGGGCGGTCACGCCGGGTCCTGGTGGCCGGCGACCCGTTGGAGGACGTACAGCGGGACGCCGCTGTCCGCCATCCACGTCAGCGCCGTGTGGCGCAGCCCGCGCCGCACCAGCCCAACGAGCCCCAGCTGGGTCACCACCTGGTCCCACTTGGTCGCGTCGCGAAGTCGACGCCCCGGGACGTGTCACCTCGGTTTGTGGTGCACGGTGTCCCGGTTGGCGCTAGCCGATGGTCAAGGAGGCTGCCAGAGAAGTTTGCCGTGAACGGTATCGGGCGTCATCACACCCTGAGGTCAACGTGTGCGGGCGCCTGCGCCGCCCCGCAACGGACAAGGTACAGCGGGCTCCCTTCCGGGAGCCTGCGCTTTGCTTCCCTAGCCAAGCATGCGGAGCGACGCGCACGAGCCGCGGCGGGGCCGGAAACCTCGCTCGGGGCTTGACATCGCACGTCGGGCTGGCTTACGAGCTCAGCGCTCAGAAGAGGTGTTCCGCTCTGATTTCAGCCGCCGGACGGCTGCGCCGACGACGATGCCCTCGGAGAGCACGGAAACGATCCCCAGCGGCTCGAGCCAGTTGCCGACGTCGTCGCCGAGCTGCGGGAAGGTGACGAGCGGGGTCGCAGCGTAGCCGACGATCGCCGCGCCGCAGGCCAGGCCAGCGAGGGTCTGCCCGGCCGGGTGCGAGCTGACGAGCGAGATGCCGGCCAGCAGCAAGCAGGCCGTGGTGAGCAGGATGAACAGCACGCCCGTGTAGGGCGCCTCGTCGAGATGGGGACCGATGACCGGGACGTGCGCGGCGGCCGCGACGACCAGTAGCAGCCGGGCCGGCTGCCGGATGAGGGTTTTCACGGTTCAGCCGTTCAGTGAGGGATCGTGAACGTGTGCATGGGGGAAGGGGGTCGGGCCGCCCGCACATCCCGACCGAGTCCGGTCGGCGTCGTCGCCCGGCTGGCCCCTCCACCTCGTGGCCGAAGCACACGGCCAACATGGCCCAGGCAATGTGGCACGGCGGCGCCGCGGATGCCGCCGACGGCGGGCGCGGCTGGACGCGCACCGTCGGCTTCCTCCTTCGCCGGCTTCTCGTCCAATCCTCGCTCCGGCTTCTTACCGTCCGAGGCCGGCGCGGGCAGCGGCTGATCAGGCCGAGCTGCGGCTGATCGGGCATGGATGGTCCGGTGTGACCCATTGGTACACCTGCGGGGCCGCCTCGCAGACGAGACAGCCCCTCGGGTTTATGCACCTCTTCTAGCCGATGTGAGTCCGCTTCGCTCTCGGATGGGACACCGGCACTGTTTTCGATGAACAGCATGTACCAGCCGGCGATACCCACGGTGGACGAGGGGGCCACCGCGGTAAGTCCCGACAGCCGTGGTGCGTGGATGGCAGAGCGACGATCCTCTCGTCGAAGTTGACGGTGTGAGTGGCGGCGCCGGACCGGATCAGCACGGCCGTGCTGGTGGTGTCGAGGGTCGAGATCGCGTGAAGGTCGCCCCGTTGTTCGGCATGGGGGGCGCTGAGGTAACAGTCCGATGAATCCTCCCGAACAGTTTTTGCGTCCAGGAGCTATCGTCCGTGAGGCCTCCGCCGCCGGCGCCGGTATCCCAACCGAGAACACCCGGCCATAGGGGAGCAGGACCGCCGAGGAGTGGTGACCCCCGACGCTCGGCCTGCGGGGCGAGCATTGCCCACGGGGTGCTGGCCGGCTTGTACATCAGGGACGTGTAGATGGCGCCGGCATAGTTCCCGGAGGAGTTCCCTCGGATGCCGGCGATTTGGCCGTAAGGGTTCCGGACCGGACTCATGTGCCCGCGGCCCTGCGGGGGGGACGAGTGTGGCGTCCATCCGGCGGTCGGGTTGGCGGCGTCGAAGGTTTCCACGGCGGTGGTCGCGAGCACCGCGGCAGTCCTGCCTCCGATGAGCATGACCTTGGTGGAGCCGGAGGGGGGCGCCGGGGCGGGCCCGCCCTGGCCGCTGCCGTGCTTCAGCTTCGGCTGGCATAGGAGGTCCAGGGTCCAGGTGCTCGGGGTCGAGGATGGACGGTCGAGCTCGAGGTGACCTCAGGACCTTCGCCGTATCGGCAGAACCCGCTGGTGGGGGTAGAGGCCCGACGGGTGTCCCGATTTGAGCCTGACTTCCGACGTTGCCCGTCTGCGGCGGCGTCCACAGCTCCACGTCAGGGTTCTTTGCGCCGTTCATGTCGAATCCGCCGCTGATCACAACGGTCCCGTTGGGCAGCAGCGTCGACGTCGGGTAGTAGCGACCCATGGGACTTGACGGTTGCGGCGTCCACGTGAGGGTGTCCGGGTCAAAGAGCACGATGTTGTTGATGCCCCGTGCGCCCTTGGCGTGGCCGCCAAGAACGATCAGAATGCGCCCGTCCTGCAGCGCGGTCATGGATCCGCACTCAACAGTCGGCGGGAGGGTCGGTCTCGGTGGCCTTTCCGGTGACCGGGTCGTAGACGTAACCCTGTGTCGGCCTCAAGTTCCCGGAGGGCAGAACCTTCCCCGTGTGAAGCATGACTGAGTGAACGCCAATGACTCGGGGGTTCGCCCCGGGTGGCGTGAAGATGGCGATGACCATGACCCGCGGGTCGCTGCCGGATCGGCCGCACCTGCGGGCGGGCCCCCCGGCCGCTGCTGCGGCCGGGAAGTTCGAGGCCGCCAAGACGACGGCGATGGCCCCCACTGGCCAAGAGATTTTCTTCATATTCCCCCCTCGTGAGTCGCCTTGGATTTGGCGACATGAAACCAGCATGAAGACCAGTCGCCGCGGGTGTCCGGGTTTCCGCGAAATTACTGGGCCGTGGCAATTTATGTGCATTCCGCGTTCCGGATGAATGAATGGCGAAGTGACAAACGGCAACATTTCCGAGATTTTCATTGCTTTTATCCTTTTCTTCATAGGGTTGTTTTTGTCGGCTAGATGACGTTCTGGACCCTGCCGTCGTCTCCGGCGGCGGCGACGGCGGCTGGGTGGCGGGCGGGGCGGCCGGGTTGCGGGGCCGGCGGCAGTCGCCGAGATTGCGTGGGGGCGCGTGGGGCGCGCGCGTTGGGGCGCGCCTGGCACTGGTCTCCTGTCGGTTCTTGTCGCCCGCCTGTGCGTGCGAGCCCCGGCTCGGAACCCGCCCGCCTCGGGCCCCGCCGCTCCTGCTGACGGGGTTGAAATTCATCCACGTGACGGACGGGATGGTTCATCCGAATGACCCATCCTTTGCCTACGGGTGGGCGCTGCGGCAGGAACCCACGCACCCTCGCCGGCATCGATGACGCCGGTCGCACGCTGGCCGGTCACCGTCGGCGGCCCCCAGCCTGACCAGCTGGGACTGTCCGTTCCGGAAGAAGCGCGGGTGGCGCGAGCACTGGGCATGCGAGAGGCGATCAACCTCGACGGCGGCGGCTCCACGGCCATGAGTGTCGACGGTCGCCCCGTCGACCATCCATCCCTCGGACGCGTCCGGAGAGCGATCCGTCGGCGATCCCATCGTCGTCCGCTGAGGTGGGCTGGGAAGCTACTAGGTGCGTCGGTGGCACATGTGGGGTGAGCAGTGGGAGACGCCTCACTCGCCGTCGAACCC
>CAWKJV010000004.1:0-488390 GCA_963849965.1 uncultured Actinomycetota bacterium | reverse complement strand
AAGCTTGCTTGGTCTGATCAGTGGCGAACGGGTGAGTAACACGTGAGTAACCTGCCCCAGACTCTGGGATAACCCCGGGAAACCGGAGCTAATACCGGATATGACACGAAGACGCATGTCTATGGTGTGGAAAGTTTTTCGGTCTGGGATGGACTCGCGGCCTATCAGCTTGTTGGTGAGGTAATGGCTCACCAAGGCGACGACGGGTAGCCGGCCTGAGAGGGCGACCGGCCACACTGGGACTGAGACACGGCCCAGACTCCTACGGGAGGCAGCAGTGGGGAATATTGCACAATGGGCGAAAGCCTGATGCAGCGACGCCGCGTGAGGGATGACGGCCTTCGGGTTGTAAACCTCTTTCAGCAGGGAAGAAGCGAAAGTGACGGTACCTGCAGAAGAAGCACCGGCTAACTACGTGCCAGCAGCCGCGGTAATACGTAGGGTGCGAGCGTTGTCCGGAATTATTGGGCGTAAAGAGCTTGTAGGCGGTTTGTCGCGTCTGCTGTGAAAATCCGGGGCTCAACCCCGGACTTGCAGTGGGTACGGGCAGACTAGAGTGTGGTAGGGGAGACTGGAATTCCTGGTGTAGCGGTGGAATGCGCAGATATCAGGAGGAACACCGATGGCGAAGGCAGGTCTCTGGGCCACTACTGACGCTGAGAAGCGAAAGCATGGGGAGCGAACAGGATTAGATACCCTGGTAGTCCATGCCGTAAACGTTGGGAACTAGGTGTGGGTCTCATTCCACGAGATCCGTGCCGCAGCTAACGCATTAAGTTCCCCGCCTGGGGAGTACGGCCGCAAGGCTAAAACTCAAAGGAATTGACGGGGGCCCGCACAAGCGGCGGAGCATGCGGATTAATTCGATGCAACGCGAAGAACCTTACCAAGGCTTGACATACACCGGAATCACTCAGAGATGGGTGCGTCTTCGGACTGGTGTACAGGTGGTGCATGGTTGTCGTCAGCTCGTGTCGTGAGATGTTGGGTTAAGTCCCGCAACGAGCGCAACCCTCGTTCCATGTTGCCAGCACGTTCGATGGTGGGGACTCATGGGAGACTGCCGGGGTCAACTCGGAGGAAGGTGGGGATGACGTCAAATCATCATGCCCCTTATGTCTTGGGCTTCACGCATGCTACAATGGCCGGTACAAAGGGCTGCGATACCGCAAGGTGGAGCGAATCCCAAAAAACCGGTCTCAGTTCGGATTGGGGTCTGCAACTCGACCCCATGAAGTCGGAGTCGCTAGTAATCGCAGATCAGCAACGCTGCGGTGAATACGTTCCCGGGCCTTGTACACACCGCCCGTCAAGTCACGAAAGTCGGTAACACCCGAAGCCGGTGGCCCAACCCTTGTGGGGGGAGCCGTCGAAGGTGGGACTGGCGATTGGGACTAAGTCGTAACAAGGTAGCCGTACCGGAAGGTGCGGCTGGATCACCTCCTTTCTAAGGAGCAACTCGCCCAGGCCGTCGTGGTCTGTGGCGCAGTGGCCTCGCCACCGGCGAATGTCTGGTGGGGGGTGCTCAAGGGTGGAACATCGATTAGTTGGCGCCGACCTGGTCGCCGGTCACTCAAGTACAAGCTGGTTCTGGGGCAGCAGTGGAACGTGGTGGTGGGTGGGGTGGGTGCCTGACACGTTGTTGGGTCCTGAAGGATCGGGCGACGCGTGCCGGCTCCGGTCGCTGTCGGCGGGGGTCGTGGTGTGTGCCGGCTGGTTTCTTCTGGTCGTGGGCCCCGCCGATGATGCGATGGTTTGTCCGTGTTGGGTGTGGGGTGCCGGTTGTATGTTGAGAACTTCACAGTGGACGCGAGCATCTTTGTAGTGTTCAAGTTTTTAAGGGCACACGGTGGATGCCTTGGCACCAGGAACCGAAGAAGGACGTAGGAATCTGCGATAAGCCTCGGGTAGTCGATAACCAGACTGTGATCCGAGGATTTCCGAATGGGGAAACCCGGCTGGAGGCAAGTCCAGTCACCCGCACCTGAATATATAGGGTGTGTGGAGGGAACGTGGGGAAGTGAAACATCTCAGTACCCACAGGAAGAGAAAACAACATGTGATTCCGTGAGTAGTGGCGAGCGAAAGCGGATGAGGCTAAACCGGGCGTGTGTGATAGCTGTCAGGCGTTGCATGTCCGGGGTCGTGGGACCCGCCAGTCGGTGCTGACAAGCCGGCAGGGAGTAAGAAATCTGCGTCATAGTCGAAGAGCATTGAATGGCTCGGCATAGAGGGTGCGACCCCCGTAGACGAAATGGTGTGGACTCCCGGTGGATTTCCCAAGTAGCACGGGGCCCGAGAAATCCCGTGTGAATCTGGCAGGACCACCTGCTAAGCCTAAATATTCCCTGGTGACCGATAGCGGACAAGTACCGTGAGGGAAAGGTGAAAAGTACCCCGGGAGGGGAGTGAAATAGATCCTGAAACCGTGTGCCTACAATCCGTTGGAGCCTCCCGCCGTTGGGCGTGTGGGGTGACAGCGTGCCTTTTGAAGAATGAGCCTGCGAGTTAGTGCTCAGTGGCGAGGTTAACCCGTGTGGGGAAGCCGTAGCGAAAGCGAGTCCGAATAGGGCGTTTGAGTCGCTGGGTCTAGACCCGAAGCGGAGTGATCTACCCATGGCCAGGTTGAAGCGCAGGTAAGACTGCGTGGAGGACCGAACCCACTTAGGTTGAAAACTGAGGGGATGAGCTGTGGGTAGGGGTGAAAGGCCAATCAAACTCCGTGATAGCTGGTTCTCCCCGAAATGCATTTAGGTGCAGCGTCACGTGTTTCTTGCCGGAGGTAGAGCTACTGGATAGCTAATGGGCCTCACCAGGTTACTGACGTTAGCCAAACTCCGAATGCCGGTAAGTGAGAGCGTGGCAGTGAGACTGCGGGGGATAAGCTCCGTAGTCGAGAGGGAAACAGCCCAGATCACCAGCTAAGGTCCCTAAGCGTGTGCTAAGTGGGAAAGGATGTGGAGTTGCTGTGACAACCAGGAGGTTGGCTTAGAAGCAGCCACCCTTTAAAGAGTGCGTAATAGCTCACTGGTCAAGTGATTCCGCGCCGACAATGTAGCGGGGCTCAAGCACACCACCGAAGCTGTGGCATTGACATATTTGCTCGGCACCGACACCTGCGGGTTCGGTGTCCAGGCGTGTTGATGGGTAGGGGAGCGTCGTGTGGCCAGGGAAGCGGCGGTGTGAACCAGCCGTGGAGGCCACACGAGTGAGAATGCAGGCATGAGTAGCGAATGACGGGCGAGAAACCCGTCCGCCGAATAACCAAGGGTTCCAGGGTCAAGCTAATCTGCCCTGGGTAAGTCGGGACCTAAGGCGAGGCCGACAGGCGTAGTCGATGGACATCCGGTTGATATTCCGGAACCGGCGAAGAACCGCCCATGACGAACCGTGTGATGCTAAGTGCCTGAAGCACGCCCACCGGACCTTCGGGTCCATCGGGTGTGTGGAGCGCACGACCCGATCTGGTAGTAGTCAAGCGATGGAGTGACGCAGGAAGGTAGCCTCCGCGTGGCGATGGTTGTCCACGTCCAAGGGTGTAGGGCGCGATCCAGGCAAATCCGGATCGCATGAAGCCTGAGACCTGATAGTGACCGCGAATGCGGGAAGAGGGTGATCCTATGCTGCCGAGAAAAACTTCTAGCGAGGTTCGAGCCGCCCGTACCCCAAACCGACTCAGGTGGTTAGGTAGAGAATACCAAGGCGATCGAGTGAATCGTGGTTAAGGAATTCGGCAAAATACCCCCGTAACTTCGGGAGAAGGGGGGCCCTGATCGTGACGACACTTGCTGTCTGAGCGTGATCGGCCGCAGAGACCAGGGAGAAGCGACTGTTTACTAAAAACACAGGTCCGTGCCAAGTCGCAAGACGATGTATACGGACTGACGCCTGCCCGGTGCTGGAACGTTAAGGGGACCGGTTAGCCTCACGGCGAAGCTGAGAACTTAAGCGCCAGTAAACGGCGGTGGTAACTATAACCATCCTAAGGTAGCGAAATTCCTTGTCGGGTAAGTTCCGACCTGCACGAATGGCGTAACGACTTCTCCACTGTCTCAACCACGAACTCGGCGAAATTGCACTACGAGTAAAGATGCTCGTTACGCGCAGCAGGACGGAAAGACCCCGGGACCTTTACTACAGCTTGGTATTGGTGTTCGGTACGGCTTGTGTAGGATAGGTGGGAGACTGTGAAGCCGTCACGTCAGTGATGGTGGAGTCAACGTTGAAATACCACTCTGGTCGTTCTGGATATCTAACCTCGGTCCGTGATCCGGATCAGGGACAGTGCCTGGTGGGTAGTTTAACTGGGGCGGTTGCCTCCTAAAAGGTAACGGAGGCGCCCAAAGGTTCCCTCAGCCTGGTTGGTAATCAGGTTTCGAGTGTAAGTGCACAAGGGAGCTTGACTGTGAGACAGACATGTCGAGCAGGGACGAAAGTCGGGACTAGTGATCCGGCGGTGGCTTGTGGAAGCGCCGTCGCTCAACGGATAAAAGGTACCCCGGGGATAACAGGCTGATCTTGCCCAAGAGTCCATATCGACGGCATGGTTTGGCACCTCGATGTCGGCTCGTCGCATCCTGGGGCTGGAGTAGGTCCCAAGGGTTGGGCTGTTCGCCCATTAAAGCGGTACGCGAGCTGGGTTTAGAACGTCGTGAGACAGTTCGGTCCCTATCCGCTGTGCGCGTAGGAAACTTGAGAAAGGCTGTCCCTAGTACGAGAGGACCGGGATGGACGAACCTCTGGTGTGTCAGTTGTTCTGCCAAGAGCACCGCTGATTAGCTACGTTCGGAAGTGATAACCGCTGAAAGCATCTAAGCGGGAAGCACGTTTCAAGATGAGGTTTCCAGGCCCGCGAGGGCGAGAGGCTCCCAGCTAGACTACTGGGTTGATAGGCCGGATGTGGAAGCACAGCAATGTGTGGAGCTGACCGGTACTAATAAGCCGATAACTTGACTTACAAAGATGCTACGCGTCCACTGTGCGGTTCCCGAGATACAAACGGGAACCGCGAACCACCACACGCTACGACCGTGTCGTGGTTCGCGCCCACTGAATTGATATCTCCATAGAGTTTCGGCTGTCATAGCGAAGGGGAAACGCCCGGCTCCATTCCGAACCCGGAAGCTAAGCCCTTCAGCGCCGATGGTACTGCACTGGTGACGGTGTGGGAGAGTAGGACGCAGCCGGACACACTTTCAGACAACCCCGCCGGGTAACCGGCGGGGTTGTCGCATTTCCAGACCCTTTTCCCTCGGCCTCTGTCTGGGTCTAGGGTTGGGATCGTGCCTGAACTCATCCCCTCTCCGACCCGTATCCCCGTCCCCGGCGGCAAGGTCATCGACGAGCACGTCGGCGCCGTCAACACCCCCGACGCCGGCCTGCAGGCCTCGGTCTCGGTCGCCCGCATGGTTGCGCCCGCCGGCTGGTCCGAGCCCTTCCAGACGCCCGAGTTCGACGAGATCACGCTCGTGCTCGCCGGCACGGTGGTCGTCGACCACGACGGCGGCACGCTCGAGGTCGACCGCCGGCCAGTCGGTCATCACCCGCGGGGGAGAGCGCATCCGCTACTCGTGCGGCCCCGAGGGCGCCGAGTACGTCGCCGTCTGCCTCCCGGCCTTCAGCCCGGACACCGTGCACCGCGACGAGGACGATGAGGCCGACGAGGACACCGCCGGAACGGAAGCGTGAGCCAGCCCATGAGCCTGGACGACCTTCGCCAGGCACCCAAGGTGCTGCTGCACGACCACCTCGACGGCGGCCTGCGCCCGCAGACCATCATCGAGCTGGCTGCCGACTCCGGCTACGACGCCCTTCCCGCGTCCGAGGCCGAAGCGCTGGGCACGTGGTTCCGGGAGAGCGCCGACTCCGGCTCGCTCCCGCGCTACCTCGAGACGTTCGACCACACCCTGGCCGTCATGCAGACCCGCGACGGCCTCTTCCGCGTGGCGAGCGAGTGCGCGCAGGACCTCGCCGCCGACGGCGTCGTCTACGCCGAGAGCCGCTACGCCCCAGAGCAGCACCTGACGCGTGGCCTGACGCTCGAGGGCGTCGTCGAGGCGGTCAACGCCGGCCTGCGCGACGGCGAGGCCAAGGCCGCAGCCGCCGGCCACCCCATCCGGGTGACGTCCCTGCTGACGGCCATGCGGCACGCCGCCAAGTCCACCGAGATCGCCGAGCTCGCGATCCGCTACCGCGACGAGGGCGTCTCGGGCTTCGACATCGCCGGCGCCGAGGCGGGCTACCCGCCCACCCGTCACCTCGACGCGTTCGAGTACCTCCGTCGCGAGAACTTCCACTTCACCATCCACGCGGGCGAGGCCTTCGGCCTGCCGTCGATCTGGGAGGCCATCCAGTGGTGCGGCGCGGACCGGCTGGGCCACGGCGTGCGGATCGTCGACGACATCACCATCGACGGCTCGCCCTTCGCCGAGTGGGTCGAGGGCGACCAGGACGACCCCGCAGCGCTGACGTCGCTGGAGCTCGACCGGGTGCGACTGGGTCGACTGGCCGCCTACGTGCGGGACAAGCGCATCCCCCTGGAGATGTGCCCGAGCAGCAACCTGCAGACCTCGGCGGCCCTGTCCATCGCGCTGCACCCGATCACCCTGCTGAAGCCGCCTGCGGTTCCGCGTCACCCTCAACACCGACAACCGGCTCATGAGCGGCACGTCGATGACGCAGGGAGGCCACGCTCCTGCGCGACGAGGCCGGCTGGACCCTCGAGGACCTGCGCTGGGTGACGATCAACGCGATGAAGTCGGCCTTCATCCCCTTCGACGAGCGTCTCGAGCTCATCGACGACGTCATCAAGCCGGGGTATGCCGCCCTCGGCTACTGACGCACCCGCCCGTCACCCGAGCGCCGCTGCGATCGCGGCCTCGACGTGCAGGCGGGTCGTCGGGAAGACGGGCACCGCCGAGTCCGTCTGGTCGACGAGGAGCTCGATCTCCGTGCAGCCGAGGATGATCCCCTCCGCGCCGGCGGCCACCAGTCGTCCGATCACCTGGCGGTAGGCCTGCCGGGACTCCTCGGTGACGATGCCGAGGCACAGCTCGTCGTAGATGACCCGGTGGACCAGAGCGCGGTCGTCGGCGTCGGGGACGATGACCGTGAGCCCGTGGCCGGCGAGACGGTCACGCAGGAACGGCTGTTCCATCGTGTATGCCGTCGCGAGCAGGCCCACGCGACCGACTGCCGCCGCCCGCACCGCGGCTGCAGTCACGTCGCCGATGTGCAGCAGCGGGATCGTGACCGCAGCCTCGATGGCGGGAGCCACCCGGTGCATCGTGTTGGTGCACAGGACGAGCAGCTCGGCCCCGCCGGCCTCGAGCCCGGCCGCGGCACTGGCGAGCAGCACGCCGGCCTCGTCCCACCGGTCCTCGGCCTGCAGGCGCTCGATCTCGGCGAAGTCGACGGAGTGGAGCAGCAACCGGGCGGAGGCCAGCCCGCCCATACGGTCACGCACGAGCTCGTTGGCGAGGCGGTAGTACTCCGCACTCGACTCCCAGCTCATGCCACCGAGCAAACCGACGAGCTTCACGGCGTGCTGCCCGCCCGCAGCAGCGCCCCGAGCTCGGCCTCGGCCTGGCGCGGGTGGATGCACCGTGCCCCGTCCGCCTCGCGCCTCGGCGACGACGTGGGGCTCGTCGCGCCACAGGGCGAGTCCACGGCGCACCAGGATGTGCGGCGGTTTGCGTCGCTCGGACAGGTCGCGCACGAAGCGGCGCAGCGCCGTCAGGGTGCGGTTCTGCCGCACGCACAGGGCGTCGGCGAGCAGCCCCTCACGACGCGAGCGGCTCCACGAGCCGGCCGGCGAAGAGCCCCTCGGCGAGGACGTAGTCGGTGGGGCGCGCCTCGAGCACGTGCCGGCCCGTCACCGCGGACGCGCCGATGTCGTAGACGGGCACCTCGACGCGGCCCTCGTCGACGAGCCGGCGCAGGGCGTCGACCGCGGACTCGGCGTCCCAGGAGTCGGCGTGGTCCCAGTCGGGGATGCCGAGGGGGGAGCGCGGCAGCCTGCGGGTCGTGGTCCTCGCGGTAGAAGTCGTCCAGGCGCACGACGGGCCACCCGTGCGCGGCGCTGAGCCGAGCGGACAGGCGGCTCTTGCCGGCCCCGCTGGGACCGGTCAGGAGGATGACGCGGCGCCGCCCGTGAACGCCGCGGCCGGTGGTCGGCCGACGCCTCGTCTCCGCCCACCGGTTCAGAGACCCTTGGGGTGCCAGACGGTCTTCGTCTCGACGAAGGCGCGGATGCGGGACAGGCCCGGGTCGGCGGTCCAGTCGGGCTCGACGGCCTCGCCGTCCTGCGACGGTCGGGCGCAGGACGCGCTTGAGGTTGCCGGCGGCCTCCGCCTCGAGGGCGGCCCAGTCGACGCCCTCGGCGCCGGCGACACCGGTCAGGTCGATCGCGTTGACGTCGCGGTGCGAGGCGAGCCACGAGGCGACCTCGGCGGTGCGCGCCGTGATGAGGTTGACGACGCCACCCGGGACGTCGGACGTCGCGAGCACCTCGCCGAAGGTGATGGCCGGCAGCGGGCGGTCGGCCGACGTGACGACGACCGCGGTGTTGCCCGTGGCGATGACCGGGGCCACGACCGAGACGAGCCCGAGCAGCGAGGAGGCCTGCGGCGCAAGCACGCCCACGACTCCGGTCGGCTCGGGCGCCGAGACGTTGAAGTAGGGCCCGGCGACCGGGTTGAGGTTGCCGAGCACCTGGGCGATCTTGTCGGTCCACCCGGCGTACCAGACGACGCGGTCGACCGCGGCGTCGACGACGGCCGAGGCCGCGCGGGCCGTGAGGCCCTCGCCGGCGCCGATCTCGTCGACGAACTGGGCCCGGCGCCCCTCGAGCACCTCGGCCACGCGGTAGAGCACCTGGCCGCGGTTGAACGCCGTCGCTCCCGCCCAGCCCGAGTAGGCGCCACGCGCGGCGACGACGGCGTCGCGCACGTCCTTGCGCGAGCCCATCGAGGCGTTGGCGAGGAACTGCCCGGAGGCCGAGACGACCTCGTAGGAGCGTCCGGACTCGCTGCGGGGGAACTTCCCGCCGATGTAGAGCTTGTAGGTCTTGCGCACGTCGAGGCGGCTCATCGGGTGGCTCCCGTCAGGGTCGCAGGTGCAGTGGTCACGTAGGCCTCCAGGCCGTGCCGACCGCCCTCGCGGCCGTAGCCCGGACTCCTTGTAGCCGCCGAAGGGCGAGCGTGGGGTCGAAGCGGTTGAAGGTGTTGGCCCAGACGACGCCGGCCTTGCAGCTGGTCGGCCATCCAGAGGATGCGCGAGCCCTTCTCGGTCCAGACGCCCGCCGAGAGGCCGTATGCCGTGTTGTTGGCCTTCGCGACCGCCTCCTGGGGCGTGCGGAAGGTGAGCACCGGCAGCACCGGCCCGAAGATCTCCTCCGTCGCGACCCGGTGGGTCTGCGAGACGCCGGTGAGCAGCGTCGGCGGGTACCAGAAGCCCTTGGTCGGCAGCGTGCAGGCCGGGCTCCAGCGCTCGGCGCCCTCGGCGACGCCCGCGTCGACGAGGGTCGTGATGCGGTCGAGCTGCTCGCGCGAGTTGATCGCGCCGAGGTCGCTGTTCTTGTCGATCGGGTCGCCGACGCGCAGCGTCTGGAGCCGGCGCTTGAGCTTGGCGATGACCTCGTCGTGGACGTTCTCCTGCACGAGCAGGCGCGACCCGGCGCAGCAGACCTGGCCCTGGTTGAAGAAGATGCCGCCGACGATGCCCTCGACGGCCTGGTCGATGGGGGCGTCGTCGAAGATGATGTTGGCGGCCTTGCCGCCGAGCTCGAGGGTGGCCTTCTTGGCCGTGCCGGCGATCGACCGGGCGATGGTCTTGCCCACCTCGGTCGAGCCCGTGAAGGCGATCTTGTCGACGTCCGGGTGCTCGACGAGCGCCTGGCCCGTGCGGCCGTCGCCGGTGACGATGTTGACGACACCGGCGGGCAGCTCGGCCTGCTGGCAGACCTCGGCGAAGAGCAGGGCGCTGAGCGGCGTGCGTCTCGGCCGGCTTGAGCACGACGGTGTTGCCGGTGGCGAGGGCCGGCGCGACCTTCCACGCGAGCATGAGCAGCGGGAAGTTCCACGGGATGATCTGCGCGACGACGCCGTGCGGCGCGGGCGGCGGCGCTCCCGGGAGCGGACAGGCCGGCATACTCCAGCTTGTCGGCCCAGCCCGCGTGGTAGAAGAAGTGCGCGGCGGCCGTCGGGACGTCGAAGTCGCGGGTCTCCTTGATCGGCTTGCCGTTGTCGAGCGTCTCGAGCACGGCGAACTCGCGGGCGCGCTCCTGCAGGATGCGGGCGATGCGGAAGAGGTACTTGCCGCGCTCGGCGCCGCTCATCCGGCCCCAGACGCCGTCGTAGGCGCGCCGGGCGGCGGCGACGGCCTTGTCGACGTCCTTGGGGCCGGCCTGGCTCACCTCGGCGAGGACCGTCTCGTCGGCGGGGTTGATCGTCGGGAAGGTCGCCTTGGGGCGCGTGAACGCGCCGTCGATGAAGAGGCCGTAGGACTTCTCGATCGTGACGATGGCGCGCGACTCCGGCGCGGGGGCGTACTCGAACTTCGGCATCAGGATGTCTTTCGTGGGCGCGGTCGTGTGAGGCGCGGTCGGTCAGTCGATCGTCACGTAGTCGGCGCCGGAGTAGGCACCGGTCGTGAGCTTCTGCCGCTGCAGGAGGAGGTCGTTGAGCAGGCTCGAGGCGCCGAAGCGGAACCACTCGGGCGAGAGCCAGTCGTCGCCGGCGATCTCGCTGACCATGACGAGGTACTTGATGGCGTCCTTGGTGGTCTTGATGCCGCCGGCCGGCTTGACGCCGACCTGCACTGCCGGTGAGGTCGCGCCAGTCGCGCACGGCCTCGAGCATGATGAGGGTGACGGGCAGGGTGGCCGCGGGCTGGATCTTGCCGGTGGAGGTCTTGATGAAGTCGCCGCCCGCGAGCATCGAGAGGTAGGAGGCGCGGCGGACGTTGTCGTAGGTGACGAGCTCGCCGGTCTCCATGATGACCTTGAGGTGGGCGGTCGCCGCAGGCCTGCCTTGACCTCGGCGATCTGGTTGAAGACCGTGAGGTAGTCGCCCGAGAGGAACGCGCCGCGGTCGATGACCATGTCGATCTCGTCGGCGCCGGCCTCGACGGCGTCGCGGGTGTCGGCGAGCTTGACCGGCATGCTCGCGCGGCCCGACGGGAAGGCCGTCGCGACCGCCGCGACGTGGATGCCGCTGTCGCCGAGGGCCGCCTTCGCGGTGGCGACCATGTCGCCGTAGACGCAGATCGCGGCGGGCCGCGGCGTCGTCGGGTCGAGCGGGTCGGGCACGAGGGCCTTGGCGCACAGCGAGCGCACCTTGCCGACGGTGTCGGAGCCCTCGAGCGTCGTCAGGTCGATCATCCCGATGGCGGTGTCGATGGCCCAGGCCTTGCTCGTCGTCTTGATCGAGCGGGTGCCGAGCGCGGCGGCGCGCGCCTCGCAGCCGACCTGGTCGACGCCGGGCAGGCCGTGCAGCCACGAGGTGAGGGCATGGTTGGTCAGGCGCGACACCCCGAGGACGTCCCGCGCCTGGGCGGTGAGGTCCTGCGCGGTGCGCGTCGTGGTGCTAACTGTCACCACGGGAGTCTATCCACCTGATCGAGACGGCCCGTGACGCGTGAGAGAGTCTCGCCGTGAGTCCCGACGTGCCCCAGCCGCCCGTCCGAGCCACCGTCCGGTGAGCCCGGGCGTCGAGCCGCGCAGCCGATCTGCGCGACGCGCCGGACCCTGCGTCCCGGGTCCGTCGGTCGCCGTCGGCGTCGTCGGCGGCCTCGCCGGACTCGCCCTGCTCGTGCCCGGGCCTGCTCACCGCGCCGCGCAGCTGGACCCTCATCTCGACCGTCGTGCTCGCCCTCGTGCTGCTCTGGCTCTTCGTCGTCCGGCCCTGCGCCGTCATCCACGCCGAGGGCATCCGGCTCGTCAACCCGCTGCGCGTCGTCGACGTCACGTGGCCGGCCATCACCGAGGTGCGCTCGCGCTGGGCGCTCGAGCTCGTCGTCGAGGGCCGGCGCTACACCGCGTGGGGCGTTCCGGCCGATCCCGGCCGCCCGAGGTACGGCCGCGGCTGCTGACGCGTCGGGGCCAACAAGGTCCGCGGCAAGGGCGACGCACCGAGACGCCGGCGACGCTCGAAGGTCGAGGCGCAGGCGGTCGCCGCCGAGGTCGAGGCGCGCATCGCGCGCCGACCGCCGGCGCAAGGACGGCCGCACCCCCCGCATCGCGCACCAGACGCTGGGACCCGGTGCTCGGTCGGCCTGCTGCTGGCCGCGCACCGCCTTCTTCGTCATCGGGACCTTCGTCGTCTGACCTCGCCACCCGCGCACGCCGACGTCAGGGCGTACGCAGGTGGCGCCGCGTCAGAGGGACGTCAGGGCTTCGAGGTCGGCGCGGACGCGGGCGAGGCGGGTCTCGGCCACCGCGCGTGACTCGCGCCGAGCGTCGGCTGCGCGTCGGCGACGGGCTCGATGACCTCGAGGTAGACCTTGACCTTGGGCTCGGTGCCGCTCGGGCGGACGATGACCCGCGAGCGGTCGGCGAGGAGGTAGCGCAGCCCCTCGGTCGGGCGGCAGCCCGCCGTCGCCGCGGCTGAGGTCGTCGATGCGGGCGACCTCGACGCCGGCCACGGTGCGTCGGCGGCTCGGCCCGCAGGCGCGCCCATGAGCGTCGCCGATCTGGGCGAGGTCCGACGACGCGCACGGAGAAGGAGTCGGTGGCGTGCACGCCGTGCTCGACGGCGAGGTCGTCGAGCAGGTCGGTGAGCGTGCGGCCCTCGCCTTGAGCGCCGGCCGCGAGCTCGGCGAGCAGCAGGGCGGCGCTGACGCCGTCCTTGTCGCGGACGAGCTGCGGGCGCGACGCAGTAGCCGAGCGCCTCCTCGTAGCCGTAGCGCAGGCCCGTCGACCCGCGAGATCCACTTGAAGCCGGTCAGGGTCTCCTCGTGGCGGATGCCGGCCGCCGCGGCGATCGACGCGAGCAGCCGCGAGGACACGATCGAGTTGGCGAAGACGTCGCGGCGCGCGACGCCGCGCGCGCACGATGTGGGCGCCGAGCAGGGCGCCGACCTCGTCGCCGCGCAGCATCCGCCAGTCGCCCGTGCGCCGGGTCGAGGACCGCCGCCGCGCACCGGTCGGCGTCGGGGTCGTTGGCGATGACGAGGTCGCACCCCACCGCGCGGGCCCGGGCGAGCGCGAGGTCGATGGCGCCCTTCTCCTCGGGGTTGGGGAAGGCGACGGTCGGGAAGTCGGGGTCGGGCACCGCCTGCTCGTCGACGACGACCGGGGCCGGGAAGCCGGCCTGGACGAAGGCGGTCGTGCACCGTGCCGTGACCGACGCCGTGCAGGCTCGTGTGGACGATGCGCAGGTCGCGGGGCGAGCGCCGGGTCGACGACGCGTGACGACGGCGTCGACGTAGTCGCTCGAGGAGGTCGTCGCCGAGCGTCTCCCAGCCCGTCGTCGGCGCGCGGCACGTCGGCCACCCGCTCGACGCCGCGCGATGTGGGCGGCGATCTGGCGTCGGCCGGCGGCACGATCTGGCTGCCGTCGCCGAGGTAGACCTTGTAGCCGTTGTCCTGCGGCGGGTTGTGGCTCGCGGTGACCATGACGCCGGCGTCGGCGCCGAGGTGGCGGATCGCGAAGGCGAGCACCGGCGTCGGCAGCGGCTGGGGCAGCAGCAGCGCCCGCCCGCCGGCGGCGACGACGACCGCCGCGGTGTCGCGGGCGAAGACGTCGGAGTTGTAGCGCGCGTCGAAGCCGATGACGACCGTGGGCGACTCGCCGACGCCGCCCTCGTCCTTGAGGTATGCCGTGAGGCCGGCTGCCGCTCGGATGACGACGCTGCGGTTCATCCGGTTGGGGCCGGCGCCGAGCGCCCCCCGCAGCCCGGCCGTGCCGAACTCGAGCAGGCCCGACGATGCGGTCGGCGAGGTCGGCGGCCGCCGCCTCGTCGCCGCTCCGCCGCCGCGGGCGAGGACGGCGTCGAGCTCGGCTCGCGTCGTCGGGTCGGGGTCGTCGTCGCGCCAGGCCCGCGCGGCGGCATACAGCGTCTCGGCTCGGTGTCGGGAGTCGGTCATCAGAGGCGACCCACGACGTCGGCGAGCAGGCGCCCGCAGCGTTCGGCGGCGGCCTGGCCGGCCTCGAGGACCTCGGCGTGGCTGAGCGGCTGGTCGGAGATGCCGGCGGCGAGGTTGGTCACGAGCGAGATGCCGAGCACGTCGAGGCCGCTCTGGCGGGCCGCGATCGCCTCGAGCGTCGTCGACATGCCGACGAGGTCGCCGCCGATGACCTTGGCCATCTGCACCTCGGCCGGCGTCTCGTAGTGCGGCCCGCGGAACTGGACGTAGACGCCCTCGTCGAGGTCGGCGTCGACCTCGCGCGCGAGGTCGCGCAGGCGCGGCGTGTAGAGGTCGGTGAGGTCGACGAAGTTCGCGCCCTCGATGGGGGAGTGCGCCGTGAGGTTGATGTGGTCGCGGATGAGGACCGGGGTGCCGGGGCTCCACGCCGGGTTGAGGCCGCCGCAGCCGTTGGTGAGCACGATGGTCGAGCACCCCGCGGCCTTGGCGGTGCGCACCGCCGTGGACGACGGCGCGCACGCCGCGGCCCTCGTAGAAGTGGGTGCGGGTGCCGAAGACGAGGGCGCGCCGCCCGGTGTCACCGATGGCGACCGAGCGCATGCTGCCCGAGTGGCCCGCGACGGCGGCCGCGTGGAAGCCGGGGACGTCGGCGTTCTCGACGGTCGCGAGGGTCTCGCCGATGAGGTCGGCCGTCTGGCCCCAGCCCGAGCCGAGCACGAGCGCGACGTCGTGGTGGGCGACGCCGGTGCGCTCGGCGATGACGGCGGCGGCGTCGGCGGCGACGTCGAAGGGGTCGGTGGCGGGGTCGCTGAGATCACGGTGGGAACGGGTCACGCTCAGGACTCTAGCGAGGTCGTCCGCCCCCGGGCACGAATCCCGGGCGGCCCCGGGGCCCGGTCGGCGCCGCCCCCGGGGATGGTTGGATGGACCCCGTGATCACGCGCGAGACGTCGGTTGTCATCATCGGCGGCGGCCCCGGAGGCTACGAGGCGGCCCTCGTCGCCGCCCAGCTCGGCGCCCAGGTCACCGTCGTCGAGAAGGACGGCCTCGGCGGGGCAGCCGTGCTCACCGACTGCGTGCCGAGCAAGGCCCTCATCGCCACCGCCGACTACATGTCCGACTTCCGGACGGCGTCGCACCTCGGCGTGCGGCTGCAGGACGACGACGGCGACGAGGTCTCCGACGCGGTCGCCCAGCCGCACACCGTCAACGGCCGGATCCTCGAGCTCGCCGCCGCGCAGAGCGCCGACATCCAGGGCAGCCTCGAGCAGGTCGGCGTCACGGTGCTGCGCGGCACGGCCCGGATCGCGGGCCGCGAGCGCGTCGTCGCCGAGCTCGCGGACGGCACGACGCGCGAGCTGCCCGCCCACGTCGTCCTCCTCGCCACCGGCGCCGCACCCCGGGTCATGGACACGATGCGCCCCGACGGCGAGCGGATCCTGACCTGGCAGCAGATCTACTCCCTCGACGAGCTGCCCGAGCGCGTCGTCGTCATCGGGTCCGGCGTCACCGGCGCCGAGCTCGCGCAGGCCTACCTCGGCCTCGGCTCGCAGGTCGTCCTCGTCTCGTCCCGCGACCGGGTGCTGCCCGGCGAGGACGCCGACGCCGCCACGGTCATCGAGGACGTCTTCCGCAAGCGCGGCATGGAGGTGCTCGAACAAGTCGCGGGCCGCCTCGGTCGAGCGCACCGCCGACGGCGTCGTCGTCACGCTCGTCGACGGGCGCACCGTCGAGGGCTCGCACGCCCTGCTCGCCGTCGGGTCGGTGCCCAACACGGCGGGACTCGGCCTCGAGGAGGCCGGTGTCGAGCTCAGCCCCTCCGGGCACATCCAGGTCGACCGGGTCTCGCGCACGAGCGTCCGCGGGGTGTATGCCGCCGGCGACTGCACGGGCGTGCTGCCCCTGGCGTCCGTGGCGGCCATGCAGGGACGCATCGCCATGTGGCACGCGCTCGGCGACGCCGTGTCACCCCTCAACGTGCGCGGGGTCGCCGCCAACGTCTTCACCGAGCCCGAGATCGCGACCGTCGGCATCAGCCAGAACGCCGCCGACGCGTCACCCGACGTCGAGTCCGTGACGCTGCCGCTCGGCCGCAACCCGCGCGCCAAGATGCAGGGCATCTCCGACGGCTTCGTCAAGCTCTTCTGCCGCAAGGGCTACGGCACGGTGCTCGGCGGCGTCGTCGTCGCGCCCAAGGCGTCCGAGCTGATCTACCCCGTCGCGCTCGCCGTGCAGAACCGGCTCAGCGTCGACCAGGTGTCGAGCACCATCACGGTCTACCCGTCGCTGTCCGGCTCGATCGCCGAGGCGGCGCGCCAGCTGCACCAGTCCGACTGATCAGCCGGGCTCATCCGTCGACGGCGGCCGGTCGCGCTCCTCGCGCTCGAGCTCGGCGAGGCGGTCCTCCTCGGCCCAGCGCTCGCGGCGGCGGCGGGACACCGACTCGCGGAGCTTCTTCTGGAGCGGGTAGAAGATCGCGCCCAGGATGACGAGGATGACGAGGTTCGTCGACGGAGAAGACGGGCTGGGCGGTCGTCGCGGTCGGGAGGGTCGCAAGCACATGAGCAGTGTGCCAGAGGCGTAGCGTCGGGCCTGTGGCGGCGTCGTCGTCACGTCAGGGTCGCCGCCCGGCCGTCGGGACGGCGGTCCTGAGCAGGTCGGACCGTGGAGGCACACGCAGTGAGCGACTGGATCCAGAAGGCCAAGGACTTCGTCAAGGGCCATCCCGAGCAGGCCCAGCAGGGACTCGACAAGGCCGAGGAGCTCATCAACGAGCGCACCGGGGGCAAGTACGCCGACCAGATCGACCAGGGCAGCGACAAGCTGAAGGAGACGCTCGGCCTGCCGCCCGACGCCGATGCCGACGGCACGATCCCGCCGGCTGCTCCGGAGCCGCCCGTGCCTCCCACGCCGCCGGGCACCCCGCAGCCGCCGGCCACACCGCAGCCGGTCCCGACGCCAGGGCCGGTCCCGACGCCGGAGCCCGGCCCCGGACCCGTCGAGCCGATGCCTCCGGTCGACCCGAACGATCCCGCCCCGGTCGACCCGCACCTGCCCGGCGGTCCAGGCCCGTCGGAGATCCCGCCCGCGGACCGGGGCTGAGCAGGGTCCGCCGTCCACGACGGCGGACCACAGGAAGGGCCGACCCGCCACGCGGCGGGTCGGCCCTTCCTGTGGTCCTGCAGGTGCGGCCGGGCTCAGCCCTCGCCGGCGTCCTTGATCTCGGCGAGCACCGCGCCCGACGTGACGGTCTCGCCGACCTTGGCCGTCAGGCCCGACACGACGCCGGCCTTGTGGGCGGTGATCGGCTGCTCCATCTTCATCGCCTCGAGGACGATGACGAGGTCGCCCGCCGCGACGGTCGCGCCCTCCTCGACGGCGATCTTGACGATGGTGCCCTGCATCGGGGCGGTCAGCGAGTCGCCGGAGGCGGCGCCCCCGGACTTGCCGCCGCCGGACCGCTTGGGCGCCTTCTTCTTCGCCGCGGCCACCCCGCCGCCACCGCCGAGCGAGAGGCCGCCCGGGCAGCGAGACCTCGAGCCGCTTGCCACCGACCTCGACGACGACGGTCTGGCGCTCCTCGGCCTCGTCCGCGTCGGCAGCGCCGCCCGGCCCTGCGGCATACGGCTCGATGGTGTTGTCGAACTCGGTCTCGATCCAGCGGGTGTGGATCGAGAAGGGCTTGCCGTCGGCCGGCGCGAAGGCCGGGTCGGCCACGACCGCACGGTGGAACGGGACGACGGTCGGCATGCCCTCGATGGTCAGCTCGGCCAGGGCGCGGCGGGCGCGCTCGATCGCCTGCTCGCGGGTGCGGCCGGTGATGACGAGCTTGGCGATCATCGAGTCGAACGCCCCGGCGACGGTGTCGCCCTCGACGATGCCGGCGTCCCAGCGCACGCCCGGGCCGTGCGGCACGACCATGCGGCTCACGGTGCCCGGTGCGGGCAGGAAGCCGCGGCCGGCGTCCTCGCCGTTGATCCGGAACTCGATCGAGTGCGCGTGCGGCTCGGGGTCGCCGTAGTCGAGGGACTCGCCGTTCGCGATGCGGAACTGCTCGCGCACGAGGTCGATGCCGGTGACCTCCTCGGTCACGGGGTGCTCGACCTGCAGGCGGGTGTTGACCTCGAGGAAGCTGATGTCGCCGGCCGGCCCGACGAGGAACTCGCACGTGCCGGCGCCGACGTAGCCGGCCTCCTTGAGGATCGCCTTGCTCGCGCGCAGCAGCTCGGTGTGCTGCTCCTCGGTGAGGAACGGCGCGGGTGCCTCCTCGACGAGCTTCTGGTTGCGGCGCTGGAGCGAGCAGTCGCGGGTCGAGACGACGACGACGTTGCCGTGCTGGTCGGCCAGGCACTGGGTCTCGACGTGGCGCGGGTGGTCGAGGAAGCGCTCGACGAAGCACTCGCCGCGGCCGAAGGCCGTCACGGCCTCGCGCACCGCCGACTCGTAGAGGTCGGGGATCTCCTCCATGGCGCGCGCGACCTTGAGGCCGCGGCCGCCGCCGCCGTAGGCCGCCTTGATCGCGACCGGGAGGCCGTGCTCCTTCGCGAACTCCACGACCTCGTCGGCGCCGGAGACCGGGTCCTTCGTGCCGGGCACGAGCGGCGCGCCGGCCTTCGTCGCGATGTGGCGCGCCTTGACCTTGTCGCCGAGGGAGTCGATCGCCTCGGGTCCGGGGCCGATCCAGATGAGGCCGGCGTCGATGCACGGCCTGGGCGAAGGACGCGTTCTCGGCGAGGAAGCCGTAGCCGGGGTGGACCGCGTCGGCGCCGGCCCGGCGGGCGATGTCGAGCAGCTTCTCCTGGACGAGGTAGCTCTCACCGGGGGTCGAGCCCCCGAGGGCGTACGCCTCGTCGGCGACCTTGACGTGCAAGGCATCCCGGTCCGGCTCGGCGTAGACCGCGACCGAGGCGATCCCGCTGTCCGTGCACGCCCGCGCGATGCGGACGGCGATCTCACCACGGTTTGCGATCAGGACCTTGCTGATGGATGGCATGGCTCGGACTCTATCGGGCCGACGTCGCGTCGCCCCTGTGACCTCAGGCGTATTCCCGGTCGTCTCAGAGTGAGGTCCGGCACATCGCCGGTGCGGGCGCCGACCTAGCGTGAGTGGCATGACGACACACCAGTCAGCACCCACGCTCGCTCTCGGCCACGCCTCCACCCCCGGCCTGGCCATCCCGCAGATCGGTTTCGGTGTCTGGGAGGTCCCGGACGTGGACGTCGACGCCGCGTTCGGCCGCGCCCTCGAGGTCGGCTACCGGCACATCGACACGGCGCGCATCTACGGCAACGAGGAGGGCGTCGGCCGTGTCCTCGGGCCGCGACGACGTCGACCGCGACGACGTCTTCGTCACGACGAAGGTCTGGAACGACGACCACACGAACGTCCCGGCCGCCTTCGACGCCTCGATGAAGCGCCTCGGCATCGACGCCCTCGACCTCTACCTCATCCACTGGCCGGCGCCGCAGCAGGACGCCTACGTCGACGCGTGGAAGGCGATGCTCGACCTCCAGCGCGAGGGCCGGGTCCGCTCCGTCGGGGTCTGCAACTTCCAGGTGCCGCACCTGCAGCGACTGCTCGACGAGACCGGCGTGCTGCCCTCGGTCAACCAGATCGAGCTGAGCCCCTACCTCCAGCAGCGCGAGCTGCGTGCCTTCCATGCCGAGCACGGCATCGTCACGGAGGCCTGGAGCCCGCTGGCCGTCCGCGCCGGCCTGCTCGACGACCCGGTCGTCGCGCGAGCTCGCCGCCAAGCACGAGGTGACGCCCGCCCAGCTCGTCCTGCGCTGGCACGTCGAGCTCGGCAACGTCGTGCTGACGCGGTCGGTCACCCCGGCGCGGATCGCCGAGAACGTCGAGATCTTCGGTTTCGCCCTCGGCGACGACGACCTCGAGGCACTCGCCGGGCTCGACCGCGGCACCCGCACCGGACCCGACCCGGACACCTTCGGCTGAGCCGCCTGACCTGACCCGGTCGCGTCCGAGCCACTAGATTGGCGGGCATGGGACTGTTCTCGCGCAAGGGCAAGGACGACACCTCCGTGCCGACGGACGCGACCGCGGTCGCCGAGCTCGAGGCCGCCGAGGGCGACGACGCGCTGACCCCCGACTTCACGGGCCGGCCCGTCGCCAACCCGCTCGGCGACGACGAGCGGGCCCGCATCGCCACCGCCCTCGAGCACGCGGCTGCTGAGGGCGTGGACGTCGACGACCTCTCGTCCATCGGGTCCCACTACGACGCGGCCTACCGCCGGTGGTCCGACGAAGGCGGGTCGGGTGAGGGCCCCGACGTCATCGTCGAGACGTTTGCCGTCGCCATCGGCGAGTACCTCGCCCGCCACAGCGCCCGCGACTGGGCAGTCGTCACCGACGTGTTCGGCACCGACCTCGGGCTGGTTGCGGCGCGCGCCGACACGGTGGTCGTGCCGCACAACCTCGTCGGCGCCCGGTGGATGCGCGGTGAGACCGGATGGGTCCCGGGCGTCGTCTCGCACCTCGTCAGCATCCGCCCGCGCTCGCGCTGATCCGGCCCCTAGGATCGCGGGCATGGACAACGCTGCCCACGGCGGGCTGGACCGGCGCAGCAAGCGCGACCTCGAGGAGGGCATCCAGCGCGACTTCACGCGCAAGATGTCCTACGGCGACTACCTCCGCCTCGACACGCTGCTCAGCGCGCAGCAGCCGCTGAGCGAGCCGCCGCAGCACGACGAGCTGCTCTTCATCATCCAGCACCAGACCTCCGAGCTGTGGCTCAAGCTGCTGATCCACGAGCTGCGCTCGGCCAGGAACCTGCTCCGCGACGACCAGCTGGGCCCGGCCCTGAAGCGGCTCGCCCGGGTCAAGCACATCCAGCACACGCTCACCGACCAGTGGTCGGTGCTCGCGACGCTGACGCCGAGCGAGTACGCCGAGATCCGGCCCTTCCTCGCCACGAGCTCGGGCTTCCAGTCGGCGCAGTACCGCGAGGTCGAGTTCCTGCTCGGCAACAAGAACGCCGACATGGTGGCGGTCTTCGCGCACGACGAGGGCGCCCGCACCGCGCTGGACGCGCTCCTGCGCGAGCCGAGCCTCTACGACGAGTTCCTCGCCTACCTCGCTCGGCGGGGGTATGCCGTGCCGCCGGCCCTCCTCGACCGTGACTGGACGCAGCCCTACCGCCTCGACGAGGGACTCGTCGACGTCTTCGCCGGTGTCTATGCCCAGCCGAACGAGCACTGGGGTGTCTACGAGACGTGCGAGGAGCTGGTCGATCTCGAGGACAACTTCCAGCAGTGGCGGTTCCGTCACCTCCAGGTCGTCCAGCGCACGATCGGGCAGAAGACGGGCACCGGTGGCTCGACCGGGCGTCGACTTCCTACGACGGGCGCTCGACCTCACCTTCTTCCCCGAGCTCTACGAGGTCCGCACTCGCATCGGGGGCTGACGACCGGGCGGCGAGGAGTCGTCGCCAGAGGTCGGCGGTGCGGGGCTCGCACTGGCACGGGCACTCGGTCACGCACAGCTCCTGGAAGCACGCGTCGGGGCAGTCGCACTCGAGATCCGGCAGCGGCGGCGCATCGACGCGCGGCTGTCGGCCGCGCATGAGCCGTCGGCGCAGGGCCAGCTCGTGCCCCGTCGGGTGGTCGGCCGGCCGATCCCGGTGCGGCGCGTCCTCGGCCCGCTGGTCGCGCGCACTCCGGTGCTGGAACCAGCCCTGCGCGTCGGGTCGGTCGTAGCGCGGGAACGCCCACCGCTCGTACGGCACCTCGTCGGGGGGCGCCACGTCGAGATGCGCGGGGAACCGGCGCCCCTGGTTGTCGCGCACCGTGTCGACCGGGACCGGCGCCACCTCGCGACCCGCGCCGTCGAGCACGGCCAGGCGCAGCCCGGCCAGGGCAAGCACCCGCTCGTAGAGATCCACGGTCGGCGCGATGAGCCCGGACTCGAGGCGACTGACCGTGCTGGGCGATACGCCGACCCGCATGGCCAGGTCCCGCTGACTGAGGTCCGCCAGTCGGCGCACCCGCACGACGTACCGACCGGCCTCGCTGTTGCGCTCGGGAACTGCTCTCTCGCTCATGGAGTCAGGCTGCACTCCGGAGCCGACAGCGGACCCGGGCCGTCCCCGACTTATCCACAGGCGGCCACGAGGTATGGGCCATCTCGGGCGCCACGTCACTGCTGCGTCGGGTGCAGCAGTGACGTAGGGGGCTGCGGGGTTGGGTCTGGGTCGCTACGTCAGTGCTGCGTCGGGTGCAGCAGTGACGTAGGGGGCTGCGGGGGTTGGGTCTGGGTCGCTACGTCAGTGCTGCGTGGGGTGCAGCAGTGACGTAGGGGGCTGCGGGGGTTGGGTCTGGGTCGCTACGTCAGTGCTGCGTGGGGTGCAGCAGTGACGTGGGGAGTGGTGGGTGAGCGGGTCAGCCGGCGGTCTTGGCGCGGACCTGGCGTTTGATGCGGGCGAGCATCGCGACCATGCCGCGCATGCGCAGGGGGGACACCGCTTCCGCGAGGCCGAAGCGCATCGGGGCGTCGTCGGGGACGGCGAGCACCTCGGCTGCGGAGAGGCCGTCGAGTCCCTCGCGGAGGATGCCGGCGAAGCCGCGCGTCGTCGGGGCCTCGGCGGGCGCGTCGAAGAAGAGGCTGACGACCCGGTCGTCGAGCGACGCGCCGTCGCCCACCTCGACGGTGAGGAAGAGCGGCGACTGGCACTCGTCGACGCGTTCGAGCTGGTCGAGGTGGCCGGCATACCGCTCGGGCAGGCGCGGCAGCTCGTCACTGAACTCGAGCAGCAGCTGCAGCTTGAGGTCGTTGCTCGCCGAGCGGAAGTCCTCGGCGATCTCGGCCAGCGGCGCGGGCAGGGCGGTGTCGGTCATGGGTCGTCACCTCTCGATCGGGACGCGCACGGCGTTGCCCCACTCGGTCCACGAGCCGTCGTAGTTGCGCACCGCCTCGAAACCGAGCAGGTGCGTCAGGACGAACCACGTGTGCGACGAGCGCTCGCCGATGCGGCAGTACGCGACCACGTCGTCCGCGGGCGTGAGGCCCTGCTCGGTGAGGTAGATCGCCTCGAGGTCCTCGCGCGACTTGAACGAGCCGTCCTCGTTGGCGGCGCGCGCCCACGGCACCGACTTCGCGCCGGGGATGTGGCCGCCGCGCATCGCGCCCTCCTGGGGGTAGTCGGGCATGTGCAGCAGCTCGCCGGAGTACTCGCCGGGGGAGCGGACGTCGACGAGCGGCTTGCCGAGGTGGGCGAGCACGTCGTCCTTGAAGGCGCGGATCGGGGCGTCGTCCCGGTCGGCCACGGGGTAGTCCACCGGCGGTCGCGGCGGGCACGTCGCGGGTCAGCTCGCGGCCCTCGGCGATCCACTTGGCACGGCCGCCGTCGAGGAGCCGGACGTCCTCGTGCCCGAAGAGGCTGAAGACCCACAGGGCGTACGCCGCCCACCAGTTGCTCTTGTCGCCGTAGATGACCACGGTCGTGTCGCGCCGGATACCGCGCGAACCCATCACCTCGGCGAACCGGGCGCCGTCGACGTAGTCGCGCGACACCGGGTCGTTGAGGTCGGCGTGCCAGTCGATCTTGAGGGCGCCCGGGATGTGGCCGGTCTCGTAGAGCAGCACGTCCTCGTCCGACTCGAGCAGCACGATCCCGTCCGGGCCCGCCGATTCGGCCGGCCGCGACCTGCTCCGCGAGCCACTCGGTGGTGACGAGGCGCTCGGGGTGGGCGTAGGCGGAGATCTTCGTGTCTTCGGCGCTCATGCGCCCATCGTGTCACGCGAGCTTGTCGAGATCCTCACGGCACCGTCGCTCGAACTCGCCCAGCTCGGCGATGGCGTCCTGGATGTCCCGCAGCCGCTGGTCGAGGTCGGCCCGGCGCTCGTCGATCTGGCCGAGGACGTACTCGAGCTGGGCGCGACGGCCCCGAGGCGCGTCGAACAGGTCGATGATCGTGCGGATCTCCTCGAGCGGGAAGCCCAGTCGCTTGCCCCGCAGGATGAGGCCGAGACGCGTCCGGTCCCGGCGGTGGTAGATCCGCTGCGTCCCACGGCGCTCGGGGGAGATCAGGCCGAGGTCCTCGTAGTGGCGCACGGTCCGGTGCGTGACGTCGAACTCCTCCGCCACCTCGGCGATGCGTCCAGGTCGGCGCACTTGTCATGAGGTCGATAGTGCTTTACGTTTACGTCAACGTCAAGCACGCGTCACGAGCGCGTGATGACCGCGACACCTTCAGGAGAACAGCGATGTTCGAGCTCAGCCAGGACCACGAGGACTTCCGGATGGTCGTCCGCGACTTCGCCGAGAAGGAGGTCGCGCCCAACATCGCCAAGTGGGACGCCGCCGCCTACTTCCCGACCGACCTCGTGCCCAAGATGGGGGACCTCGGCCTGTTCGGCCTCGTCGTGCCGGAGGAGTTCGGCGGCGCGGGGGACGCCGGCGACTTCACGAGCCTCTGCGTCGCCATCGAGGAGCTCGGCCGCGTCGACCAGTCCATCGGCATCACGCTCTCCGCCGGGGTGGGCCTCGGCATCAACCCGATCCTCACCTACGGCACCGAGGAGCAGAAGCAGCGCTTCCTGCCCGACCTCGTCTCGGGCCGCGCGCTCGCCGGCTTCGGCCTCACCGAGCCCGAGGCCGGCTCCGACGCCGGAGCCACCCGCACGCGCGCCGTGCGCGACGGCGACGAGTGGGTCGTCAACGGGGCCAAGGCGTTCATCACCAACTCCGGCACCGACATCACGTCGGTCGTCACCGTCACCGCGCGCACCGGCACGAACGAGGACGGCTCGCCGCAGATCTCGGCGATCATGGTCCCGGCCGGCACCCCCGGCTTCGTCGTCGAGCCGGCCTACCACAAGCTCGGCTGGCACGTCTCCGACACCCACGGCCTCACCTTCGAGGACTGCCGCGTCCCGGCCGACCACCTCCTCGGCGCGGAGGGGCAGGGCTTCAAGCAGTTCCTCAAGACCCTCGACGACGGCCGCATCGCCATCTCGGCGCTCGCCGTCGGCTGCGCGCAGGCGTGCCTCGAGCTCGCCACCGACTACGCGAAGACCCGCACGGCCTTCGGTCGTCCGATCGGCGTCAACCAGGGCGTCTCCTTCCAGCTGGCCGACCTCGCCGTCATGGTCGAGGGCGCGCGCCTGCTGACCTACAAGGCCGCCTGGCTCAAGGACGAGCTCCACGCCGGCAAGCGCTCGGTCAAGGAGGTCAAGCAGGCCGCCGCCATCGCCAAGCTCTACTCGACGGAGGCCGCCGTCACCGCCACCCGCATCGCCACGCAGGTGTTCGGCGGCAACGGCTTCATGGAGGAGTTCCCCGTCGCACGGTTCTACCGCGACGCCAAGATCCTCGAGATCGGCGAGGGCACCTCCGAGGTGCAGCGGATGCTCATCGCCCGCGGCCTGGGTCTGCCGGCATGAGCGGAGCCGCACCCACCTCGAACCTCCACGGCGACCCGCGCGTCGCCGATGTCCGGGCCCGTCTCGCGGCGGCCCACGCGGCGTCGGCCAGCGCGCCCGAGAAGGCGCAGGCCAAGCTCGACGCCCAGGGCAAGATCTACGTCCGCGACCGCATCGCCCTGCTCTTCGACGAGGGCTCCTTCGTCGAGGACGGCCGCTACGCCAACGCCCTGCAGCCCGGGCTGCCGGCCGACGGCGTCGTCACCGGCCGCGGCACGGTCGACGGCCGGGCCGCGATCGTCATCGCCAACGACCCGACCGTCAAGGCCGGCTCCTGGGGCTCGCGCACCGTCGAGAAGATCGTGCGGGCCACCGAGATGGCGCTGCGCGAGGAGCTGCCCGTCTTCTGGTTCGTCGACTCCGCGGGAGCCCGCATCACCGACCAGGTCGAGATGTTCCCCGGCCGCCGCGGCGCCGGGCGCATCTTCCACAACCAGGTGGCGCTCTCGGGCAAGGTGCCGCAGATCTGCTGCCTCTTCGGTCCGAGTGCCGCGGGCGGGGCCTACATCCCCAGCTTCTGCGACCTCATCATCATGGTCGAGGGCAACGCCTCGATGTACCTCGGCAGCCCCCGGATGGCCGAGATGGTCGTGGGGGAGAAGGTCTCCCTCGAGGAGATGGGCGGCGCCCGGATGCACTGCACCGTCTCCGGGGTCGGCGACCTGCTCGCGCACGACGACGCCGAGGCCATCGAGCTGGCCAAGCTCTACTTCTCCTACGTCCCCGGCAGCTGGCGCGACCACCCGCCGACGTATGCCGCCGAGAAGCCCGCGACCCCGCTCACCCGCGAGACCGTGCCCGAGCGCGAGTCGGTGCCCTTCGACGTCCACGACGTCATCGACGGGCTCGTCGACGACGACTCCTTCTTCGAGCTCAAGCCGCTGTGGGCGGCCGAGCTCGTCATCGGCTTCGGCCGCCTCGAGGGGCAGACCGTCGGCATCGTCGCGAACAACTCGATGGTCAAGGGTGGCGTGCTCTTCACCGACAGCGCCGACAAGGCCGCACGCTTCATCTGGCTGTGCGACGCCTTCAACGTCCCGCTCGTCTACCTGGCCGACGTGCCCGGCTTCATGATCGGCTCGGAGGTCGAGCGCGGCGGCATCATCCGCCACGGGGCCAAGATGGTCAGCGCCGTCTCGTCCGCGACGGTGCCGCAGTTCTGCGTCATCGTGCGCAAGGCCTACGGCGCCGGGCTCTACGCCATGGGCGGCCCCGGCTTCGGGCCCGACGCGACGATCGCCCTGCCGACGGCCCGGATCGCCGTCATGGGCCCGGAGGCCGCCGTCAACGCCGTCTACGCCAACAAGATCGCCGAGATCGCGGACCCGGACGAGCAGGCGCGCTTCGTCGCGGACCGCCGGCGCGAGTACGAGGAGGACGTCGACATCGAGCGTCTCGCGGCCGACCTGGTGCTCGACTCCATCATCGAGGCGGATGAACTGCGCTCGGACCTCGTGCGCCGCCTGGCCTATGCTTCCCGGCGTGACCGTCACTTCAGCGAGCGCCGACGCGCCGTCCCGCCGGTCTGAGCCGCGTCTCGGTCGCCGTCTCGAGCACCCCGACCGGGAGGTCGAGGCGAAGCAGCCGTTCTGGCGCCGCTTCCCGGTCTGGTTCCCGTTCGTCGTCTTCGCCGTCTCGCGCCTCTTCGTCTGGGTGGCGGCCACCTACCTCTCGCGCTACCAGATCCCGCTGCCCATCGGGACGGCGAACATCCGGATCTTCTACCCCTCGCCGGCGGACCCCGGCTACAACGCCGTCATGACCGGTTGGGACGGCCAGTGGTACCGCGTCATCGCGGAGCACGGCTACCCCCCGGTGCTGCCTCGTGCCGGCTGGGGCGGCATCGACATGAACCCGTGGGCCTTCTTCCCGGTGTTCCCGATGACGGCCGGGCTCATCATGAAGGTCACCGGGCTGCCCTTCACCGTCGTCGCCCCGGTGCTGTCGACGGCCATCGGCTTCGCCGCGATGCACATGCTCTTCAAGCTCGTCGACCAGGCGGTCGGGCGCTGGGAGGCCATCGTCGCCGTCGTCGCGACCTGCTTCTTCATCGCCTCACCGGCCTTCTCCGCGTCCTACACCGAGTCGACCGCGCTGCTCGGCGTCGTCACGGTGCTGTGGCTGATGCGCAAGCGGACGGTACTGGTGGGTCGCCGTCGCGCTGCTCGTGCTCTCCCTGAGCCGCAACGTCGTCATCGCCATGGTGCCGGTGATCATCGCGCACGGAGTCGTGCGCTGGCGCCAGGGTGACGAGGGCGAGCACCCGGTGCGCCTGCGGCTCGGGCCTGGCGGCGCTCGCGGCCTACGCCGGCGCCCTGACCTGGCTCTGGCCGACGATCGTCACGATCGCGACGGACACCCCCAACGCGTACAACGACACGATGCTCGCCTGGAACATCGAGACGAAGATCAAGCTCTACCTCTGGTGGGACCTGCTCTACGACTACTGGGGCGTCATCGGTCAGGTCGCCGGGGTGCTCGGCGTCGCGGCGTTCACCTGGTTCATGCTCTCGAAGAACTCGTGGCGGTGGGGGCCGGAGATCTGGGGCTGGGCCGGCGCCTACCCGGCCTACATCATCCTCGTGACGAGCACGACCCCGAGCCGCGTGCGCTACGCCCTGCTCGCCTTCCCGATGACGCTGGTCATCGCGTGGTTCCTCAAGCTGCGCTGGTGGGGGCGCTACCGCTACTGGCTGCTCGGCCTCATCGTCGTCGTCGGCGCGGCCCAGATGTGGTGGTGGACCGAGCACTACCTCGTCATCGAGAACCTCACCGACGACCTCTATCCCTGAGAGCCCGTCAGCCGCTCGTCAGCCGCGTCGGGCTGGCGCCGCACGTACCCCACGACGTCGAACCACTCGATGCCGGCGTCGGCGAGCAGCTCGCGCAGCAACGGCAGGGAGAGGCCGACGACGTTGTGGTGGTCGCCCTCGACGGCCGTGATGAACGCGCCGCCGAGCCCGTCGATGGTGAAGGCGCCGGCCACCGTGAGCGGCTCGCCCGTGGCGACGTAGGCGTCGATCTCCTCGTCGGAGAGCTCGGCGAAGTGGACGGTCGTCGACGCCGTCGCGCCGAGGGTCGCCCCGCCGCCGCTCGCGCTCGTCGATGAGCCAGTGCCCGGTGTGCAGCACCCCGGAGCGGCCCCGCATCCGACGCCACCGCACCACGGCCTCCTCGGCGTCGCCCGGCTTGCCGTGCACCTCGCCGTCGAGCTCGAGCACCGAGTCGCAGCCCAGCACGACGGCATGCGTCGTCGAGCCGGGCCGCGACGTCCTCCGCCTTGGCGCGCGCGAGCAGCAGCGCGATGTCGCCGGGCCCCAGCAGGCCGTAGCGGTCCGTCGCCTCGGCGACGGTGAGGTCCTCGTCGACGCCGCTCACGAGGACGACGGGCTCGATCCCCGCCGCGCGGAGGGTCGAGCGTCGGGCGGGGGAGGCGGAGGCGAGGACGAGCTGGACGGTCGGCACGTCGGGGAGGGGGCTCGTCTGCATGACGACATGCTAGGCGCCGAGCCGGAAGCGGCGGCGCCAACGGCGCCGACGGCGCCACTCCGGGGAGCGGCGCCGTCAGCAGCTGCGGGCGGGTCTCAGATCTCCTGGAGGACCGCCGCGCGCAGGGTGTCGAGGCCGACGCCCCCGATGTCGAGCGCCCGACGGTGGAAGGACTTGAGGTCGAACGCGTCACCCTCGCGCTGCTTGACCTCGTCACGCAGCTGGAGCCACAGCCGCTCGCCGATCTTGTAGCTCGGGGCCTGGCCCGGCCAGCCGAGGTAGCGGTTGAGCTCGAAGCGCAGGATCTTCTCGTCCATGAAGCCGTAGCGGGTCAGGTAGGTCCACGCCTTGTCGTAGTCCCACGCACCGCCGCCGACCTCGTCCGGGGCGTCGAAGCCGCAGTGCACGCCGATGTCGATGACGACGCGAGCGGCCCGAAGAGACTGTCCTGCAAGCCAACCCATGCGGTTGCCCGGGTCGTCCATGTAGCCGAGCTCGGCCATGAGCCGCTCGGCGTAGAGCGCCCACCCCTCGCCGTGACCCGAGGTCCAGGCCTCGAGCCGCCGCCACCGGTTGAGCAGCTCGGAGCGGTAGACGGTCTGCGCGACCTGGAGGTGATGGCCGGGGACGCCCTCGTGGTAGACGGTCGTCAGCTCGTTCCACGTGCGGAACTCGGTGTTGCCCTTCGGCACCGACCACCACATCCGGCCCGGTCGGCTGAAGTCGTCGGACGGGCCGGTGTAGTAGATGCCGCCGGTCTGCGTCGGCGCGATCATGCACTCGATGCGCTGCACCGGCCCGGGGATGTCGAAGTGGACGTCCTTGAGGTCGGCGATGACCTCGTCGGCCCGCTCCTGCATCCAGGCCTTGAGCGCGTCGGTGCCGTGCAGCTGGTACTTCTCGTCGGCGTCGAGGATCTCGACGCCGCGCGCGACGCTGGCGCCGGCCTCGAGGCCGTCGGCGATCTCGCTCATCTGGGCGTGGAGGTTCGCGACCTCCTGCTGGCCCCAGCGGTAGGTCTCCTCGAGGTCGACGGTGGCGCCGAGGAAGTAGCGCGACTCGAGGGCGTAGCGCTCGCGCCCGCAGGCGTCTGCCTCGGGCGCGTGCGGCAGCAGCTCCCGCTCGAGCCAGTCGGCCATCGCGCCGTATGCCGCCGAGGCAGCCTGCGCGGAGGCGGCGAGCGCGGCCGCGACCTCGCCCTCCAACGGCTCGTCGCCGACCGTGGCGTCGGCCACGACCTTGGCGAAGTAGCCGTCGTCGGCGGTGAGGTCGCGCGACTGCTCGGCGCAGGCCTCGACCTGGCGGCGCGGCGAGACCTGCCCGCGCTCGCGGGCGAGGAGCAGCGACTCCTGGTAGCCCTCGAGCGCGGCCGGGATCTTGCCCATGCGGGTCGCGAAGACGCGCCAGTCGCTCCGCCGTCTGCTGCGGCATGAGGTCGAAGACGTCGCGGACGCTCTGGAGGGGCGACGCGAGGACGTTGAGCGACATCTCGTCGAGCCCTGCGGCATACCGGTCCTCGGCGAGCTGGAGGCGCTCGGTCATGGCGTCGACGGTGACCCGGTCGACGTCGTCGCTCGGGGTCGCGGCGGCGAGCTGGGCCAGCGTGGTCCGGCGCAGCTCGGCGGCGGCGGCGTTGCCGGCGGGCGAGAGGTCGTCGAGGTCCTCCTCGCCCCCGGGCACGCCGAGGAAGGTCGCGTTGATGGGACTGAGGGCGACGGCGGCCTCGAAGTAGGTCTCCGCGATGCGGTCGACGTCGGTCCGGGGTCGCGCGGTCTGGGTGTTGGCGGTCACCCGGTGAACGTAATCGAGGCCGGGGCCGCGTGCCAGCACATTGTGCGGCGTCCGGCGGCCGTGCTCGCCGCCGCGGGTCGTGCGTCAGCCGCCGTTGGACGAGCCGCCCTTGTCGCCACCGCCCACGACGAGCGCGACGACCCCGTCGGTCGTCCGGGCGCCGGCCGCGGGCCATGTCGCCAGCACCTGCCCCTCCTTGCCGGCGGCGGGGATGGTGACCCTCGTGACCCGGACGTCCGTGCCGCCCAGGCGCTGCGTCGCGTCCGAGGCGCTGGTGCCGACGAGCCCGTCGGGGACGACGAACGAGGAGCTGACCTGCTCGGGTGCATGTCCTCGGCTCACGACGAGGGCCACCGTCTGGCCCTTCGTCAGGGGCTGGCCCTCCGCAGGGAAGGACCCCATGACCGCGCCGTCCGGTTGCGTCGAGCGCACGAGGACCCACCGCACGTTGACCCCGGAGCCGATGAGCTCGCGGACCGCGGCATCGCGCTGCCGGCCGACCAGACCGGCGGGAACGGCGCTGCCCTCGGCCGGAGCGGACGTCGTGGGCGGAGCCGAGGACGGCGCTGGGGAGCTCGCTGCGGGCTTGCCGCTGGCCGGCGGGGTGGCCGGGTGCGAACCCGACAGCAGGACGTAGGCGAGCGTCGCGACGAGCGCCACGACGGCGGCGCCGAGCACCCAGACGACGGGCCTCGGACCGGACCGTCGGCGAGGCGCCCCAGCGCTCGTGCGCTCGGTCGCGTCCACCGGCCCGGTCGGCGGACCCGACGGGACGGCCGGCATCATCGCCGTGTTCGACGCCGTGTTCGAGGCCGTGTTCGAGGCCGTGCTGGAGGAAGGGCTGGCAGTCGGGGTGGACACCGTGGCGCCGAGGTCGAGGACCGCGGTCGCCTCGCCCAGCGGGAGGGCCCGGGTGGCGGCGTCGGCGCGTGTCTCGTGGACCCGCAGCGCGGCGGCCATCGCGTCGGCGTCGGGGTAGCGGTCGGCGGGCGCCTTCGCGGTGGCCCGCACGACGACCTCGTCGAGGTTGGCGGGCAGGTCCGCGACGCGCGAGCTCGGCAACGGCACCGGCTCGTCGAGGTGGCGGATGGCGACCGCGACCGGGGTGTCGCCCTCGAAGGGGACGGCGCCGGTGAGCATCTGGAAGAGCAGGATCCCGAGCGAGTAGAGGTCGGACGCCGGGGTCGTGGGCTCGCCGCGGGCCTGCTCCGGGGCGACGTACGCGGCGGTGCCCATGATCGTGCCGGTGTCCGTGATCGACGCCTGCCCGAGCGCGCGGGCGATGCCGAAGTCCGTGACCTTGACCGTGCCGTCGGGCCGGACGATGACGTTGCCCGGCTTGACGTCCCGGTGCACGACCCCGGCACGGTGGGCCACCGCCAGGGCGGCGCAGACCTGCTCGGCGATGCGCACGGCGTCGCTGGGGGTGATCCGGCCGTGCTCGCGGATCAGGTGGGCGAGGTCCCAGCCCTCGGCATACTCCATGACGATGAAGTGGGAGGCGCCGTCGACGCCGTAGTCGTAGACCTGCGCGATGTTGGGGTGCGAGAGCGCGGCGGCCGTCAGGGCCTCACGGCGGAAGCGCTCGACGAAGTCGGGGGACTCGGCGAAAGCGGGGGAGAGGACCTTGACGGCGACCTGTCGCCCGAGGCGCTCGTCGGTGGCGAGATACACCTCACCCATGCCGCCGACGGCGATGCGCTCGCCCAGCAGGTAGCGCTGCGCGATGCGGACGGCGGGTGAGGAGTCGACAGACATGGGCATCGACTGTAGATGACGCGCCCCTCCGTGGGCCAACCGAAGCGGCTCACCCGGCGCCCGCCCGGCGCTCGGCGGACGGCCGGCGACCGACCCAGCGGGTCAGCGCGGGAGGGCGCTGGTGCGCCAGCCGTCCCGGGTGCGGGACGGGCCGACGAGCCGCCAGGACGGGTCGGACCACGCCGAGCGTGCGTGCTCGGGAGCAGGCTCCTCGCCGCCGAGGGCCGAGAGGACGACGACGAGCGCCGCGACCTCCTCGGGGGTCGGGTTGCCCGACACGGACAGCGCGGACTTCGCTTCGCTCACCAGACTCTCCGTTCCGGCCGATCCAGGCTCCTGCGTCGCGGGTCGGCCGGTCACAGCGGGATGTTCCCGTGCTTCTTGGGAGGGAGCGTCTCGCGCTTGTTCTGCAGCGCGCGCAGGGCCCGGGTGACGTTCATCCGCGTGTTCGACGGGCTGATGACGGTGTCGATGTAGCCGCGCTCGGCCGCGACGTACGGGTTGGCGAGCGTCTCCTCGTAGTGCGTGATGAGCTCCTGGCGCTGGGCCTCGACGTCACCACCCTGCTCCGCGGTGTGCCCCAGCTCCTTGCGGTAGAGGATGTTGACGGCGCCCTGGGCCCCCATGACGGCGATCTGGCCGGTGGGCCAGGCGAGGTTGATGTCGGCGCCGAGGTGCTTGGAGCCCATGACGTCGTAGGCGCCGCCGTAGGCCTTGCGGGTGATGACGGTGATCTTCGGGACGGTGGCCTCGGCGTACGCGTAGATCAGCTTGGCGCCGCGGCGGATGATGCCGTCCCACTCCTGGCTCGTGCCGGGCAGGAAGCCGGGCACGTCGACGAAGGTCAGCACCGGCACGTTGAAGCAGTCGCACGTGCGGACGAACCGCGCGGCCTTCTCGGAGGCGTCGATGTCGAGGCAGCCGGCGAACTGCATCGGCTGGTTGGCCACGACACCGACCGACATGCCGTCGATGCGGGCGAAGCCGGTGATGATGTTCGGCGCGAAGAGCGGCTGCACCTCGAGGAACTCGCCGTCGTCGACGACGTGCTCGATGACGTGCTTCATGTCGTAGGGCACGTTGGGGGAGTCGGGGATGCACGTGTCGAGCCAGCGGTCGTCGTCGGTGACGGAGAGGTCGCCGTCCCCGTCGCCGTAGGCCGGCGGGGTCTCCATGTTGTTGCTCGGCAGGTAGGACAGCAGGGCCTTGACGTAGTCGATGGCGTCCTGCTCGTCGGTGCCCATGTAGTGCGCGACGCCCGACTTGCTGTTGTGGGTCTGGGCGCCGCCCAGCTCCTCGAAGCCGACGTCCTCACCGGTGACCGTCTTGATGACGTCGGGGCCGGTGATGAACATGTGCGAGGTCTGGTCGACCATGACGGTGAAGTCGGTGATGGCGGGGGAGTAGACGGCGCCGCCGGCGCACGGGCCCATGACGAGCGAGATCTGCGGGATGACGCCCGGAGGCGCGGACGTTGCGGAAGAAGATCTCGCCGTAGAGGCCGAGGGAGACGACGCCCTCCTGGATGCGGGCGCCGCCGGAGTCGTTGAGGCCGATGACCGGGCAGCCGATCTTCATGGCGAAGTCCATGACCTTGACGATCTTCTCGCCGAAGACCTCGCCGAGGGAGCCGCCGAAGACGGTGAAGTCCTGGGCGAAGACCGCCACCTGGCGGCCGTCGACCATGCCGTAGCCGGTGACGACGCCGTCGCCGTAGGGCCGGTTCCTCTCCTGGCCGAAGTTGTTGCTGCGGTGCCGGGCGTACTTGTCGAGCTCGATGAAGGTGCCCTCGTCGAGGAGCATCTCGATGCGCTCGCGGGCCGTCTTCTTGCCGCGCGCGTGCTGCTTCTCGACGGCGCGCTCCGAGCCGGCGTTGGCGACCTCGGCGACGCGGCGCTTGAGGTCGGCGAGCTTGCCGGCGGTGGTGGCGAGGTCGGGCGGTGCGGACGCTGGGGACGCCTGCGCCGCGGGTGTCGCGCGCTGGTCGGCCGTGCTGGTCGGCTGCTCTGCGACGGCGTGATCGGTTGCCATGCTCGGCACTCTAGCCTTGTGGACGTGCGCGATTCGCTCGACATCGAGACTGTGAGTGCGGCCTTGGTCACGTCCGGACGGCCGTGGCGCGGGGTCGAGTTCCACCCCGCCCTCGGGTCGACGAACACCCGCCTGCGCGAGCTGCTCACCGGGGCGTCCCCGGCGAGCGGGGCGTATGCCGTGTCGCCGGCTGACGTCGACGGCCGTGGCCTCTGGTGGGTCGTCCTCACCGACCACCAGACCGGGGGACGCGGGCGCCTCGGCCGGGCGTGGACGGTGCCCGGACCGGGCGTCGCTCGCCGTCAGCGTCGCGGTGCCCGTCACCGACCCGGCCCAGGCCGGGTGGATGCCGCTGCTCGCCGGGCTCGCCCTGGCGCGTGCCGTGCGCGAGGTCTCGGAGCTGGCCGGGCGGCCGCTCACGGCCCGGCTCAAGTGGCCCAACGACGTGCTCCTCGCCGACGACGGCGACCGGAAGCTCAGCGGCATCCTCTGCGAGCTGGTCACGTCCGGCGGTCGCCAGGCGGTCGTCGTCGGGACCGGCATCAACGTCGACCAGGCCCGGAGCGAGCTGCCGGTGGAGACGGCCACGTCACTGGCGCTCGCGGGGTGCCAGGTGCGCCGCGAGGACCTCCTGCTCGCCTACCTCGACCACCTCACCCGGGTGCTCGCGGGCGCTGGTGTGCAGGACGACGCGGCGGCGGAGACGGCCGACGACGGCGCCGCGGTGCGGACGGCATACCGCTCCGCGTGCTCCACCCTCGGTCTCCACGTCCGGGTGCACCTGCCCGCAGGTGGCGCGGTCGAGGGCACCGCGGTCGCGGTCGACGACGACGGGGGTCTCGTCGTGCGCACCGGCGAGGGCACGCGGACGTTCGCCGCCGGTGACGTCGTCCACGTCCGACCCGCCGCCGGCGGACTGGCATGATCGGCCCATGACCGAGCCGGGCAGCGCTGGCACCGAGCCAGCCGGGCGGGTGAGCGAGGACTACACCGAGCAGCTGCTCGGTCGTCCGCTCGACCTGCGCCGCCGCGACGTCAGCCGCGGCGCCGAGGTGTCGCTGCTCTCGGCGCGCAAGTTCTGGCACGCCCTGGGCTTCCCCGTGGTGGACACGGACGACGAGCTGTTCACCGAGGCGGACCAGAAGGCGCTGGCGGCGGTCGCCGGCATCGTCCGGGACGGGCTCCTCGACGAGCCCACGGCGCTCGCCATGACGCGCGCCTTCGCCCGGTCGGCCGACCGCCTCGCGGGGTGGCAGTCACAGCTCATCGCCGAGGCCGTCGAGACGCACATGACGGCCGCGCTCGCCGACGAGGGTGACGACGACGACCCGGAGTCCCGCGCGGTGCCGAGCCTCGAGACCGCCACCGAGACGGCGAAGCGCCTCGCGGTGCTCACCGACCGCCTCGAGCCGCTCCTCGTCTATGCCTGGCGCCGGCACCTGTCGGCCACGGTGGCCCGCATGCTCGCCGACGCGGACCCCGAGTCCTACGGCCTGACGAAGATGCGGTCGGTGGGCTTCGCGGACCTCGTCAACTTCACGGCGCTCGTCCGTCGCATGTCCGAGCGTGACCTCGCGCGGCTCGTCTCCCGCTTCGAGGCGCTCTCGGCCGACGTCATCACCGCCCACGGCGGCCGGCTCATCAAGACGGTCGGCGACGAGGTGCTCTTCACGACGGTCGGCGCGGCGCCGGCCGCGGCCATCGCGCTCGACCTCGTCGAGACGATGACGAACGACGACGTCCTGCCCGACGTGCGCTGCGGCATGGCCCGCGGCCCGATCATCAGCCGGCTCGGCGACGTCTTCGGCACGACCGTCAACCGGGCCTCCCGCCTGACGGCCGTCGCCCAGGCCGGCAGCGTGCTCGTCGACGCGACGATGGCCCGCGAGCTCGCGAGCCTCTCCGGCTTCGAGCTGACCGGGCAACGCCGCCGCATCCTGCGCGGCGTCGGACCCGTGACCCCGTCGCTCCTGCGCCGGGCGACGTCCGCTGGTCGCCGCTCCGTGTCGGGAGCCCCGGCCCCCGACCCCACCCACCGCGCCGGCTCGCCCGCCGACACGTGACCGACCGAGGAGACCGACGTATGCCGTCACTGCCGACTGGAGCCGACGCCACCGCGAGCGCGGGAGCGGACGCGCTCGTGCGCGTCGAGCGCTTCGAGGATCCCGCGCTCGCGCACGTCGCCGAGATCGTCCTCGACCGGCCGGGGGCCATGAACGCCGTGTCCACGACGATGGCCCGCGCCATCGCGGCGGCGACCGCCCGGGTCGCGGCCGACGACACGTGCGCTGCGTCGTGCTGACCTCGAGCCACGAGAAGGCGTTCTGCGTCGGCGCCGACCTCAAGGAGCGCAACTCCTTCACGGACGCCGATCTCATGGAGCAGCGGCCGGTGGCGCGGGCGGCCTACGGCGGCGTCCTCGACCTGCCCGTGCCTGCGATCGCGGCGGTCGACGGCTTCGCGCTCGGCGGCGGCTTCGAGCTGGCCCTGTCGTGCGACGTCGTCGTCGCCGGTGAGGGGGCCGTCGTCGGCCTGCCCGAGGTCGGCGTCGGCGTCATCCCGGGCGGGGGCGGCACGCAGCTGCTCGTGCGCCGGGTCGGGTGGTCGCGCGCGGCCAAGGCGATCTTCACCGCGGCCCGGATGCCCGCCCGCGAGGCCCTCGAGCTCGGAGCCGTCGACGAGGTCGTGCCCGCCGGCACCGCCCGCGACCGGGCGCTCGAGCTGGCCCGGGCGATCTCGGCCAACTCACCCGTCGGCCTGCGCAACGCGAAGCGCGCGATGCGGCTCGGGGCCGACGTCGGCCTCGACGCGGGCCTCGAGATCGAGGACGCCTGCTGGCGGGCCACGGCCTTCTCCGGCGACCGGCGCGAGGGGGTCGCCGCCTTCGCGGAGAAGCGTCGTCCCGTCTGGCCCGGGCGCTGAGTCGTGGCCGCGGCGCCGCGCTTCGGGGCGGGCCGGAAAGGATCTCCAGGACGGGCGGGGCGTCAGGGTGCATTTCGGGCTGATGTGGATAGGCTCACGTCGGTCGGTGCGCCTTCGGACCGGCAGATCGTGAGGACGGTGACATGACCCGAGTGCTCCTGGCGGAGGATGACACAGCCATCTCCGAACCGCTGGCCCGTGCCCTGCGGCGGGAGGGCTACGACGTCGACGTGCGCGAGGACGGGCTGGCCGCGCTCGACGGTGCCAAGGAGAACCCAGACCTCGTGCTCCTCGACCTCGGGCTGCCGAAGATCGACGGGCTCGAGGTGTGCCGTCGCATCCGGGCCGAGGGGCGCGCCATCCCCGTGCTCATCCTCACGGCGCGCGCCGACGAGGTCGACACCGTCGTGGGCCTCGACGCCGGCGCCGACGACTACGTCACCAAGCCGTTCCGGCTCGCCGAGCTGCTCGCTCGCGTGCGGGCGCTGCTGCGTCGCACCCCCACCGAGGTCGTCGGCGACCGGCGAGCTCGTCCGCATCGACTCCGAGGGGCGCCGGGCCTGGTTCAAGGGCGAGGAGCTGCAGCTGACCGCCAAGGAGTTCGACCTGTTGCGGGTCCTCGTGCGCGAGCAGGGCAAGGTCGTCTCCCGTGAGCAGCTGATGCGCGAGATCTGGGACACCGCGTGGTTCGGCTCCACGAAGACCCTCGACATGCACATCTCCGTCCTGCGCCGCAAGCTCGGCGACGACGCGACCTCGCCGCAGTACATCGCCACGGTCCGTGGCGTCGGCTTCCGCTTCGAGCGCCCTCAGGTCGACTGACCGTGCGCCGGGTGCTCGACCGGATGGCCCTCGTCGTCGGCAGTCGTCTGCGCCGGGTCGTTCGTCCTGCTCTCGACCGTCGTCGTCGCGTGGGCCGTGACGCAGCGGCCGGGCGCCGTCACCTCGTGGATCGCCTCCGACCCGTCCGTCGGTGTCGTCCGGTTCGGCGCCGTCATGCTGGGGGTCGGCGCGCTCAGCGGCGGTGCGGCCTACCTCGCGCACGCTGGGCGCCCGGGCCCGCGTCGAGCAGTCGTCGCAGGAGCTCGTCCAGCTCGCGAACCGCTTCGCCGCGGGGGAGGCCCGCCTGACGCCGGTGCACTCCGACATCGACGAGATCGACCACGTGTCGGGGGTCATGAACCGTCGGGCCCACGACATGACGAAGTCGCTCGCCGCCGAGCGGGACTTCGCCGCCGACGCCTCGCACCAGCTGCGCACCCCGCTGACGGCCCTGCTCATGCGCCTCGAGGAGATCTCCGAGACCGACGACGCCGAGGTGGTCAAGGAGGAGGCCACCATCGCGATCGCCCAGGTCGAGCGCCTGACCCGCGTCGTCGACGACCTCCTCGGCCGCACCCGCGGGTCCGGCGGGCCGTCCCCGGCGGTGTCGCTCGACTCCGTCATCGCCGCGCTGCAGCGTGAGTGGCAGCCCGCCTTCGAGCAGGCCCGCCGCTCGGTGCGGGTGCGCGGTGAGCGAGGCCTCTTCGTCCGGTCGACGCCGGTCGCCCTCTCGCAGGTGCTCTCGACGCTCCTCGAGAACTCCCTCGTGCACGGCCGCGGGCACGGTCGACGTCCACGCCCGCCGGTCCGGCCCGTCGGTCATCGTCGAGGTCAGCGACCAGGGGGACGGGGTGCCCGCGGCCATGGCGCCGCACATCTTCGAGCGCTCGGTCAGCAGCGGGGCCGGCGGCAGCACCGGTCTCGGGCTCGCCCTGGCGCGCGACCTCGCCGAGTCCAACGGCGGCCGCCTCGACCTCGTCCAGGCCCAGCCGGCGCGCTTCGCGCTCTTCCTCTCCGAGGCCGAGACGGACTGACCCGTCCCGACGGTCCCGTCCCGCCGGGGACACTCGGCCGCGCGGGATAGGGTGCCCCGGTGAGGCGCCTGCATGAGTTCCTGTTCGTGCGCCACCGGCACAACTGGCTGCTGCTGCTCCGGTTCGCGGTCGTGGGCGCCTCCGGCGTGCTCGTCAACCTGCTGACGCTCGTCATCGTCAAGAAGCTCGGCCCGGGCTTCAACCAGGCCATCGTCCCGCGTGCCCGGCACCGAGTTCAACGTCCGCTGGTACCACGTCTACTCGACCTTCGCCTTCCTCGTCGCGAACCTCTGGAACTTCCAGCTCAACCGGACCTGGACGTTCCGCACGAGCAAGCACGCGCCGGTGGTGGCACGAGTACTGGCCGTTCCTCGCCGTCGGGCTCCTCGGACAGGTCGTCGGCCTCGTGCTGCTGACCCTGCTCATGCACCTCGACTCGCCGATCCACCTGTCGCCCACGGTGCTCGACGACTCCACCGGCTTCCGCACGCGGCTCTACTGGGCCCAGCTCATCGTCATCGTCGTCGTCACCCCGATCTCGTTCGTGCTCAACAAGCTGTGGACCTTCGCGGCGGTGCGCACGCACCACCCCGACCTCGCCGACCCGAGCCACGTCGAGGCGGTGCTGACCGACGAGGGCCGCCGACGGCGGACCGAGCGCGGGTCAGCCGGCGAGCGCCGGGCCGGGCCGCCGCGACCGCCGCGCCTGACGCCGACTACCCTTGGGACGCGTGACCAAGCCGAAGCGCGCCCCCGGAGGATTTCCCGTCGTCGGCGTCGTCGGCGGCGGACAGCTCGCCCGCATGATGCAGGGCCCGGCCGTCGAGCTCGGCGTCCAGCTGTCGGTGCTCGCCGAGAGCGACACCGCCGCCGCCGCTCTCGTCGTGCCGAGCTCCCCGGTGGGGGAGCACACCGACCTCGAGACGGTGCTCGAGTTCGCCCGTCACTGCGACGTCGTCACCTTCGACCACGAGCACGTGCCGCCGGCTGTCCTCGCAGGCGCTCGAGGCCGACGGGGTCGCCATCCACCCGACCCGCGCCGCCCTGAACTTCGCCCAGGACAAGCTCGCGATGCGTGAGCGGCTCACCGGGCTGGGCATCGCCTGCCCGCGATGGTCGCGCGCCACGACCGCCGCAGGAGGTCACCGCCTTCGGGGACGAGGTCGGCTGGCCGATCATCGCCAAGACGCCGCGCGGCGGCTACGACGGCAAGGGCGTGGCCGTCGCGTCGTCGGCCGACGACCTCACCGAGTGGATCGGCCGGATCGGCGAGCCCGGTCCGCTCGAGGGCGGCCTGCTCCTCGAGGAGAAGGTCGACTTCGTCCGTGAGCTCGCGGTGCTCATCGCCCGCAGCCCGTCCGGCCAGGCGGCGGCGTGGCCGGTCGTCGAGACGGTCCAGACCGACGGCATCTGCACCGAGGTCCTCGCCCCCGCGCCGGCGCTCGACGCCGACCTCGCCTCCGTCGTCACCGAGGCCGCGCTGCGGATCGCCGGTGAGCTCGACGTGACCGGCGTCCTCGCCGTCGAGATGTTCGAGGTGCGTCCGGGGACGGGGCGGCGCAGCGGCATACGTCGTCAACGAGCTCGCGATGCGCCCGCACAACAGCGGCCACTGGTCGATGGACGGCGCCGTCACGGGGCAGTTCGAGCAGCACCTGCGAGCCGTCCTCGACCTCCCGCTCGGCGACCCCCGGCCGCGGGCGCCGTGGACCGTCATGGCCAACGTCCTCGGCGGCGACTACGAGCACCTCTACCCCGCCTACCGCCACATCATGGCCCGCGACCCCGGCGCCAAGGTCCACGTCTACGGCAAGGGCGTGCGCCCGGGCCGCAAGATCGGCCACGTCAACGTCAGCGGCGCCGACCTGGGCGATGCGCGCGAGCGTGCCGGTCACGCGGCCGACTACCTCCGAGGAGTGATCACCGAATGAGCGACGAGCCCCGAGCCCGCAGGTCGCGACCCCGCCGCCGGCTCCGGTCGTCGGCATCGTCATGGGCAGCGACAGCGACTGGCCCGTCATGCGCGAGGCCGCCCGCGCCCTCGAGGAGTTCGGCATCCCCTACGAGGCCGACGTCGTCTCGGCGCACCGCATGCCCGACGAGATGATCGCCTACGGGCAGAACGCCGCCGGCCGAGGCCTGCGGGTCGTCATCGCCGGGGCCGGGGGAGCCGCGCACCTGCCCGGCATGCTCGCGTCGGTGACGCCGCTGCCGGTCGTCGGCGTGCCGGTCCCGCTGAAGTACCTCGACGGCATGGACTCGCTGCTCTCGATCGTCCAGATGCCGGCCGGCGTGCCGGTCGCGACCGTGTCGATCGGCGGCGCCCGCAACGCGGGTCTGCTCGCGGCCCGCATCGTCGGCACCGGGAACGACGAGCTCGCCGCCGACGTGCGCGAGCAGATGGTCGCCTTCCAGGCCGACCTGCGCGACCAGGCGCACGCCAAGGGCGCGGCGCTGCGCGAGCAGGTCGCCCGCGGCCTGTCCGACTGAGCCCGGCCCTGCCCCGTGCTGACGCGGGGTGGACGCAACCGGGCGACGCGTGCGGCCGCTGCGTCACGTCACCGTCAGCCGGGCAGTGCGAGGAGCCGCGCACCGCGGCGGTGAAGGCGTGCCGGCTGGTGCGCGTGGACGAGGTGCCCCGCGTCGGTGCGCACGAGCCGGCCGTCAGCGACGGTCTCGGCCATCTCGGTCACGTGCTCGCGCGGCATCGGGCTGCCGGACCGCCCCACACCACGAGCGTCGGGGCGTGCGGAGGTGCAGCAGTGACGTAGGAGGGCCACGTCAGTGCTGCGTGGGGTGCAGCAGTGACGTGGGAGGGCCAGGGCTACGTCAGTGCTGCGTGGGGTGCAGCAGTGACGTAGGGGATGGCGAGAAGGATGGTGGCGCTGCCGTGGCGCTCGTCAGTCGGTCACGGCGGCGGCGCCGTCACCGGGCTGGATCCGGGGGTACTCGATCTTCGGGCAGGTGTCCATGACGACCGCGAGCCCAGCCTGCTCGGCGCGGGCCGCGGCCTGCTCGTCGACGACCCCGAGCTGCAGCCACAGCGCCTCGATGCCGAGCCGCTCCCGTTCGGCGATCGCCTCGTCGACGACGGCACCGACCCGCTCACTGTTGACGAAGCAGTCGACGACCTTGACGACGGTGCCGTCCGGGATGTCGGACAGGGTCGTGTAGCCCTGGCAGCCGTGCACGCGTGCCGCGCTCGGGTGCACCGGGACGAGACGGATCCCGAGCTCGCGCTGGAGCCACAACGACACGCGGTAGGCCGTGCGGTCGGGGTTGTCGCCGAGTCCGACGACGGCCCAGGTGGCCGGGGTGTGCAGCAGGTCCCGGATGACGTTCGGGTCGTTGTGGTGCGGACTCATCCCGTCATCCTCACACGCCAGTCGCCCCGGGGGCGCGTTCGGACCCGCTCCGGGCGGCCGTGGTTGGATGAGGGAATGCGATTCGGAATGTTCGTTCCCCAGGGCTGGCGGATGGATCTCGTCGGCATCGAGCCGGCCCAGCAGTGGGAAGTCATGGTCAACCTCGCCAAGCACGCCGACGACGGAGACGTCTTCGAGTCCATCTGGGTCTACGACCACTTCCACACGGTGCCGCAGCCCTCGGGCGAGGCGACCCACGAGGCGTGGTCGCTCATGGCGGGCTTCGGCGCCGCGACGAGCCGGGTCCGCCTCGGCCAGATGTGCACGTGCATGGCCTACCGCAACCCCGCCTACCTCGCGAAGGTCGCCGCGACCGTCGACGTCATCTCCGGCGGCCGCACCGAGATGGGCATCGGCGCCGGCTGGTACGAGCACGAGTGGCGCGCCTACGGCTACGGCTTCCCCAAGGCCGGCGACCGCCTCGGCGCGCTCCGCGAGGGCGTCCAGGTCTTCCGCGACATGTGGACCAAGGGCTCGGCCACGCTCGACGGGAAGTACTACCAGGTCGACGGCGCCATCTGCGCACCCGCGCCCGCTGCAGGGCACGTCGTCCCCCGGCAGCGCCCTCAACGGCATCCCGATGTGGATCGCCGGCGGTGGCGAGAAGGTGACGCTGAAGATCGCGGCGCAGTACGCCGACTACACGAACTTCGACGGCAGCCCCGAGGGCTTCGACCACAAGAGCGCGATCCTCGAGGGCCACTGCGACGACCTCGGCCGCGACTTCGGCGACATCGTGCGCTCGGCCAACTACAACGTCGTCATCGGCGAGACCGAGGCCGACGTCGAGGACCGTCTCCAGTTCTACGGCGAGCTGCTCCGCAAGGGCGGCGTCGCCGACGAGAAGGCCGCGGCGGCCGTCGACGACCTGCGCAAGCAGCCCGCCGTCGGCACGCCCGACAAGATCGTCTCGATGTTCAAGGACATGGAGGCGCGCGGCATGACGTATGCCATCACCTACTTCGCCGAGGCCGCCTACGACCGCTCGGGTATCGAGCTCTTCGAGCAGACCGTCGCCCCCGAGCTGCGGGGCTGAGCGGGATCGGCGCCTGGGTGTCGCAGTGCCGCCACCCCGTGCCTGACGTTGCCGGACCGGCGAGGGGCCGCTCGATGGTCCGGCACTCGGCCGTCTACGTGGGCGGAACCGCCCTGCAAGGGCTCGGTGTCCTGATCATCCTGCCGTTCGCGACGCGGCTCCTCGGTCCTGCCGAGTTCGGTCGCGTCGCGGCTGGTCTCGTCGTGGTCCAGATGTTCGGCACTCTCGCCAGCGCTGGCCTTCCGCAAGTCATCCTGAGGGAGCACAACCGAGGGGCCGACGGCCCGCGCGCTGCGCGTGCCCTCGCCGGCGCGATGATCCTGGTGGCCGTCCTCCTGGGCATCATCGGTGCCCTCGTCGTGCTTGGCCTCGGACGAGGCGGCCTGGTCGTCGTCCGCGACGTGCTGCCGCTCGTCGTGGGGGCGGCGGCCCTCACGGTCGTCGTGTCAGGTCAGACGCTCATGCGCGCCCGGCTGCAGCCCTGGTCGTTTCTCGTCCTCGCCGTGGGTTCGACGGTCGGGGCGCAGGGCGCGGGCCTGATCGTGGCCCGTACCAGCCCGACGGCGAACACGTACCTCACCGCATATGCCGTCGTGCTCGCTCTCGTGGCCGCCGTGGCTGTGGTGCTCGGTCGACCGTTGCTCCCCACCGCCCAGCCCGAGCGCGTGCGCGCGGGCGTGCGGCTGGCCCTGCCCCTGGTACCGCAGGGATTTGCCATGCTCGGCCTCCTCATGGGCGACGTGCTGCTCGCGAGCAGCCTGCTCGGCCCGGAGGCAGCCGGCAGCTACCAGGTCGCGCTGCAGCTGGGCAACATGCCCTTCGTCCTCGCAACCGCCCTGTTCAATGCCTGGGCTCCGATGGTCCTCTCGGCTCCCTTGGCGTCACGGTGGGCGTTCACGGCCCGCACCGGCACTGTCATGACCGCGGTGGTGGCGGCGGGGGCAGTGGAGGTCGCGTTGCTGTCGCCCTGGCTCGTCATGCTCATGTCGAAGGCGGACTTCGGGCACGTCGCGATGGTTGCGACGACCGGTTGGCTCGTCACGACCGCGATCTTCTACATGATCTACCTGGGTTCCTCCCTCGCCGTCCTCGACGCGGAACGCACCAGCCGCATCGCCCTGGCGTCCGTGCTGGGGCTTGCAGTCCTCGCGGGTTGTCGCTCGTCCTCGCGCCGCGTCTCGGCATCGTGGGGATCGCCATCGCGAAGGTGGCCGCCTACGGGGTGCTGGCGTTTGCGACGACCTCCTTCGCGACGACCCACTCGCCCTGCGCTGGCCGCGGTGGCTGCTGTTTGCCATCCCCCTGCCGGTCGTGGCCGCTGTCGCGCTGGGCGGTCAGCTGGGGATGGAGGGCTGGGCCGCGGCCCTTCGGCTGGTTGCCGCGGGACTCGTGCGGTGGTCGTCTTGGCTCGTGCGCCGCGCATGCTGCGCCTGCTGCGCGACTGAGCCGTCTCGCCCGCGCAGCCTCCGCACCGACCCACGGGGCCGCGGCCCATGAGGGCACCGCGCATGGAGCGCGGCCGCAGGTCGGTAGAGGCCCGCTGCTGGCCCGAGCCGCCAGGCATTACGATCGGTCGGCCCGCCCCGTCCGTCAGATTGGAGAGGCCTCCATGGTCACGCCGCTGGTCCACATGGGACTCGGGTTCGACGACCTGCTGGTTCCGGCACTCGTCAGCGCCGGGTTCGAGACCCGTGACCTGTCCTCGTGGCACGCACCGACGCGAACCTCTCCTGGGCCGCCCGCCATGCGCCGAACGCCACGATCGTGCGCCTGCCCTACCGCGCCTCGCCAGTGCCAACGTGGTGTCCGGCCTGGCCCCCCATGCGGCGCTGGAGCGTGCGGCCCTCGGCGCCGGCGTCGACGTGCTCGACCTGCTGCTCAGTGAGCGGGCAGTGCGCCGCAACCGGGTCGACACGGTGATGAACTTCCTCAACCTCGCGGCCGAGGAGCTCGAGTCGGTGGTCGCGGACCGGGGGCCCATACTCGCCCTGTCGGAGTTCACCGTTCCGTCGGAGCTGCTCGTGGCCGGCCTGGTCGCCCACCACGGCGGGCTCGCGACGTGGCCGCGCGGTATGCGCATCCCTGCCGACCGCTTCGGACTGTGGGGGACCCCGAGGGGCATCGGGCTCTTTCAGCGAACCGACGCAGAAGGCGCGAAGCAGCCGAGCGCACGCATCTGCCCGCTTGGCTCCAAGCTCAGGAACGACCTCCTGGCTACGCGAACGCCCTCCGGGCCGAGTCGGGCAGGAGCTCTGGCGGCTGGCCTCCGACCGTCTGCGCGAGTTCACCCTCGACCGGGGGCGCAACCTTCAGCTGCCGAAGCCGGTCGACTACCTGCGCCTGCCCTGGCTCAACCCGGTCAAGGCGCGGCTCAACCTGCGGGAGTACCGCAGCCGCCGCTGGGACCCCCTGCCCGAGCGCTATGTCTTCATGCCCCTTCACGTCCAGCCCGAATCGACGGTCGACGTCATGGGTGGCGACTGGCGCGACCAGCCCTACACCGCTCGCGTCCTCGCCGACGCGCTGGCGCCGCTGGGCATCACTCTGGCGGTCAAGGAGCACGCCAACTTCATGTGGCGCCGCGACCCCGACTTCTGGCACCCGTTCGACGCGCACCCCAACATCGCCGCAATCGACCCGCATCTCGACTCGCGTCTGCTGATGCGCGAAGCCACCTTCACCGTGACAGCGACGGGCACCGTTGGCCTCGAGGCCGGGCTCTTGGGGCTCCCCGTGGCCACCGGGGCGCCCATGCCCTGGGCCGAGCTCAGGAACGTCGCGGTGGTGCCTCGGCCCGACGACTTCACCGACTTCGTGGCGCGCCGCGGCTGGCAGGACCTGCACGAGGACCGCGGCGTCATCGACGAGTGGTTCGCCGAGCGCTACGCCCGCCACTCCTGGAAGGGCAGCGTGCTCGACCCGCCGCGTCATCCCGCCGTCCTCGAGGCGGCCAACGTGAAGGCGCTCGGCGGCGCCCTCGCCGAGGCCGCAGCATCGATCACCGTCCCATGAACGCGCCGCCCGCCTCGCGTCCCGGCGACGGGCCGACGACTCGACTAGGACCGTCCCATGGATATCGCCATCGGCCTGCTCGCCATCGCGGCCACCGTCCTCGGCGGGGCGTGGCTCGCCGACCGATTCGACCTGCCGCCTCCCCTCGTCCTCATCGTCATCGGGATCCTCGGGTCCTACCTGCCGTTCGTCCCCGAGGTGGCCCTGAGTCCCGAGGTCGTGCTGCTCGGCATCCTGCCGCCGCTGCTGTACGCCGCCGCGATCCAGACCTCGCTCGTCGACTTCCGCAACAACACGGGCGTCATCCTCAGCCTCTCCGTGGGGCTCGTGCTCTTCACGGCCCTCGGCGTCGCGCTCTTCCTGCGCTGGGCGCTCGGGCTCGACTTCGCGGTCGCCTTCGCGATCGGCGCGGTCGTCGCGCCGCCGGACGCGGTGGCCGCGACCGCGGTCGGGCGACGGATCGGCCTGCCGCGTCGCCTCGTGTCCATCCTCGAGGGGGAGTCGCTCGTCAACGACGCGACGGCGCTCGTCTCGCTGCGCACCGCCCTCGCCGCGGCCGGGCTCGCGGCCGGGGTGGCGTCGAAAGGTGTGTCCTTCGGTGGCGTCGTGCTCGACTTCGCGTGGGCGTCGGTCGGCGGGGCCGCGATCGGCTTCGGCGTCGCGCTGCTCGTCACCGTGCTGCGTCGGCACTTCTCCACCGAGCCGGCCTTCGACACCGTGCTGTCGTTCATGGTGCCGTTCGCGGCCTACGTCCCCGCCGAGGAGCTCCACGCCTCGGGCGTCATCGCCGTCGTGACGGCCGGTCTCGTCCTCGGGCACAAGTCACCGCGCACGCAGGCCGGAGCGTCCCGCCTCAGTGAACGGATCAACTGGACCTCCATCCAGTTCCTCCTCGAGAACGCCGTCTTCCTGCTCATCGGCCTGCAGGTCTTCTACGTCCTGGCCAAGGTGCGCAGCTCGACCCTGTCCGCCGGGCAGATCACGCTCGCCGCCGTCGGCACGCTCGTCGCCGTCCTGCTCCTGCGCCCCGTCTGGGTCGTGCCGTTCCGCTACCTGCGCACGCGCCTGCTCCACGAGGAGGCGCCAGGCGCCGTGGACGCACACCGTCGTCCTGTCCTGGGCGGGCATGCGCGGCGTGGTCACGCTGGCCGCGGCCCTGCTCCTGCCGGCCGAGACACGCCACCGCGACGTGCTGGTGCTCATCGCGGTCGTCGTCACCATCGGCACGCTGCTCATCCAGGGCACGACGTTGCCGGGACTGGCCCGACGGCTCGGCGTGCGCGGTCCCGACCCTCGCGAGGACGCGCTCCAGGCCGCGACCGTGCTGCAGGCCGCGACTCGCTCGGGGCTCGACGTCCTCGACTCCATGACCGAGCTCGACGGCGCGACCCGGGAGATGCTGAGGTCGCGGTCGGAGGACCGGCTCAACCAGATGTGGGAGCGGCTCGGACCGCGCAGCGGCGATGCCGACGAGACGCCGAGCGCCGTCTACCGCCGCGCCCGCATGCAGATGCTGCAGGCCGAGCGCGACGAGGTGCTCCGGCTGCGCGACGAGGGCCGGGCCGACCACGTCGTCCTCCGCACCGTGCTGGCATCGCTCGACCTCGAGGAGACCATGCTCGACCGCCTCGACGACCAGGAGAGCCGCCTGGCCGAGAGCGAGATGTTGCCCGTGGACACGATCGAGGCTGCCTGCGAGCACCTCCGCGCCACGGACTCGTGCGCCGCTGCCGCGGACACCCGGAGGGGTGCGAGGAGTGCCTGCGCGACGGCACGACCTGGGTGCACCTGCGCCTCTGCCTCGAGTGCGGGCACGTCGGCTGCTGCGACTCGTCGGAGGGCAAGCACGCGACGGCCCACTTCCACGAGACGCAGCACCCGGTGATGCGCTCGATCGAACCGGGCGAGGCGTGGCGCTGGTGCTTCGTCGACGAGGTCCTCGGTTGACGTGACGGTCCTCCGGGAGGACGCCGTTCAGTCCAGTCGCTGCGCGACCGTGTGCGTGTCGTCGTCGTGGACGACCGTCGTGAGCGCGCCGTTGACGAGCGCGAGGTGGGGCGCGACGTGGCCGCACTCCACGTCGGCGATGATCGGCACGCCGAGCATCCCGAGCGCGTCCCGCACCGCGTCGTGCTGCGAGAAGCCGGGGCGGCCCGGGGCGTGCGTGCGGCTGACGAGGATGCCGTTCGCCTGGTCGAACCAGCCGGCAGCCGCATCGCCGTGCAGTGCGCGACAGATGTCGTAGGAGTTCCACTCGCAGATGTCGAGGTAGTGCAGCAGTCCTTCCGGCGCGTGGGCCTCGGCGAAGGCCGCCATCGCCACCGAAGCGGCCGCCGGCCGTGAACCCGATCGTCTCGACGCAGCCGCCGATGAGTCGCCCCGACACGGTCGCCGGCTCGCCCTCGTGCCCCGGGTCGATGCGGGTCCACGTCCCGCGGCCGTCGAGGGTCATGGCCGAGACCGTGGGGTTGCCGGCGTAGTCGTCCCAGCCGCCGTCCGACCTGAACCGGCCGGGGGAGCGCTGCCGGAGCTCGTCGCCGGGGCGCGCGCCGGCGACCTCGACCCAGTGGAGTATGCCGTCCGGCACGGCGTACGGGGTGTCCATGAGGTTCTGCCCGTGGATCGTCGCGATGCCGGTGGCCAGCGTGAGCGGGGTGAGCCAGGTCGAGGTGTCGGAGAAGCCCACGCACCACGTCGGCTCCGCGTCGGCCACCGCCTCGAGGTCGAGGAGGTCGAGCAGGTCGATGCCGGTCTCGCCGCCCCACGGCGGGACGACGGCCCGGATCGTCGGGTCGAGCAGCATCGCCATGAGCTCGGCCGCGCGGGCCTCGCGGGGACCGCTGACGTGCGAGGGGGTGTGGTTGAGTTCGCCCACCACGACCTCGAAGCCGCGGTCGCGGAGGCACCCCACGGCATACGTGAACCGGCCCCAGAGCTGCGTCGGAGACGCCGGAGCTCGGCGAGGTCACGCCGATCCGGTCACCGGGACGGAGCGGGGCGGGGTAGCGGATCGGCATGGCCGCCATCGTGCCAGCCCTGCCGACCCGCTTCACCCCGGTTTCGGGCGGTCAGGCCTTGGCGGCGGTGAAGCCCTGCTCGAGGTCGGCGATGATGTCGTCGATGTGCTCGATGCCGACCGAGAGGCGCACCAGCCCGGGCGTGACGCCGGCGGCCAGCCGGTCCTCGTCGCCGACCCTGCGAGTGCGTCGTCGAGGCCGGGTGGATGACGAGCGAGCGCACGTCGCCGATGTTGGCGACGTGGCTGTGCAGCGTCAGCGCCTCGACGAACTTCTTGCCGCCTCGAGGCCGCCCCGGATCTCGAAGGACGAGCACCGCACCGGCGCCGCGCGGGGCGTACTTCTGCGCCAGCGCGTACGTACGGGCTCCCTCGGGAGCGACGCCCAGACGACCCGCTCGACCTGCTCGTGGCCCTGCAGGTACTGCCGCGACCTTCGCGGCGTTCTCGAGGTGCCGGTCGATGCGCAGCGAGCAGGGTCTCGAGGCCCTGGGTGATGAGGAACGCGTTGAACGGGGACCGCCGCCGGGCCGAGGTCCCGGAGCAGCTGCACCCGCGCCTTGAGGATGTAGGCGAGGTTGGCCCCGAGCGGGCTGCCGACGCCGAGGTCGCGGGCGTAGACGAGACCGTGGTAGCTCTCGTCCGGGGTGTTGTAGGCGGGGAACTTCTCGGGGTCGGCCGCGAAGTCGAAGGTGCCGGCGTCGACGATGATGCCGGCGATGGAGGTGCCGTGGCCGCCGAGGTACTTCGTCGCCGAGTGCACGACGACGTCGGCGCCCCACTCGAACGGACGGATGACGTAGGGCGTGGCGATGGTGTTGTCGACGACGAGCGGCACGCCGTGCTCGTGGGCGAGGGCGGCGACGCCCTCGATGTCGAGGACCTCGGCCTTCGGGTTGGCGATGGTCTCGCCGAAGAAGACCTTGGTGTTGGGCCGCACCGCTGCCCGCCACGAGTCGAGCGAGGTGGGGTCCTCGACGAAGGTCACCTCGATGCCGAGCCGGGGGAAGGTGAACTGCAGCAGGTTCGCGGTGCCGCCGTAGAGGCTGGGGGAGGCCACGATGTGGTCGCCCGCCTCGGCGATGTTGAGCAGGGCGAGCGTCGTCGCCGACTGTCCCGAGGCCACGAGCAGGGCGCCGACACCACCCTCGAGAGCCGCGACGCGCTGCTCGACCACGTCGGCGGTGGGGTTCATGATGCGCGTGTAGATGTTGCCGAACTCCTTGAGCCCGAACAGGTTCGCTGCGTGGTCGGTGTTGTCGAACACGTAGCTCGTGGTCTGGTAGATCGGCACGGCGCGCGCTCCGGTGGCCGTGTCGGGGGTCTGTCCGGCATGGATCTGCTTGGTCTCGAAGGACCAGCTGGGGGTCTCGCTCATCGGTCGTTCTCCTCGTGCCAGTGTCGCTGGCCGGTGCACGACGACGGTTGCGTGCCCGGCGCACCGACGGGTCGGTGCGGGAGAGAGGCTCTCCGCGCTTGCCGCGGACGAGTGTCCGTGGCCAGGTCCTCACCCGGGGCACCCCACCGCGGTTGGAGGGTTGCCGGCCAGCGAGCCGGGGCTTGTCGCTGACACTCATGACCTGCCGGAAGTCTACGTATGCCTGCGCCACCGAGAGGAGTCGACGTCCTCATCGTGGGACGCCCGCGCGTCCGGCACGCGGTGGCCGTGGCGTCGATCACGAGGACGTCCTACTAATCGAAACCCGCGAGTAGGATCCCTGCGTGAGCACGAACCCCGACTTCGACCTGTTCCGGACGAGCGAGGACCACGAGTCCCTGCGAGAGGCCGTCCGCGCGGTCGCCGAGGACAAGATCGCCCCGTATGCCGCCGCCGTCGACGCGGAGGCGCGCTACCCGCAGGAGGCGCACGACGCCCTCGTCGCCTCCGACTTCTTCGCGCCCCACGTGCCCGAGGAGTACGACGGCGTCGGTGCGGACGCCCTCGCGACGTGCATCGTCATCGAGGAGGTGGCCCGGGTCGACGCGGCCGCCTCGCTCATCCCGGCGGTCAACAAGCTCGGCTCGCTCCCGCTCATCCTGGCCGCCAGCGACGACGTCAAGCGCCGCTACCTCACGCCGCTCGCCCAGGGCCGGACGACGTTCTCCTACGGCCTCTCCGAGCGCGAGGCCGGCTCCGACACCGCGGCGATGAGGTGCCGCGCGCGTCAGGACGGCGACGGCTGGGTCGTCAACGGGCAGAAGTCGTGGATCACCAACGCCGGCGTGTCCGAGTACTACACCGTGCTCGCCGTCACCGACCCCGACGGCCCCCGCGGCGGCAACGTCACGGCCTTCGTCCTCGAGAAGTCCGACGAGGGCTTCACCTTCGGCGAGAAGGAACGCAAGCTCGGCATCAAGGGCAGCCCGACGCGCGAGCTCCACTTCGACAACGTGCGGATCCCGGGTGACCGCGTCGTCGGTCAGGTGGGTGACGGCCTCAAGATCGCGCTGCGCACGCTCGACCACACGCGGGTCACCATCGGCGCCCAGGCCGTCGGGATCGCGCAGGGCGCGCTCGACCAGGCCGTCGCGTACGTCAAGGAGCGCAAGCAGTTCGGCAAGCGCATCGCCGACTTCCAGGGCATCCAGTTCATGCTCGCCGACATGGCGATGGAGCTCGAGGCCGCGCGCCAGATGGTCTACGTCGCGGCCGCCAAGTCCGAGCGCGGCGACAAGGACCTCACCTTCTTCGGCGCGGCCGCCAAGTGCTACGCCTCGGACGTGGCGATGAAGGTCACGACCGATGCCGTCCAGCTGCTCGGTGGCGCCGGCTACACGACGCGACTTCCCGCTCGAGCGGATGATGCGCGACGCGAAGATCACCCAGATCTACGAGGGCACCAACCAGGTCCAGCGCATCGTCATGGCCCGTCAGCTGCTGAGGTGACGGTCGGCGTCCGCTCTGGCCACCGGGCCGGCTGACGGCCTCCGCGCTGGCGGGCTGTAGGTTCTCGGGGCAGTAGGCTGTTCCAGCCCTGTTGCGGCCGGTGCGGGATCGCGATGCCTGCCCCAAGTCTCCGAACCCTGACGAGAAGGACTCCCGCGCGTGGACCCAACACCTCCGGTCAGCGTCATCATGCCGCTGCTCAACGAGGAGCGGCACCTGGAGGAGGCGGTCGGCGCGGTCGTCGCCCAGCGCTACCCCGGCGAGATGCAGATCGTGCTCGCCGTCGGCCCCGGCCACGACGACACCCTCGGGGTCGCCGAACGGCTCGCCGAGCGCGATCCGCGGATCACCGTCGTGGAGAACCCGTCGGGCCGTACGCCGGAGGCGCTCAACCTCGCCGTCGCCTCGGCAGCACACGACATCATCGTGCGTGTTGACGGGCACGGGTTCCTCAGCGACGGGTACATCGAGCACGCTGTACGCGTGCTCGAGGAGACCGGCGCGGCCAACGTGGGTGGCGTCATGCTCGCCGAGGGCGTCACAGACCTCGAGCGCGCCGTCGCGGTGGCGATGACCTCGCCCCTCGGGGTCGGGGGCGCCCGCTTCCACACCGGCGGCCAGCCCGGGCCCGCCGACACCGTCTACCTCGGGGTCTTCCGCCGCGAATGGCTCGATGCCGCAGGCGGGTACGACCCGCGGTTCACCCGTGCCCAGGACTGGGAGCTCAACTACCGCATCCGCCAGGCGGGTGGAGTCGTCTGGTTCGACCCCGCGCTGACCGTGAAGTACCGGCCCCGGCCGACCCTGCGTGCGCTCAGCCGCCAGTACCGCGACTACGGCCGCTGGCGTCGCGTCGTGGCCACCCGCCACAAGGGCTCCATCAACGCCCGGTACCTCGCCGCCGCCCACGGCACTCGTGGCAGTGGCGGTGGGCCTCGTCGGTGGTCTGGTATGGCGCCCGCTGTGGGCCATCCCTGCCGCGTACGCGGCAGGCGTCGGCATCGGTGGAGTCGCCATCGCCCGTCACGAGGCGCCCGGCGGTGGCGGTTCGGGTTCCGGGGGTGCTCGCGACGATGCACGGCAGCTGGGGCTGGGGCTTCCTCACCAGCCGCCCCGACCAGCTCGTCCCCGAAGGAGAGGAGGCGTGGTGATCGAACGCTATCGCGGGATCTGGGCGCGCAAAGCCATCCTCGACACGCTCGTCAGGCGAGACCTGAGGGTCCGCTACGCCCGCAGCTGGCTCGGCTACCTGTGGACGATCATCGACCCGCTCGCGATGGCGCTGATCTACTTCGTCGTCTTCGCCGTCATCTTCAAGCGCCCCGACGCGGGCCACAAGCCGTACTTCCTCTTCCTGCTCCTCGGTCTGCTGCCCTGGCAGTGGTTCAACGCCTCGATCAACGAGAGCGCGCGGGCGCTCGTGGCCGAGGCGAGGCTGGTGCGGTCGACGAACCTGCCGCGCGAGCTCTGGGTCATTCGCGTCGTCATCGCCAAGGGGGTCGAGTTCCTCCTGTCCTTGCCAGTGCTGTTCGCCTTCGCGGCCGTCTACGTGGCGAAGGGTGACACGACGCTCAACTGGCGCTTGATCCTCTTTCCGGTCGGCTTGCTGCTGCAGTTCGTGCTCCAGACCGGCATCGGGCTGCTGCTCGCGCCCGCCACCGTGCTCGCCGACGACACGATCCGTGTCGTGCGCATCGTGCTGCGAATGCTCTTCTATGGCACCCCGATCATCTACACCCTCAACATCGCTCCCGAATGGCTGCAACGGGTGCTCTGGTTCAACCCGCTCAGCGGCATCCTCGAGCTGTACCGCGCGGGCTTCTTCTCCGCGCCCCTCCAGGTGCAACCGCTCGTCACCGGAACCCTCATGTCGGTGGGCCTGCTCGTCTGGGGCGCCGTCGCTTTCGCGCGCATGGAGCGCGCCGTCCTCAAGGAGATCTGACGTGGCGCGCCTGGCAGCCCGTCCAGCCGGCAACGACAACGTCATCGACGTCAACGGTCTCGGGATCGAGTTCTACCGCTCACGTCGACGCAAGCTCTCGCTCCGCGAGATGGTGCTGCGGCGGGAGAACACCTCGTCCAAGGAGACCTTCTGGGCCCTCAAGGACATCTCGTTCTCGGTCGGCCCCGGTGAGGCGGTCGGCCTCGTCGGCTCCAACGGTGGCGGCAAGAGCACCCTGCTCAAGGCCATCGCCGGAGTGCTGCTGCCTGACGAGGGCAGCGTCGAGGTGTCCGGAGGGGTGGCGCCGCTCATCGAGCTCACCGGGGGCTTCCTCGGCGAGCTGACGGCGCGCGAGAACGTCGTGCTGGCGGCGGGCCTGCACGGTCTGGACAAGCAGGCCATCGCCGAGCGCTTCGACTCGATCGTCGACTTCGCGGGGCCGCAGGTCAGGCAGGGTCTGGACATGCCGTTCCGACACTTCTCCTCGGGCATGCAGGTGCGACTCGGCTTCGCCCTCATCACGACGCTCGACGAACCCATCGTGCTCGTCGACGAGGTGCTCGCGGTCGGCGACAAGGACTTCCGCGAGAAGTGCTACCAGCGCATGGAGTCGCTGCTCGCCGAGGGCCGGACGCTCTTCCTGGTGTCCCACTCCGAGCCCGACCTCCGCCGGTTCTGCACCCGTGGTCTCTACCTCAGGAGCGGCCGGCTCGAGGCCGACGGGTCGATGGACGAGATCCTCGACCTCTACAACGCCAACCCCAGCTGACCGGGCTGCCCGGGCTGCCCGGGCCTACCGGCCGGGGAGGTCGTGGGTCGCGCCAGGGTCAGGACGAGCGCGTGGCCTGGACGGCACGGATGTCCCGGTCCAGCGTGGCCGGATCCACGGCGGTGACCAGGCCGGTCGTGGCCCAGTCCGGCAGCTCCTTGCCGCCGGCCTCGACGGCGAGGGCGCAGCCTCGATCGCGCAGGGCCCTCAGCGTCGCCCGGTCGAGGAGGTCGCTGCGGACCTCGACGTAGGCGACGTCGGGCGTGCCCAGGGCCCACGCCAGGTCGGCAGCGCCCTCGGCCACGAGACCGAGCGCGGACACCAACCCCTCGTCGCGGTACGCGCGACCTCTCGCCCAGCCTCGCTCAGCGGAGACCGCGCCGGGGAAGACGAGCACGTCCACTCCCCGCCGACCGAGGTTGGCGAACGTGCGCTCGACCGCCGCCTCCACGGCGAGCTCGTCCGCGACGGGTGAGCCGGACCCTCCGAGCGAGCGCGGCGCCACGCGGGAGATGATGCCGAACCTCTTCACCAGGGCGGGCTCGGCGCACGCCTTCAGCAGCTCCTCGCTTCGCCCGTCACCACGCCCGACCTCGATGTGGGTGACACCTCGCTCGATGGCCTGGGCGATCAGCGAGCGCAACCGTTCTGCGCGCTCCGCCGGACGCTCGTCCCGCGTCGCGGCGTCGAAGTTGCGGGCCGAGAGCACGACCTGCGACATGGGTCCGGCGTCGGTGCGCACTGCGGTCACTCGCGTTCCTGCCCGATCGACGCGGTCCACCAGGCGCGTCATCAGCGTGGCCCAGGGCCGCCCCACCGGATCCTGCTCGCCGTCGAAGAGGCTCGAGACGCGCACATAGTCGCCGAGGACGTCTACCGTGGCACGGTAGGCGCTGACGTCGTCCGGGCAGCCGACCGGCACGAACAGCAGCTCACCGAGCGTTCGCCTCAGCCACGGCGTGACGTGCTCCCGGTCGTAGGCGGCCGTGGCCTGCTCAGCGGCATCACGCAGGGCCCGAACGGTGAACACCTCTGCGCCGAGCCCTTCGGGCACCTGGTCGATGTCGACCCTGCCGTAGGTGTGACCCGAGGCGTCCACGGCCGCAATGAGCTCGTCGACCAGGTCGGCGTCCGCGAGCGGGTTGTCACCGGTGAGCCGCACCACCCGGTCGGTCTCGTCCAGGTCGGCGGTCGCCTGGACGAATCGTCCGAGCACGTCGTCGAGCGAGCCACGCACGACGTGGATCCCGACGGAGTGCAGGTGGCTGGCGATGCGTTCGTCGTACTGCTCGGCGCTCGTCGCGACGACGACCTCGTGTCCCGTGCGACCCGCCCGGCGTGCGACCAGCTCGATGAGCGGCATACCGGCGATCGTGAGCATGGCCTTGCCGGGGAGACGGGAGGAGTTGAGGCGGGACTGGATGACGACGCGGGTGCGGGGCACTGGTTCTCCTGGCTCGTTGCTACTGGACGCAGGGGTCCGTGGTGACGGTCATGACGTTGATCCGCAGCCCGACAGCCGCCTGCGGTAGCCGACCGTTGCGACGGTCCAGGTCACTACGCAGGACGATGGTGGCGAGTCGGGGGGAGCCGGGCGGCACGGCGACGCTGACGAGCGCGGTGGAAGTCGGTCGGGCCCGACCAGGGCGACGAGCCGCGAGGGCTGGAGACGGCGCAGGCTGTTGGCCAGCGTCAGGGCGCGCAGGGCGAGACGGAGGTCCTGCATCAGCACGTCGACCACGACGACAGGTGCGTCGTCGGGTGGTGCCGGAAGGGTGGTCCGCCAGTGGATGGACGCTGCTGCGCACATCGCATCGAACGTCGGTCCGTACGTGGGCAGGTCGGTGGTGGCGGGTCGTGCGCGAGTCATGCAGGCCTCATCCTCGAGGGTGGTGGTGGTCGGGCTGGTGGTGCTCGAGGGCATCGGCGACCCGCTGGCGCCCGCGTCCGTCGACCAGGCGCTGACCGCGCTCTGCCAGTGCCCGGCGTGCGGCCGGATCGCCGACCAGACGTCGGAGCGCGTCGACACCGGCGTCGCGGGCCTGCGGGTCGTCGCGGAGGGCGGCGAGCTGACCGACGGGCACGGCGACCCCCTGGGCCGACACGGCGTCGTAGCCCACCGCCTGGTTGTCGGTGACACAGATCAAGGCCGCGGCGACCCCCAGGCAGAGGAACTCCCAGACCGACGAGCCGGCCGCCGTGACGGCCAGGTCGCAGGTGACGGCGAGCGCGGCGAGGTCCTCGACGGGCGCAACGACCTCGATCGTCTGTCCCGCGCCCGTCTCGAGCGCACGCAACTGCTCGGCGATCTCGGGACGCGGCGCGACGGCGACGACGTGCACCGGCAGCCCCGTCGCGAGGAGGAGGGGCACGACGACCGGCCCCGCGGCATACGGGTCGGTGCCACCGAAGACCGTGAGCACCCGAGGTGGCGAGCTCGCGGGGTCGAGGGACCGCGGGGAGCGCCGGTGACGCAGGACCTGGTCGCGAAAGAGGACGAAGTCGAGGCCGGCGAGGACGGTGCCCGACCGTGCCGGGTCGGCGACCGCGCCGAGGTTCTGGTCGAGGACGATGTCGGCTTCCTGCTCGGCCCCGAACGGCCCGTCGGAGATGGCGAGAACGACGACACCGGTGGCGCGCAGCGACGTGCCGCACTGCGGATCGAGGTGGTAGCCGTCGAGCACCATGGCATCGAGCCCCAGACGCGCCGCCAGAGCCGTCAGGCCGTCGGCATCACCCGGAGCCTGAATGTGGTCGAGTCCGCGCTCGCGGACCTGTTCCTCGACCCAGGCCACGTCGCCGACGTCACCGACCAGGGTGACCTCGGCGCCTCGCGCGAGGAGCTCGTCGGCGAGGGCCAGGCAGCGGATCACGTGACCCACGCCGAGCTCGGCCCCGCCGTCGCAGCGGAGGCCGACATGAAGACGCATGCGCACAGTGTGCCGTAGCTCCGGGCGCTCCCGCGGGCGGCGCCACGGGAGAAGGGGACACACGGATACTGTTAATCTCTCGGGTGGCGCGCTGCGCGTTGCCGACAGGCTACCGCGACATCGGCGGCCTGTTGTTGGTTCCGATAACGACCAGGAGGTCAAAGGGTGAGCATTCTCGAAGGGTCGTCGATCCTCGTCACAGGTGGGACCGGGTCCTTCGGCAAGGCGTTCATCCGCGAGGTGCTCGACAACCACAACCCCAAGCGGGTCATCATCTACAGCCGTGACGAGCTGAAGCAGTGGGAGGTCCGGCAGCTCTTCAACGACGACCCGCGCCTGCGCTGGTTCATCGGTGACGTCCGCGACCTCGACCGCCTCCGCCGGGCCATGCACGGCACCGACTACGTCGTGCACGCTGCCGCGCTGAAGCAGGTCGACACCGGCGAGTACAACCCGCACGAGTTCGTCAAGACCAACGTCCTCGGCAGCCAGAACGTCATCGAGGCCTGCATCGACGCGGGCGTCAAGAAGGTCGTCGCCCTCTCGACCGACAAGGCGTCGCTCGCCGATCAACCTCTACGGCGCCACCAAGCTCACCGCCGACAAGCTCTTCATCCTCGGCAACCACTACGCCGCGCAGTACCCGTCCCGTTTCGCCGTCGTGCGCTACGGCAACGTCACGGGCTCGCGCGGCTCGATCATCCCCAAGTTCCGTGCCCTCCACGAGGCGGGGGAGTCGCTGCCGATCACCGACCTGCGCTGCACGCGCTTCCTCATCACGCTGCCCGAGGCCGTCCAGATGGTCCTCGACACCTTCGAGCTCATGCAGGGTGGTGAGCTCGTCGTGCCGCACATCCCGTCGCACCTCGTCACCGACCTCGCGCAGGCCATCGCCCCCGGCGCCAAGATGCACGACATCGGCCTGCGCCCCGGCGAGAAGCTCCACGAGGAGATGATCAGCCCCGAGGAGGGTCGCCGCGCCATCATGATCATGGACGGCAAGTACTACGTGCTCGAGCCCGAGCTCGCGACGTGGGGCTACGTGCCGCGCACCGACGGCAAGCCCGTCCCGCGAGGGCTTCCACTGCGCTTCCGACAAGAACGACCATGTGGATCGGCGCCGATGAGATCCGCCAGATGCTCGAGGCGGGTATCTGAGGTGATCCCCTACGGACGCCAGTCGGTCAACGAGGACGACATCGAGGCGGTGGCCGCGGGTCCTGCGCGGTGACTGGCTCACCACGGGCCCGACCGTCACGGCCTTCGAGCACGAGCTCGAGGCCCGCACCGGTGCCACCCGCTGTGTCAGCGCGACGAGCGGCACGGCCGCCCTGCACATCGCGTATGCCGCGGCCGGCGTCGGTCGCGGCGACGAGGTCGTGACGACGCCGATGACGTTCGTCGCCACCGCGTCGTGCGCCCTCGCCCTCGGCGCCACGATCCGCTTCGTCGACGTCGAGGAGGACACCGCCAACATCGACCCGGTCGCCCTCGACGACGCGGTGACCGACGAGACCAAGGTCATCGCCGGTGTCGACTACGCGGGACACCCCATCGAGATCGACGCGATCTCCGAGACGGCCCGTCGGGTCGGCGCGCTCGTCCTCGAGGACGCCGCCCACTCGATCGGCTCCACGTACAAGGGCCGACCGGTCGGGTCCCTCGCCGACCTCACGACCTTCTCCTTCTTCCCGACGAAGAACATGACGACCGCCGAGGGCGGCGCCGTCGCCACGCTCGACGCCGAGCTGGGTCGGCGGGCGCACGCGTTCCACTTCATCGGCCTCGTGCGCGACCGCGATCGACATGCGTTACCCCGACGAGGGCCCCTGGCACCAGGAGGTCCACGAGTACGGCCTCAACTACCGGCTGCCCGACGTGCTCGCGGCCCTCGGCCTGAGCCAGCTGAAGCGCCTCGAGGCGTTCAAGGCCCGCCGCGCCGCGATCTTCGCGCGCTACCAGGAGGGACTCGCGGGCGTCGACGGCATCCGTCTGCCGACCCAGCGCGAGTACGTCGACCCCATCTGGCACCTCTACCCGCTGCGCGTCCTGGGCGGCCGCCGCCGTGAGGTCTTCGACGCGATGCGGGCCGACGGCGTCGGCGTGCAGGTGAACTACCTCCCGGTCTACTGGCACCCGCTCTTCGAGGACCTCGGGTTCAAGCGGGGGATGTGCCCCAACGCGGAGCAGTTCTACGCCGAGGAGCTCTCGCTCCCCATGCACGCCGAGCTGACCGACGCGCAGGTCGACAAGGTCATCGACGCCGTCCGCGCCGCCGTCGGGGGCTGAGCGCATGCATCACGCCAACCATTTCTACGGGCATGCCCACATCATGGCCCGCTACGTCGGTCTCGAGCACCCGCCGCGCATCTGGGGCTACCTCCAGCATGGCTGGAACATGCACGACGGTTTCGCGGTCGGCACGGTCTTCACACCGCAGTACCCCAAGTTCGTCTGGTCCGAGGCCTGCGCCCGGCGCGGCTGGGCCGCCGGCCTGCGCAACTACATGGTCGTCGGCGCTCCCTGGCTCTACCTGCTCGAGCTCGAGCGGCAGCGGGAGTGGCTCGACACGGCCGAGCCGCGCACCGGCACGATCGTCTACCCCTTCCACGGTTGGGAGGGGCAGCAGGTCCTCGGCAGCCACACGGCATACGTCGAAGAGGTGAAGGCAGCCGAGGGCGACGTGCCCATCACCGTCTGCCTCCACTGGAACGAGTACGACAACCCGAAGGTGCGTCGCGAGTACGAGGACGCCGGCGTGCGCGTCGTCACCCACGGACAGCGCGGCTACCTCTGGCAGGACACCGACGTCGCCTTCCTCTACCGCCAGCTGCACGAGATGCGCCAGCACAAGCGCGTCGTCAGCAACCGGATGAGCAGCGCGATCCTGTATGCCGCGTCGGCTGGCGTCGAGGTCGGCGTCTACGGCGACCCGATGGCCCTCGAGTCCGACCACGCCGTGCTCGGTGGTGTGGGCAAGCCGCGACGGATCTGGCCCGAGATGCACCAGTTCTCCGTTCCGATGGACTACGCGGCGGAGGTCGCCGACCGCGAGCTCGGAGCCGACGAGATGCTCCTGCCGGAGGAGGTCATCGACGCGTTCGGGTGGGCCCCGGAGATCGCCCTGCCGGGTCCGCCGCCTCCGGCGCCGCCCCTGGAGGACGAGCCGTCGCCCTTCGCCCGACGTCGCCGTCGCCAGCACCGCGCCGAGAGCCACCGAGCCCCCGGCGACGTCGACCCCTTGGACGAGCTGACCTCGATGCACTCCTCCGTCGACGACACGGACGAGGTCGCCGACGACCATGGGCCTGCCGCGAGGCCGAGGGCCACGAGCGAGTCCGATCCTCGGGCCGACGAGCCGGAGGCTGCAGAGACCACGGGCACCGCGGCGCCCGTGTCCGATGCGGCCGAGGACCCGGCCGAGGAGCCGGCCGTGCAGCCGCGAGCCTGACGGCCGCGTCACGTCCGGGTGCCGGTCACCCGACGCCGAAGGGCCCCGACCGCGTGCGGTCGGGGCCCCTTCGTCATCACCTCGGGATCAGACGAGGTCCCACGACATCGGCGTTCCGCGCTCGACGTCCCGGGTGAAGCGCTTTGACTCGACGAGCGAGAACGCGTCCGGCGGCAGGCCGTTGGCGGGGCGGATCGAGCGCACGTTGGCCGCCGTCACGAGGTCGCCGGCCTTGACGTCCTCGACGACGAAGAGCGAGCGACGGAAGCGCAGACCCTCGCGCTCGGCCTCTCGGGCGCCGATCCGCGGCTCGCCGAGGGCCTGCCACGCGACCTTGGTCTCGCGGACGAGGGCGGCGAGCTCGTCGGGCTCGAGGGAGAAGGCCGAGTCGACCCCGCCCTCCTCACGCGACATCGTGACGTGCTTCTCGACGAGCACCGAGCCGAACGCGACGGAGGCGACGGCAGCGCCGATGCCCATCGTGTGGTCGGACAGGCCCGACGGGGACGCCGAAGGCCTCGCGCATGACCGGGATGCCGCGCAGGTTCGACGAGGCGGGGTCGGCGGGGTAGCTCACGGTGCAGGAGAGCAGCATCACCTGACGGTTGCCGGTCGAGTGCGCGGCCTCGACGGCTGCGGCGATCTCGCCGACGGACGCCATGCCCGTGGAGATGATGAGCGGCTTGCCGGTCTGGGCGGCCAGGCGGATGAGGGGAAGGTCGACGATCTCGGACGACGCGATCTTGTAGGCGGGGACCTCGAGGCCCTCGAGGAACTCGACCGCCGTCGGGTCGAAGGGACTGGAGAAGGCGAGGATCCCGAGCTCACGGGCCAGGTCGAAGATGGGCTTGTGCCACTCCCAGGGGTGTGGGCCTCCTCGTACAGCTCGTAGAGGCGGCGAGAGCCCCACAGCTCGTGGCCCTCGGAGAGGCGGAACTCGGGCTTGTCGACATCGATGGTGATCGTGTCGGCCGTGTACGTCTGGAGCTTGATCGCGTGGGCGCCGGCCTTGGCGGCCATGCGGACGATCTCGAGGGCCTTGTCCAGGCTGCCGTCGTGGTTGCCCGACATCTCGGCGATGATGAACGGCGGCGCGTCGGGGCCGACGGGGATGCCGCCGATCGACAGGGACGTCGTTGCTGGTGTTTCGACAGGGGTGCTCATTTGTCGTTCAGTCCTTCGTGGCTCGAACCCGCAGCACGGGCGTCGGGGTGCCGTCGATGTCTTGGGTGTAACGCTCGATCTCCTCGAAACCATTTCGCCGGTTGAACCGGCGAACGGCCTCGTTCGCCTCGAGGACCTCGCCCTCGAGAACCGTCAGGCCGAGCTCGTCGAACGCGAGGCGCTTGGCCTGACGTTGGATCTCGATCCAGGCCGGCAGCAGCTCACCCCGCTCCTTGAGACCGTCGTTGTCGAGGTAGTAGCCCCACCACGCACTGCCGGCCTCACGGTCGATGTCGAAGTAGGTCACGACTCCGGACGGCACGTCGTGCCGCTCGAAGATGTAGATCTCGCGGGCGTCGCTCTCCTGGGTGGCCGCCCAGTACGCCGCGTGCTCCTCTTCGCTGATCTCGTGCTGGGTCAGGGACACGGCACGGACCTCGGGGTGGTTGCGCCACCGGAGCACGTCTGGGCTGTCGGCATCGGTTGCGGGGCGGAGCATCTGGCCCTCCTCATGAGGACGCCGCGGGCTCCATGGGGCCGCGGCAGTCGGTGGGGGATTCGTTGTTAGACTACCGGACGCCCCAATCCCCAGCCCAAGGCGGAAACATGAGCGCACTGAGCCGTGACGCGATCCGGACGATGATGGCCGAGGTCCTTCAGGCCCAGGGCAAGTCGATGCCCGAGGACGATGCTGCAAACCTCGAGAAGATCGGCTTCCGTTCGCTCGACTTCTCCGAGCTGGCCCTCCGCGTCGAGGACGAGATCGGCGAGGAGCTGAACTTCGATGCGCCCGAGCTGCGCCAGATCGCCACGATCTCGGACGTGCTCGACTTCCTCGAGCAGCTCCAGGCCGCGTGAGCGCGGGAGCTGGCGGTCTCGCCGGCGCCGCGAACCGGATCATCACCCGCGGCTTCGACGGCCGCTGGGACGAGCTCGAGAGCATGCCGCTGCCGGACGCGGCGGCCGTCCTCGTGCGCGACAACCACGACGCCGCTCGCGCCGTGTGGGCGGCAGCGACCGGTCACGGGGAGGTTCTCGTCGCCTCGCGCACGCGCGTCACCCCGGACCTCGCCGACGACCTGCGCAGCGCCGGGCTGGCCGTCGTGGACGGCGACCGACATCGCCCCGCCGACGGCCCGGCGCGACGCGACCGCCGGTCGCGTCTGGCTGCTGACGAGCGGGAGCACCGGCCGTCCGAAGCAGGTCGCCCACACGCTCGCGTCGCTCACGACCGTGGCCGGTGACCAGCCGCGTCGCACCTGGCTGTGCCCGTACGCGCACGGCGCCTACGCGTGGTGGCAGGTCGTGACGCTGAGCATCGCCCACCCCGGCCAGGACGTCCTCTTCATCGAGCCCGACGAGCTGGACACGTGGCCGGCGCGTGCCCTCGAGGTCGGCGTGACCGCGGCCTCCGGCACTCCCGACGTTCTGGCGCCAGGCGCTCTACCGCGACCCCGAGAGCGTCGCAGCCCTGCCTCTCGAGCAGGTGACCCTCGGCGGCGAGCCGGTGGACCAGGCGATCCTGACCCGCCTGACCGAGATGTTCCCGTCGGCCCGCGTCTCGTGGATCTACGCCTCGAGCGAGGCGGGCGCGACGATCGCCGTCCACGACGGACGAGCCGGCTTCCCGCAGGAGTGGCTCGGGCGCGAGATGGACGGTCGGGCGACCCTGACCATCGACGACGGCGAGCTGCTCATCGCCTCGCCGAAGCGTGGCGAGGGCATCGACCGGGTGCTGCGCACCGGTGACCGCGTCGAGGTGGTCGACGGTCGTGTCCTCATCACCGGCCGCATCGCCTCCGACGAGATCAACGTCGGGGGAGCCAAGGCGTCCGCCTCGGCGGTGCGCGACGTCCTGCAGGCGCACCCCGCGGTGGCCTGGGCCTCCGTCCGCGGCCGCAAGGCCCCGATCGTCGGCAGCATCGTGACCGCCGACGTCGTGCTCTCGGGGGAGGCCAGCGACGCCGAGCTGCACCGCGTGGTGCGCCGCGCGCCTCCCCGACTACTCCGTGCCCCGGCGGGTGCGGTTCCTGGACCACATCCCGATCAAGGAGACCCTGAAGAGCGATGTCTGACAAGACCGAACCCATCGGCCCCGCAACCGTGGTCGTCGTCTCAGGCGGCTCGCGCGGACTCGGCCTGGCCATCGTCGAGGACATCCTCGCGCAGGGAGCCAAGGTGGCTGCCTTCGCGCGCACGGTCACCCCTGAGCTCGAGGCCGTGGCTGCCGCCAACCCCGACCGTGTCGTCGCGGCGTCGGTCGACGTCACCGACGTCAAGGCCATCAACGCCTTCCTCAAGGAAGCCGAGAGCCGCCTCGGCCCGATCGACGCCCTCGTCAACAATGCCGCGATGGGCCAGGACAGCCTGCACGTGCACACCTCGCCAGAGCAGATCGCCAAGATCATCGAGACGAACCTGACGGCGCCGCTGCTGCTGGCTCGGGCCGTGCTGCGCCGGATCATGGCCAAGGGCAACCGTGGCCGCATCGTCATGGTGACGTCCGTCTGCGCCCAGCGCGGCTACTCCGGACTGGTCGCCTACTCGGCGACCAAGGGTGGGCCTCGACAGCGCCATGCGCACGCTGGCCCGCGAGATGCACGGACGTGCGCTGGTCAACAGCGTCGCGCCGGGCTTCTTCGCCTCCGAGATGAGCTCGGTGCTCGGCCAGACCCAGCTCGACACGATCACCCGGCGCACGCCGTCCGGCCGTCTCGTCGAGCCCGACAACATCGTGCCGGTGGTCAACACGCTGCTCTTCCACGACACCAACATCAACGGCCAGGTCATCACGGTCGACGGCGGCAACAGCATCTGATGGACACCCGCGCGGACCGGCTCTCTCGGGCCGTCCGCGAGCACCTGCTCGTCATCGAGGCACGCGTCGACCATCGCTGCCAGGGAGGCGCGCACTCCTACCTCGCGGACGGCAGGGTGGTCTGCTGGGTCGTCCCTCCGGGCCGCCGTCCGGGTCCGGCGGGGGACGTGTCCGTCGACGACGCGCCAGTGGCCCACGCCGTCGATGCCGAACTGGGTCGTCAACCGGTTCCCACGTGGGTGGCGTCCCGGTGGCGGCCCCATGGTGCGATGGACCCGCAGCGCTTCTGGGACCTGTGGTGCGCGACCGAGGTCCTCGCCAAGCTGGCTGACGTCCCGATGGTGGTACTGGTCGCTGGTGCGCCCGTCACCTCGAGCCCGGTCCGACGGGACGGGCTCGAGGTGCACTGGGTGATCCGCCGCGTGGCGGACGTGGTGGTGGCCCAGGGGCTCGCCTGGGCCACCACCACCGAGGTCACTTGAGGACGCGGGCCGCCAGCTGTCGGGCCTTGTTCAGTGCGCCGGGTGGCAGGGCGTCCTGGGCGGTCGACTTGGCGACGGAGACCGCCTTCTCCGTGGCGATGCGCCGCGGCGCCCGGAGCGCCTCGACGGCGCGGTAGGTCAACGTCTCCTCATAGCGCTCGATGACCTTCTCCAGCCTGCGGATGTAACGGTCGCGGTGGCGCAGGGTACCTTCGAGCCACCTGACCTGACCCTGCTTCTCGCGCAGCTCTCGGGAGACGACCCGGTGGTGGGTGAGCAGCTCCCGGAAGCCGATCTCGTCGGGCGCTGGGAGGTCCCTGGCGAACTCACCCTGCTCGATGTTGCGGGAGAGCAGCTCGTCGATGTCCTCGGGATGTCCGGCGACGGTGGAGGCCACCTCCGCCTCGATGCGCGCCACGCGGACGATCGCCGCGGGAGTGACGGTGAGGCCCGTCATCGACGCAAGCGTGATCGTCAGCTCGTCGGGCGTCACGGAGGGGCGCCACGGGTGCGGCGAGCCGGACGCGAGAAGGCGTCGCGCGAAGTCGCGGAGTCCCCGGACGAGGGCGTCCTCGGCGGAGACCACCCCGGTACGTCGCCAGGATGCGTCGGCGAGGGCGAGCCGGTCGCCGTCGACGAGGGTGTTGGCTGGGGTGGCGAAGTAGCGGCGCTCGGCCGTCTCCGAGGTCCACACCCCGACGTCCGCCAGCCACGCGGCATACGCTCGCACCCGGCTGCGGATGGCAGCGTGGCGGCGCGTCGCGCAGGCCTGTCGAAGTTCGAGCTCGAACGAGCGTCCTCCGGTCGAGGGGACCAGCGTGCGGGACAGCTTGCCCTTCGCTCATCTCGTCGTCGGTGCGCGCACTCGCCCAGGACAGCGTCTCCGTGTCGTCGGCCGACACCACCGCGACGGTGCTCCAGGGGTTGTCGGTCTCCGGCTCGGCAGCCACGATCGCCGGGTAGTCGGGCACGTGCACCGTCGGCTCGCCCTTCGTCGCCACCACGACCCATGCCGGCGCGAGCCCATCGAGCATCCGGGCGTCGACGATGCGCTGGAGCGCCGTTCGTGGCTCACGCAGCATCGGTGTCGTCGAGAAGTGCTGGTCCATCGCCTGCCCCGCGAGCACCCCGACGCGATCGCGCAGGCGCTCGTGCTCGACTGCCTCGTGGTGGACGAGCAGGCTGTGGTGGTCCACGGAGGGCAGCGCCGCGAAGGTGGCCTCGGCCTGCAGGCCCTCGGCCTCGAGGATGCTCGACCGCTCCCGGGCGAAGAGGTGCCGGGGGCTGAAGCCAGCCGCACCGACATGCCATCCGGCGTCGGACTCGAGCGTCGCGTCGGGCAGGGACGACACCAGGTCGGTGAACCCCATCTCGTTGGCGAGGTCGAGCACGAGGCGGCCCGCCGTCGTCGAGGAGCGCGGCGAGTCGCGCCACCGTCTCGGCCTCGGTCAGGCCCCGCGAGTCGGGACCGAGGAGCCGCTCGGGACCACCGAGGGCGACGATGAGGTCGTAGCTGTGCCCCGGGGCGAACACGTCGAGGCCGCCGCAGTAGATGTCCGAGCTCTCGTGCAGCCCGGCACGGTCACCCAGGAGACGGGCGTCGGGCAGCGCGCGGACGAGCAGGTCGACGCGTACGTCGGTGGGGACCGCGTCGACGAGCAGCCCCGCCCTCGGGCCGGCCAGCAGGACGCGCCGCGGACGCTGTGCCGCGATCGCGGTCCTGACCACCTCGCGGACCGCCAGCGGCGTCTCGAGCGTCGCAAGGTCGGACCACATCAGCATGTCGCCGACGAGGATGCGTGCTCCGGAGATGGGGTCGCGCTGGACGTCCTGGTCGCTCACATGGGCGGTCAACTCGTGGTCCTCTCGTGGTGGGTCCCCGGAACGAAGGCTGAGCCCTTCCGGATGACCTGACTACAATAGCGATGCCGTACGGGAGCGGGAGCGCCCCTGGACGGCACCCCACCCCACCGCAGCCACCCGGGGTCCTGTCCGGACCCAGACGACCGCAGGAGCGATGATGCCGGCGCCGACCACAGTGGGCGCCGTCGTCCTGTCGATGGGAAACCGACCCGCCGAGCTCGCCAGAGCGCTGGCGACGCTCATCGCCCAGGAGGGTGTCGACCTCGACGTCGTGCTCGTCGGCAACGGTTGGGAGCCGGTGGACGTGCCCGCCGGCGTGCGCACCGTGCACCTCGTGGAGAACGTCGGCATCCCCGAGGGACGCAATGTCGGGGCGCGGGCGGTGCGTGGCGAGGTGCTCTTCTTCTACGACGACGACGCCGTGCTGCCCACCACCGATGTGCTCCGGCGTCTCGTGGAGGACTATGACGACGAGCGCGTCGCGGTCGTGCAGCCGCGCGGGGCGGACCCCGACGGGCGGCCGACGCCGCGGCGGTGGGTGCCTCGGCTGCGTACGACCGACGGCGGACGCCCCGGCGAGGTGGTCGTCTTCTGGGAGGGCGTGTGCACCGTCCGCCGCAGCGCCTTCGAAGCAGTCGGTGGCTGGCCGGGCCACTTCTGGTACGGCCACGAGGGCATCGACCTGGCCTATCGACTCCTCGACGCGGGGTGGCGGCTGCACTACCGCCCCGACGTCGTCGTCAACCACCCGGCGACGCAGCCCACGCGGCACGCCGTCTACTACCGGATGAACGCCCGCAACCGCGTGTGGGTCGCCAAGCGCAACCTGCCGCACCCTCTCGCCGAGGTCTACGTGGGTCTGTGGTCGATGGCCACCATCGCGCGGGTCCGCGACCGCGAGAAGCTGGGAGTGTGGTTCTCAGGGCTGCGGGAGGGCATGCGGACCGATGCCGGCGCCCGCCGACCGATGTCCTGGCGCACCGCCTGGCAGCTCACCCGCGCGGGGAGGCCACCTGTTGTCTGACCCTGCCGAGACGCTCGACCTCGTGCTGACGGGGGTCCGGTCCCGCACGCACCTGCTCTACGCCTCGTCGTACCTTCGCTGCCTGCTCGAGTCCCAGGACTGCGTGGTGCGCCTCACGATCAGGCCGACCGGGGATGCGTTCGGTGACGGACAGGCCCGTGAGGCCCCCGTCCGAGCACTCCTCGTGGACGACCCTCGTCTCATCGTCCGGTTCTCGGACAGCGAGCGCTCGTCCGCCGACCTTCCGCGGACCGCGCAGCTGCTGTGCGTGGGGGCCCCGTCGGTGCGTGCCTGGACCTCCTTCGTCCGTGCCCACCGGGGCCGACGCCCCCGGGTCGTGGTGATCGATGAGGGCCTCGGCTCGTTCGGCACCTGGTCCACGCGTCGCCGGGCCTACCGCCGCGAGGGCGGCCACGAGCCGCGCTCGACCGTGCGCGCCCTCGCGGTGGCCGCCAGCGCGAAGTGGCTCAGTGACGAGCGATGGTCCCTCTACGCCCGGGACGGGAGCGGGTGGCGGGTCGACGAGCGCGTCGCCCGGGAGTTTCGCATCCGCCTCGAGGGCGGAGCGCCGTCCGCCGACACCGTGGTCTACCTCACCCAGCCCTGGGCGGCGCTCGGCCTGCTGTCACAGCCGGCGTATGCCCGCCACCTCGCCGAGGTGAGCGCGGCCGTCTCCTCGGCCGGGCTGCGCCTCGTGCTGCGGCCCCACCCCTGGGAGCGGCCAGAGGCGTATGCCGGCTTCGACCTCGTGCACGGACACACGCCCGCGGAGCTCGACCGGCAGGTCGTCGGGGCCCGCCTGGTCCTCGGCGGCAACAGCACTGCGTTGCTCAACCTGGCCGCAATCCACCGCACGCCGGCGGTGAGGGTCATGGTCCCCGAGCTGGCTCCTCTGGACGTGGCGCTGGGCAGCCGTCAGCGTTCGCTCCTCGACGCGTTCCTGCCGCCTGCGGTGCCCGTGACCCAGCTGTCCCGGCAGCTTGGCGTGGGGGGACCGGGCGCCGAACCCCTGTAGGATCCGTGGGTGCCTGACAGTGAGACACGCCCCGAGACGGGTGGAAACGCAAGTCCCCCGTCCGAGTCGGGTGCGGTTGAGGACGCCGGGCACGCGCCTGGCGGAATCGCGGGGCCGCAGGGGCCGCTGTTCCGGATCATCAAGGACCAGCGGGTGCTCTTCCTCATGGTCGGCGGGGTCAACACCGTCGTGGGCGCGCTGTGGTTCGTGATCTTCGATGCGCTGCTCGGGCACCGGTGGAACGGCTGGGGTCACTATCCCGCCCTGGTGCTCACGTACGTCTTCTCCATCCTCTGCGCTTTCGTGCTCTATCGGAAGGTCGTCTTCCGTGTCCACGGACACCTCTGGCGCGACCTCATGCGGTTCGCCTCGGTGTACGTCGTGGCCTTCGTCATCAACCTCGCCCTGCTGGGTGTCCTCGTCTACGTGCTGCACTGGCCCGCCATCGTGTCCCAGTTCCTCATCGTCTTCGTCACCACGGCCCTGAGCTGGTTCGGTCACAGCTCCTTCTCCTTCCGCCGAGCGGGTGGTGGAGAGGCCTGACCTGCAGCCACGAGTTCTCGTCGGCACCGCCGCACGAGCCGACGACTACCGCCGCCCATCAAGAAGAGGTGCCTGTGCAAGCCCACGTGTCGATCGTCGTCCCCACGTACAACAACGTCGACTTCGTCGAGGAGACCATCGAGTCGATCCTCGCCCAGACGTATGCCGACTTCGAGCTCGTCATCGCCGACCACTCGAGCACCGACGGAACCTGGGAGAAGATCCAGCGATTCGCCGACGAGCCCCGGGTCACGCTCCTTCGCACCCCGGCAGGTGGGGGCGCCCCGGCGAACTGGACCCGTGTCACGGAAGCGGCGACCGGCGACTACCTCAAGCTCGTCTGCGGCGACGACCTGCTCGAGCCCAGCTGCCTGGAGCAGCAGGTCGCCGTGCTGGACACGCACCCCAGCGTCGTGCTGACGAGCTGCCGACGCACCCTGGTGGACGCCCGCGGTGAGCAGTTCACCTCGGCCCGCGGGCTGGCCGGGCTCGAGGGCGTCGTCCCGGGTCGGGCCGCCGCGCGCCGGGCGGTCATCTCGGGCACCAACATCTTCGGCGAGCCCGCGTGTGTGATGATGCGCCGTGACGCGCTCGCGAGCGCGGGTGGATGGGCCGACACCGAGCCCTACGTCATCGACCAGCAGACCTTCTGCAACGTGCTCATGCGCGGCGACTTCTACGCGCTCCCGGTCCCGCTCGCGCGGTTCCGGCTCAGCATGGGCCAGTGGAGCGTCAATCTCGCACGGAAACAGTCGCAGCAGGTGGTCGACTTCCACCACCGCCTGGCCGAGCAGAACACTGGCCTGCTCTCGCGCACGGACCTGCTGCGCGGCGACACGCTCGCCCGCGGCATGGCGTTCGTGCGCCGTGGCGCCTACCTGTGGCTGGGCCGGAAGATGCATCCCGAACTGCAGCCCGAGTCGGCCGTGTCGACCGAGCGCTGACGTTCCCGGTCGGAGGGTCGGGTCGGCTGAGCGCCGCTGTCGGCACCGGCTACCCTCTAGGTCGTGACCCCTCTGCGCACACCGGGACCCGCCCGGATCTCCGTCGTCACCCCCGTCTACCAGGGCGAGCTCACGCTGCCTGTTCTGGCCGAGGAGATGGCCGCGCTCGCGACGACGCAGACGAGCCCGGAGGGTCATGAATGGGTGGTCGTGGAGTGGCTGCTCGTCTTCGACAACGGACCTGACGGGTCGGCCGACGTCATGGCCACACTCGCCGAGACCTACCCGTTCGTGCGGCCGATCTGGCTCAGCCGGAACTTCGGGCAGCATGCGGCCACGCTGGCCGGGATGGCATCGAGTGGCGGCGACTGGATCGTGACCCTCGACGAGGACGGCCAGCACGACCCGCGCGACATCGGGGTCTTCGTCGATGTCGCCCTGCGTGAGGATGCGCAGCTCGTCTACGCCGAGCCGACCAACCCGCCTCCGCACGCCCCCCTGCGCAACATCACCTCCCGCGGCGCCAAGTGGTTCTTCTCCATCTTCCTCGCCGGTGGTGCGGTGACGACCTTCCAGAGCTACCGGCTCGTGCTCGGCGAGCTGGGGCGCAGCGTGGCGGCGTATGCCGGCGCGGGGGTCTACCTGGACGTCGCGCTCGGGTGGGTGGTGGGCCGCTTGGCGCACGCCCCCGTCGCGCTGCGCAGCGAGGGGGACGAGCGCCGCTCCGGCTACGACCTGCGACGGCTCCTGTCGCACTTCTGGCGTCTGGTCCTCTCGAGCGGCACGCGTGCCCTGCGGCTCGTGAGCGTCCTCGGGGGGCTGTTCGCCGTCGCCGGCGTGGCGTTCGCGATCTACGTCCTCATCGCGACGGCGCTGGGAGCCCAGACTCCCGTCGGCTGGACGTCCACGATGGTCGTGGCGTTGTTCGGCACGGGCGCCATCCTCCTCTCGCTCGGCGTCATCGCCGAGTACCTCGGCGTCGCAGTGGGCATGGCGATGGGACGACCGCCCTACCTCATCACCAGCGACCCGCAGGACGGCCCACTGGCTCGTCGACCCGGTCGCCGCTGACGATGCGCCCCGACGCAACCGACGTGCCGGTCTCCTGGGTCGTCGGGGCGAACGGCCTGCTGGGACAGCATGTCAGGGCAGCGCTCGAGCGTCGTGGGCTGCCGTACGTCTGCCCGCCCATCCCCTGGAACCGGCCGTCCGACGCCGAGGCGTCCCTGGTCGCGGCGGCCGGCAGCCTGGTGCGGGCCGCTGGAGGCGGGCCGTGGCAGGTCTTCTGGTGCGCGGGGGCAGGAGTGACCGGCACGTCGTTCGACCGCTTCGTCACCGAGAACCGCATGCTGCGCGCAGCACTCGAGGCGCTGGCTGCAGCCAGCGACCCCGGACCCGTGGGTCGCAGCGAACGGGCGGTGTTCGTGGCATCGTCGGCCGGCGGCCTCTACGCGGGTTCGCCGAGTGCGCCCTATGACGAGTTCTCGCCCGTGGTGCCCCTGTCCGACTACGGCCGGGCCAAGGCGCAGGCCGAGCAGATCGTCACCGAGTGGGCCGAGCACGCCCCGGCGCGCGTGCTCGTCGGGCGGATCGCGAACCTCTATGGGCCCGGTCAGGACCTCGCCAAGCCTCAGGGACTGGTGTCGCAGCTCTGTGCCGCCCACCTGGACCGGCGACCGACCCAGATCTGGGTGTCGCTGGACACTCTCCGCGACTACCTCTTCGCTCCGGACGCCGGCGAGATGGTCGTCGACGCCATGCATCGCCTCCGTCACGGCCCGTTGCCCGACGGCATCGACGAGGGCGGCGTCGTGACGAAGATCTTCGCGACCCAGCGCGCCATCACCATCGGTGCCGTCCTGGCGGAGCTGCGCCGCATCTTTCGGCGCCGCCCGGCCACCGTGCTCGGTGCCAGCCCGACGTCGTCCATGCAGGGCAGGGACCTGCGCCTCGTGTCTCGCGTCTGGCCCGAGCTGGACCACCGGACGTTGACGACGTTTCCGGCTGGGATCCAGGCCACCCTGGCAGACCTTCAGCTCAGACTGCAGAGCACCGGCAGGGCCCGTCCCTGACGCCCGACGCCCCGCGCCGACGACGCCCGCGCCCAGCACAGCCGCTCAACCCAGCTTGTAGACCGAGACGGTTCCCGACTGGAAGACCTTCGTCGTCTGGGAGGCCAGCGTGGGGGAGACGGCGCCCGCCTGGGAGTCCGCGACGAGCCAGCGCACGCCGCGCTGGCGGATGGCACCCAGGGTGCTTGGCGTCGGGACGGATGAATGCGGCCTGGTTCAGGGCGTACAGAGCAGGGTCGTCGTAGCCCTTGTTGGCTGCCGCCCCGGGGAGGTAGGCCCAGCCCTCGAGCAGCACCCGCCTGCCACCGAGGCCTGAGATCCACCACTCACGGGAATTGCAGGAGGTCCCGGTGCCGGACAGGCAGTGGTCGTTCGTCGCCATCACGTCATCGAGCGGCACGTGGCCCTCGATCCAGGCGGCGGCAAGGTCCTGGGCGAGCAGGTGAGGGTCCGCAGTGGCTGGGGGCCTTGCTGTGCAGGCGGAGCAGCCCCACCGACCCGGTGACGAGCAGTGGCGCGACCACAGCGCAGGCCGCGACCGGGACGAGCCAGTCGCGCCCTCGACGACGCAGCACGAGGGCCGCGACCAGGATGGCGAGCAGGACCGCGGCGCAGACCGACACCTGCCCGACGAACGTCCACAGCTGCGCCGCCTGCGCCGGCCGCCCGGCCGGTCGGATGCGCGAAGGCAGCACGAGAGCGGCGACGGCCGTCAGCACACCCACGACGGCGAGGGTGGCCGCAGCCGCCCGCGCCCGCGTGCGCGAGTCCCCGATGAGCTCGCCGATGCTCCACGCCCACAGTGCGGAACCGAAGGGGATCGCGCCGAAGAGGAAGTAGAACTGGCTGTAACCGCTGTGGGCGATGACGAAGAAGGGGATGAACGGGGTCAGGCAGAGACCCGCCAGCAGCCAGGCGGCCAGGTCAGTGCGCAGGGCTCGTTGGAAGAAGGGGATGAAGCCGGCCAGCAGCCGGCCGTAGGTGAGGACCGCGATGAGCAGGAGTGCAACGAGCAGGACGGGGCCCACCCCCGGCGTGTGCACGAGTCCGTCGAGCACGCCGGTGCCGAGGTTGGGCCGGCGCGTGACGATCTCGCGGTAGGGCGCAAAGAGGGACAGGGCGGAAAAGAGTTGGAAGCCCGAGCCGGCGTCCCCACCTGCCACGAACGCCAGTGCGACGGCAGCGAGAAGGGCCCCGACGACACCGGTCCCGAGCAGCACGAGACGGTTGCGCCGCAGGACCAGGGCGGCCAGGAAGGCGGTGCCCACACCACCGAGTACGACCGGGAGGGCAGAGCTCTTGCTGCCGCTGGTCGCCAGCGCGGCGAGGACCGCGACGACGACCGTGGTGGCTCGGGGCCGACCTTCCGTTCGCACAAGGTCAACGAGCGTGATGACGAGCAGGAGCGCGAGCGCGGTCGAGAAGACCTGCGACGGCGACAGCGGGTTGAGGTGGTTGCTGGGGTTGATCATCCCCGGCCAGAACGTGTAGCCCAGCGTGGGAACCACCAACCAGCCGGCGAGCGCCCCGACCCAGGGACGCCCTGACACGCGATGGGCGAGCACGGCGGTCAGTAGCACGACCAGGACGACGACCGGAAGGATCCACAGCCTCAGGAAGGCGACGGCGACGTCGGTACCGGTCATGAGCGTCGACGCCGCGATATGCGCGTCGGAGAACCAGTGGTAGCGAAGCGTGCCGTCAGCGACCGACTGAGGGGTGAGGAGCGGCACGGACCGGGTGGCCTCATGGATCAGGCCCATGTGCCACATGAGGTCCGGGTAGTAGGGGGCACCGGCTGGCGGTAGGGGATAGTTGACCATGTAGCCGCGGTAGACCAGCAGCACCATGAGCATGCAGGCGAGCCCGAGGGCCACGCTGGGCCACGGTCCCCAGGACGAGGTCGGACGGGCGAGGATCCGGCGGCGGGCGGTGGGCACGAGGAGCAGGGGCAGTGTCAGTGCCGGCCACAGCCACAGCGCCTGCTGCACGTGCAGGGCCGTGAAGGCGGCCCACGCCGCCAGCTCGAGCGCGAGCCCCGTGGCGGCGCCCAGGGCGAGGTCGGCGACCCATGACGCCTGAGGCCCCCGCAGGCTGCGGTGGACGATCGTCCCCGGGGCCACCACCCCGAGAAGGACGTACGCGATCTGCTTGGTGATGTCGACGCCCGGAGTGTCGGACGCCACCGCCACAACGACCGCGGTGCCCAGCACAGCGGCCGTCATCACTGCCGGCACGAGCTGGTGCAGCAGCGGCGAGGCCCCCTCACGGGGCTCCGGGAGGGATGGCGGCGGGTGACGGCATAGGGGCGACAATAGTTGAGTGGCCGCGGCCTCTCAGCAGGCGTGGCGCCCCCGTGTGATGCAAGGCCGGGGGACGGTGCCTCCGGGTCCTTGATCTCGGGACGATGCGACGATCGAGGAGTCCGAGCAGACCGCCTCCTCGATCCCGGCCCCGACCTGGGCGTACCTCACCTGCCTCGAGTAGATCGCCGCGAAGGAGAACCTCGCCCTGATCGGCCCGGCCGGCACCGGCACGTCCCACACCCTGATCGCGCTCGGGCACGCCGCCGTCACCGCCGGCCACAAGGTCACGTACCTCACCGCGGCCGACCTCATCGAAACCCTCTATCGCGACCTCGCCGACAACACCGTCGGCAAGACCATCGAGGCCCTGCTCCGCCACGACCTGCTCCTGGTCGACGAGGCCGGCTTCGCCCGCTGGAGGACACCGGCGCCCAGCTGCTGTTCCGGCTTCTGTTCCGCCGCCGCCTACGAACGCCGCCCCTCGGGATCGCCCCGGACTGGTCCTTCGAGGACTAGGGCCGGTTCCTGCCCGAACACACCACCGCCGTCAGCATGCTCGACCAGCTCCTGCACCACGCCACCGGAGTCGTGGGCCTGAGCGACCGGGCGGGCTTCGTGGCCTCATCGGACGGATCGCGACCTTTACAGTCCGGTCAAGATCTCGCCAAGCCTCAGGGACTGGTGTCGCAGCTGTGTGCCGCACACCTGCACCGGCGGCCGACCCAGATCTGGATGGCGCTGGACACCATCCGCGCCTACCTCGTCGCTCCCGACGCCGCCGAGATGGTCGTCTACGCCATGCATCGCCTCCGTCACGGCCGGGTGCGACCCCGACCAACCTGCAACTCCGTCGTCAGCTTGGAGCGTCGGCGTGGTTCAGCGCAGCCGGTAGACGGTGATCGGGCCAATTGAGAACTTTCGGTCGGCGAAGTCACCTATCCTCGGGGACACAGGGACTTTCGGGCCCGCCTCCGCGATCAACCAGCGCACACCCCGCGACTTGACGGCGGCGATGGCATCGGGGGAAGGGTTCTCGAAGACCCTCTGGTTCAGGGCGTAAAGGACCGGGTCGTAGTAGCTCTTGTTGAGCACGGCCTTGGGTGAGTAGCCCCAACCCTCGATGAGTACGCGTCGGCCTCCGAGGCTCGAGATCCACCAGCGGCGCGCATCGCCGCAACGGATACCGGTGCCGCTGAGACAGTGCTGGTTTGTTGCTGTCAGGTCGTCCGGGGGAATGTTTGCCCGGATCCACGCGCTGGCGACCGTCTGGGCGCGCAACGAAGGATCCGGGGCGCGATGTGCGCGAGCCGCGACAGGGTCGTCGGTCACGGCAGAATCAGCGAGCGTCCCGAAGACCACAGGCCCTAGCAAGAGCCCTACGGCGACAGCCCGGGCCGCTCGGGACGCGACCGTCGGCCGAAGGGCGCCCACGACGAGCAGGGCCACCATGGACAAGCCCACGCCAACAGCGACGTAGACAAGGGTCTTCAGCTCGGGCACAAGGTGGGCGGCGTCCGTGGCCGGAACGGCACGTGCAGTCCAGAGCTGGGCGCCGAAGCCCGCCGCACCACCAATGACGCCACCGACCACCATGGCCCGCTGGCTCACATGGTCGTGTCTGACCAGCTCAGCGGCTGACCACATGAGAAGTGCCGTACCGAACGGGACGGTGCCGTAGAGAAAGTAATACTCGCTGTACCCGGAGTGACCGAGCAGGAAGAGCGGCAGGAAGGCGGAGAGGCACACCCCCGAGAGCAGCCAAGCGGCGTTGTCCGTCCGCAGGCGCCTCTGAAACAGGGGAAGGACAAAGCTGAGCGACCTGACGCTCGAGATGAGGAGGGCGACGAGCAGGCCGAGACCGAGAAACACCCCGACGCCGCGGGTATTCCACAGTCCTGTAGGCATGGGGGTCGCGAAGTCGGGCCTTTGACTCACAAGTTCGCGGTAGGGCGCGTACCACGTGAGGTTCGACATGAACTGCACGACGAGCCGGCGTCCCCGCCCGAAACGAACTTCATGCCGAGGACTGTTACGAGGGCCAGCGCCACGGTGGCCGAGATGATCGTGGCCCTGGCCTTGCGTAGTGCGAGGGCCGAAAGGCTCGCCAGACCCAGCCCGCCGAGGATCACGGGCAAAGCTGATGCTTTCGCGCCCGCACAACTGAGGGCCCCCAGCCCCGCGATGACGAACGTTCCAACCGTGGTGCCCGCTCCGCTCCGTGCCACGTCGACAAGGGCATGAACGGTCAGCAGCATCAACGGGTAGGCGAAGTACTGCGAGGGCGAATTACCACTGAAGTGGTTGAGCCCATGCATGATTCCTGGAGCAACGTCGTAAGGCACGGTGACCTGGACGGCGAGAGCCGCGGCGCTGGCCGCCCACTGGTTGCGGGACAGCTTCAGGGTCAAGGCAACCGTGAGGGTCACGATGAGGACCGCCATCGGGAAGACCCACAGGCGCAAGATGAGGGTCGGGATGTCCAGCCCGGTGATCAGCGACACGCCGCCGAGGTAGGCATTGCTGAACCAATGGTAATGAAGCGTGCCGTCCCCTACCAGCTGCGGTGTGCCCAGCGGGAAAGCGCGCGTCGCCTCCTGCGCGAGGCCCATGTGCCATAGCAGGTCGTAGTAGTAGGGGACGCCAGAGGGCGGCAGCTGGTAGACACGAACAAAGGTCAGGTCCATGTGCCAGATCGCGGCGACTGCCGCCGCGGCGACCACCATTGACGGCCCAACCCGCCAGTGCTCGTGAGGCAGTTCCCTCAGCCGAGAGCGGACGCGTTTGCGCAGCAGCATGGGGGTCGTGAGGAACGGCCACAGCCACAGGAGTCCACGGGCATCGACAATGCTGAAGGCTCCCCACGCCGCGAGCCCAAGGGCTATTCCCGTCGCCCCGGCGAGGGACAGCTCGGACAGCCAGTCCGACTGCGGGCCCCGCAGTCCACGGTGAACCAGGAAGCCCGGAAGCAGAACGAACCAGGCGATGAAGCCAACAAGGACGAGCACGGCGCTGACGGGAGTTCCGGACGAGATGAGGCGCCAGATCGCAAACGCGGTAACCGCGGATACCGCCGCCCACCCCCCGCCCCGGCCCCTCCGACGGAACGAGGATTCGGGGAGGTGGCGCAGCATGGACGTAGAGTAACTGTGGGTCGGCATGGGTCGTTTGTCGGCCCACGACTCGGCACACGACCCCTGAAGTCTGGCGGTCCTCGCCTTGGCGTTTGGTGCGGTGGAAGTGGGCCATTCAGGGTTCTGCACGGCCAGGATGGTCCACGGACGGCATAGAAGCGAGAAGAGCTGAGTGGTCGCTGCCGCCTGCCGCGGTTGGGCCAGCTCGCGCGTGATCGCGGCCCACGGAGGGCGCCTCTGGCGCGCGGCCATGACCCGCGTGGCGACGAGCAGGCGCGTCAGAGACGGCGCCGCCGTCCTGTTCTCGTCTGTTGACGCTCGCTGACCGGCTCTGCGCGGGAAGTCCGGGAGGCGGCTCGTGGAACTGTCACCTACCCTGACAAACGGGGCGCGACAGTGTCCCTCCGGAAGGAGCCTCCATGAGCCCACGTCCCATCCCCTTGGTCACGGCGGCAGCCGTGGCGCTGTCCGCGTTCGTCACCTTCGGGGCGGCGCCATCGGTGGCTGCCGCCCCGGTGCCCGCGATCGGGGCCGGCTCGGCCCCGACCGTCCTGCGCGGCGCCTCCGCAGGCCCGCCCATCGCCGCCGCCACCGCGCACTGCCGCCGCAGCACCGGTGAAGCCCCGCGTGACGACCTTTGCCATACCGGAGCTCACAGCTGCCACGGCATCTCCGGTCTCTCCGGTCTCTCCGGTTTCTCCCGGATCCCCAACCGCCCGAGGCCGCCGCATCGTGGCGCAGTCGCAGCACACCGGCGTGTCCTTCGACGTGGCCGGCGTGACGTTCGCCGGCCATGCCCCGGCGGACCTCGCCGTCCAGGTGCGCACGCGGCAGCAGTCACGATGGACGGGCTGGATGGACCTGAAGGTCGGAATGGAGGACGGTCCCGACGCAGGATCCGCCGAGGGGCGCCGGGCGAGGCCCGGGACGGAGGCCGTCGCGGCCGTCGGCGCCGACGGCATTCAGGTGCGCGTGCTCACGAGCGGTGCCGCGCCCAAGAATCTGCAGCTTGCGGTGGTCGACGGCGGCTCGTCACCGGCGGATGCCGCCGTGGACCCGGCCGGTTCGGTCGCTGGCCCAGCGGCCGCACCTGCTGTCGCCGGTGCCCGCTCTTCCTCCGCCGCGACGGACTCCGCCGCGACGCTCACCGCCGCCACGACGGCGTCGTCCGCGGCGTCGGTGGCCCGTCCGGCCATCGTGACCCGGGCGCAGTGGGGTGCCGACGAGAGGCTCATGCCCTGCCAGCCGGACCATCTCGCCGGATTCAAGGCGGCCGTCGTCCACCACACCGTCGATGCCAACGCCTACACCTCCGCGCAGGCTCCGGCGCTCATGCGTGCCATCTTCGCCTTTCACACCCAAAGCCGGGGCTGGTGCGACGTCGGCTACAACTTCCTCGTCGACCGCTACGGGCGAATCTACGAGGGGCGCAAGGGCAGCCTCAGCGGTTTCACCCAGGGCGCCCAGTCCGGTGGCTTCAACCAGGAGACCTTCGGGGTGTCGGTTATCGGTGACTTCACGTCGACCCCGTTCCCGAGCGCGGTGCAGAGCTCCGTGGCCAAGGTCATCGCCTGGGAGGCCGACCGCACTCCCTTCGACCCGTCCTCCTCCGTCACGCTGCTGTCGGCGGGTAGCACGCGTTACAGCCCCGGTGTGCGGGTGACGAAGCCGCGCGTCATGGGCCACCGCGACCTCAGCCTCACTGCATGCCCGGGCGACTCGGCATACCCGCAGGTGGCGGGCATTCGCTCGTCGGCGGCGTCGCAGTGGCGCGCGGGGCAGTATGCAGGCCGCGCAGGTCGGTACACACCTGTCGCGGCGCGGCGTTTCATCGACACCAGGAGCGGCCTCGGCGCTCCCCGCGCACTGCTCGCCCCCGGAGCCACCATCACGGTCCGTCCTCCGGGCCTTCCGTCGGACGTCACAGCCGTGATGCTCAACGTCACCACGACCGCAGCCACGCGGAGCACGTCGATCAGCGTCTTCCCCGCCGGGCAGATGCCCCGAAGCTCGTCGGTGCTCAACACCGGTCCGGGGCGCACCACGGCCGCGGCCGTGGCGGTCGGGGTCGGGCCTGGTGGGGCGGTCACGCTGCGCAACACCTCGGGCGGCGTCCACGTCATCGCCGACCTCGCGGGCTACTACTCGACGGGGTCCTCGTCGGGGCTCGTGGGCAGCTTCCGTCGAGTGCTCGACACCCGCTCCGGCCTCGGCGCCCCCGCGAGGCGGGTAGACCCGTCGCGCCCGCTCACCATCACGTTGCCCGGGCTTCCCGCAGGCACGCGCGCGGTCAACCTCAACCTGACCGCGACGCGGGCGCAGGGCGCAGGCCACCTGACGGTATATGCGGGCGGTGCGGTGCGTCCGTCGACGTCCAACGTCAACTTCGTCGCGGGTCAGACCGTTGCAAACCTCGCGACGGTGCCGGTCGGCTCCGGCGGCACCGTGACGATCCACGCCACGGCGTCCACGGACGTCATCGCCGACGTCGCGGGCGTCTTCGTGGCGGGCAGCGGATCCCGGTTCACGCCGGTCGCTCCCCGGCGGGTGCTCGACACGAGATACGGATGGGCGGCGCCGTACCAGCCCCTCGTCGGTGGGCGCAGTCTGTCGGTGCCGATCGCGGGCGTCCCGAGCTCGGCGAGCGGTGTCGCCATGTCGTTGTCTGCCACGAGCGCCACGCGACCCACGGCCCTCACGGTCTACGCGACGGGATCGGCCCGCCCCGACACGTCGAACGTCAACGTGACTCCGGGGCAAGCGATCTCGGGCCTCGTCGTGTCGGGCATCCGGGCCTCGAGCGGCACGGTGAGCAGCACGTCAGGGACGGTGGCCGTCATCGCCGATCTGATGGGTTACTACGGCAGCTGATTCCGCGGACCTGGCCCCGCCGTATGCGGTGGGGCCAGGTGCCTCGGACCTACAGATCGCTGTGGATGTCGGGCTCCGTGCGCTCGCGCACCTCCTGCTCGGAGACGCCGGGTGCGAGCTCGCGCAGCACCAGGCCGGCCGGCGTGACGTCGAGGACGCACAGGTCGGTGATGATCCGCTGGACGACGCCGCGGCCGGTGTAGGGCAGCGAGCACTCCTTGACGATCTTGTAGGAGCCGTCGCGGGCGTTGTGCTCCATGAGCACGATGACCTTCTTGGCGCCGTGGACGAGGTCCATCGCACCGCCCATGCCCTTGACCATCTTGCCGGGGATCATCCAGTTGGCGATGTCGCCGCCCTGGCTGACCTGCATCGCGCCGAGGATGGCGGCGTCGACCTTGCCGCCGCGGATCATCCCGAAGCTCGTGGCGGAGTCGAAGAACGCCGCGCCCTTGCGCAGGGTGACGGTCTCCTTGCCGGCGTTGATGAGGTCGGGGTCCTCGTCGCCGTCGAGGGGGTAGGCGCCGACGCCGAGGATGCCGTTCTCCGACTGGAGCACGATCTCGACGTCGTCGGGCACGTAGTTGGGCACCAGGGTCGGCAGCCCGATGCCGAGGTTGACGTAGGCGCCGTCGGTCAGCTCGGCGGCGGCGCGCGCGGCCATCTGCTCACGGGTCAGTGCCATCTCAGGCCTCCTGCTCGGTCGGTGTGGAGGCGGTGCGGGGACGGACGGTGCGGCGCTCGATGCGCTTGTCCGCGGCCTGCTCGGGGGTCAGCGGCAGCACCCGCTGGACGAAGATGCCCGGCAGGTGGATCTGGTCGGGGTCGAGCTCACCCGGCTCGACGAGCTCCTCGACCTCGGCGACCGTGACGCGACCGGCCATGGCGCAGAGCGGGTTGAAGTTGCGGGCGGACTGGTTGAAGACGAGGTTGCCGTGGCGGTCACCCTTGGCCGCGCGCACGAGGCCGAAGTCCGTCGTGATGGCCTGCTCGAGGACGAACGTCTTGGTCTCGCCCATCCAGTCGAAGTCCTGGGTCTGCTTGGGCGGGGAGGCGACCGCGACGTTGCCGGCGTCGTCGTAGCGCCAGGGGAGGCCGCCGTCGGCGATCTGGGTGCCGACCCCGGTCATCGTGAAGAAGGCGCCGATGCCGGAGCCGCCGGCGCGCAGCCGCTCGGCCAGGGTGCCCTGCGGCGTCAGCTCGACCTCGAGCTCGCCGGAGAGGTACTGCCGCTCGAACTCCTTGTTCTCACCGACGTAGGAGCTGACCATGCGGCGGATCCGCTTGTCGCGCAGCAGGATACCGAGGCCCCAGTCGTCGACGCCGCAGTTGTTCGAGACGGCCTCGAGGTCGGTGAGGCCGGCGTCGTGGATGGCCGCGATGAGAACGGAGGGGATGCCGCAGAGACCGAAACCGCCGACCGAGAGCGACATTCCGTCGCTGATCCCGGCGATGGCCTCCTGGGGGGTGGAGACGACTTTGTCCATGGCCGGACTCTATCCGACGCGGGCGGCCGGGGGTGGCGTGGGGTCGCCCCACACGATCAGCCCGACGTGTGGTCGCCGAGCACGTATGCCGGCCGGCCGGCATACGTGCTCGGCGCCGGCTCGGTAGCGGCGACGTCACTCGAATGAATGACAGCCGTGTCATTTTCGGCCGACGAGAAGAACAGGCGTGTAATTCAGCGGAACGCCTTGTGATGGCTGTGACTGGAGTGCATAAATGGGGCGGCAGTAAACCCTTTTTGACCCAGAATCCACCCTTCCCCGCCTGACAAGAGGTTCACCATGGCCCTGCGCCGACGCCCGCTGGGCCTGGCCCTCGCACTGCCCGTGCTCACGGTGCCCCTGTGCGTGTCCTCGGCGGCGGCGGTCCAGGCCCCGCCGACCCGGCCGTTGCCCAGCGGCCTCGACGTCTACGTGCCCTACCAGGCCCAGACGATCTGCGACCCGGTGCCGCGTCCCGGCGTCGTGGCCTTCGCCCGGCTGATGACCTCGCACTACGGGATGGGTTCGCTGGGCCTCATGGGTCGCACGTGCGGCAGCGACGTCTCCGAGCACTACGACGGCCGGGCGTGGGACTGGATGCTCAACGTCGACAACCCGTCGCAGGAGGCCGTCGCGAAGTCCGTGCTGACGTGGCTCACGGCACCGGACAGGAACGGCGTCAAGGGCGCCATGGCCCGCCGCTTCGGGATCATGTACATCATCCACGACAAGAAGATGTGGCGGTCCTACGCGCCGGAGCGCGGGTGGGCCCCCTACTACGGCTCGTCACCCCACACCGACCACATCCACTTCAGCTTCAACTACGACGGCGCAGCCGGTCGCACGTCGTGGTGGACCGGCGTCCCGACGCGCAGCTACCTCACGTCCCTGCCGCCGGCCGGCGTCGACCCTGCCCGACGGCCACGCATCCGACGACCCCGCCGGTCCCGCCGCCACCCGGGCCGTCACCGCGTCCGGATGCTTGTCGCTACGGGCATGCGCTCCGAGGCGGTGCGCACGTCTGCAGGTCCGCCTCGGCGGCCTGCCGACCACCGGCTACTTCGGGATCCATGACCAAGGCCCGCGTCATCGCCTACCAGACGTTCGTGGGCCTGCCGCAGACCGGCGTCGCCGATGCCCGCACCCAGCAGGTGCTCGCCACCCGCGGCTGGTCAAAGCCTGCGGCCAAGCCGACTCCCAAGCCCGCCCCGAAGCCGGCGACGCCGTCGTACCCGACCTTGAGCTACGGGATGACCTCGACTGCGGTGCGCACGTTGCAGGCCAGGCTCGGTGGGTTGCCGACGTCGGGCTACTACGGGTCGATGACCCGGGCCCGCGTCACGGCCTACCAGAAGTTCGTGGGCCTGCCGCAGACCGGCGTCGCCGATCCCGCACCCAGCAGGTGCTCTTCAGCCGCGGCTGGTCCGCCGCTGCCAGGGCGGTGGCGTTCGTGAGCCCGCCGCATCCGGATTCCCTTGACAGCACAGCCATGCCGATGGTGCCGACGGTGATCACCGCGGACCTGCGCACCACGACGACCGGGAGGAGTTCTGCCATGACTGTCTACGCCAGCACGTCGTCACGCACCAGCGCCGGGGTTGCCAGCGTCGACGTCGGCACGAGCTACACGGCCTACAAGAGCCTGACGCTGGCGACCGGGTCGCGCGGCGCCGCGGTACGGGTGCTCCAGCGGGCTCTCGGGGGTCTCGCCGTCGACGGCGTCTTCGGGTCCGTGACCCGCGACAAGGTCGTCTCCCTCCAGCGCTCGCTGGCCCTGCCGCAGACGGGCGTCGTGACGGCTGACGTCTGGGACGTGCTCGAGGCGCGCGACTTCCCGTTCGTGGCCGACCGGTCGACGGTGCTGCGCGCGGGGGACACCGGTCCGCAGGTGACGGCCGTGCAGCGGCTCCTCGGGGTGCACCAGACAGGTGTCTTCGACCTCGCGACGCGTGAAGCCGTCAAGGTGGCGCAGGCGCGTGCCGGGCTGGCGAGCACCGGTGTCGTGGCGTCCCGCACGTGGTCGCTCTTCGACCGACTGTCTGCCTGAGTCCCTTGCCGCTCAGTCGTTCTCGCGCGCGTCGACGCTGACACCCTCGGCCGCGAGACGGTCGGCCAGATCGCCTCGCCCACCGCGCACGAGCACGATCGACCCGTCGGCCGCCCAGGCGGCCAGTGCCTGGCGCAGCACTGTCTCGAGGCCGCCCGCGAGGGCGACGCGAGGCGAGGGGCCCCAGTCGGGGGAGGCCACGACGAGAGCCCCGTATGCCGTGTCGACCCCGCCCGCGGCCAGCGCGACGTCGCCCGGCTCGGGGTCGGACATCGGGGAGAAGAGGTCGCCGTGCGTGGACAGCTCGCGTGCCTCGTCGACGGCACCCGGCGCATCGCCGGCCTCCGGGTGGCTGCGGGCGAGCGCGGGGAGCGAGACGAGGATGGCGTCGCCGCCGTGGCCGGCGGCCGCAGCGGGGGAGCCGGTGACGAGGACGTCCGCCCCGGCGGCGGCGTCACCGACGACGACGGTTGCACCGACGGACCACGTCGCCAGGGCCCAGTAGAGCGAGCGCCAGTGCGCGGGAAGGTCGAGGCCGACCGTCGTGCCGGGGCCCGCCGCGGCGTCGTCCTGGAGGAGGTTCGCGGCCTTGGACACCCAGTTGGCGAGGACGCGCGCGCTCAGCTCGATGCGCTCACCCTCGGTGGGCCCCGGCAGGTCGTCGTACCACGTGAGGCGGGGCCGCCCCGGGTCGGATGCCACCATCCGCACCAGCACGTCGCGGGGCGGAACCGTCGTCATCGGACAGTCCCGACCAGAAGGCGAGCCATCAACTGTTCTTGGCTCCTTCGACCGTGGTGCCGGGCGGTGGCTCGGTGAGCGGTTCGTCGTTCTTGAGCGCGGTGAAGAGGGCTTTGGCGCGCTCGGTGTCCCACTTGACCGCCAGGGCGCCCGCGTTCGTGCGGTAGGCGAGGTCGGACGTCGGCACCGAGAGCGACAAGCCCTCGTCATTGCTGACGGAGCGCATCGCCTGGAGCACGCGGACGGCGTCCATGATGCCGGTCCCCTGTCCGACGGCAATGCCCGCGGCGGAGCTGTCCGCGAAGCTCTTGTAGCGCCAAGGGATGAGCACGGTCGAGGGCGTCGCGGCCTTCTTCATGAGTGCGCCGAGGAACTGTCGCTGGCGGGCGGCCCGGCCGATGTCGCCGAGGGGGTCCTCGTAGCGAGACCGGACGTAACCGAGGGCGTTGCCGCCGTTGAGCGTCTGGCAGCCCTTCTTGAGGTCGATCCCCGCCTTCTTGTCCTTCATGTCGCGCGCAACGCACACGTCGACGCCACCGACACTGTCCACGACGGTCGCGAACCCGCCGAGGCCGATCTCGACGTAGCCGTCGACGTGAATGCCCGTGGACTGCTCGACGGTGTTGGTGAGCAGCTTGGGTCCGCCGATGGAGTAGGCGGCGTTGATCTTGTCGTGGCCATGGCCCGGGATGGGGACGTAGGAGTCGCGAGGCAGCGACACCATGACCGGCTTCCCGCCGCTCTCGGACACGTGCACGAGCATGATCGTGTCGGTACGGTTGCCGGCTGCGTCGCCCGTCGCGTACTTCTTGCGCTGCTCCGTGGTGAGCCCCTCGCGGCTGTCGGAGCCGACGAGCAGGTAGTTGTAACCCGACGTGTCTGTGGGCCGCTCGCCGCCGGGGACGTTGTCCACCTTGTTGACCGAACCCCACGCTTGCATCGGCACCCAGACCAGGAAGCCGATCCAGCCGAGGAGCAGCACGAGCAGGACAATGAGCACGACGCGTCCCTTGCGCGACCGGCGCGGCGGCCGGTCCGTCGGGTGCCCCGGCGGACCAGCCGCCCCGCCACGACCTCGGGTGCCGACGACGTCGGCGTCGTAGCGGTCCGGTCCGGTTTCCCGACGATCGCCGTGCGTCAGGGCCGTGCTGCCGCCTGCGGTCCGCTTGGGGCGGCGCCGGGTGTCCACGACATAGGCGTCGTCTTGGTCAGGGCGGCGAGAGGTGCTCGGATCAGTCGGCATCGGCTGCCTTCACGCTCGGGGACGGGAGAGTTTCGTCCGCCAGTGTGTCAGCCGGACCTGTCGAGTCGATGCGGGCGGTCGCCCGCGGTGCCTCGTCGAGGGCGATCCGGCGGGCGAGGCGGGTGAATCGGACCTCCATCGCGCGGAAACGCTTGTAGGTGGTCACGACGAACCCGAGGAAGGCGACGGCGAGCCCGTAGAGGATGAGGTCGGCGCCCCGGCCCACGCCCAGCATCCGGGCGAGGTTCGTCCACGTCTTGCTCGGGTCGATGATCGAGTAGGCGACGAGGGCGAGCAGGAGCAGCAGGCCGAGACGGCGTACCGCCTGGGCGCGTTGACCCGTGCCGGCCAGCAGTCGCCATGCGATGGCGAGGGTCGCCAGGATGAGCAGGATCTGGATGGCGCTCTGTCGACTCATCGCCAGATCAGCTCCGCGAGGATGTTGACGGCATTCCAGAGCGACTGGCCCTTGGCCTTGGAGTAGTCCGTGTAGAGGATGTGCACGGGCTCCTCGGCGTAGGCCACCTTCGCGCCCGCGAAGCGCATCGAGCCGATCTGGGCGACGATCTCGGAGGCGTGCGCCATGCGGTTCTGGGTGATGTCGAGCCTCTCCACGACGTCGCGTTGCAGGACGCGCAGACCATTGTGGGCATCGGTCAGTCGTGTGCCGGTCGTGGCGTTCGTGTAGGCAACGGCGGCTCGCAGGACGAGACGCTTGGAGGTGGACGCCTCGGTGCGCTCGTCGAGGAAGCGGGAGCCGAAGACGGCACGCACGTCTCCCCGTCGGATGCGTCTGACCATGACCTCGACGTCGTGAACCTGGTGCTGTCCGTCGGCGTCGAAGGTGACGACGTAGCGCATCCCCGGATCGCCGAGTGCGAACTCGAAGCCGGTCTGCAGCGCGGCGCCCTGACCGAGGTTGAGCGGGTGGCGCACGACGGTCGCGCCCGCTCGCTCTGCGAGGTCGGCAGAAGCGTCGCGGGAGCCGTCATCGACGCACACGATGTTCGGGAAGACGGCTCGGGCCTCGCGCACGACGTCGGAGATGACGGCGGCCTCGTTGTAGAGCGGCACGATCAGCCACACGTCCTCGTTCTGCATGTGATCCAGCGTAAAGCCCTCTCGGGGCTCACTCCGACACGCGAGGGCGTACGGCGGCACGCCCGATGGCATGCCGCGGGAACTAGAGTCGGAGCACCATGACGGATGCGTTGCCACAGGGCTCGCCGGTGCGGGGCCACCGGTCCGCCGGGGCTGCCGGAGCCCGCCACCTCGAGAGTGCGGCCGGGTCAGCCGACCCGACGGGATCGGCCGCGCTCCGCATCGCCATCGTCGGCCCGACCCACCCGCACCAGGGCGGCGTCGCGGCGCACACGACGGTGCTGGCCCTCCAGCTGGCGGAGGCCGGGCACGACGTGACGCTGGTCTCGTGGGCGCACCTCCACCCCTCCGGGCTGCACCACGCGGACGCGTCGGCGCCCGACGGCCAGCCGGAGGTGCCGCCCTTCCCGCGGACGATCCGCGCGCTCAGCTGGGCTCGCCCCGACACCTGGGTGCGCGCCGGACGGCGCCTGCGCGACGTCGACGTCATCCTCGTCGTCCACGTGAGGCCGGCGGTCGTTCCCGCGCACCTCGTGCTGCTCCGCGCCGCCGGCGCGGTGCCGGGCGCGCCCGGTCCTCGACCGCAGTCGGTGGTCGTGTGCCACGACGTCCTCCCGCACGAGTCGCCCGTCGGCGACGGCCGACTCATGTCGATGCTCTTCGCCCGGGTCGACTCGGTCCTGGTGCACGGGGCCGACCAGGCCCGGGTGGCGCGCGACCTCGGCGCCCGTCGGGTGTCCGTGGCCGACCTGCCGCCGCACCTGCCCGCCGGGGCTCCCGTCGCGCCCGGCCAACGGCCCGGTCCCACCCGGTTGCTCGCTCTCGGCCTCATCCGTGAGCACCAGGGGATCGAGGTCCTCCTGCGGGCCATGCGGTCGGTCCCGGACGTGACGCTGACCGTCGCCGGTGAGATCGGGGGCGTCGGCCGCGACGTCATCGCCGGCCTCGCGTCCGACCCTGCACTCGCAGGCCGGGTGGACATCCGCGAGGGCCACGTGCCCGCCGACGCGCTGGCCACGCTGCTCGCCGGCCACGACGTCCTCGCCCTGCCCTTCCGGTCGGCCACGGCGTCCCAGGACGTCGTCCTCGGCCACGCGCACGGCCTGCCGGTGCTCGCCTCCGACATCGCGCCCTTCTCGCAGCAGGTGGTCGACGGTGTCAACGGGTTGCTCGTCCCGCCCGAGGACGAGCGCGCCCTGTCCGAGGCGCTGCGCCGACTCGGCGACCCGGAAGTGCGCCGCAGACTCGCCGAGGGCGTCCAGACGCCAGACCTGTCGGGGCCGTGGGCGCACTACCTCGGCACGCTCGAGGCCCTCTCCGTCGACGAGAGCGTGCTGCTCGGTGGCCTCTCCGGCTGGTCGTATGCCGCCGCCCCCGACCCGCTCTCCGGTGACGGTCCCAGCGACGGCCTCGACGACGACCCCGACGGCGACGCCCGACGTACGACCGCGACTCCCTGCCGGGCGGGGGAGCGGCGAGCGCCGGGGCGGTGGCGGAGCCAGGTAGGGTCGCCCGCGGCCGCCGCATCGTCACGAGCGCGACCCGCCGGGTCGCCGGTCGGGCCCGACGCAGCGCCGAACGGGCTCTCGCGGCCCGGCGGCCCCTGGTCTCCCTGCGTCCCGACGACCTGCCCGAGTGGGTGCTCGCCACCGACGTGCTCGGTGAGCCGGACGAGGCCGACGACGCCCGCCGCCTCTCGCGCATCCTCGGCCTGCCGCGGTCGCTCGACAGCGTCTCGGCCTGGGCGGCCCTCGGGGCCCTGGCGGCGATCCTGCGCGTGCGCGACGACGGGCGGCGCAGCGCGGTCATCGTCGACGAGGGCGGCACGCGGTCCCTGCTGTCACGGTGGGCCCGGGCCGTCGGCTTCGCGCCCGTGGAGATCGACTTCACCGGATCCCACCCGAGCGTGGCAGCGCTCGACGTGGACACCGGCTCCCTCGACGTCATCGTGCGGATCCACCCCACCGGCTGCGACGCCGACGACGTCGACCACGTGCTCGAGCAGGCCTCCTGGGCGCTCCGGTCCGGCGGGCTGCTCGTCGTCACGATCCCCATCGGTCCGCGTGCCGCCGAGGGCGCGGTCGGTCCGGCGGACGTGCGAGGGCTGCTCGCGCGAGCCCACGACGCGGGCTTCGTGCTCGTCGGGGACCTCGACGGCGACGTCAACGCACGGATGCGGGAGGCGGCGTCACGTGCGCGCGCCGACGACGCGGCATACGGTCTCGTCCGTCTCACGCTGCGGCGGCGCTGAGCATCACCGTGGCCCTGCGATGATGGTGCGGACATGACCCGCCAGAAGATCCTCACCGTCCTCCGCGTGGCCATCGCGCTCATCACGCTCGCAGCCGTCGTCTACGCCGTCGTCCGCAACTGGGCCGACGTCTCCGTCCACCTCGACCAGATCTCGTGGTCGACGTTCCTGTGGTCGATGCTCGCCGCCGCCGTCGGGACCGCGCTGACGATGGTCGGCTGGAGGACGCTGCTGCGCGACCTCGGCTCCGACCTGCACATCGCCCCGGCGTCCGGCGTCTACTTCGTCGGGCAGCTCGGCAAGTACCTTCCCGGCTCGCTGTGGTCGGTGCTCGTGCAGGCCGACATCGCGAGCCACCTCAAGGTGCCGCGCCGGCGCACCGCGGTCACCGGGCTGCTCGCGCTCGGGCTGTCCCTGCTGACGGGCCTGCTCGTCGGGCTGCCGGCGGCGTCCTTCCTCCTGAGGAGCGACTCGTCGGGCTTCGACTGGTGGCTGCTGCTCGCCATCCCGATCCTCGTCGTGCTGTGCGTGCCCCAGCTGCTCAACGCCGTCATCGACCGGATGCTGCGCACGCTGAAGCGCGAGCCGCTCGAGCACGGGCTGTCGGCCCGCGCGGTCCTGCGCGCGGTCGCCATCTTCGTCCTCGTGTGGATCGCCTTCGGCGTGCACACGCTGCTGCTCGCCCGCGCCGTCGCCGGCGACGGCGCCGCACCCCGACCTCACCACCGCGGCCATGACCGGCTATGCCCTGTCGGTCTCCCTCGGCATGCTGACGATCGTGCTGCCCGCCGGACTCGGTGCGCGCGAGGGGCTGCTGACGCTCATCCTGTCGACGGCGATGCCGACCCCGGCGGCGGCTGCCGTCGCCATCATGTCGCGCTTCATCGTCACCATCGTCGACGTCGTGGCGGCGCTCGGGGGCTGGCTCTACGCCCGGTCGCACCACCTGGTCACCGAGCACCACGCCGTCCGCGACGAGAGCGACCTCAGCGTCTGACCGCGTCCGCGCCGGGTCGTGCGCTCCGGACTAGCGGCGCTCGAGGACGAAGACCGGGATGAGCCGGTCGGTCTTCGTCTGGTACTCCGCGTAGGGCGGGAAGGCCGCGACGCACCGCTCCCACCACTGCTCGCGCTCCTCGCCCTCGAGCTCGCGGGCGTGGACCGGGAACGTCTCGGTGCCGGCCTGCAGCTCGATGTCGGGGTGGGCGAGGAGGTTGTGGTACCACTTCGGGTGCGCCGGGGCTCCGCCCTGGCTCGCGACCGCGGCGAAGGCGCCGTCGTGCTCGACCCGCATCAGGGGCACCTTGCGGATGGCGCCCGTCTTGGCGCCGCGCATCGTCAGCATCACCACGGGCAGGCCCATGATGTCGACGGAGTCGGTCGTGCCGGTGCGCTCGATCGTCTCGACCTGCTTGCGCACCCAGTCGCTGGGGCTGGGGACGTACTCGCCGGTGATAGCCATGGCGGCAGGTTAACCCGGCCGCGCGTCACCAGCCCCAGTGGCCCGTGGTGGGAGGCGGTCCGGAAGTGCGCTCGAGAGGACTCAGCAGCCGCTCAGCAGCGGCCCCAGGAGAGGCTCGGAGCGGTTCAGGCGGCGCCGGGCTCGGGGGCCGAGCTCCACGGGTGCTTCTTGACGAAGTCCTCGACGACCGTGGTGTTGAGGCCGCCGCACAGCTGGCGGTGGCCCATCTGGTTCCCGACCTTGCCGCTGGCCTGGTCGACGTCGGCCGACCAGTGCGACAGGGCGTACTTCTTGCCGGCGGGGAACGCGCCGTAGGAGGGGTCCCACGGGCTGATGAGGAACTTGTTCGCCGACTCCTTCATGGCGTTGACCTTCGTCGCGAGCGCCTGGAACGCGGCGGCCTGCTCCTTCTCGACGGAGCGGTCGTACCAGAGGATGGTGTAGCCGTGCTCGAGGTTGTGCACCAGGGTCTCGATGCGGGGCGCGTCGGCGACGGTGTAGACGCGGCGGGAGTCGACGGCGGGGGTCACGAAGTGCTTGCCGCTCGACGGCGGGACCGTGGCGTACTGGATCCTCGTGACGTCGGCCTGCGTGCGTGCCGGGGCCGACGTGGTCGCTCGACCCGCTCGCCGGGTCGTTCGTGACGGCGTCGCACGAGGCCGCGGCGACGTCCCCGTTGATGTTCGCCAGGGCCTCGTTCTTCTTGTTCTGCTCACCGATGATCGCCCAGGCGACGGCGGCGCCGATGATGGCGACGACCGCGACGCAGGCACCGATGACGACGAAGAGGCGACGGCGTTCGGCCCTCTTCTGGGCCGCCTGCATCTCGGCGACGCGCTCGCGGCGGTCTCGGCTCGTCTCGCGGGCCATCGTTCCTCGTTCCTGTCGGTCTGTCGGCAGCGCCGGGACCCCGTGGGGGCGGGTGAGCAGGTCGGCGTCCGGGCCTGATGTCGTCCCGTTCAACAACCGTGCCGAGTGTAGGCGAGGATGGTGTGGTGCCCGAACCGTCGACCCGCCACTGGCGCAGCGGCCGCGAGATCGCGCTCCGCGCCCAGCTCGGGGTCTTCCGCCGGGGTTCGGGCGACCCCACGTCGCGGTTCGGTCGGGAGGGCACGGTGACGCGGGCGGCCCAGACGCCCGAGGGCGTCGGCACGCTGCATCTCGTCTGCCGTCCCGGCGACTCGGAGGTCCACGCGCAGGCGTGGGGGCCGGGTGCCGCGTGGCTGCTCGAGTCGGTGCCGGCCCTGCTCGGCGAGGAGGACGACCCCTCGGGGTTCGAGCCGCACCACGACGTCGTCGCCGAGGCGTGGCGCCGCTTCTCCCACTGGCGGGTGCCGCGTTCGGGCCTCGTGCTCGACGCGCTCGCGCCGGCCGTCATCGAGCAGAAGGTGACCGGCCAGGAGGCGTTCGCCGGCTACCGCGTGCTCGTCCGTCGTTTCGGTGCGCCCGCGCCGGGCCCGTTCCCGGGGCTCATGGCGCCGCCGACGGCGGCCGGATGGGCGGCGATCCCGTCCTGGGCGTGGCTGCAGGCGTCCGTCGACGGCGCCCGCTCGCGCACCGTCGTGCGAGCTGCGGGGTATGCCGGCCGGCTCGAGGAGGGCGCGTCCGTGTCGGTCGCCGAGGCGCACCGTCGACTGCGTGCCCTGCCCGGCGTCGGGGTGTGGACCGCGGCGGAGGTCGCCCAGCGCGCGCTCGGCGACCCGGACTCCGTCTCGTTCGGCGACTACCACGTGGCCAAGGACATCGGCTGGGCCCTGACCGGCACCCCGGTCGACGACGACGGGCTCGCCGAGCTGCTCGAGCCCTACCGGGGTCACCGCTACCGCGTGCAGCACCTGCTCGGTCTCGCGGGCCACCACCGACCGCGGCGTGGTCCGCGGATGGCGCCGCGGACCCATCTGCCGACGCGCGCCCGCTGACCGGCACCGGGTCGCACCTCCGGCCGGGCCCGACGCCTCGGGGAAGCCGTGCCGCCTCAGGGGATGTGGCGCTCGGCGTCGACCTGGTTGCGCATCGCGACGAGCTCGAGTGCGTGGTCGCGCAGGGCGACGTCCTCGTCGCTGGCCGGGGTCCACGGTCTGGCGGCGACGGCGCTGCCGTCGCTGTCGAGGGGCACGAAGACGATGAGGGAGTGCGTGGTCAGGTCGAGCTCGTCCGTGGCAGGGTCACCCGAGCGCACGTGGACGCTGATGTGCATGCTCGAGGTGCCCGTGAGGAGCAGCCGGGCCTCGACCTCGACGAGGTGGCCGATCCGCAGCGGCCGGTAGAAGCGCACCCCACCGGCGTAGACGGCGACGTTGGAGGCCGAGCCGGTCCACCGGGTGGCGAGCACGTGGGCGGCCTCGTCGATCCAGCGCATGACGATGCCGCCGTGCACCTTGCCGCCCCAGTTGACGTCGGTGGGCGCGGCGAGGAAGCGCAGCACGACCCGTGGCGCCGTGCCCGCGTCGCTGTAGGTCTGGGCCGCCATGGCGGCAGCGATCTCGCCCCGCAGGGCGATGCGGCGTGACGGCGCTCTCCTGCCACTCGCGGTCGTGCTCGTCCTCGGGGACGATCTGGGGGACCGGGGTCGGGCTTGCCGTGCTCGTCGACGGCGACGAAGACCATGATGCAGTCGGTCGTCGGGCGCAGGTCGCCGTCCTGGGGGTTGCCGGCCGAGACGGTGACGAGGATGTGCATGCTCGTCGTGCCCGTGTGGATGATCCGGGCGGTGGCCTCGACGAGGTCGCCGACCTGGACGGGCCGCGTGAAGCGCACGTTGCCGACGTAGGCCGTGACGCTGTAGGTCCCGCTCCAGCCGGCTGCCGCCGCGTAGCCCGCCTTGTCGATCCACTCGAGGACGCGCCCTCCACCCACGGTGCCGGAGTAGCCGGCATCGGTCGGCGCAGCGAGGAAGCGCAGGGTGATCTCTCGGGCGCCGCGCGGCATGGGTCCTCCTCGAAAGTGGTGTCGGCCACGAGCGTGGCAGACCTGGCGGCCTCGTGGCTCGCGCAGGTCCGCCCTGCGGGAGGCGGTCGGGATGAGGTCGGCGACCGGGTCAGCAGGCCGGGCGCCGCCTGTCGTCCGAGCGTGATGGTCGCGGTCAACGCCGTCGCCGGGTCGAGCTGGGCGACCTGGATCGTCGTCGCGCAGCCGTCGACGCACGAGGTGTCCGCGGCCGGGCCGGCGGATCCTCTCGGGGTCGAGCCGGACGCCGAGCACGTCGCCGTCTGCAGGCGCCGACGCACCGAGGAGGATCCGAAGCCGTCTCGCGCCACCTCGGGCACGAGACCTCGGAAGGCGCCGTTCGCTCGGGCGAGCTCGCGCGGCGACGACGAGAAGCCCGTCGCGTGTCGTCGACGAGCCGCGCGACCTCGACGAGCGGCGCCTCGACGGGGCTGCCGTCCACGAGCTCCACGTCGTCGACGAGCAGGCACAGGTCCGGGTCGGTCCGTCGAGCCGCGATGAGGTCGGCGGCATCGTGCTGCGTCAGGTGCTGGCACCCGGTCGCGCTCGCCCAGACGGACAGGGCCGAGCGCCGGGGAGAGACGACGGCGAGTGTCGCCCCTGCTCCAGCAAGCCTGCTCCGATGGTGGCGAGGCTTGACGATCGTCCGGACCGGTTCGGTCCGGCCACGACGAGGCGACGGCGTCCGGGCCCGAGGGGCAGCTGCGTCGGGGCGGCGTCGTCGCCCCCGAGCCCGAGCCACAGGCCTTCGCCGGGTGACGGGCATGGTGTCGACCGTGACCCGCTCCGGCAGTGCCGTGATCCGCCACGGGGATCGTCTCGGCGCGAGGGTCGACGAGCCGCCCCCGGTCGGGGTCGAACGGCGCGAGGCCACGGCGCGAGCCGCGCACCGGGCGGCCGACTCGAGCGGGCCACCGCCGCCCGGGAGGGCCAGCTGCAGCTCGTGGCCGGTCCGGAGGTCGATCGCCCGTCCCGGGGGACGGGCTGCGGCGGCGAGCGACGGAGCGACCCCGGCGAGGGTGAGGTCGAGCGGGTCCGGCATGTGCAGCACCAGTCGCCGTTCCAGCAACCCGGCAGCCGCCCGGAGAGGATCGCCCGTCCGCCGGTCACGGCGAACCTGACGCCCGCTGCGGGCCCGTCGCGAAGGAGCCGGTGGAGGTCGTCGACGGGTGCACCGTGATCGATGCCCGACAGGGACTCCTCGAGGGACTCCCAGCCGTCCACGAGCACGACGGTTCCTGGAGGCCCTGCCTCGTCTCCGTCGACCAGGCGGAGCAGACGGAGCACCAGCCGTCGGCTCAGCGCCGGGTCGCCGGAGTCGGTCACCGTGCCGACGTGGGGAAGCTGCGCGAGCGCCGCGCACGGTCCCGGCGCGCCCTGGAGCACGTGGACGTGCACGTCCCGGGCCGCTGCGATCTCGGCCGAGTCCGACCGCCAGGGTGCACGAGGGCCGTGGACCGACCCGAGCGAGGACCCCCGGCGATGCCGAGGTGCCCGCGCTCCTCGAGGCGCCAGCAGAACGTCTCGCGGCGCTGCTCTGCGGGCACGTCGACCAGGCCCAGCGGTATCCCTCCCGTCCCCGCCGTTGCCTCGGTCCCGACGTGACCCCCGTCGTGATCGCGCCCAGATCGGCGCGCGGTCACGACCCCCGGGAGCGGAGGCAGCCAGGGCGGCGTCGACGACTCGAGCCCGAGATGGCGAGCGGCGGCGTTCGCGGCGTCGACCACGACGTGCAGCTCCGTCGGAGGGTCCGAGGCGTCCGTCCGCGGCTCGACGTCTCGCCGGGGACGGGAGCCGGCAGGCTCCCGGACCATGACGCAGGCCGAGCCACCAGCCCCGGGATCTCCGCCAGCGGGCGACCGAGGTAGGCCGTCTGCACCGTGGTCAGCCCCCGGTCACCGACGCGCAGGCAGGCTCGCCCGGGAGCCCGCGGGTCCAGCGACGCCGCGTCGGCGGCATCGACGACGTCCTCGCTGTCGGCGCGGTCGCGCACCCTCAGGGCGATGCGGCAGCGCCACGTTGGCGCGCATGTCCGCCGAGACGATGCCCGCAGGGCGTTGCGTCGCCAGCACGAGATGGAGCCCCAGGGACCGGCCGAGGGCCGCGACGCGAACGAGTCCGTCGATGAAGTCGGGGAACTCGTCGGCGAGAGCCTTGAACTCGTCCACGACGATGACGAGCCGTGCCAGCGGAGGGAGCTCACGGCATACGGAAGCCGCCGCGGCGGTAGTCGTCGAGGTCCTCGGCGCCGACGCCTGGGCGAACAGCCGCTCGCGGCGCTTCATCTCGGCGTCGAGCGACGTGAGGGCGCGGGCGGTGAGGTGCGCGTCGAGGTCGGTGACGAGACCGACCGTGTGCGGCAGCCGGGCGCAGTCGCTGAAGGCCGAGCCGCCCTTGTAGTCGACGAGGACGAAGCCGAGCTCGTCGGGCCGGTTGGTCACGGCGAGGCCGGTCACGAGGGCCTGGAGCAGCTCGGACTTGCCGGAGCCCGTGGTGCCGCCGACGAGCACGTGCGGCCCGTCGGCGCTCAGGTCGACGGTGAGGGGCCCGTCGGACGTGCGTCCCAGCAGCGCGACCGGGCGCCCGGTGCTGCGCGCCCACGACTCCGACGAGCCCCTCGGCGCGTGCCGGGTCGAGGCCTGCCTCGCGGTGCAGGTCGACGAAGGACACCTCGCGAGGCAGGGCGGCGTGCCCGGTCTCGGGGGTGGCGTCGACGAAGGGGGCCATGGCCCGGCTCACCCCCTCGAGCCAGCCCGGCGACGGCAGGTCGGGCACGATCTCGGGGAGCGTCCGACCGTCCTCGCGCAGGATCGCCTCCTCTCCCGGTGGCGCAGATGTCCAGCGACACCTGCGTCTCGGCCGGCAGCGACGTGATGTCGCGGTCGATGCAGACGAAGACGACCCCTGCCCGTGGTCCGTCCCTGAGCAGCTCCGCGACGCCGGGAAGGGCCCGCATGGCGCTGGCGCCGTCGAGGACGACGAGGAGGTCGGGGGAGGGGCGCCCGTCGGGTCGCGCCCGGGCCGTCCGGTGCGGCGAGGCGACCGTCGACGAGGACCCGGAGGGCGGCGACCAGCCGCGCGACCTCCGCGGCGCCACGCGGCCACGCGAGCGCCCGCCGGCTCGTCGTCACTCAGGTGCGGCAGATGAGTCGGCCCACCCCCAGTCCGCGCCGTGGTGCTCGGCGTCCACCAGGACGTGGAGCAGCCAGATGGCGAGGCGTGTGCCAGGTCGCTGCCTGGGCCACGATGGCGCCCGCGACCGAGAGCGTGTGCTCGCGGCGCCCGGCGATCCCGGCGATGCCCGACACGGCGAGGTCCACCAGGGCAGGAAGCCCCTCGATGCGCGGGGGCCCCTCGGGCACAGGGCCGTCCGACCCTGACCGTCGGCGGGCTGCGTCGCGGTGCCGACCCGGACGACGAGGTGGTCGTCGTCCTCCGGACGTCGCTCCCACAGACGGGTGCCTCGTCGGCGCACGACCGCCTCGAGCACACCGAGGTCCGGGTGTCGCTCGTGCCGGCGTGGCGGCGTCCGCGACGGTGGCACGGTCGAGGTCGGCTGCGCGCCTGCTCGAGTCCCCGCGGCGTGCTCGCGGACCAGGCGACGGTAGGACTTCCGGCCCGCGCGCCGGTCGCTCCACCACTGTCCGAGGAGCATCACGGGTGACAGCAGGGCGAAGAGGAGGAGCGCCGGCGAGGCCAGGGCAACGGCCAGTCCGGCCGACACCACCAGCGGCGCGAGCGACGCGAGCAGGGGCATCCGGTGGTGGTCCGGGCGGCTCGGGGCATCGGGGAACGTCACGACCGTCGGCACGTCCCCCGTCGCGGAAGCGCGGCTGGCGGTGGATGTGGACCTCGCCGTCGACGACCTCGTGGTGCCCGCCTCGGACGTCCGGCTGACCCAGGACGACTGTCGTCGACCCCACCGTGAGGCGCTGGCCGGGCGTCGAGCCGCGCGCCTCCCGTGCGGCAGCTGCGAGCCGTCGAGCCGAGACCGGTTCGTCGGCTCGAGGTCGCGAACGGTGACGCCCTCGGCGGTGACGACCACGACGGCGTGCGAGCGGGAGATGCCCGGGTCGTCGAGGCGCACGTCGGCGGACGCCGCGCGGCCGACCACGTGCTGGCCCCGGCCGAGGGGGATGACGCGACCGGCGCCGACCCCGCCGACCACACGCAGCTGCACCGCCCCACGATCCGGGCGGGCCGGGGGCGGGTCGTCGGGGCGCGCGATCGTCAGGAGGGCGCCACGCAGCAGCGGGGGAGCCCCGAGGACGTCCGTGTCGGCCAGCAGCCGCCGCTCGACCCGGAACCCGCACCCGGGGACGCCGGCGATGTCCGCCAGCCGCGACCGGACGTCACCGAAGGGCGTGCCCGACGTCTGCCTCGACGAGCACATGACGGGGGGCGGCGGCCGCGCGCTGCGTGTCGATGACGGTCATGGTCAGGTGCACCTGGGCCTCCTTGTCGTGATGTGCCCATGAGACGGCCCACGGCTTCGGCGCCGCGGGCTCTGTGCACAGGTGTGGACGGCTTGGCCCGGGGGAGCGGCGAGCCGGCTACGGTGCACGGTTCTCGGCCGTCGGGGCGCACGTCGGGACGCGGCGTGCAGTGCCGCTCGACCCCGGAGCCTGTGGATGACGACAGCGCGGTGATGCGCAGGCGGCCTAGCGTTGAACGCGCCAGATCGCCGCACTCCGGGCAGGATGTCGGGCGAAGCAACTCACAGGGTTCAGGGGAGACGCATGTCCACACAGGAAGCGGTGCGCCATGTCGAGGGCGAGGTCCGCGAGCTGATCCGCCGCTCGGGTCTCGACCCCGCGAGCGACACCAAGGCCGTGCGGCGTCTGGTGCAGGACGCCGTGCAGGACTACGACGAGCGCTCGCTCCACGGCGGCCTGCCCTCGCTCGGGGACCAGCGACTCGCGGTCCACTCGATCCTGGCCGTCGTGGCCGGCTACGGCCCGCTCCAGCAGTACTTCGACGACCCCGCCGTCGAGGAGATCTGGATCAACGAACCCTCCAGGGTCTTCGTGGCGCGGGGCGGGATCGCCGAGCTGACTCCGACGATCCTCACGGCGGACGAGGTGCGCGACCTCGTCGAGCGCATGCTCAAGAGCAGCGGCCGGCGCGTCGACCTCAGCAGCCCCTTCGTGGACGCGACCCTTGCCGACGGGTCGCGGCTCCACGTCGTGATCCCCGACATCAGCCGGGCCCACTGGCAGGTCAACATCCGCAAGTTCGTCGTCAAGGCCGACCACCTCGACGACCTGGTCCGGCTCGGCACGATGCCACGGCAAGCGGCGACGTTCCTCGAGGCGGCCGTCGCGAGCGGACTCAACGTCCTCGTCGCCGGCGGCACGCAGGCGGGCAAGACGACCCTGCTCAACTGCCTCGCGGCAGCCATCCCGCCGCGTGAGCGCATCGTCACGTGCGAGGAGGTCTTCGAGCTGAAGATCCCGCAGCGCGACGTCGCCGCGATGCAATGCCGGCAGCCCAGCCTCGAGGGCACCGGCGAGGTCCCTCTGCGACGGCTCGTCAAGGAGGCGCTGCGCATGCGTCCGTCACGGATCATCGTCGGGGAGGTGCGTCAGGAGGAGAGCCTCGACCTGCTCATCGCCCTCAACAGCGGCGTCCCGGGCATGTGCACGGTGCACGCCAACAGCGCCCGCGAGGCGGTGACCAAGATGTGCACGCTCCCGCTCCTGGCCGGTGAGAACGTCTCGAGCCGGTTCGTGGTGCCCACGGTGGCCGCGGCCGTCGACATCGTCGTCCACGTCGCCCTCGAGCGCGACGGCGTCCGTCGTGTCCGAGAGGTGGTCGCCGTCCCGGGCCGGGCCGAGGGCGACGTCATCGAGATCGCCGACCTCTTCGTCACGCGCGGCGGTGCTGCTTCGCCGCGCCGACGGGTTCCCGCCGCACCGCGAGGCCTTCGAGCGAGCCGGCTACGACGTGGCCGCCCTTCTGGCCCAGGCGGACTCGTGATCTCGCCTCTCTTCGTCGGACTCCTCCTCGGGGCCGGCGTCTTCTTCATCTACTGGTCCTTCTGGCCCCAGGAGCGCCGGCCGCGAGCGGGCCCGGCAGGGCGGCTTCATGGTCGAGCTGCGCGACCATCTGACCCAGGCGGGCTACTCCTCGGTGACGCCGGCAAATCGTCGTCGCCGGCTCCGTCGTGCTGTTCGTCATCGCCTTCGTCATGGTCCTCGCCCTCACCCGCGTCGTGCCCATCGCGCTGTGCTTCAGCCTGATGGCCGGCGCGCGTCCCGCTCTCCCTCGTGCGGATGCGAGCACGCAATCGTCGCAACAAGCTCCGCGACCTGTGGCCCGACGTCGTCGACAACATCACCTCTGGGGTGCGCGCCGGCCTGGCGCTGCCCGAGGCGCTGTCGCAGCTCGCCGTCCGCGGTCCGGCCGAGCTGCGGCCGGCCTTTGCCGCCTTCGCGGAGGACTACCGGACGACCGGGCGCTTCCAGGACTGTCTCGACCGGCTCAAGGACCGGCTCAGCGACCCCGTGGGCGACCGCATCGTCGAGTCCCTGCGGATCGCTCGCGAGGTCGGCGGCAGCGACCTCGGCAAGCTGCTGCGCACGCTGTCGTCCTTCCTGCGAGAGGACGCCCGCACGCGGTCCGAGCTCGAGACGCGACAGAGCTGGACGGTCAACGCCGCCCGGCTGGCAGCGGGGGCCCCGTGGGTCATCCTCGGTCTGCTCGCGCTGAACGGCAGCTCGCTCGCGGCCTACTCCTCACCGACGGGTTGGGTCGTCCTGGCAGTGGGCGCCGGCCTGTGCCTGGTGGCCTACCGAGCCATGATCTGGATCGGTCGTCTTCCCGAGGAAGAGCGGGTCCTGCGGTGAACGGGTTGACCGCGCGGGCTGGGCGGCCTTGTCGGGCAAGGGTGGTCGTGGGTCGGGGCGACGGCCGGTGTGCTTCTCCTCGCTGGCCTCGCGCTCGTCGTCGCGGGCCTGCCGAGCAGCCGCCGACCCACGCTCGACGACCGACTCGAGCCCTACCTGCGCGACACGCCCCGTCCGTCCACGCTGCTCTCACGGCCGACGCCACCCCGCGGGCCGTTCGGCTTCGGCGAGCTGCTTCGCGCCCTACGTGGCCACGCTCGGAGCCGGCGGTGGGGTCCGCGCTCGGTGGGGCGCCCTCGGTCGTGCGACGACAGCTGCGGGCCGGACAGCCGGCGGACGTCGAGCGGTTCCGCGCCGAGCAGGTCATGTCCGGCGCTGCGGGAGCACTGGTGGGGCTGCTCTTCACCGCCGTCGTCGCGGTCGCCCAACGCCGGTTCCCGGTGTCGGTCCTCGTCTCGATGGTGGTCGTCGGCGTCCTGGGTGGCATCGCAGGTCGCGACTACCTCCTCAGCCGGGCGGCGGCCCGGCGTGAGGCGCGCATGCTCACCGAGTTCCCCACGGTGGCAGAGCTGCTCGCGCTCGCGGTCAGTGCGGGGGAGGGCGCGGTCGGCGCGCTCGAACGCGTCTGCCGGCTCTCGCACGGGGAGCTGTCCGACGAGCTGCGCCGATGCCTGGCCGACGCCCGCGCCGGTGCCAACCTGACCACGGCCCTGCAGGGGCTGGCCGACCGCACCGGCCTCATGAGCCTGACCCGCTTCGTCGACGGCATCGTCGTGGCCGTCGAACGGGGGACGCCTCTCGCCGAGGTGCTCCGTGCCCAGGCGCAGGACGTCCGCGAGGACGGTCGACGCACGCTCATGGAGCAGGGCGGCAAGAAGGAGATCTACATGATGGTCCCGATCGTCTTCCTGACTCTGCCCGTCACCGTGCTCTTCGCGCTCTACCCGGGCCTCAGCTTCCTCCACCTCAAGCTCTGACACCCGGCACTCCGGGTGTCCTACCACCGCACCACCGCACAGGGAGAAGAAGAGAATGACTCACATCATCACAGCCCACGCCCGTGCCCGAGCCTCCGTCACGGCGGCCATGTCCCGTCGCATCGCCGGTCCGCGGGACCGCGGCGACGTCCCCGGCTGGGTGCTCATCACGATCATGACCGCAGGGCTCGTGACCGCGCTCTGGGCCATCGCCGGTCCGCAGCTCGGCCAGCTCTTCAGCGACGCCATCTCGAGCGTCAAAGGCCCGTGAGGCATCAGGGTCTCGCGGCAGTCCTGCGCTCCCGATCCTTCCTCGAGGCTCTCCGCCAGGGAGCGGCGTCCCGGGCGCGTCGACGGACGTCTGCCGGGACGTCCGGAGCGGTTCCGCCAGAGGTCGGTCGTCGCACCGGACCGCGAGCACGGTTCTGCCGTAGCCGAGTTCGTGATGGTGGCTGCACTGCTGCTGTTCGTCGCGATGGGAGTCTTCCAGCTCGGCCTGGCGCTGTACGTCCGCAACACCCTGATCTCGGCCGCCTCCGAGGGTGCACGCTACGGAGCTCGGGCCGACGCGCAGCCCGGCGACGGCGTGGGCCGCACGCAAGCCCTCATCACCTCGGCCTTGAGCGCGTCGTTCGCCCAGGACGTCCGGGCCGCGCGCTCGGTGACGGCATCGGGGGTGCGGGTCGTCGAGGTGCACGTCACCGCACCACTGCCCGTGATCGGTCCGATCGGTCCCGGAGGCGCGCTCACCGTGTCGGGTCGGGCCTTCAGCGAGGAGCAGGTCGTGTCCGGAGCCGGTCCGTGATCGGCACCGGGGATCTCGTCGCTCGCGCGCCCTCGCCGCCCGTACAGCCCGAGCCGCACGGGTGGGCCAGGTCGCCGGCCGTCGCCCCGCCCCGCGAGGACCGGTCCCGTGGGGCACCTGACGAGGGCCGGGCGATCCTCGAGTTCATCTTCCTCGGCGTCCTGCTGCTGCTCCCGCTGACCTATCTCGTGCTCACCGCGGCCCGCCTGCAGGCCGCGTCCTTCTCCGCCTCGCTCGCGGGTCGGGAGGCCGGGCGCGCGTTCGTCACGGCGCCATCGGACCCCGAGGCGTACGCCCGAGCCCGCGCAGCTGCCGCCCTCGCCTTCTCCGACTTCTCGTTCGACAGCGGTGCCCGGGTCTCGGTGTCGTGTGACGGCACGCCGTGCCTGCGTCCCGACGGTTCCGTCACCTCGACCGCGAGCATCGAGGTCCAGCTGCCGCTCGTGCCGGACTTCATCGCAGCCCACGTGCCGGCCTCGGTGACGATCTCGTCGACCCACGTCGCCTCCGTCGACCGGTTCGTCGCGCGATGAGCGCCGAGACGACGAGGCGGTATGCCGGCTGGCTCGCCGTCCCTGCCCGATCCCACCGACGTCTGCTCGGCGGCCGGGCCCGGTCCGCCGCCTCGGGCGAGCAGGGTCAGATCGGGGTGCTCGCCCTCGGCCTGTTCGTGCTGGCGACGACTCCTGGTCCTCGGCGCCATCGACGTCACGGCCGCACAGCTCGCCCGCATGCGCTTGCTCGACGCCGCCGACTCGGCCGCGCTCGACGCCGCCGACGCCCTCGACGAGCGGGCCGCCTACGAGGGTGGCGTCCTCGACCACCTGACCCTCACGGACGAGTCGGTGGCCGGGGCCGCCAGTGCGCACCTCGCTCGCACGCCGATGCCCCCAGGAATCGCGTCGTGGTCCGTCGTCCCCGACACGGGCACGACGGACGGTGCCACGGCCGTCGTCACCGTCCGGGGCACCGCGACCCTGCCGATGAGCGGCTGGGTGCTGGAGTCGCTCGGCGGCAGCGTCACCATCACCGTGACCTCCCGCGCTCGAGCTCCGCTCGGTTGAGCCCGAGCCAGGTGTCCCGACAGGCTCCGGTCGGAGGCCGCTGCCCGATGTGCGCGGCGCGCCTCGGTGCTGCCGTAGGCTGTTCGATCGTGGCTGTTGACTTCACGCAAGAGATCAAGGAACTGCGCGCGACGATGGATTCCGTGCGTGGGGTCACCAACCTCGACGAGCTGGCGCGCACGATCAAGGAGCTCGAGGAGCAGGCCTCCGCCCCCGACCTGTGGGACGACCCCGACGCCGCCCAGCAGGTGACGAGCGCCCTGAGCCGCGCCAACTCCGAGCGTGACCGCGTCCTCGGCATGGACGCGCGCATCGAGGACCTCGAGACCCTCGTCGAGATGGGCCAGGAGGAGAGCGACGCCGCCACCCTCGAGGAGGCCGAGCGCGACCTCGCCACCCTGAAGAAGGACGTCGGCGAGCTCGAGGTCCGCACCCTGCTGTCGGGGGAGTACGACGAGCGCGAGGCCGTCGTCACGATCCGCTCGGGCGCGGGTGGCGTCGACGCCGCCGACTTCGCCGAGATGCTCATGCGCATGTACCTCCGCTGGGCCGAGCGCCACGGCTACCCGACGAAGGTCATGGACACCTCCTACGCCGAGGAGGCCGGCCTCAAGTCCGCCACCTTCGAGGTCAACGTGCCGTACGCCTTCGGCCACCTCTCCGTCGAGGCGGGCACGCACCGCCTCGTCCGGATCAGCCCGTTCGACAACCAGGGCCGTCGCCAGACGAGCTTCGCGGCCGTCGAGGTCATCCCGCTCATCGAGAGCGACGACTCCATCGACATCCCCGAGAACGAGCTGAAGATCGACGTCTTCCGCTCGAGCGGCCCCGGTGGCCAGAGCGTCAACACGACGGACTCGGCGGTGCGCATGACGCACCTGCCGACCGGCATCGTGGTGTCGATGCAGAACGAGAAGAGCCAGATCCAGAACCGCGCCGCCGCGCTGCGCGTCCTCCAGTCTCGACTGCTCCTGCAGCGCAAGGCCGAGGAGGCCGCGGTGAAGAAGGAGATGGCGGGCGACGTCAAGGCGAGCTGGGGTGACCAGATGCGCTCCTACGTCCTCAACCCCTACCAGATGGTCAAGGACCTGCGCACCGAGTTCGAGACGGGCAACCCGAGCGCGGTCTTCGACGGCGACATCGACGGTTTCATCGAGGCAGGGATCCGCTGGCAGATCGGCCAGAACCGCCAGCAGGACTGAGTCCGACCCACGCCTGCCCCGCCACGCCGGGCGGGTTGCTTTCCCGAGGGTTGCGCCCGGCTGCACGTAGCCTCGTATGCGGTTCCGTGCACGCCTGCCGACGTATGCCGGCACGTGCCCTCCCCGCCCAGCCGCCGTTCCGCTGATGACCAGCCCAGTACGAGTCGAGGCACGACCCATGATCCTCTTCGAGAACGTCACGAAGACCTATCCGCGGACCACGCGTCCGGCGCTCGACGACGTCAACCTCGAGATCCCGCGGGGCGAGTTCGTCTTCGTCGTCGGCACGTCGGGTTCGGGCAAGTCCACGATGATGCAGCTCGTCATGAAGGAGCAGGACGTCACGCGCGGTCGCATCCTCATCGCGGGTCGCGACCTCGACCGCCTGCCGGAGCGCAAGGTGCCGGCCCTGCGCCGCGAGATCGGCTGCGTCTTCCAGGACTTCCGTCTGCTGCCCAACAAGACGGTCTTCCAGAACGTCGCCTACGCCCTGCAGGTCCTCGGCAGCAGCCGGGCCCGCATCCGCCAGACCGTGCCCGAGACGCTCGAGCTCGTCGGACTTGCAGGCATGGAGAAGCGCCTGCCGCACCAGCTCTCCGGTGGTGAGCAGCAGCGGGTCGCGATCGCCCGGGCCTTCGTCAACCGGCCGCCGATCCTGCTCGCCGACGAGCCCACGGGCAACCTCGACCCCGACACCAGCCTCGGCATCGTCCAGCTGCTCGACCGCATCAACCGCACGGGCACGACGGTCGTCATGGCCACCCACGACACCGTGACCGTCAACGCCATGCGCAAGCGCGTCATCCGGCTCGACCGAGGGGTGCTCGTCAGCGACATGGAGGCGGCGGACTACACGACGGGCTCCATCCCGCGCGTGCGGCTCGACGAGGAGACGGCCGCGCCGCGACGCGCCGACCAGCCAGAGGTGTCCGACGGCCACGACGACGGGGACCCCGCGGCATACGCCAGCACCGACGATGCCGACGACCCTGGCGAGCAGCTGGACACGATGCCGCCCATCGGGCGGGACGCGGACGCACCCCGCGCCAGGGGCGGGATCTTCCGCCGGCACAAGGCCGTCCAGACGAGCGACCGCTGAGCGCGAGACAGAGCGAGACACGACATGCGATTCCAGTTCCTCCTCGGCGAGGTCGGCAACGGCCTCCGGCGCAACCTCTCGATGGCCGTCTCGGTCGTCATCGTGACGATGATCTCGATGTACCTCCTCGGCCTCGGCCTCATGGGCCAGCGGCAGGTCGACACCATGAAGGACTACTGGTACGACCGCGTCCAGGTGACAGTCCTGCTCTGTGCCGAGAAGACCCGCTTCGCCAACTGTGCGGGTGAGCCGACGACGGACGCGCAGCGCATGGCCATCAAAGCCGAGCTCGAGGCGCTGAAGCCGACGGTCAAGGAGGTCTACTACGAGTCACGCGACCAGGCCTTCGACCGGTTCAAGCAGACCTACAAGAACTCGCCGCTCGCCCGCGCGGGGGAGTCCTACTTCGCCGACTCGTACCGCGTGAACCTCAACGACGCCAACAAGTTCGACGTCGTCGCGAGCTCGATCAAGGGCATGCCGGGCGTGGCCGACGTCCAGGACCAGAAGAAGCTCCTCGAGAAGTTCTTCACCTTCATGAACACCGTCTCCTGGGCCGCGATCGCCCTCTCGTCGCTCATGGTCTTCGCGGCCGTCATGCTGATCTCGACGACGATCCGCCAGACCGCCTTCAGCCGGCGCCGCGAGACCGGGATCATGCGCCTGGTCGGCGCCTCGAACTTCACCATCCGCTTCCCGTTCGTCATGGAGACCGTCCTGGCCAGCGTGCTCGGGGCGGTGCTGGCGATGGGCATGCTGTGGGCCACGGTGCGCTACGGCGTCGTCGGCTTCCTCAGCCAGACCCTCACCGACACGGCGTTCATCGGCGTCGCCGACGTCTACTACGTCGCGCCCTTCGTCATCGTCGGCGTCGTCGGGCTCTCGACCCTCACGTCGTGGGTCACGCTGCGCCGCTACCTGCGGGTCTGAGGTCGACCTGTGCGAAACCGGAACGAACTCTCGCCAACCGAGTGACCTGTGGTACCAATTGGGCACTATGTGGCTCATGAGACGTGATGACAAGACCGGCCCCGCCGCCAGGCTGACGGCCGCGGGCCTCGTCGTCGCCTGCTCCGTCTCGCTGGGCTCGGCCCTCGTCGCGCGTGCGGACTCCGTCTCGGACCAGAAGAAGCGCAACGACCAGAAGATCGCCGCGCTCGGACAGCAGCTCGAAGGCACCAACGCCTCGCTCGCGCGGGCCTTCGTCAACCTCGAGCGGACCAACGCGGCCCTCCCGATCGCCCAGCAGCGCGTCGTCGCGGCGCAAGGGGCTCAGGCCAAGGCCCAGGCGGCGCAGGTCGCGGCCGAGGCCACCGAGGCCCGCGCGATCGACGCCGAGGCCAAGGCCCGCGCCCACAACGAGGAGGTGGCCCAGCGGCTCGCGGTCGCCCAGGCCAACCAGCAGCGCGCCACGGAGCAGCTCGCCAAGAGCTCCACCGAGCTCGTCACGAGCCAGGACGCCCTCGACTCCTACGCGGCTGAGGTCTTCCAGGGCTCGGAGCAGGAGTCCCAGCTCGGGATGGTCTTCGGCTCGACGTCCCCCCAGGACTTCGCCAACCGGCTCGTGATGGCCGACACGGCCAGCGCCGTCGCGAGCGACACCATCGACAAGCTCGCCGCGATGACGGTCGACAACACCTCCACCCGCTCCTACCTGACGTCCGTGCGTGGCGAGATCGCCGACCTGAAGCGCCAGGCCGAGGCCGCCCTCCGTGGCGCCGAGGCTGCGGCTGCAGCAGCCACGCAGGCCAAGAACCAGGCCGTCGTCGCCAAGAACAACGCGATCACCGCCACGCAGAACGCCGCCGCGGCGAAGACGCAGCTCGACCAGCTCAAGGCCAAGCAGTCGACCTACGCCGCCGACCTCGCCGTCCAGCGCAAGAACGAGGCCGCCGATCTGGCCGCCGCTCAGGCCGAGTCGAACCGCCTGCAGGCGGTCCTCGTCGAGCAGGCCCGCAAGGCGCGCATCGCCGAGCAGAAGCGCGTCGCCGCGCTCAAGGCGAAGCTCGAGCGCGAACGTCAGGCGAGGATCGCCGCCGAGCGCGCCAAGGCCGCCGCCGCCGCGAAGCACGGGAGGAGCTACACCCCGCGGGCACAGCCGCCCGTCACGGTCCCGAGCGACTCCACCCCGTCGAACTTCCTCACCTTCCCGGCCAACGGTCCGACGACGTCCGGCTTCGGCATGCGGTGGCACCCGGTCCTGCTCAAGTGGATGCTCCACGACGGCCTCGACTGGGGCATCCCCTGCGGCACGCCGGTGTATGCCGCCGCGCCGGGTCAGATCATCCGCGCCGGCTGGCGGGCGAGCGGCTGGGGCAACCAGGTCGTCATCGACCACGGGATCCGCCGCGGGGTCGACCTCGTGACGACCTACAACCACCTGACGAGCATCGTGGACTTCGGCGGCAGCGTGAACCGCGGCCAGCTCATCGGCTACTCGGGCACGACCGGCTACTCCACCGGCTGCCACCTGCACTTCGGTGTCTACGAGGACGGCACCCCCGTCGACCCGCGCGGCTGGCTCTGACCGGCCTGAAGGGCACCTGAGGGAAACCGGCTCGGAGCCGGTCACCTCTTCGGGGTAGCGTTGGTGCGCTGAGCCCCGCCGTACGTCGGCGACAGACCACGCACCCGCGCACGCCCCGTGCGCATCGGTTGCAGACCCGACTCGGAAGGACGGTCCGGTGCCCAAGGAGAAGGGGCGGTCGCTCATCGCGAGCAACCGCAAGGCCCGACACGACTACCTCATCGACGACACCTTCGAGGCGGGCATCGTCCTGTCCGGCACCGAGGTGAAGGCGCTGCGGATGGGGCGGGCGTCGCTGGTCGACGGCTTCGCGATGTTCACCGGCGACGAGCTCTACCTCGAGAACGTCCACATCCCCGAGTACCTCAACGGCACGTGGAACAACCACGCCCCTCGCCGCAAGCGCAAGCTGCTCCTGCACCGCGCCGAGCTCGTGAAGATCGCCCACAAGACCCGCGAGAGCGGGCGCACCATCGTGCCGCTGTCCCTCTACTTCAAGGACGGCCGCGCCAAGGTGGAGATCGCGATCGCGACCGGCAAGAAGGAGTACGACAAGCGGCATGCCCTTCGCGAGCGCCAGGACAACCGTGAGGCGGACCGCGCGATGAGCGCGGCCAACCGACGACGCTGAACCCCTCGCTCCCGGCCGCACGACTCGGCGCCTCCGCTGCCGGAACCGGAGGCACGCCACGCGCGTCCGGTGTCAGGATGGACGGGACGAACGACGTGGAGGCACCCCGATGGCTGGATCGACCGGCTCGACCCGATCGAGCGTGAGGCGCGGCCGGCGGCTCGGCGTGCTGGGGCTCCTCCTCGCGGCCGCCCTGCTCCTCGTCGCACCCCTGGGCAGTGCGTATGCCGCGGGCGACGAGGGCATGGACTCCTTCGTCGCCGTCTACGACCTCCAGCCCGACGGCAGCATGAAGGTCACCGAGACCATCACCTGGCGCTTCCCGTCGGGTCAGCAGAAGCACGGGATCTTCCGCGACGTCGTCGTGCGGATGGGGTGGAACAACGAGGAGAACCGCTACCGCTACTACGACATGACCGACGTCGCGGTCTCGAGCCCGAGCGGCGCCCCCGACAACTTCAGCGTCAGGGACAACGGCGCTGCGCGGGAGATCCGGATCGGGTCGGCGGACCAGTACACCAGCGGCACCCAGGTCTACAAGGTCAGCTACACGCTCCACAACGTGCTCAACCCGATCACCGCCGACGGCAAGCCGGCCACGGACCCGAGCCAGACCGACTCGGTCGAGCTCTACTACAACGTCTTCGGGACGAACGAGACGACGCCGCGCGACCGGGTCTCCATCACCGTCACCGCACCGGCGGGGTCGACGAAGGCAGCCTGCTACCAGGGCATCAGCCGGTCCGACACGCCGTGCCAGGCCACGTCCGGCAACCCGGCGCGATTCTCCGCCGAGAACCTCGCGCCCGGCGACGCGATGTCCGTGCTCGCCTCCTACCCGCCCTCGGCCTTCGGGGACGTGCGGGCGGACGTCCGCCAGGGGGACTCCGGGGCCTCGATCGGCTCCGACGCCGCCCCGGCCGCCAACGCGGCGGCCTGGGCCGGCGCCATCGGTGCCCCCGTCCTGGCGCTGGCCGTGATGGGTGCGCTGGTGTGGACGCGCGGACGCGACGAGCGCTACGCCGACCTCACCCCCGGCCTGTCGCCGGCGTTCGGCACCGGGGCCGCCGGCGACGGCACGCCCGGCGCGGCCACCGTCCGTGGTGGCTCACCCACCGTGGCGGTCCAGTTCCAGCCACCCCGGGGCGTTCAGCCCGGCATGGTCGGCACCATCATCGACGAGACCGCCAACCCGATCGACGTGTCCGCGACGGTGATCGACCTCGCGGTGCGCGGCTTCCTGCGCATCGAGGAGGTCGGCGGCGAGGGCGTCTTCAGCCGGACCGACTGGACCCTGACGCGGCTGGCGCCGCCGCCCGACGAGCGCCTGCTGCCCTACGAGCGCCAGCTGCTCGACGGCATCTTCTCCACCCGGGGCGACGTCGTGCCCCTCTCGGAGCTCAAGAACACCTTCGCGAGCACCCTGAAGCGCATCCAGGGCGCGATGTACCAGGAGGTCGTGACGCGCGGGTGGTTCCGCTCCTCGCCCCAGACCCAACGTGGAGTGTGGCAGGGCGTCGGGCTCGTCATCGCGGCCCTCGGCGGCCTCCTGCTCTTCTACGGCCGCCGGGCCATCAGCGCCATGCTCGGCGGCGGCTTCAGCGGGGGAGTGGCGCTCGGCATCGGGCTCATCGTCGCGGGCCTCATCGTCTGGGTCCTGGGCGGGCGGATGGCGGCGAAGACGGCCGAGGGGTCCGCGGTGCTCGCGCAGTCGCTCGGGTTCAAGGAGTACCTCACCACCGCGGAGGCCGGGCAGATCGAGTTCGAGGAGGCGTCCAACGTCTTCAGCCGCTACCTGCCGTATGCCGTCGTCTTCGGTGTCGCGGACCGGTGGGCCCACACGTTCGCCGAGGTCGCCAAGGCGGCGGAGGCGGCGAACCAGCCCCTCCTCATGCCGACGTGGTACGTCTGGAGCGGCAACGCGTTCCCCGACTTCACGAGCATCGCCGCCGGAGTCGACTCGTTCTCGACGACCTCCACCGGCACCTTCACCTCGACGCCCGGCTCATCCGGCTCGTCGGGCTTCGGCGGAGGCGGTTTCTCCGGCGGCGGCGGTGGCGGCTCGTCCTCCGGGTCCTGGTAGGCCGGAGTTCGGTGACACGTGGCTCTGCGGCTGCCGACCTTCCGCGCCGGCGGTACGACGCAGCTCAAGCGGCAGACGCTGGTCGTCGACCGCGACCGCGTCGTGCGCGCCACGCTCTCCCCATCCCCGACGTCACGGCTCCGCTCGACGAGGCCGTAGCCGTCGCGTGACGGGGATGGCGGGCGGTCCGCAGCCACAGGGCCACCGGGATCTCAAGGCGAGGATGAGCCCCGAGCCGATCGCGACCAGGGCGTGTAGAGGCGAGCGGCTGGCCGTGGTCGCGCAGGTGCAGCGGGAGCGTGGCGTAGAGCTGTCGGTAGACGAGGTCGACCAGGACGACCCCGGCAGGAGCGCAGGAGCGGTCGGCCGGACGACCTGCAGCGCCCCCCGGCGCAGGGTGCCGACTCGTGCCTCGTCGGGCAGGCACGGTCTGGTAGGCCAGCACAGTGAGGACGCCGCCGAGCACGAAGAGCGTGTCGTAGTCGCGCGTGGCGAGCAGGGCGCCGACGGGCGGACCGATGACGAAGCCCGCGTTCGAGGCGCGCGGCTGACCGCGACCGAGACCGCCCCACCCGGCCGCAGGGCGAGCGCCGCCGGCTCCCGGCTGAACGAGTCGGTGGCCCGAGGTAGCCCGTGACGGGCATCGTCACGGCCAGCAGCCAGACCGGCTGCCACGGGATGAGGGCCGTGAGGACACCGACGACGCTGGCCGCGAGGAGCAGGACGCGGCGGTGGCCGTGCGATCGCCGAAGCGCACCCGTGATGGTCCCGAGCAGGGCACCGCCGTTCGCCGCGATCAGCGTCCCGCACGTCTCCCACCCTCGGCGCACGGTAGGTCGAGCACGACGAAGCGTCATGTGGAAGGCGCTGGCCGACCTGATGGCCGGCCTGCGGCCGGCACCCAGACCACTCGGGGAGGTCTCGCAGGTCTCTCACCGGCACATCAGACCATAGTGAGTCTCGTTTGGGAACTCAGTTAGGATGGCGGCATGACGCGGCGACACGCGGACCCCGACGACCCGTGCGGCATCGCCCAGGCGGTGGGCGTCCTCGGTGACCCGTGAGCCTTCTCGTGCTCCGCGACGTCGCCGGAGGCCGCACGCTGACCAGCCGTGCCGAGACGGGATCGCGCGGTGGCCGGAGCCGGCGTCAGGAGTGCATTCGCGGATGGCGCCGCGCCGGAGGACTCGGCGACCACCTGCTGCTCCGCGCCCATCGGCGGCACGAAGTGGGTGACCAGCGTGACGGCGGCGGTGATCGCCGCGGCTCCGAGCGCCGTGACGGCCGCCCACCCGCTCGCACTCAGGCCGCTGCGCCCGTCCTGACCCGACCGTTCGGGACCGGCGCGCGGCTGTTCCGGATCGCCCATGAGGCACCTGCTTCGATCTCCCCCGAGACATCGAGCGTAGCGAGGGGAGGCGTCCGGGCACACGGGATCGGCGCGTATGTCGTCGGGTCGGCGGCACGGCATACGCGCCGTTCCTCGTCGGTCGGGACGACCCCCGACCTGGAGGTCAGCCGATCACGACGAGGAGGTCGCCGCCCTCCACCTGCTGCTGCGAGCCGATCGCGACCCGCGACACGGTGCCTCCGCCGGGGCTCGTGATGTTGGCCTCCATCTTCATCGCCTCGATGGTCGCGACGACGCCGCCGGCCTCGACGGCGTCACCCTCCGCGACAGCGAGCGTGACGACACCGGCGAAGGGTGCGGCGACCTGGCCGGCGGCGCCCGGGTCGGCCTTCTCGGCCGACTTGACGGCCGCCTCCACCGACCGGTCGCGCACCGAGATCGGGCGGAACTGGCCGCCCAGGGTGCACATGACGGTGCGCATGCCCTTGGGGTCGGCCTCGCCGATGGACTGCACGCCGATGATGAGGACCTTCCCGGGCTCGATCTCGACCTCGTACTCCTCGCCCTGCTCCAGGCCGTGCAGGAACTCGACGGTGCCGAGCACCGAGAGGTCGCCGTAGGACTCGCGCGAGGACTCGAACTCCTTGGTCGGGCCCGGGAAGAGGAGCTGGTTGAGCGTCCGCCGCGGTGCCTCTCGGAGGTCCTTCTCCTGCTCCGGCGTCAGCTCGGTCAGCCGCGGCCTCGACCGGCGGCCGGCCAGGGCCTTGGTGCGGAACGGCTCGGGCCAGCCGCCGGGCGGGTCGCCGAGCTCGCCGTTGAGGAAGCCGATGACGGAGTCCGGGATGTCGTACTTCTGGGGATCGTCCTCGAAGTCCTTCGGGTCCGCGCCGGCGCCGACGAGCGCGAGCGCGAGGTCGCCGACGACCTTCGAGCTCGGCGTCACCTTGACGAGGTTGCCCAGGATGCGGTTCGCCGCGGCATACATGTCCTCGATGGCCTCGAAGCGGTCGCCGAGGCCGAGGGCGATCGCCTGCTGGCGCAGGTTGCTCAGCTGGCCGCCGGGGATCTCGTGGAAGTAGACGCGCCCGGTGGGGGAGTCGAGCCCGGACTCGAAGGGCCGGTAGAGGTGGCGCACGGCCTCCCAGTACGGCTCGAGCGCGAAGACGTTCCCGATGTCGAGCCCGGTCGGTCGGTCGGTGTCGTCGGTCGCCGCGACGAGGGCCGAGAGCGAGGGCTGGCTCGTCGTGCCCGCCATGGTGGCGGTGGCGGCGTCGACGGCGTCGACCCCGGCGTCGATGGCCGCGAGAAGGGTGCCGATCTGGCCGCCGGCGGTGTCGTGGGTGTGGAGGTGCACGGGCACGTCGAAGCGCTCGCGCAAGGCCCTCACGAGGCGGGCGGCGGCGGGAGCGCGCAGCAGGCCGGCCATGTCCTTGATGGCGAGGACATGGGCCCCGGTGTCGACGATCTGCTCGGCGAGGTGCAGGTAGTAGTCGAGCGTGTAGAGCTTCTCGTCCGGTGACATGAGGTTGCCGGTGTAGCAGAGCGCGACCTCGGCGACCGCGGTGTTCGTCTCGAGCACCGCCTCGACGGCCGGGCGCATCTGGGAGACGTCGTTGAGGGAGTCGAAGATCCGGAAGATGTCGAGTCCCGTCGAGGCCGCCTCGCGCACGAAGGCGTCGGTGACCGCCGTCGGGTAGGGCGTGTAGCCGACCGTGTTGCGCCCGCGCAGCAGCATCTGCAGCGGGATGTTGGGCATCGCCTCACGCAGGGCGGCCAGGCGCTCCCAGGGGTCCTCGGCGAGGAAGCGGAGCGCGACGTCGTACGTCGCGCCGCCCCACGCCTCCATCGACAGCAGCTGCGGTGTCAGGTGCGAGACGTGCCTGGCCACGTGCAGCAGGTCACGGGTCCGCATGCGGGTGGCGAGGAGCGACTGGTGGGCGTCGCGGAAGGTCGTGTCGGTGACCGCGACGTCCTTCGCCTCGCGCAGGGACCGCGCGAAGGCGGCCGGCCCGTGGGCGACGAGCCGGTCCCTGGCGCCAGCCGGCAGCGGGGCGTCCGGAAGCTGGGGGAGCTTGCTGCGCGGGCGGACCCGCGTCGTGACGGGACCGTTGGGCCGGTTGACGGTGACGTCGGCGAGGAACGTGAGCAGCTTCGTCGCCCGGTCAGCGCTGACCCGCGCCGAGAGCAGCTCGGGTCGCTCGTCGATGAACGACGTCGTCGCGAGACCGTCCTGGAAGACCGGGTCGGCGAGGACGGCCTCGAGGAACGGGATGTTGGTGGAGACCCCGCGGATGCGGAACTCCGCGAGCGCGCGCTGGGCGCGCCGGACGGCGATCGGGAAGGTCATGCCGCGGCACGTGAGCTTGACGAGCATCGAGTCGAAGTGGGCGCTGATCTCGGCGCCGACGAAGACGGTGCCGCCGTCGAGCCGCACGCCGCTGCCGCCGGCGGACCGGTAGACCGTGATGGTGCCGGCGTCAGGCCGGAAGCCGTTGGCGGGGTCCTCCGTCGTGATGCGGCACTGCATCGCGAAGCCCTTGGTGCGGATGTCGTCCTGGCGCAGCCCCACCGACGCGAACGTCTCGCCCGACGCGATCTGCATCTGCATGACGACGAGGTCGATGTCGGTGACCTCCTCGGTGACCGTGTGCTCGACCTGGATGCGCGGGTTCATCTCGATGAAGACGTAGCGGCCGTCCTCACCGAGGAGGAACTCGACGGTGCCGGCGTTGACGTAGCCGATCGAGCGGGCGAACGCGACGGCGTCGGCACACATGCTGGCGCGGGTGTCGGCATCGAGGTTGGGCGCAGGCGCGATCTCGACGACCTTCTGGTGACGGCGCTGCAGCGAGCAGTCCCGCTCGTAGAGGTGGACGACCTCGCCGGTGCTGTCCGCCAGCACCTGGACCTCGATGTGCCGCGGGTTGACCACGGCCTCCTCGAGGTAGAGCGTCGGGTCGCCGAACGCGGACTCGGCCTCGCGCTGGGCGGCCTCGAGCGCGTCGCGCAGGCCCTCGCGCGTCTCCACCCGGCGCATGCCGCGGCCGCCACCACCACTGACCGCCTTGACGAAGACGGGGAAGCCGATCTCGTCGGCCGCCGCCTCCAGGACGTCGAGGTCGGTGCCGGGCTCGGCGCCACGCAGGGTGGGCAGTCCGGCGTCGCGAGCGGCCGCGATGGCGCGGGCCTTGTTGCCGGTGAGGTGCAGCACCGCCGGTGGTGGGCCGATGAAGGTGATGCCGGCCGCTTCGCACGCCTCGGCGAGGAGCGGGTTCTCGGAGAGGAACCCGTAGCCCGGGTAGATCGCGTCGGCGCCGGCCTCGACCGCCTGGGCGACGATCGCCTCGTGGTCGAGGTAGGCGCGGACCGGGTGCCCCTCCTCGCCGATCTGGTAGGCCTCGTCGGCCTTGAGCCGGTGCTCGCTCTTGCGGTCCTCGTAGGGGAAGACGGCGACCGTCCGGGCGCCGAGCTCGGTCGCGGCCCGGAAGGCCCGGACGGCGATCTCACCTCGGTTGGCGACGAGAACCTTGCGGAACATCGGACCTCCAGGGGCCGGGGGCGACGGGGGTGGTCCGCGTCGACCACGTCGGCAGCCTAGTGGCGCGTCGGGTCCATGCGAGTCCGCGTCCCGATCCGGACGAGGCGTCGGGAATGACGTGGACCCCCCGCGCGTTCCTCCTGCATACTGTGGGCTCCACTCCGGTGGAGCGCAGGGCAGCTTGACAAGTGAACAGCGTGACGTGGACACCCCTCATGGGGGTGATCGGTTTCGACGGTGGTCGACACATCAGGGGAAGCGGGTCGAGGATGCAGGGTTATCTCGTAAACGCTCCTTGCAAAACAATAGGTGCCAATTCCTCGCGCACCGACTTCGCCCTCGCCGCCTGAGCGAGCCTCGAAGTCTGTCAGCCTGAGCTAGTTTCCGACTCAGTGCCTGGCATCAGCTAGGAAACTTGCTGCGCAGTCATGTTGGGGGGCTGCGCGGGACTCTTACTCAACTGGGCCTGTCAGGGGACGTGTGCGTGCGAGCCCTGGGGCCGAGAAAAGCCATAGCGCACTGCACCCGGAGAAGCCCTGGTTTCTCGTCATCGGACGCGGGTTCAATTCCCGCCACCTCCACCACTTTCGTGGTGGCCACGTCACGCTGTCGCTTCGATGCCGCAGGAGGGCGTCCCGTTCGCGGGGCGCCCTCCTGCGTATGCCCTCGGGTTTGTCAGGCCTGCTCGGCCGCGCCGGGGCCGGCAGCGGCCTCGGCCGCCATCTGCTCCTTGATCGGGGCCATGTCGAGGTTCTTGACCTGCTCGATGACGTCCTGCAGCGCGGACTGCGGCAGCGCGCCGGGCTGGGCGAAGACGAGCACGCCCTCCTTGAAGGCCATCAGGGTCGGGATGGAGGTGATGTTCGCCGCCGACGCGAGGGACTGCTCGGCCTCGGTGTCGACCTTGCCGAACACGATGCCCTCGTTGTCGCCGCTCTGCGAGGCGGCGTCGTAGACCGGGGCGAACTGTCGACACGGGCCGCACCAGGACGCCCAGAAGTCGACCAGGACGATGTCGTTGTCGAGAACGGTCTTCTCGAAGGACTGCGCGGTCAGGTCAGTGGTAGCCATGTCTCTCCCAACGGATCGTGTGTGGACGGGTATTCCGCCCTCAGCGCAGCTCCCAGGTCACCGTGACGGTGGCCCCGAGGTCGAGGTCGCCGCCCTCGACCGGCATCCCGCCCGCGAGGTCCGGCGACGCAGCCATCGCCTTTACGGCGCCGGACGCGACGGCGCCGGCCTCGGCCACGCCGAGGACCGCGCCGAGCTGCGCGCCGGAGAGGGCGGCATACTGCTCCGCCTTGTCGCGCGCGTCGGCGAAGGCGGCGTCGCGGGCCCGCCGCAGCCCTTCGCTGCGGTCGGACACGTCGAGCCGCACCTGGTCGACGAGCAGCGCGTTGCCGACCGCGGACGCGGCGGCCTCGAGGATCTCGCCGACCGACTCGAGCCGGCGCACCGTCACGGCGAGGCGCTGCTGGGCCGTGAAGCCGACCGCCGTGCCGGTGTTGTCCCAGCGCTGGTTGACGCCCGCATCGAGGGTGCGGATGTCGGCGTCGGCGACGTCGTGGTCGCGCACGACCGCCCCGACCTTGGTGATGCCCTCGGACGCCCCGGCGAGCGCCGCCGCGACGTCACCGGCGTCGTGCCCGACCCGCAGGTCGAGCCGGACGACGTCGGGGGACACGGCGGCCCGGCCGCTGCCGATGACGGTGACCGTGCGCTTGCCCATGGGGTTCCTCTCGTCACGGCCCGCGGAGGGGTTTCGGGCCCTCGTCGCAACCTACCTAGACTGCGATGCCATGACGACCCTCTCGCGACGTTCCGCCGCCCGCCTCACGGCGTCGCGGTCGGTCTGGCCGTCGCAGCCGTCGTCGTGCAGCTGCTCGTCCTCTACTGGCCCGTCGTCACCGTCGAGGGCCCGGTGAGCTGGACCGACAAGGTCGTCCACCTCCTCGTCTTCGCCGTGCCGACGTATGCCGTGGGGCGCGCCCTCGGGTCCGTGCGGACCGCCGTCCTGGTCTTCGCGATCCACGCCCCGGTGAGCGAGCTCGTCCAGCACTTCCTGCTCCCGGGACGCTCGGGCGACGTGTGGGATGCCGTGGTCGACCTCGTCGGCGTCGCGCTCGGGGCCGCCGTGCTCGTGGTCGGGGCACGGCAGCGTCGCTGGTAGACTCGGCGGCATCCGACTCCGAGGTCTCCTCGGATCACGACGGAAGAGATGGCGCCGGGGATGCCCGGCGGGCAGGCTCGTCCGACGGGGTGACACCCCACCGGAAGATCGCGCAGACGGCGCGGCCCGGCACCGACGCGGAGCGGATCCGAACACCGGACGGCACAGATGCCGGGCACCGGTACACATGGGGCGCAGACATTGCTGCGCCTGAGGCTCGTCTGCATGGTCGTGGTGTGACTCACGGCTCGAGGCGAAGTCTGCATCGAGTCAAGAGAGTTGAATACGCAATGCCCAAGCACACCTCCTCCGGCGCGCCCAAGAAGGCCCGCTGGTCCACCGAGAAGAAGTCCGCCGCGACCAAGAAGCCGCACCGCGGACAGGGTGGACAGAAGTCCGCCGGTTCCTTCTCCGGCCCCAAGTCCTCCCGCCCGGCCTCGTCGGGCTCCTCGCCACGTCGGTGGCCGCGAGTGGCGCGCCCCGCGTGACGAGCACCGCTCCTCGGACCGGCGCGACGACCGCGGTGACCGTGGCTTCCAGCGCCGCGACGACCGTGGCGTTCCAGCGCCGTGACGACCGTCCGTCGTTCGACCGTGACGACCGCGGCGACCGTGCGGCTTCCAGCGTCGTGACGACCGTGCCGCGGCTTCCAGCGCGCGACGACCGTCGGTGACCGCGTACGACCGCCGCGACGACCGTGGCGGCTTCCAGCGCCGTGACGACCGTCCGTCCTTCGACCGTCGCGATGACCGCGGCGGTGACCGTGGTGGCTTCCAGCGCCGTGACGACCGTGGTGACCGTGGCTTCCAGCGCCGTGACGACCGTCCGTCCTTCGACCGTCGCGACGACCGTGGTGGCTACCAGCGCCGTGACGACCGTCCGTCCTTCGACCGTCGTGATGACCGCGGCGGCGACCGTGGCGGCTTCCAGCGCCGCGACGACCGCGGTGACCGTGGCTTCCAGCGCCGTGACGACCGTCCGTCCTTCGACCGTCGCGATGACCGCGGCGGCGACCGTGGCGGCTTCCAGCGCCGCGACGACCGTGGCGACCGTGGCTTCCAGCGCCGCGACGACCGTCCGTCCTTCGACCGTCCGCAACGACCGTGGCGCGCGACCGCTTCGCCGCCCGGCTCCCGTGAGCTTCGAGGACGCCGAGGCCGAGCGCATGGACGCCGACAACTGGACCAAGTCGACCCGCGCCGACGTGTCCGACGGCCCCGTCGACGTCGCCGCCGACAACGGCTTCGCCGCCCTCGGCCTGCCCGAGCGCATCGTCGAGCGCCTCGCCCGCGAGGGCATCACCTCGCCCTTCCCGATCCAGACCGCGACGATCCCCGACGCGCTGGCCGGCAAGGACGTCCTCGGCCGTGGCCAGACCGGCTCGGGCAAGACGCTCGCCTTCGGCCTGCCGCTCATCGCGCGGCTGCTCGAGGCCGGACCTGCCGCGTCGCCCGCGCAAGCCGCACGCCCTGATCCTCACGCCGACCCGTGAGCTCGCGATGCAGATCTCCGACGCGCTCGAGCCGCTCGTGCACGTCGCCGGCCTGCGCCACAAGCTCGTCGCCGGTGGCCTCAGCTACACGACGCAGATCAACGCCCTCAACAAGGGCGTCGACATCCTCATCGCGACGCCGGGCCGCCTCAACGACCTGCTCGAGCGCGGCGCCGTCGAGATGGACGACATCGCGATCACCGTCCTCGACGAGGCCGACCACATGGCCGAGATGGGCTTCATGGCCGAGATCACGACGAGCCTCGACAAGATCCCGGCCGACGGCCAGCGCCTGCTCTTCTCGGCGACGCTCGACCGCGGCATCGACGCCCTCGTCGAGAAGTACCTCACCGACCCGGTGACCCACTCGACGAACGACGCCACCGCGTCCGTCGAGGGCATGGACCACCACGTCCTGCTCATCGACCCGCAGCACAAGAAGGTCATCACGGCCGAGGTCGCCAACCGCGAGGGCCGCACCGTCGTGTTCTGCCGCACCAAGCTCGGCGCCGACCGCATCGCGCTCCAGCTGCGCGAGCAGGGCGTCATGGCGGCCGCGCTCCACGGCGGCCTCAACCAGGGCCAGCGCAACCGCGTGCTCGGCGCCTTCCGTGACGGCACCCTCCCGGTGCTCGTCGCGACCGACGTCGCCGCCCGCGGCATCCACGTCGACGACGTCTCGGTCGTCCTGCAGGTCGACCCGCCGGCCGACCACAAGGACTACCTGCACCGCTCGGGCCGCACGGCCCGCGCCGGCGACAAGGGCACCGTCGTGACCCTCGCGCTGCCGCACCAGCGCAGGACGATGGAGCGCCAGCTCAAGGACGCCGGCCTCGACATCTCGCCGGTCAAGGCCACGCCCGGCGACGCGATCATCGCGGCCACCGGTGCGACGACGCCCAGCGGTGTCGCCGATCGCCGAGGACGACTTCCAGCGCCTCATCGCCGGTCCGAAGCAGCACCGTCGTGGGCCGGCCGGCCCGCGCGGTCCGCGCCAGGGCCAGCGCGGCGGCTCCCGCCCGCACCACGGTGGCGGCCGCGACGACCGTCGCGACGACCGGCGTGACGACCGTCGTGGCCGTCGCAGCGACCGCGGCGACGGCCTCGTCTCCCGCTGGGGCGACGACGAGCGCCGGGCGACCGTCGCGGCGCGCTACTGAGCGCGCTCGCTGGCTGGACTGCAGCGAGACGTGCGGCCGGTGTGGAAGGCTGGGCCCGTGAGCCCGACCTTCCACACCGGCCGCCTCCTCGTGGCGACGCCCTCCGTCGGGGGTGAGGTGTTCCATCGGTCCGTCATCCTCATGCTCCACCACGACGACGGCGGCGCCCAGGGCGTCGTGCTCAACAAGCCGCTGTCGGCCGAGGTCGACTCGGTGCTGCCGGGCTGGCAGCGCGTCGTCACCGCCCCGCACGTGCTCTTCCAGGGCGGTCCGGTGTCGACCTCGTCGGCGCTCGGGCTCGTCACGGTGCCGGGCGACGTGCCGGAGCCGCTCGGGGTCAAGCGCCTCTTCGGCTCCATCGGGCTCGTCGACCTCGACGTGCCGACCCCGGTCGTCGCCGCCGAGCTGGCCGGCCTGCGGATCTTCGCCGGCTACTCCGGCTGGGAGTCGGGCCAGCTCGAGAGCGAGATGCTGCGCGGCGACTGGTACGTCGTCGACGCCGAGGTGCGCGACGCCTTCACGCGCCGACCCCGAGGGGCTGTGGCGCGAGGTGCTGCGGCGCCAGCGCGACAGCCTCGCGTACGTCGCGAACTTCCCCGACGACCCGTCGATGAACTGATGCCGGTGCCCGACGCCGACCCGCAGGACCGAGCCCGGTCCGCTGCCGCCGACCAGGCGAGTTGCCTTCGTCGACAGCGGGCTCGGGCTCCTCGGCTATGCCGACGCCCTCCACGCGCTGCGCCCCGACCTCGGCCTCGTGCTGTCGCTCGACCCCGACAACATGCCCTACGGCCCGCGCACGCCCGACGAGGTGCAGGCGGCTCATCCTCGCCTCGGCGCGCGCCACCCTGCCCTACGAGCCCGACGCGATCGTCGTCGCGTGCAACACCGCCTCGGTGCACGGGCTCGAGCGCCCTGCGGGCCGAGCTCGAGCCGGACGTCCCGGTCATCGGCACGGTGCCGGCCATCCGCCCCGCGGCCGCGGCGGGCGGCCCCGTCGCCGTGTGGGCGACCGCGGCCACGACGTCGAGCGACTACCTGCGCGGTCTCGTCGACGCCTTCGCCGCCGACGTCGAGACCCATGCCGTCGCGGCGCTCGGTCTCGCCGAGGCCATCGAGTCCGGTGACGTCGCTGCGCGTCGACGAGTGCATCGCGTATGCCGCGTCGCAGCACCCCCGCGGGCGTGCGCTCCCTCGTGCTCGGCTGCACCCACTACGGCCTCGTCGCCGACCGGATCGTCGCGGCCCTCGGCAGCGACGTGACGGTCCACGACTCGCCGGTCGCCGTCGCCCGCCAGACCTTGCGCCGCATCGGCCTCGAGCCGGACGCCGACCGACCCGAGGCGGGCGTCGAGGCCGTGCTCCTCAGCGGCCGAGCCGGCGCGGCTGCCGGCGTCGTGGGGGGCCTACCCGGCGGGCGACGCCGGCTCCTCGGAGTCGCGGGGAGCGGGCACGCGGCGGAGGGCCCCACGGGGCGGAGCCTCCCGTGCGTCGGCCTAGACTCTCGTCATGAGCACGATGCCTCCCGACCCGTTCGAGCCCCAGCCCGAGCCGCTGCGGCGCACGAGCACGGCGACGATCGAGCGCGAGGAGGTCCGCGAGGAGCTCCAGGAGCCCGGCGACCACGAGCGCTTCTCGCACTACGTGCGCAAGGAGAAGATCCTCGAGAGCGCCCTGTCGGGTGAGCCCGTCGTCGCCCTCTGCGGCAAGATCTGGGTGCCCGGGCCGCGACCCGCAGAAGTTCCCCGTCTGCCCGGTCTGCAAGGAGATCTACGACGGGCTGCGCGACCCGCAGGACGGCGGCGACGGAGACAAGGGCGGCGTCGGGCGGGTCCTGAGCTCGCGAGCACGTCGCCGTCATTCCTTACGGAGTTTTTACCCGCGCCGTCCGAAACGACGGCGTGCGCCTCCTACAGTCCAGGGATCGGTGCCAGACCGGCACCGGACGGACGAAAGAGGTCACCCCATGAAGCTTCGCTCCCTCGCGCTCGCGGCGCCGCTCGCCCTCGCGGCGGCCGTCCTCGGCACGCCGGCCTTCGCCTCGCCCGCGCTCGACGGTCCGCGCCGGCCCCGCCTGCCTCGACCCGCACGCCGTCGGAGCCTCCGACGCCCGGGCGACGCACGGCGCAAGGACACGAACCAGCTCACCGCGGCGCAGGTCAAGGCCAACGAGGCGGCCCTCACCCGGGCCCTCGCGGCCAAGGGCCTGACCCGTGACTCGTCGGGCAAGCTCGCCAGAGGCCAGGGCAGCCGGCACCGCCGCGCTCGTCAGCGCGACGATCAAGGTCTACTTCCACACCATCACGAGCGGCAGTGCCGGGCGCCATCAGCAGCGGCGACGATCAACAAGCCAGATCAGCGTGCTCAACGCCGCCTACTCCGGCATCGGGCTTCAGCTTCATGCTCGCCGGCACCGACGTCACGAACAACGCGTCGTGGTACACCGTGACCCCCGGCAGCCGCGCCGAGAAGAGCATGAAGTCGACCCTCCACAAGGGCGACAAGGCCGACCTCAACCTCTACGCGGCCAACATCGGGCAGAACCTGCTCGGCTGGGCGACCTTCCCGAAGTCGAAGCATCAGACGACCAGGACGGCGTCGTGCTCCTCAACGAGTCGCTGCCCGGCGGCAGCGCGACGAACTACAACCAGGGCGACACGGCGACGCACGAGGTCGGCCACTGGCTCGGGCTCTACCACACCTTCCAGGGCGGCTGCACCGGCTACGGCGACTACGTGAGCGACACGCCCGCCGAGGCGAGCCCGCCTACCAGTGCCCGACCGGCCGCGACACGTGCACGAGCCCCGGGCTCGACCCGATCAAGAACTTCATGGACTACACCTACGACACGCTGCATGAACACCTTCACGGCCGGCCAGGTCTCGCGCATGCAGGCCCAGTGGACCGCCTACCGCGCCTGAGCCCGAGCCGTCCGCACACGCGTGCGCTGAGCGAAACCCGCTGAGCCGCATACCATCTCGGTCGAGGCCCCGCCAACCCGGCGGGGCCTCGGCATGTCGGTCGCGGGGACCGGCTACGGTGGGCGGTCTATGAGTTCAGGGGCCGCATTCCACCTTTCACCCGCCTTCCCGGAGCGGGCGGCCTGGGGCACCGCCAGCAAGCTGCGCGCGTGGCAGCAGGAGGCGCTCGACCGCTACCTCGCCGCCGTCGCCGCGCGACTTCCTCGCCGTCGCCACGCCCGGCGCGGGCAAGACGACCTACGCCCTGCGCGTCGCCACCGAGCTGCTCGAGCGCCGGCATCGTCGCAGCGGATCACCGTCGTCGCACCCACCGAGCACCTCAAGACCCAGTGGGCCGACGCTGCCGCCCGGGTCGGCATCAGCCTCGACCCGAAGTTCAGCAACAGCGTCGGCCGGCACAGCGAGGACTACCACGGCGTCGCCGTGACCTACGCCCAGGTCGCCTCGCGCCCGGCGCTGCACCGCGAGCTGACGACGTCGCGCCGCACGCTCGTCATCCTCGACGAGGTGCACCACGGCGGCGACGCCAAGAGCTGGGGCGACGGCATCCGCGAGGCCTTCGAGCCCGCCGAGCGGCGCCTGTCGCTGACGGGCACGCCCTTCCGCTCGGACACCTCGCCGATCCCGTTCGTCACCTACGAGCTCGACGCCGAGGGCACCCTCGTCAGCTCGAGCGACTACACCTACGGCTACGCCGAGGCCCTGCGTGACGGCGTCGTGCGGCCGGTGCTCTTCATGGCCTACGGCGGCAGCATGCGCTGGCGCACCAAGGCCGGCGACGAGCTCGAGGCGCGGCTCGGCGAGCCGATGACGAAGGACGTCGTCGCGCACGCGTGGCGCACCGCGCTCGACCCCAAGGGGGAGTGGATCCCCGCGGTGCTCGCCGCCGCCGACCGCCGCCTCACCGAGGTGCGCCGCCACGTCGCGGACGCCGGCGGGCTCGTCATCGCCTCCAACCAGACCCAGGCGAGGGCGTATGCCGCCATCCTCCGCTCAGCTGACCGGCGAGGCGCCGACGGTCGTCCTCTCCGACGACCTCGGCGCGAGCAAGCGCATCGAGGACTTCGGGGCGAGCGACGAGCGGTGGATGGTCGCCGTCCGCATGGTGTCGGAGGGCGTCGACGTGCCGCGGCTCGCCGTCGGCGTCTACGCGACGTCCACCTCGACGCCGCTCTTCTTCGCCCAGGCCGTCGGCCGCTTCGTGCGGGCCCGCAGGCGCGGTGAGACCGCCTCGGTCTTCCTGCCGTCGGTGCCCGTCGTCCTCGACCACGCCTCGCGGCTCGAGGAGCAGCGCGACCACGCCCTCGACCGCAAGCCCAACCCCGACGACATCGGCCAGATGTGGGCCGCAGGAGCAGGCGCTCATCGACGAGGCCAACCGCGAGGCCAAGGCGGGCGCCGGGCTCGACGAGGGCGCCTTCGAGGCGCTCGAGTCCGACGCCCACTTCGACCACGTGCTCTTCGACAAGCAGCAGTGGGGCATGCACGCCCAGATCGGCTCCGAGGACGAGGAGGAGTACCTCGGCCTGCCCGGGCCTGCTCGAGCCCGACCAGGTGTCGGCGCTGCTCCGCGAGCGGCAGAGCCGGCAGGTCAAGAAGGCGCCGCAGGGCGCCGCGGCGCCGATGCCCGTCGCCGCCCACCGGGCCCTGGCCGCGCAGCGCAAGGAGCTCAACACGCTCGTCTCGACCTACGCCCGCCAGAAGGGCCTGCCGCACGCCAACGTCCACATGGACCTGCGCCGGGTCTGTGGCGGCCCCGACCTCGCGGCCGCGTCGTCCGAGCAGGTCACCGAGCGGATCGACAAGATCCGGCTCTGGCTCGTCGGACGGCGCTGACGGTTCACGATCCGCACCGCCTGCTCGCCCCTTTCCGCGGAGATGTCGGGCTAGGGTCTGGCTCGCGCCTCGGGGGCGAGCCGCGCACCTGTGACACCGGACCGCTCCGATCGAGCACCGGACAGACGAAGGACGACATGAGCACCGACCACACCCCCGACCTCCTCGGATCCTCGACCACCCGCCGCCAGCTGCTGGCCATGGCCGCCGTCGGCGGCGCCGGCGTCGCCGCCGTGCCGCGGCCGGCCGTCGCCGCCGCCACCGCGGCGCCCGGCCCGGGCACCAACGGCGAGGTCGTCCGACTCACCGTGCTCGGCACGACCGACCTGCACGGCAACGTCTACAACTGGGACTACTTCAAGAACGCCGAGTACGACGACAGCAGCGCCAACGACATCGGCGTCGCCAAGGCCGCCTCGATCATCAAGGCGATCCGCGCCGAGGTCGGCGCCGAGCGCACCCTGACGATCGACGCCGGCGACACGATCCAGGGCACGCCGCTCGCGTACTACTACGCCAAGATCGACCCGATCACCGGCGGCTCGACGCACCCGATGGCCGCCGCGATGAACCAGGTCGGCTACGACGCCGCCGCGCTCGGCAACCACGAGTACAACTACGGCCTCGACACCGCTGCGGGCCTTCGAGAAGCAGCTGGACTTCCCGCTGCTCTCGGCCAACTCCGTCGACTGGAACACCGGCGCCCGGTCTTCAAGCCGTGGGTCATCAAGACGGTCAAGCTGCCCGACACCAAGCCGATCAAGGTCGGCATCCTCGGCCTGGTCACGCCCGGCGTCGCGATCTGGGACAAGGCCAACGTCGAGGGCAAGGTGAAGTTCCCCGGCATCATCGAGCAGGCCAAGGTCATGGTGCCCCGCCTCAAGGCCGCCGGCGCCGACGTCGTCATCGTCGCGTGCCACTCCGGCGACAACGGCAAGTCGTCGTGGGGCGACGCGCTGCCCTACGTCGAGAACGCCAGCGCGCTCCTCGCCGAGCAGGTCCCCGGCATCGACGCCGTGCTCGTCGGCCACGCCCACCTCGAGATCCCGCAGCGCTACGTCACGAACACGGCAGACCGGCAAGCAGGTGCTGCTCTCCGAGCCGCTACTACTGGGGCATGCGCGTCACCCGGATGTCGCTCGACGTGCAGAAGGTCCGCGGCCAGTGGCAGGTCGTCCACTCCGAGGCGACCCTCTACAACTCCAACGTCGCGCCCGAGGACCCCGCCGTCACCGGCGCCGTCGCCGCCGCCCACCAGAAGGTGCTCACCTACGTCAACGGCGTCATCGGCACGTGCACGCAGGCCATGTCGGCGGCGACGTCGCGCTACGAGGACACCGCCGCGATCGACTTCATCAACTACGTCCAGGCCGACGCGGTCAAGAAGGCCCTCGCGGGCACGCCCGAGGCGTCGCTCCCGGTCCTGTCGATCGCCGCGCCGTTCAACAAGCTCGCCGCGATCCCGGCCGGCGACGTGACGATCCGCGACGTGGCCGGCCTCTACATCTACGACAACACCCTGCTCGGCATCGTGCTCACCGGCGCCCAGGTCAAGGCCTACCTCGAGAAGAGCGCGCGAGTACTTCCAGCCCTGCACGACGACGGGCCCGGTCGCCGCCGACACGCATCACCGACGCCAACGCGGACCCCCGACTACAACTACGACATCATGGGCGGGCTCGACGCCGACCTCACCTACGACATCGACCTCGCCAAGGCCGTCGGCTCGCGCATCGTGGACCTCGCGTATGCCGGCGCGCCGGTCGCGTCGGACGCGCGCTTCGTCGTGGCGATCAACAACTACCGCCAGTCCGGCGGCGGCAACTTCCCGGGCGTCGCGACCGCCCCGGTCGTCTACAACCGCCAGATCGAGATCCGCCAGCTGCTCATCGACTGGGCGACGGCCAACAAGGTCATCGACCCGGCGACCTTCTCCAGCCTCGACTGGAAGCTCGTCAGCAACGGCAGCCCGATCACCGTCACGCCCTGACGCCGCACCGCCGAAAGGGTGCCGGGAGGGCTGACGTCGCCTGGACGACGTCAGCCCTCCACGGCTCTCGCGCGAGACCACGTGGGTGTCCCGCCACGTGGGAGAGAGCGACACCCGCCCCGAACCGACCTGTCGGTGCGACGTCGGCTGGGCCAGACGTACCCGCCGGGACAGGGGAGCACCGACGGGTACGCACCTCCATCCTTGCGGATCGAGGCCGTCTGCGTCACCCCTTTCGCGGTGACTGCGTGCCGATCCGTGACCGACTCTCGTCGATCGGGCGGGAGGCACTCAGGCGCCGACGAGCACCTGGTAGCCCCACGCGGGCAGGTGGTAGTCCTGTCCCCGCCCCAGCTCGAGCGTCTCGCCGGTGAAGGCGTCGCGCCAGGCGCCGACCTGTGGACCGTCGCCGAGCCTCACCGTCCGGTCCTCGTGCTGAAGTTGAAGGCCCCGAAGACGCGGTCGTCACCGACGGCCCGGACGAAGCTCAGCACCGCCGACTCGTCCGAGTTCGGGACGCGCACCATGCGGCCGCCGGCGGCGCCGTTCCACAGGGCGGGGTGCTGCTTCTTCAGCGCGAACAGGGTGCGGTAGAGCTCGCCCTGCTCGTCCTCGCGCCACTCGATCTCGTCCTTGTCGAAGAAGATGAGCCGCTTGTCGCTGCCGGCCTCCTGCCCGTTGTAGACCAGCGGCATGCCCTCGCTGATGACGGACAGCACGATCGCGGGCACGAGCGCGTCGCCGAACTGCTCGTACTCGGTCCCCTCCCAGGCGTTCTTGTCGTGGTTGCTGACGAAGAGCATCCGGTAGGCGTCGCGCTGGTAGAAGCGGTCGTTCCAGGCGTAGTAGACCTTGAGCGCCTCGACGTCGGCCTTGCCGTGCGCGATCTTGTGCAGCGTCTCGTTCCAGCTCCAGCCGTACGTCATGTCGAAGGCGCGCACGTGCAGGTCGCGCGACTCCCACTCGGCGAGCATGAAGACCGGCTTGATCTCGTCGAGCTCGCGGCGCACGTTGTCCCAGAAGTCGACCGGCACGAATCCCGCCACGTCGCAACGGAACCCGTCGACGTCCACCTCACGCACCCAGAACTTCATGGCCTCGGTCATGTAGCGGCGCAGGTCGGGGTTGTCGTAGTCGAGGTCGATGATGTCGTCCCAGTCCCACCACGGGGTCGGCCGGAAGTCGCCCTTCCAGTCACGGGCGTACCACTCGGGGTGCTCCTCGACGAGACGGTTGTCCCAGGCGGTGTGGTTGGCGACCCAGTCGAGGATGACGCGCAGGCCGAGACCGTGGGCGGTGTCGACGAAGTGGCGCAGGTCCTCGAGGGTGCCGAACTCGGGGTTGACGCCGAGGTAGTCCTTGACGGCATACGGGCTGCCGAGCACCCCCTTGCGGTTCTCCTCGCCGATCGGGTGGACCGGCATGAGCCAGACGATGTCGATGCCGAGGTCGCGGATGCGCGGCAGGTGCGCCTCCGCCGCGCGGAAGGTGCCCTCGGGGGTGAAGTGGCGCTGGTTGATCTGGTAGATCGTCGCGCTGCGGCTCCACTCGGGGTGGGTCAGCTCTACGGCGGGCCTTGGGGTGTAGGGGTTGGCGGTCACGGGAGCTCCTGGTCCGAGGGGCGGTGGTCGAGGTCGGTCGGCTGGTGCGGTCTTACCCCGTCACGAGGTGGCCCCGAGGAGGTGCTCGACGAGTGGGATGGTGCGGTGGTCGAGGCGGGTGGCGAGGGAGATGACGGTCGAGGCCCGGGTGACGTGCGCGTCGTCGACGACCTGGTCGATGACGCGTTGCAGGTCGGCGTTGTCGCGACCGACGATGCGGATGAGCACGTCCCCGGAACCGGTGATCGTGTGGGCCTCGAGCACCTCGGGGATGGCGGCGAGGTGCTCGACGACGGGGGAGTGGCCCCCGCGGCCCTGGCGGATCTCGAGCGTGCAGAACGCCGTGACCGGGTAGCCGAGCGCCGCGGGGTCGACGTCGGGCGCCATCGAACGCAGCACCCCGGTGCGCTGCAGCCGGTCGAGGCGGGCCTGCACCGTGCCGCGCGCCACGCCGAGCCGGCGGGAGGCACCGAGCACGCCGATGCCCGGCTCGGTGAGCAGCAGGAGCAGGATCCGGCAGTCCAGATGGTCGACCGGCGGGCGGGTCGCCGGCCCCACGGATGACGTCATGGTCAGAGTGTCCAGCACGACCCGGCATACGGGCAACACTTTGTGCACTGTGCTCACCCGCGGCGGCTGCTCTTGCACACCCGGCGACACTCGGTCACCCTCGCTCCATGACCGACACGATGCCCTCTGCGGCCGCCGACCTCACCGACCAGGAGCGCGAGGCCGACCTCGACCTCGACCAGCTCAAGCAGCTCGTCGGTCTCGTCGAGTACGACGAGAACACCGACGTCTTCCCCGTCACCGGATGGGACGCGATCGTCTTCGTCGCGGGCAACGCCACCCAGAGCGCGCACTACTACCAGAGCGCCTGGGGCATGGAGCTCGTCGCCTACTCGGGCCCCGAGAACGGCAACCGGGACCACAAGGCCTTCGTCCTCAAGAGCGGCTCGATCCGCTTCGTCGTCAAGGGCGCCGTCGACCCGGACAGCCCGCTCGCCGACCACCACCGCCGCCACGGCGACGGCGTCGTCGACATCGCCCTCGAGGTGCCGGACGTCGACCGTTGCGTCGCGCAGGCGCGCAAGGCGGGCGCCACGGTGCTCGAGGAGCCGACCGACCACACCGACGAGCACGGCACGGTGCGCACCGCGGCGATCGCGACGTACGGCGAGACCCGCCACACGCTCGTGCAGCGCCACGTGAACGGGCAGACGTATGCCGGCCCGTACCTTCCCGGCTACGTCGCCACGAGCTCCTCCTACGAGAAGCGCGACGGCCAGCCCAAGCGCCTCTTCCAGGCGCTCGACCACATCGTCGGCAACGTCGAGCTCGGCCACATGGACGAGTGGGTCACCTTCTACAACAAGGTCATGGGCTTCGTGAACATGGCCGAGTTCATCGGTGACGACATCGCGACCGACTACTCGGCGCTCATGAGCAAGGTCGTCGCCAACGGCAACCACCGCGTGAAGTTCCCGCTCAACGAGCCGGCCATCGCGAAGAAGAAGAGCCAGATCGACGAGTACCTCGAGTTCTACCGCGGCGCCGGCGCCCAGCACCTCGCCGTCGCGACGAACGACATCCTCGCCTCGGTCGACGCCCTGCGCGCCAACGGTGTCGAGTTCCTCGACACCCCCGACAGCTACTACGAGGACGCCGAGCTGCGCGAGCGCATCGGCAACGTCCGCGTGCCGATCGAGGAGCTGCAGAAGCGCAAGATCCTCGTCGACCGCGACGAGGACGGCTACCTGCTGCAGATCTTCACCAAGCCGCTCGGCGACCGGCCGACGGTCTTCTTCGAGCTCATCGAGCGGCACGGCTCGCTCGGTTTCGGCAAGGGCAACTTCAAGGCGCTCTTCGAGGCGATCGAGCGCGAGCAGGACAAGCGCGGCAACCTCTGAGGCTACGCTGGGGCGACCCGCGACCCATCGACCGCGGGCCCGGCATGCCGGGCCCGCGGTCGGTCGCCGTCGTGGCACAGTTGGACCATGAGCCAGCAGCCCTCCGGGTGGTACGACGACCCCAGCAACGCCGACATGCTCCGCTACTGGGACGGCGTGACGTGGACCAACCACACCGCTCCGAAGAAGTCGCCGACCGCGTCGCAGAGCACCATCGGCCTGCCGCAGCAGGGCGCAGGCCAGGGGCAGGTGCCGTCCGACCGCAGCGGGCGCGCCGACGGCCACGACGCCGATGCCGCAGGGCAGTGGCTGGCAGGGCCAGTCCCAGGCGCCGCAGATCCCGCAGCAGCAGGCCCCGCAGGGCTACTACCAGCAGGCCCCGGCCAACGCGCAGTGGATGCACAACATCCGCACCACGGCCGACGGCATCCCGCTCGCGCCATGGGGCAAGCGCTTCGCAGCGTGGCTCATCGACGGCATCATCCTCGGGATCGCCTCCTACCTGCTCATCCGCGCGTTCGTGCCCGACTACCTGACCTCGATCCAGCGGGCCCTCGACGCGGCAGCGGCCCAGGACCAGACGGCGATGACCAGGCTCATCAACGACATCGCCGGCGAGGCCGTCAAGGCCGGGCTGGTCACGTGGGTCTTCTCGACGCTCTACTGCATCGCCTTCTGGACGACGACCGCACAGACCCCCGGCAAGATGGTTCTGGGCATCAGCGTCCGTCGTACAGACGCCCCCGGCCCCCTCGACGTCGTCACGGCCCTCCGCCGGCGCCTGCTCTCGGCGATCCAGCTCGTGCCGTACATCAGCGGCATCTACTTCATCATCTTCCTGCTCGACGGCCTGTGGCCGCTCTGGGACGACAAGCGCCAGGCCCTGCACGACAAGGTCGCGAGCACGCAGGTCGTCGAGGGCAAGCAGCCGCGCAAGCAGCACTGACGGACGCCCCCGGCACGGCCGGTCGGCATGAGGACGCGGTACCGGCGGCATAAGTCCCTTGCGCTGCCCTCAGTGGTCGGCGCGACAATGAAAGCTGCCCGGGCAGCCCGCGGCCACGTCGTCGCACCTGTCCACGAACCACCGTCCGAACCGGAGTCATCGTGTCCACTCCTGCCGCCCCCGCACTGACCGACTACCCCGACAAGATCGACGGGCCGGTCCTCAAGATCGCCGGCGTGGTCGTGCTCGGGGCGATCATGTCCATCCTCGACATCACCGTCGTCAACATCGCCCTGCCGACCTTCCAGACCGTGTTCGCCGAGACCCCGGGGAAGGCCTTGGCGTACTCCACCGTGGCTTGGGCGGTCACGGCCTACACCCTTGCCCTCGCGACGGTCATCCCGCTGACCGGTTGGGCGGCCGATCGGTTCGGCACCAAGCGGCTCTACATCCTGGCCGTCGTCCTCTTCACCTTGGGTTCGGTCCTGTGCGCGACCGCCGGGTCCATCGAGATGCTCATCGGCTTCCGCGTCCTGCAGGGTCTGGGCGGCGGCATGCTCATGCCCCTCGGCATGACGATCATGACGCGGGCCGCCGGGCCGGCCCGGATGGGCAGGCTCATGGCGATCCTGGGCGTGCCCATGCTGCTGGGCCCGATCTTCGGGCCGATCCTCGGCGGCTGGCTGATCGAGGTCGCTTCCTGGCACTGGATCTTCCTCATCAACGTCCCGATCGGAGTCGTCGCCTCGCTGTACGCGTGGTGGGCGCTGCCCTCTGACGCCCCTGAGCCGTCGGAGTCCTTCGACTTCGTGGGCATGCTCCTGATGTCCCCGGGCCTCGCGCTCTTCCTCTACGGCATCAGCTCCATCCCGGGGGAGGGGACCGTCATGTCGAGGAAGGTGCTCGTGCCGCTGTGCATCGGGCTCGCCATGCTCGTGTCGTTCGTCTTCTACAGCTTCCGCCCGAAGCACCCGCTGCTCGACCTGCGACTCTTCCGCAACCGTCGCCTCAGCACCGCGACGATCACCATGTTCCTCTTCGCCGCAGCCTTCTTCGGGGGCCTGCTCCTCGTTCCCACCTACTACCAGCAGGTGCGGGGCCTGGACACCCTCCACGCGGCCTTCCTCATGGTGCCGCAGGGCCTGGGAGCCATGGTGACGATGCCGATCGCGGGTGCCCTGTCAGACCGGATCCCGGTGGGACGCATCGTGCCGTTCGGGCTGCTGCTGATGACCGGCGGCATGTTCGCGCTGACGCAGGTGGGCACCGACACGTCCTACTGGGGCTTCATGATCCCGGTGCTCTTCGTCATGGGTCTGGGCATGGGCGGCACGATGATGCCGCTCATGACCTCGGCGCTCAAGACGTTGCAGAGCCACCAGGTCGCCCGTGGTTCGACGCTGCTCAACATCTCGCAGCAGATCGCGAGCTCGATCGGTGTGGCCGTCATCTCGGTGGTCTTCACGAACTACCTCAGCGCCTCCGCCCTGGCGGGGCCGGCCATCGCGGCCCTGCACAACCCGGCGCTCGTCAACTCCGTCGGTGGTCAGGTCGCCGTCCAGAAGGGTCTGGCCGACGCGGCCGACGCCTTCGGCAGCACCTTCCTCGTCGCCGCGATCCTGCTCGCCCTCACGCTGATCCCGGCTGCCTTCCTGCCGCGCAAGCACGAGCACTCGCATTCCTCGACGACCAGCCCGAGACGGCAGCGGCCATCGTCCACTGAGGTGGCGCGATCGGCGTGCCCGACGTCGACGCGAGGCTCAGCTGGCGGGGCGGATGGTCCCGCTCACCTCACCGAGACCGATGCGCGCACGCCCGGGACCGGGGGCCCACGCCGTCATCGTCACGACGTCGCCGTCCTCGAGGAAGCCGCGGGTCGAGCCGTCCCCGAGCGTCAGCGGCTCGGTGCCGTTCCACGTCAGCTCGAGCAGGCTGCCACGGGTCTCGCGCGTCGGGCCGCTGATCGTCCCCGATCCGAAGAGGTCACCGTCGCGGACCGAGGCGCCGTTGACGGTGAGGTGCGCCAGCATCTGGGCCGGCGACCAGTACATCCCGGCGTGCTCGGGGCGTGAGACGACGGTGCCGTTGAGGGCCACCTCGACGTGGACGTCGAGCCCGAACGCGTCCCCGCGCAGATAGGGCAGTATCTCCGGGTCCGACTGTCCCGGAAGGGGAACGCGGGCCGACGCGAGGGCCTCGAGGGGCGTGACCCACGCCGAGACCGACGTCGCGAAGGACTTGCCGAGGAACGGTCCGAGCGGGACGTACTCCCAGGCCTGGATGTCGCGGGCGCTCCAGTCGTTGAGGATGACGACGCCGAAGAGGTGGTCGCCGGCCTCGTCGACCGAGACGCGTGAGCCGAGGGCGGTCGCGCCGCCCACGACGTAGCCGAGCTCGGCCTCGATGTCGAGGCGGATGCTCGGACCGAAGACCGGCGCGGGGTCCTTCGGGCCCTTGCGCTGGCCGGTGGGACGCACGACGTCGGTGCCCGTGACGACGACGGTGCCCGCGCGGCCGTGGTAGCCGATCGGCAGGTGCTTCCAGTTCGGCGGAAGGGCGGCGTTGTCGGGACGGAAGATCTGCCCGACGTTGCTCGCGTGGTCCTCGCTCGCGTAGAAGTCGACGTAGTCGGCGACCTCGATCGGCAGGTGCAGCACGACCTCGCTCGAGCGGGTGCAGGTGGGGTGTGACCCCGGCACGGTGCACCTCGTCGCGGAGGATCTCCGTGAGCCAGTCGCGCGCTGTCGTCCAGGCCGGACGTCCGAGCGCCAGGAACGCGTTGAGGCTCGGCGTCTGCCACGCGGTCGCGAGGTCGGGCCCGTCGCCGACGAGTCCGGCATCCCGGCCGATGGCCGCGACGGCTCCGGCGTCGAGCACCTGGTCACCGATGCGCACGCCGACCCGACGGATGGGGTCGCCGGCGGTGCTGAAGACGCCGTAGGGCAGGTTGTCGATGCCGAAGGGGTGGTCGTCGGGCACGTCGAGCCAGGTGGTCACCGGTGCTCCTCCTTCGTGCCGGTCGTCGCGTCGGTCACGGTGATGAGCCCGAGCGCCTCGAGCTCGGTCAGGGGGTCGAGCACACCACAGCAGCCGTAGGCCGTGAAGCTCGCGCGGATGCGCTCGGCCTCGTCGGTGCCGAGCGACGCGACGGCGGTGACGAGCACCTCGGTGTCGCGCCGCCCGAGCTCGCCGGCGAGCTCGTGGGCCTCCGCCCCGTGCAGCGCCTCGTGCGTGGCGAGCAGGACGTTGAGCAGGCCGTGCATCGGCTCGCCCCCGTGGCTGCCCCGGACGGCGTGGTGCAGTCCGCCGGTCAGCTTGAAGCTCAGCCCGTGCAGGACGACGGCGTCGAGGAAGCCGCCGAGCACCCGCTCGTCCGGCCAGCCCCACGTCGGCGTCGCGCCGGTGCGGAACTTCGCCGTGACGTCGTGCTCCTCGTCGACGGCGGCGGCGATGTCGTCGAGTCCGCGCGCCTGCTGCTCACCGAGGCCGACCTCGACGACGACGGGGACCCCGGCGGCGAGAACCTGCCGCCAGTCCGTCCGACCAGCCGAGCTCGGCGGCCGTGACGAGGACCCTGGTCGTCGTCACGCAGCGTCGTCGAGGGCCTCGAGCGAGTGGCGCCGTCGGGCTCCCGGGCCGCACGACGAGACCGACCTCGAGCGGTGCGGCCAGCGTCCGCGGGTCAGCGGCCGCGAGGGTCGTGAGCTCGTCCGCCGCGCTGGCGGGCACGAGCAGCGGACCGATGTGGGCGGCATACGGCCCCGTCGCGTCGGTCGAGGTGCTCGCGCACGGCCACGTCGAGCGGTGCCAGGCCCGGCGGGAACACCGCGGCGTCGTCGACGAGGCGGTCGAAGAGCGGCGCGAAAGGCGTCCTTGACATGACCGGGAGCGTACTCCACTGTTGCAATAGCGATACACCAGCGTCCGCTCATCGGACGCGCTCGACGGAGAGGCTCTCGCCCATGGCGCACTACCAGGCGGTCGGAAGCATCCCGCCCAAGCGGCACACCCAGCACCGGCGTCCGGCGGAGGGCTCGGCGAGGCGCCGGGCGAGCTCTACTACGAGGAGCTCATGGGTGAGGAGGGCTTCAGCTCCGACAGCTCGCTGCTCTACCACCGCAACATCCCGTCGACGACGATCGGCGCCGCGGTGTGGGAGCTGCCCGACCAGTCGACGACGCCGAACCACCCGCTGACGCCGCGCCACCTCAAGCTGCACGACCTCTTCGACGCCGGCGTCCGTCGCGCAGCCGGACGTCGTCACGGGTCGCCGCCTCGTCCTCGGCAACGGCGACGTGCGCATCTCGTATGCCGTTGCCGCAGAAGCCGAGCCCGTGGTACCGCAACGGCATCGGCGACGAGTGCGTCTACGTCGAGCGCGGCGCGGCGCGCGTCGAGACGGTCTTCGGTGCCTTCGAGGTGGGGGAGGGCGACTACGTCATCATCCCGCGGGCGACGACGCACCGCTGGATCCCGAAGGCGTCCGACGACGAGCCCGCTCCGCGCCTACTGCATCGAGGCCAACAGCCACATCGCGCCGCCGAAGCGCTACCTCAGCAAGTACGGCCAGCTCCTCGAGCACGCGCCCTACTGCGAGCGCGACCTGCGCCAGCCGGAGGGTCCGCTCCTCGCCGAGGACGTCGGCGCCGAGCCCCGACGAGCAGACCGACGTCTACATCAAGCACCGCGGCAACGGCCCGGGCGGCGTCGTCGGCACGATCCACACGCTGCCCTTCCACCCGCTCGACGTCGTCGGCTGGGACGGCTGCCTCTACCCCTACGTCTTCAACGTGCGTGACTTCGAGCCGATCACCGGCCGCATCCACCAGCCGCCGCCGGTGCACCAGGTCTTCGAGGGCTGGAACTTCGTCATCTGCAACTTCGTGCCCCGCAAGGTCGACTACCACCCGCTCGCCATCCCCGTGCCGTACTACCACTCGAACGTCGACAGCGACGAGATCATGTTCTACGTCGACGGCGACTACGAGGCCCGCAAGGGCTCCGGCATCGGCAAGGGGTCGATCTCGGTGCACCCCGGAGGCCATGCGCACGGGCCCCAGCCCGGTGCGACGGAGGGCTCGATCGGCATCGAGGCGCTTCGACGAGCTCGCCGTCATGGTCGACACGTTCCGCCCGCTCGAGCTCGGCGAGGGCGGCCTCGCCGTCGACGACGGGCTCTACGCGATGTCGTGGTCCAAGGGTGCGGGGCGCTCGGCCTCGGCCGGCGGCGCGCACTCCGAGGGCTGACCGGGTGCCCGGTCCCGCGCCGCGCCCGCGAGGAGAGTCCTCCCAGACGCTCGACCGCGGCATCCGCGTGCTCGAGACCCTCGCCGAGGGTGGGGAGTCGGCGGGCCTGACGATCACCGAGCTCGCGGCCCGGCTCGGGGTCGGGCGACCCGTCGTCTACCGCCTCGTCACGACGCTCGAGGAGCACCACCTCGTCTCGCGGGCGACCGACGGGCGGGTCCGTCTCGCGCTCGGCATCAGCCGCCTCGCCTCCGCCGTGACGCCGATCGTGCGCAGCGAGGCCCGACCCGTGCTGCGCGAGCTCGCCGACGCCGTCGGCGCGACGGCGCACCTGACGATCGCCGAGGGTGACGAGGCGCTCGCCCTCGTCGTCGTCGAGCCGTCGTGGACCGACGTCCACGTCGCCTACCGCTCCGGCGCGCGGCACGCGCTCGACCAGGGAGCGGCCGGCCGGGCGATCCTCGCCGGTCGCGCAGGGGAGACCGGCGTGGTGGGCACCGACGGCGAGCTGCAGGCCGGCGCCCACGGACTCGCGCTGACCCTGTCGACCCGTGCCGAGCCCACGCCCGGCGGGGTCGAGGCCTCGGTCGGCGTCGTCTCCCTCGAGCCGCTCGACGCCGCGCGCCGTCGGCCCCCGGCTCGAGCGCGCGGCGCGGGCGCTGCGAGCGGTCCTGCGCTGAGACGCGCTTCGTCCGCCCCGGCGGGCGACCGGCCCGACCACGACACGACCGGCTCGACGGGTCCGGGGGCGCCCATTGGTCCGAGACGACCGGAATGCGGTCCGAGGAAGGCAGCGGTGCTTGCGAAACCACCGACCGCGCCTCCACCGGCGGCGTAGCGTCGATTCGGGTCGCGACCTGGTCTGCGAATCCGACGGCAGGCCGCCACCCGTGAGAACGCGGTCCCCGTCAGAAGGAGCAGGTCATGTCCCAAGCCTCCCGCCGATCGTTCCTGGCCGTGGCCGGGTCCGGCGCCGTCACCACCGCCGTCGTGGCCGCAGCCCCCAGCAGCCGGGCAGCGTCCGAGTCCTCGTCGTCGTCCTCGACGACCGGCACCCAACCGCTCGTCGCCCACGTGCGCGACGCCGCTGCCGGAACGGTCGTGCTCTACACGGGTCACGACGAGGTCGTCGTCCACGACCACGACCTCGTCCGACGCCTGACCCGCGCAGCGAGGCGATGACGATGTCCTCGCACCGGGAAGCCCCCGAGATCTCGAAGGACCCCGTCGCCGACAACACCGACGTCTACGCCTTCGTCAGCCCCGACAAGCCGCGAACCGTCACCCTCATCGCGAACTTCATCCCCTTCCAGAACCCGCAGGGCGGCCCCAACTTCTACGAGTTCGGTGACGACGTCCTCTACGAGATCCACGTGAGCAACCGCGGCGACGCCCGTGCCGATGTGACCTACCAGTTCCGGTTCACCACCAAGGTGCTCCACGCCGACACCTTCCTCTACAACACGGGCCCCCTGACCTCGATCGACGACCCGAACTGGAACCGCCCGCAGTTCTACTCCGTCACGCGCGTCGCTCGCGGGAAGGCGCCGCAACACCTGGCCACGAACCTGGCCTGCCCCCCGGTCAACGTCGGCGTCCGGAGCACCCCGCACTACGGCGCCGTCTTCACGCCGGCGGCGGTCCACCCGATCCAGGGCAGCCGCACCGTCTTCGCCGGTCAGCGCGGTGATGCCTTCTACGTCGACCTGGGCAGCGTCTTCGACCTCGGCGCCCTCCGGCCCTTCCAGAACCTGCACCTGATCCCGCTGCCCAGCGCCAGCGGGGTCAACGGGCTGCAGGGACTCAACGTGCACACCATCGCGATCCAGGTCCCGATCTCCGACGTGAGCCGCAACGGCGACGTCCCAAGCGACCCGATGAGGGCCTCGTCCGTCATCGGCGTGTGGGCCACCGCCAGTCGGCAGAAGGCCCTGATGTGGGAGGACGCGGAGGGCCGCTACGCGGGACACGGCCCCTACAGCCAGGTCTCCCGCCTGGGCAACCCGCTCTTCAACGAGGTCATCACCCCGATGGCCGACAAGGACCGGTGGAACGCCGTGTTCCCGCACAACGACGGGCAGTTCGCGAAGTACGTCGCACAACCGGAGCTCGCGCGACTGCTGCCGGTGCTCTACCCCGGCGTCTTCCCGCACCTCGCCGCCTACAAGAAGGACCGCGCGGACCTGCTCGCGATCCTGCTGACCGGCATCCCGTCCGGGGTGGTCCCCGGCTTCCAGAACTACACCGGCCCGACGCAGGCGGACCTGCTGCGGCTCAACCTCGCCGTCAGGCCGACCGCCCACCCGAACCCGATCGGCCTCATTGCCGGCGACCCGGCCGGCTTCCCCAACGGGCGACGCCTCGTCGACAACGTCGTCGCCATCGAGCTGCGGGCCGTCGCCGGCGCGACGATCCCGCTCGTCGACCACTCGTTCACACCCGATGCCGCGGCCGCACTGCTCCAGGACGGCACGACCAACACCAACCTGGCGCTGCTTCCGGCGTTCCCCTACATGCCCAACCCTGCGGGCGGGTTCCAGAGCAAGCCCGGCACGCCGGCCGCCTGACGGGGCAGCCGGCCGGAAGGAGTGGCATGGCCACCGCTGAGAACCCCCATTCCGGCCAGGGCCCGGTCCTGCTCGACATCGGGGGCGACGTCGGTGCCGTGGTGGTCTCCATGCCTGCGTCCACCGAGGGGCTCGAGGTCGAGATCCGTCCTGCCGGAGCGACGGCCGCTCCACCGAGCGAACACCAGCACGGTCATGGCGACCACCACACCCACGGGGCGTACCCGCACGTGGCTGTGGTGGCTCGCCCGACCGGGGCCGGTGTGTCGTACGCGCTCGTCTACCCAGCGGTCCTCGAGGGCGAGCACGAGCTCTTCCCGCTGCCTGACGGTCCGGTCGTCATGACCGTGACCGTGGCCGGGGGAACGGTCACCCGAGCCACGTGGCCCGTGGGTCGGCCTTGAGTTGATACCGAGATGTGAGCGGCCTTGCCGCTCAACGGTGCTGGCGTATGCCGTCAGCCTTCGACCGTGGGCGCGCCCAGCAGTCGCACGCCCGCCTCCGTGAGCTGTGCGAGAGCCTCGTCCGTCGTCGCGCGAGCCACCCCGGCCGTGAGGTCGAGCAGCACCGTCGTCTCGAAACCCTGACGTCGGGCATCGATGGCGGTTGCCCTGACGCAGTGGTCGGTGGCGATGCCGACGACGTCGACGCGGGAGATGTCGCGCTCCGTGAGCCAGGTCGCGAGCGCCACGCCTTCGTCGTCGGCAGAGCGGCCCTCGAATCCGCTGTAGGCAGCGGCGTGCTCGCCCTTGCGGAAGACCGCCTCGATGTTGTCGAAGGCGCCGACGAGGTGGGGGTGGAAGTCGGCGCCGTCGCTGTCGGCGACGCAGTGGACCGGCCACGAGTCGACGTAGTCGGGAGTGGCCGAGAAGTGCTCACCCGGGTCGATGTGCCAGTCAGCCGTCGCGACGACGTGGTCGTAGTCGGCCACGTGGACGTTGACGTGGTCGCCGATCCGGCGGGCCACGTCGGCGCCGCCCCGGACGGCCAGGGAGCCACCCTCGCAGAAGTCGTTCTGCACGTCGACGATGATCAGGGCCCGTCCGCCGTCGCGGCGTGCGGATATGGCCATGGCTCAGTCCTCCTCGTAGATGGTGGGGATCACGGGCTCGCCGCGCGACAGCTGGGCCGCCGCCCGGGGCAGCTCGGCTCGCGAGGCCTCGTGCCGGCTACGCGCCTCGTGGATGTCCTGGTGGTCCACGACCTCACCGGCGCGGACGAGGTCGATCATGAGCGGTCGGTCGTTGCCGTCGTCGCGCGGGTGCTCGCCGATGCCGATGACCTCCGCCTGCGCGACGCCGGAGTCGCTGAGCCGGCGCATGGCCCACTTGCGGCCGCCGACCGACGTCTTGTCCTTGCTCTTCTTGGCCACCCCCTGCATGCGCCCGGACGCGTCCTCGCGCTGGACGAGCTTGTAGACCATCGATGCCGTGGGTGCGCCGGAGCCGGTCACTAGTGCGGTGCCGACCCCGTAGCCGCTGACCGGACCGGCCGCGAGACCGGCGATGGCGTACTCGTCGAGGTCGGACGTCACGATGATGCGGGTGTCGGTGTTGCCGGCCGCGTCGAGCTGGGCGCGGACCTCGGTGGCCTGGATGAGCAGGTCACCCGAGTCGAGCCGGACCGCTCCCAGCTCGGGCCCGGCGATCTCCATCGCGAGCGCGACCGCCGTCCTGACGTCGTAGGTGTCGACGAGGAGGGTCGTGCCCTTGCCGAGCGAGTCGACCTGGGCGGTGAAGGCCTCCTTCTCCGAGTCGTAGAGGAGGGTGAAGGCGTGGGCGGCGGTGCCCGTCGTCGGGACGCCGTAGCGGCGTCCGGCCTCGAGGTTGCTCGTCGCCTCGAACCCGGCGACGTAGGCGGCGCGCGCGGCGGCGACGGCCGACTCCTCGTGCGTGCGCCGGGACCCCATCTCGATGCACGGCCTGCCCATGGCGGCCGTCGTCATGCGCGACGCGGCCGACGCGATCGCCGTGTCGTGGTTGAGGATCGACAGGACGAGCGTCTCGAGGATCACGCCCTCGGCGAAGGTCGACTCGACGACGAGGACCGGCGACTGCGGGAAGTAGCACTCGCCCTCGGCGTAGCCGCTGATGTCACCCGAGAAGCGGTAGCCCGCGAGCCAGTCGACGGTCGCCCGGTCCACGACCTTCTGGTCGGAGAGGAAGCGCAGCTCGTCGTCGCCGAAGCGGAACTGCTCGAGCGCCTCGAGCACCCGGCCGGTCCCTGCGATGACGCCGTAGCGTCGTCCGTCGGGCAGCCGGCGGGCGAACGCCTCGAAGACGCAACGGCGGTGCGCCTCGCCCGAGGCGAGCGCGGCCTGCAGCATCGTCAGCTCGTAGTGGTCGGTCAGCAGCGCCGTGCTCGCGGCGCGGGGGCTCGTCGGGCTCACGAGCCCCACCCTAGGCGCGAACGGGCCCCGGGGACCGTCTGCCCGGCCGACCCCGGTGGTCCTAGGGTGGCCCTGTGACCGCAGCCACGCTCTCCCTCGCTCCCGTCGAGCAGGAGGTGACCTCCACCGACGAGGTCGTCGCGCCCGACGTGCCGTGGGTGACGATCGTCTGGAACGACCCCGTCAACCTCATGACCTACGTGACGTGGGTCTTCGAGACGTACTTCGGCTACGCGCGGGCCAAGGCCGAGAAGCTGATGATGGACGTGCACGTCAAGGGCCGCGCCGTCGTGTCCAACGGTCCGCGCGAGTCCATGGAGCGCGACGCCGAGGCCCTCCAGGGCTACGGCCTCTGGGCGACCTTCGAGAAGGACCGCTGATGGCACGCGCCTTCCTGCGTGAGCACGGTCGCTACGTCGGCCTCCTCGAGTCGACCGAACGCCTCGTGCTCCAGGGCCTCATGCAGCAGACGAGGCTGCTCCTCTCGCCCGAGATCGAGCCCACCGGCGACGCGTTCGACGACCTCGTCGCCTCGATGGGACTGTCCCTGAGTGCCGCCGACCAGGCGGCTGCCGGAGCGGACGACGCTGCCGCAGAAGCGGACTCGTCGCCGTTCGCCGACCGCGACCCTGCGTTGGACCGGCTGCTGCCGACGGCGCACCGTGGTGACGACGAGATCGCCGCCGAGTTCCGCCGGCTGACCGAGGAGGGGCTGCGCCAGCGCAAGAGCGGCAACCTCGACGTCGCGATCGAGTGCGTCGAGCAGGCCGTCGGCGACCGCGTCGTGCTCGACGAGTCCCAGGCGCCGGCGTTCCTCATGGCGCTCACCGACGTCCGTCTCCTCCTCGGCGAGCGGATGGGCATGCGCACCGAGGAGGACGCCGAGGCGCTGCACGCCGCGATGGAGACATCGACGACGACGACCCGCTGGGCTATGCCATGGCGTGGTACGACTTCCTCACCTGGCTGCAGGAGACCCTGACCCAGGCGCTCATGGGCGCCGACCTCCGCGACGTCGTGACGGCATACGACGACGACGAGGACGAGGACGACCTCGAGGACCTCCCCGACGAGGGCGGTCCACGGGACGGCTCGGTGTGACGCATCCGACCCGCGGCCACCCGGCCGGCGTCGGTGTGGGCACCTAGGCTCGTCCCGTGGACGTCACGATCGTCGGGTGCTCGGGATCCTTCGCCGGGCCACGCTCGCCCGCCTCGTCCTACCTCGTGCGTGCCGAGCACGAGGGACGCACGTGGAGCATCGTGCTCGACCTCGGCAACGGCGCCCTGGGTGCCTTGCAGCGTCACATCCAGCCGTATGCCGTCGACGCCGTCCTGCTCAGCCACCTCCACGTCGACCACTGCATCGACATGTGCGGGCTCTACGTCATGATGCGCTACGTCCCCGGCGGTCCCGGCCGCGCGACGATGCCCGTGTGGGGCCCGCCCGGCACCGGCGTGCACCTCGCCCGCGCCTACGGCGGCGGGGAGGCCGAGGACGTCCTCGGCGTCTTCGACTTCCACGACCTGCGCCACCGCGACCCCGTGACGGTGGGACCGTTCACCATCACGCCGGTCCGCGTCAACCATCCGGTCGAGGCCTACGGCTTCCGGGTCGAGGCGGGCGGCCGGGTCCTCGCCTACACCGGCGACACCGACACCTGCGACGAGCTCGACGAGCTCATGACGGGCGCCGACCTCGTGCTCGCCGACTCGGCCTTCGTCGACGGGCGCGACACCGTGCCCGACATCCACCTGTCGGGCCGTCGCGCTGCCGAGGCAGCCGTGCGAGCCGGGGGAGTGCGAGCGCCTCATGCTGACCCACATCCCGGCCTGGAACGACCCCGAGGTGTGCCGCGAGCAGGCCGCGGCGGTGTGGCCCGGTGACGTCGAGCTCGCCCAGGCCGGACGCCACCTACTGCCTCTGACGGGCCTGTGCCCCGACGGTCGCCCGAGTCGGTGTCGCCGGAACACCCGGGTATGGGACGTCATGGTGCGGCTCGCGACCCGTCACGTGGCGGGTGCGCCGCCCACCACCGCGACCGAACCAAGGAGGCACCGTTGCAGCAGCGAACCATCGGATCGAGGAAGGTCAGCGCGATCGGGCTCGGGGGCATGCCGATGTCGATCGAGGGCCGGCCCGACGAGGACCGCTCGATCCGGACCATCCACGCCGCGCTCGACGCCGGCGTCACCCTCATCGACACGGCCGACGCCTACCACCGTGACGCCGACGAGGTGGGGCACAACGAGTCCCTCATCGCCAAGGCCCTGTCGTCGTGGTCGGGCGAGCACGTCGGACGTCCTCGTCGCGACCAAGGGCGGGCACCTGCGCCCCGGCGACGGCTCGTGGACCCTGAACGGCCGCCCCGACCACCTCAAGGAGGCAGCCAAGGCCTCGCTCCAGCGGCTCGGTGGTGACGCCATCGGGCTCTACCAGTTCCACCGCCCCGACCCCGACGTGCCCTACGCCGAGTCGGTCGGTGCGCTCGCGCGACCTGCTCGACGAGGGCGTCATCGAGATGGCCGGCATCTCCAACGCCGAACCCCGACCAGATCCGCGAGGCGCAGCAGGTGCTCGGCGGCCGGCTCGTGTCGGTGCAGAACCAGTTCTCGCCGGCCTTCCGCAGCAGCCGGGCCGAGCTCGACCTGTGCGCCGAGCTCGGCATCGCCTTCCTGCCGTGGAGCCCGCTCGGCGGCATCAGCAAGGCCGGCGACCTCGGCAGCCGGCACGACGCCTTCGCGGAGGTGGCGACGTCGCACGACGTGAGCCCGCAGCGGGTGGCACTCGCGTGGGAGCTCGCGCTCGCCCCGGTCGTCGTGCCGATCCCGGGCGCCTCGCGTCCCGAGAGCATCGAGGACTCGGTGCAGGCCGCTCGACCTCGAGCTGTCCGCCGACGAGGTCGAGCGGCTCTCGGCCGAGACGGTCGACTGACCGAGCCACCGTCGGCACACGGCGCGGGACGGGTCCTTACGGTCTGCGAACGAGCGCGGCCGGGCCCGTCGCCCGCGCCCGCGATTGAGGCCTAGCGTGGAGTCATGGCTAGCCTCAGGGGCATGACTGCACCGACATGACGGCCGTGCCCCCGACGAGACCCGCGAGGTGCGGATCACCCGCAACTGGCTCGACCACGCCGAGGGCAGCGTCCTCGTCGAGTTCGGGCGCACGCGCGTGCTGTGCGCCGCGTCCTTCACCGAGGGCGTGCCGCGCTGGCTCAAGGGCAAGGGCACCGGCTGGGTCACCGCCGAGTACGCCATGCTGCCGCGCGCGACCAACACCCGCTCCGACCGCGAGAGCGTCAAGGGCCGCATCGGCGGCCGCACCCACGAGATCAGCCGGCTCATCGGCCGCAGCCTGCGCGCCGTCATCGACACCAAGGCCCTGGGCGAGAACACCATCGTCCTCGACTGCGACGTGCTCCAGGCCGACGGCGGCACCCGCACGGCCGCCATCACCGGCGCCTACGTCGCCCTCGCCGACGCGATCGAGGACGCCCGCTCGCAGGGCCTCATCGGCAAGAAGGCCCAGCCGCTCACCGGCTCGGTCGCCGCCGTCTCCGTCGGCATCGTCGGGGGCCGCGCCGTCCTCGACCTCGACTACCCCGAGGACTCGACGGCCGAGACCGACATGAACGTCGTCATGACCGGCGACGGCCGCTTCATCGAGGTCCAGGGCACCGCCGAGGGCGAGCCCTTCGACCGCGACGCTGCTCGGCCAGCTGCTCGACCTCGCGACGAAGGGCTGCGCCGACCTGACCGACCGCCAGCAGGCCGCCCTGCGGCCCGTCCCGACGTCGCGGAGACCGGACGGCGGGGTGGTCGCGTGACCAAGGTCGTCCTCGCCACCCGCAACGCCCACAAGGTCGAGGAGCTGCGCGAGATCCTCGCCGACGTCAGCGCCGACCTCGGGCTCGAGATCGTCGGGCTCGACGGCTTCCCCGACGCGCCCGACGTCGTCGAGGACGGGGTGACCTTCGAGCAGAACGCCATCCTCAAGGCCGCGTCCGCGGCCCACGTCGACGGGCCTGCCCGCCCTGGCCGACGACTCCGGTCTCGCCGTCGACGTGCTCGGCGGCGCGCCCGGCATCTTCAGCGCCCGGTGGTCCGGGGGCGGCGGCGACCGGGCCAACCTCGAGCTGCTCCTCGCGCAGCTCGGCGACGTGCGCGACGAGCACCGTGCCGCGGCGTTCGTCTGCGCCGCCGCGATCGTCCTGCCCGACGGGCGGTCCGCGGCCGAGCTGGGACGCTTCCCCGGCACCGTGGCCCGTGAGGCCACGAGGCGCCGGCGGCTTCGGCTACGACCCCATCTTCGTGCCATCCGACCAGCCGCTCGGCAACGAACGCACACTGGCGGAGTACGACGCGGACGAGAAGAACCAGGTCTCGCACCGGGCGCTCGCCTTCCGCGCACTCGTGCCACACCTGAAGGAGCACCTGAGGCCATGACCACGACCAGCCCGGCCACTCGTCCCGGGACCGCCCCGCAGCAGCCGGTTCGTCCGCTGTGGTGGGGGGCCCTCGACGGGCTGGTGGCCGGGCTGCTCACGGTCGGGCTCGCGACGCTCGCTGCGTCGGTCCTCACGGCGGTGGGCCAGTCGTCGGGACAACCGGCGCCGATCGCGGCGGTCGGCGGGCGCCTTCATCGACCGGACGCCGCCGTGGCTCAAGGACTTCGCCGTCGCGACGTTCGGCACCAACGACAAGCGGGCCCTGCTCGTCGGGACCGTCCTCGTGCTCGCGCTGGCGTGCGCCGCCATCGGCGTCCTGGCCAGCCGTCGCCTCGTCGCGGGGCTCGTCGTCTTCGCCGTCGTCGGCGTCGTCGGTGCGGCAGCGGTGCTCAGCCGGCCGGGTGCCGGGCCGGCCGACGTCCTGCCGACGATCCTCGGCACCGCCGCCGGCCTGTGGTTCCTCAGCCGCGCCGCGGCACCGTCGACGAGCGCACCCGGCGCCGCGAACCCCGGCCGGCGCTGGCTCATCGGCGGAGCGGTCGGTGCGGTGGCGGCATACGCCGGCAGCCTGCTCGGAGGCGGCTCCGCGGCGGCGACGGTGTCGCGCGACGCCCTGAAGAGCACTCCGCTCAAGGGCACGAAGCTGGCCATCCCCGCCGGCGCCGACCTGAGGCTGCCGGGCCTGACCCCCTACATCGTCCCGAACGCCGACTTCTACCGCATCGACACCGCCATCGTCGTGCCCGCGGATCGACGCCAACGACTGGAAGCTCAAGGTCACCGGCATGGTCGAGCGCGAGATCGAGATCGACTGGAAGACGTTGCAGGACAAGCAGATGCAGGAGGCGCTCGTCACCCTGACGTGCGTCTCCAACGAGGTCGGCGGCGACCTCGTCGGCAACGCCGTGTGGACCGGATGGCCGGTGCGCGAGCTGCTCGCGATGGCCGGTCCCAAGGCGGGCGCCGACATGGTGCTGCAGACGAGCATCGACGGCTTCACCGCCTCGACCCCCCTCGGCGCCCTCACCGACGACCGCAACGCCCTGCTCGCGATCCGGATGAACGGCGAGCCGCTGCCCTTCGAGCACGGCTTCCCCGTCCGCGTCGTCGTGCCCGGGCCTCTACGGCTACGTCTCGGCCACCAAGTGGGTCACCGAGCTCAAGGTGACGACGTATGCCGCCGACGTGGCCTACTGGACGCCGCGTGGCTGGTCGGCGACGGGGCCGATCAAGACCGCCTCGCGCATCGACGTCCCCCAGGCCGGAGCCGTCGTCAAGGCGGGCACCGTCGCCGTCGCCGGCGTCGCCTGGGCGCAGCACACGGGCATCTCCAAGGTCGAGGTCCAGGTCGACCAGCAGCCCTGGGCCGAGGCGCGCCTCGCCGCCGACGCGAGCATCGACACGTGGCGGCAGTGGGTCTACGAGTGGGACGCGACCCCCGGCAGCCACGACGTCCGCGTGCGCGCCTACGACGCCAAGGGCCAGGTGCAGTCCCCGCTCGAGGCGCCGCCCGCTCCCGACGGCGCCACCGGCATCCACGTCGTCAACGTCAGGGTGGAGTGACGCCCGAGGACTCGGCGGCCGCGGTCGAGCGCCGGAGCCCACGACCGCCTCCGCCTCGATCTCGACGAGCAGGTCGGGGTCGATGAGGGCGGTGACCTGGACCATGGTCGACGCCGGCCGCACGTCGGCGAAGACCTCGCCGTGCGCCCGACCGACCGCCTCCCAGTCGCGGATGTCGGTGACGAACATCCGGGTCCGCACGACGTCGGCGGGCGACGCGCCGCACGTGGCGAGCGCCTCGACGACGATCTCGAGCGCGACGCGCGCCTGCTCGTAGGCGTCACCGGCGGCGACGACCCTGCCCTCGCGGATCGCGGTGGTGCCCGGCCACGTGGACGGTGTCGCCGACCCGGACGGCGCGGGAGTAGCCGACGACGCCCTCCCACGCACTGCCCGTTCCGACGTTCTGCCTCATGCTCGCAGGCTAGTCCCGCTCCGGGAGCCGGGACCTGCGTTCAGCGCCTCGGGTGGGAGGTCGGGACGGGAGCGGTCCGTCCGGCTGCGCTGGCGCTGTCCAGCGAGCCGGCGGGCAGGAGGAACCAGTGCCGGGCGATGCACGCGACACGGACGTGCTCGACCGGGCCTCCGGTGCTGTCGAGCACGGCCCGCTCCGTCACCTCGGCAACGGCGCCGCACTCAGGGCACGTCGTCGTGTCGAGCGCCGGTCCGCTCGTGCTGTTGTGCTCGTCCACGAGACACCTCCTGCTCCGTCCGTCCTCGAGAACGTCTTCAGGACGGAGGCGGGGGCGCGACGCTTGATACCGCCGGGTGGCAACTACAGTGGGGGCCGCGCACCCCGCGAGCGGACGTGGTGGAACTGGTAGACACGCAGGATTTAGGTTCCTGTGCCCTAGGTGTGCGGGTTCGAGTCCCGCCGTCCGCACCAGGCAGCCTCGCCCGACCACGGCCGGAACGGGTACGAGCCCGCTGCACGAGACGACGAAGGAGCAGATCGTGACCGCACGACTCGAGCCGGGACAGCAGGCCCCCGCCTTCAGCCTGACCGACGATGCCGGCCAGACCGTCAGCCTCGCTGACTTCGCCGGCCGCAAGGTCATCGTCTACTTCTACCCGGCCGCCATGACCCCCGGCTGCACCAAGCAGGCCTGCGACTTCAGCGAGTCGCTCGACTCGCTGAGGAAGGACGGCTACGAGGTCGTCGGCATCTCCAAGGACAAGCCGGCCAAGCTGGCGAAGTTCCGCGAGCGCGACCAGCTCACCATCCCGCTGCTCAGCGACGAGGACCTCGCGCGTCCACACGGCATACGGCGCCTGGGGTGAGAAGAAGCTCTACGGCAAGACCGTCGAGGGCGTCATCCGGTCCACCTTCGTCGTCGACGAGGAGGGCAAGGTCAGCCACGCGTTCTACAACGTCAAGGCGACCGGCCACGTGGCCAAGCTCCGTCGCGACCTCGGCATCGCCGACTAGAGTCTCACCCTCACCCGAAAGGAAGCCAGATGAGCGACACCGCACGCATCGAGCAGGACATCCAGGCCGCCCGCGCGCGCCTCGAGGGCACCGTCAACGAGCTGGCCTACCGCGCCCAGCCCCAGGTCATCGCGCAACGGCAGCTCCAGGGCCTCAGGCTGCGTCTCGATGCGGCGACGCACACCGAGGACGGCGAGCTGCGTATCGAGCGCGTCGTCGCCGTCGTCGCGGCCGTGGTCGTCGTCGTGGTCGGCGTGGGCCTGCTTCGCCGCCGACGCTGAGCCGCGCCGCACCACCGGGGAACGAGAAGACCCCCGTTCGGAGTGATCCGAACGGGGGTCTTGGAGTGCGCCGCCAGGGACTCGAACCCCGAACCCAGTGATTAAGAGTCACTTGCTCTGCCAATTGAGCTAGCGGCGCAACGAGGGGAAACGTTAGCAGTCGTCCGGGGCCGGGACAAAATCGGTCGGGCACGAAGCATCCGCCGGGCCCGAGTCCAGGAGGCCGGACGGCTGGGCGCCTCGGTGCTGCGGGCGGATTCGTGGCGGCCTACGGGGTCGCGCTCGGGTCGAGATGAGCGTCAAGGCGAGACTCGCGACGATGACGCCGACGATGACGCCGACCGTGATTCGCTGGGCCGTCTTGTTTCTCATGAGCATGTGCCCATTGTGGTGCATCAGGGCGACCTGGGCCGGTCAGGGCCGCTGGAGACTGACCGTGGCCGGTGCCCCTCGCGAGGGGCACCGGCCACGGGATCGTCCTGCCGAGCAGGACCATGGGGTGAGTGACGGGACTTGAACCCGCGGCCACCTGGACCACAACCAGGTGCTCTACCAGCTGAGCTACACCCACCATGCACAACACGAGCCGGGCCCGAGGGCTCGGCGCCGTGTCACGGCGTCGACAATGCTACAGGCTCCCGCGCGGTGCTCGTGACCACCCCGCCCGGACGGCATACGCCCTCGGCCGTCGTAGGCCGTCCGGCGCGGCGCGTCAGTGCTCGATGACGTGGGGCTGTCGCGAGCGCCTTGGCGGTGGCGCTGTCGGGGCCCGGCTGCGGGCACGAAGACGGCCTGGCGGTAGTAGCGCAGCTCGGCGATCGACTCGCGGATGTCGGCCAGGGCTCGGTGGCCGCCGGACTTCTTGGGCGCGTTGAAGTAGACGCGGGGGTACCAGCGGCGCGACAGCTCCTTGATCGAGCTGACGTCGATGATCCGGTAGTGCAGGTAGGACTCGAGCACGGGCATGTCCCGCGAGAGGAACCCCCGGTCGGTGGCCACGGTGTTGCCGCCGAGCGGGGCCTTGCGCGGCTCGGGGACGAACGTGCGGATGTAGTCGAGGACGATGTGCTCGGCCTCCTGCAGCGTCACCCCGGAGTCGAGCTCGGTGATGAGGCCGGAGGTGGTGTGCATGTCGCGGACGAAGTCGTCCATCTGCTCGAGGGCCTCGGCCGGTGGCTTGACGACGACGTCGATGCCGTCGCCGAGCTGGTTGAGCTCGAAGTCCGTGACGAGGGCAGCCACCTCCACCAGGGCGTCGGACTTCAGGGACAGCCCCGTCATCTCGCAGTCGATCCAGATGATCCGGTCGGCGATGGCTCGGTGGTTGGTGTCGCTCACCGCTCCACCATAGAGGCTGAGGGCGACGGGGCCACCCGCGTCGCGCGGGCGCGCGTCCGGGTGCGGGGGAGCGCCCCTGCACTAGCCTGCCCTCATGACCTCAGGGGACGTGACGACGCCAGGTCCGGGGCGCAAGCCCGGACGGGCCGACGCAGCAATGGAGTTCGGTGCGCAACCCGACCCGGCGACCGATGCTGCGCACGGCGCTGACGATCGGCGTCGCGGCCTCCCTCTTCCTCGTCGTGCCTGCTCATCCTGCTCGGCATCCTCGGCGAGCGGCTGACGACGCAGACGCTCACCACGTCCGCGCTGATGGCCGTCATCCCGCTGCTCGTCATCGTGCCGACGTTCCTCTGGCTCGACCGCTACGAGGCCGAGCCGGTGCGCTACATCGTCTTCGCCTTCTTGTGGGGAGCCCTGGTCGCCGTCGTCGGCGCCTTCTTCCTCAACACCTTCGGGCTCAAGCTGCTCGTCGAGGCACGGTGGACCGACCCGCTCGAGACGGGCGCCGTCTACCTGGCGCCGATCACCGAGGAGACCCTCAAGGGACTGGGCATCCTGCTCATCTACCTGCTCCGACGCCGCGAGTTCGACGGCATCATCGACGGCATCGTCTACGCCGGGCTCATCGGTGCGGGCTTCGCCTTCAGCGAGAACATCCTCTACCTCGGGCAGGCCTACAACGAGTACGGCAGCGAGGGTCTCACGTCGACCTTCCTCGTCCGCGGGCTCATGGGCCCCTTCGGGCACCCGCTCTTCACCTCGCTCACCGGCATCGGCATCGGCATCGCCGTGACCGCGCGGCGGCCGGTCGTGCGCGTCGTGGCGATCCTCACCGGATGGGTGTGCGCGATGCTGCTCCACGGCGCCTGGAACCTCTCCGCCCTGGCCGGCATGGACGGCTTCTTCGCGGCGTACGTGACCTACCAGGTGCCGCTCTTCCTCGCCTTCATCGGCTTCCTCTTCTGGCTCCGGCGTCGCGAGGGCCGCCTCATCGGGCAGTACCTGTCGCCGTATGCGGACGCCGGGTGGCTCACCCACGCCGAGGTCGCGATGCTCTCCAACCTTCGGCTGCGCCGCGCCGCGCGGGCCTGGGCCGGGCAGAACGGCGGCCGTCCGGCGAGGCGCTCGATGGACGCCTTCCAGGACAGCGCGAGCGACCTCGCCCTGCTGCGGTCCCGGCTCGTCCACGGAACGGCCGAGGACGGGGCCTCGGAGCGGGAGATGGTGCTGCTCGAGGCGATCACGGCGCATCGCCGTGGCTTCGTCGGCTCGCCGGTCACCTGAGCCGTCTCCGGCCGGGGAGAACCCGCCGCACGCTGCGTCGCGCGCCCTCGAATTCATCCGGGGCGGATGACGCACGAACCGGCGACGTCGGACATCGTCGTGAGGGTGAGACCGTGCGCAGAGACCGGGGCGAGCGGCCAGCGCCGTAGGTGTGGCCGCCCGTGCCATGACGGAGGACGAATCTGATGACCTCGACACCGACCACCGAGCACAAGCACGCGGACGCGCTCGTCGTCTTCGGCATCACGGGCGACCTCGCCCGTGTCATGACCTTCAGGTCGCTGTACCGGCTGGAGCGCCGCGGGCTGCTCAACTGTCCGATCGTCGGCGTGGCCGTCGACGACTGGAGTCTCGAGCAGCTCACCGAGCGCGCCCGGACCTCGATCGAGGCCACGGGGGAGACGCTCGACCCGTCAGTCTTCGACCGGCTCGTGTCGCGGCTGTCGTATGTCAGCGGTGACTTCAACTCGCCCGACACGTATGCGGCGGTGGGCAAGGCGATCGCCGGAGCGCATACCCCGGTGTTCTACCTCGAGATCCCGCCGTTCCTGTTCGGTCGGGTGGTCAAGGGACTTGCCGAGGCCGGCCTCTCCGACGACGCTCGGGTTGTCGTGGAGAAGCCCTTCGGCCATGACCGGCAGTCGGCGCGGGCGCTCGCCGAGGAGCTGCACAGCTACATCCGCGAGGACCAGCTGCTCCGGATCGACCACTACCTGGGGAAGATGGGGCTCGGCGAGATCCTCCAGCTGCGTTTCGCCAACGCCATCCTCGAACCGATCTGGAGCCGGCAGTACGTCGACTGCGTGCAGATCACCATGGCTGAGGACTTCGGGGTCGAGGACCGCGGCCACTTCTACGACCCGGTCGGTGCCCTGCGCGACGTCGTCGTCAACCACCTCATGCAGGTGGTGGCGGCGGCAGCGGCGGAGCCACCGTCGCGCGGGGATCCCTTGACCCTGAAGGAGTCCCAGGTCGCGCTCTACCGGGCTATCGAGGAGGCCGACCCGGCCCACTACGTGCGCGGGCAGCACTCGGGCTACCGCGACATCGACGGTGTCGCGCCCGACTCGCAGACGGAGACGTATGCCGCCCTCCGCCTCGACATCGAGAACTGGAGATGGGCGGGCGTGCCGTTCTTCATCCGCACCGGCAAGCTGCTCCCGGTGACGCAGACCGAGGTCAGGCTCGTCTTCCGGCGACCGCCACGACTGGGGTTCGGCGGGGCGGACTTCACACCCGAGGCGAACATGCTCGTCGTGAAGCTCGACCCCTCCACCGGCATCCGGATCCAGGTGGACGCACACCGCGCCGACCAGGCGAGGGTCGGACCGATCACCCTCGACATGGAGTTCGCGCAGGAGGGCGGCGAGGGTCCGACGCCGTACGAGGTCCTGCTCAGCGCGGCCATGGCCGGGGACACCGCCCGTTTCACCCGGCAGGACGCGGTGGAGGAGACCTGGCGGATCATGCAGCCGCTGCTGGACGCGCCGACCCCGGTGCACCCCTACGCACCCGGGAGCTGGGGGCCCGCGGAGGCTGACGCCGTGACCGCCGGGCACGGCGGCTGGCACGAACCGTGGATCACCTCGTGACCGGCCGCCTGCCGTGACCTGAACCAGGGCGCGGAGGCACTCCCGGGTCGCCTCAGGCAGGTCCAGCGGCCGGTTGTCCGGCACGTCGTCCCGTCTCGAGGCCGGTGAGCCGATCGAGCAGGTGGTCCCCGACGCGAAGCGCGTTCGCGATCGCGGTGAGGGCCGGGTTCACCGCGCCGATGCTGGGGAAGAAGCCCGTGTCCACGACGTAGAGGTTGTCCACGTCATGCGCCCTGCAGTCGGCGTTGAGCACCGACGTGGCCGGATCGGTCCCGAACCGCACCGTGCCCGCCTGGTGCGCGCAGCCGGCCACCGGTATGTCGTTCTTCATGTAGACGTCCCGCGGGATCAGGTGGTGCGGGTGCATCCCGAGGTGGCTGAGGTGCTTCTTGACGCGGCGGTAGAGCTGCTCCATCGGCTCCTGGTTGTTGGGCCGGTAGCGCAGGTGCACGTCGCCGTCCTTGTCGAGGGTCACCCGGTTGTCCGGGTCGGGCAGGTCCTCGACCGAGAGCCAGAAGTCGACGGCGTGCTCGGCGACGTCTCGCAGCGCGAACGTCGGCGCGAGCTTGGTCTCGATCGGCTTCTCGCCGCGGTACATCGGCGCCGACGACTTGCCGACCATCTGCACGTTGCCCATCGGGTAGCCGAAGTCGGCGTCTCCGAAGTAGTAGTCGTTGAGACCGAGCGTCTTCTGGAACCGGGTGTCGTTCTTCTCGGTCGACACCGCCAGGAACGCCCGGCTGTTGTGGAACACGTAGTTGCGTCCCACCTGGCCCGAGCCGTTGGCCAAGCCGTTCGGGTGGCGGTCGTTCGCGCTGGCGAGCAGGATCTTGGCGGAGTTGACCGCCCCGGCGGACAAGACCACGAGGTCGGCGCTGAACCGCTGCTCGTGCCCTTCGACGTCGGCCACGACCGACGTGACGGTCCGCCCGGATTCGTCGGTCTCGAGCCGGTGGACCTGCGCGTTGCGGACCAGGGTGACGTTGTCGCGCTGGATCGCGGGACGAACCGCAATGACCTCCGCGTCCGCCTTGGCGTGCACGAGACAGGCGAACCCGTCACACGTCGCGCAGCGGATGCAGGCGCTGAACGCCGGGTGACTCTCGTCGAGCATGACGCCGCAAGGGGAATGGAAGGGGTGGAGCCCGACGGCGACCATGTCGTCGAAGAGCTTCTGGATGCGCGGCTCGTGCGAGACGGGAGGGAAGGGGTAGGGCCCCGAGGCTGGCGGCTCGGTCGGGTCCTCCCCACGAGCACCGTGGACCTGGTACAGCTCCTCCGCCTGCGTGTAGTACGGCTCCATGACGTCGTAGCCGATGGGCCAGGCGGGAGAAATGCCGTCGTGGTGCTTCAGCTCGCCGAAATCCCGCTCACGCAGGCGGTACAGGGCGGCCCCGTAGAACTTCGTCGCGCCGCCGACGTTGTAGTGGACCTGTGGCTGGAACGCCTTGCCGTCCCCGTCGTACCACCGGTCAGGTGATACGTACCGGTTGTCGACGAAGACTGCTTCGGCGTCCCAGTTCTCCGGCTCGCGAGGCAGCCAGTCGCCTCGCTCGAGGATGAGCAGGCGCTTTCCCGAGGGCGCGAGCCGATGAGCAAGCGTGCCCCCGCCCGCGCCGGATCCCACGATGATGACGTCGTAGTGGTCGTCCATGGTCGGACTCCTTGAGGTGAGTCGGTTCAGGAGGTGGGCGGGACGCCCGGCTCGACGCGGATGGTCGGCTTGTCGCTGTCCTCGTCGCCCCAGGCGATGCGCTTGGGAGTGGACGAGCCCTCGACGATGGCGGCATGGTCGCGGTCGAAGTAGTCCCAGCCCCAGGACAGGAAGGCGTCGGTCTTGCTGTGCGCGCCACTGAGCAGCATGGCGTGGACGCCGAGCCACGCAGCGAAGGCGACCGGACCCTCGACCTGGTGGCGGTGGCGGCCGACCTCCGCGACGGCGGCGTTGCGGCCGATCATGGCCATGATCCCCTTGTCCTTGTACTGGAACGGAGCTCGCTCCTGGCCGCGCAGCCCGCGCAGGATGTTGTCCGCGGCCCACCGGCCCGACTGCTGGGCCACCGACCCGAGCTGAGGGAGGGTCCCACCACCCGCCGCTGGGATGTTCGCGACGTCCCCGACGGCATACGCCTGCGGGTGGCCGGGCAGGGTGAGGTCCGGCTCGACCTCCAGTCGTCCGCCGCGACCCGTGGCGAGTCCGCTGCCCGTGACGACCGGTGCGGCCGACTCTCCACCGCCCCAGACCACCGTGGGCGTGTGCAGTGTCGTGCCGTCGGTGAGGTCCACGCCGTGGGCGTGCACGGCCTTGACACCGGTCTCGAGCCGGAGCACGGCGCCCTCGTGGGTGAGTCGCTTGTGGGCGTACTTGTGCGACCGGTGCGAGAAGGCGCTCAGCACCGTCTGGCCGCGGTCGACGAGGGTGACCTGTCCGGGGCGCGGGACCGCCCCGGTCTTGGCCAGCGCGGTCATGAGTTCGGCGAGCGCGCCGGCGACCTCGACTCCGGTGGCTCCGCCGCCGACGACGACGACGTCGAGCGAGTCGAGGGGGTCGGCGGGGTCGGCGCCCCCTGAGCCGGAGGCGGCCTCCAGCAGCGCCCGAAGGTGGCGCCGGAGCCGCTCGGCGTCCACGACCGAGTAGAGCGGGTAGGCATGTTCCGCCGCGCCAGGGACGCCGAAGAACTCTGGTTGGCCACCCGCCGCGACCACCAGATGCGATCCCGCGACCCTCTCCCCGCTGGCGAGCGTGACACTGCGGTCCTCGACGTCGATCGAGGTGACCTCCTCGGCCCGGACGTCCACCGTCGGGTAGTCACGGAAGATGACCCGGTGCGGACGGGCGATGTCCTCCGCCGGCAGCTGCGAGGTCGCGACCTGGTAGAGCAACGGCTGGAACTGGTGGTAGTCGTTTCGGTCGATGAGTGTCACGCGTACGCCTTCGTCACCCAGGCGGTGGGCACAGGCCACCCCGGCCAGGCCACCGCCCAGCACGACGACGTGCGGGCTCTCCGCGGGCTGTTCCGTCACAGCGACAACTCCTCCCGGAAGTCGGCGAGGATGATGCGCCCCGCGGCCTCGATCAGCGCGAGGTGGGAGAACGCCTGCGGGAAGTTGCCGAGGTGCCGGGCACGCTCGACCTCGTACTCCTCGGCGTAGAGGCCCAGCGGCGAGGCGATCCGCAACAGGCGCTCCATGAGATTCCGGGCCCGCTCCATCTCCCCGACCATGGCGAGCGCGGAGACCAGCCAGAACGAGCAGATGAGGAACGTGCCTTCCTTGCCGGCGAGTCCGTCGTCCGTCTCGTCGGTCCGGTAGCGCAGGACGAAGCCGTGCTCGGTCAGCTCGCTGTCGATCGCCTCGACCGTGTTGCGGATCCGCTCGTCGGTGCCCGGCAGGAAGCCGAACAACGGGGCCAGCAGGGTGGAGGCGTCGAGGGCGTCGGTGTCGTAGTGCTGACGCAGGACCCCGCGCTCGCTGACGCCGCGGGTCAGGATGTCGTCCCGGATCTCGTCTGCGGTCGTCCGCCACTGCTTGGCGAGCATCTCGTCGTTGCGGATCTCGGCCAGCCGGGCCGCGCGGTCGAGGGCGACCCAGCCCATGAGCTTGGAGGAGACGTAGTGCTGCGGCTCGCCGCGCGCCTCCCAGATGCCTTGGTCGGGCTCGCGCCAGACCGCCGTGGCGCAGGCGGCCTGCGACTGGACGAGGGGCCACAGCCGCAACGGCAGGTGCTTGCTCCGCGCCGTGTGGAGCAGCAGGGAGTCGAGCACCGCGCCGAACACGTCGTTCTGGCGCTGGTCGAAGGCCCCGTTGCCGATGCGTACCGGCCGGGCGCCCTCGTAGCCACCGAGGTCTTCCCGAGTCGTCTCGGTCAGGTCCCGCTGGCCGTCGATGCCGTACATGATCTGCAGCGCGCCGTCGGGGTTGGGCTCGAGGTCGGCCACGAACTGCATGAACTCGTTCGCCTCCCAGTCGAGGTTCATGTAGTGCAGCGCCTGCAGCGTGAACGTCGTGTCGCGGATCCACGTGTAGCGGTAGTCCCAGTTGCGTTCACCGCCGGGGGTCTCCGGCAGCGAGGTCGTCAGCGCGGCCACCGTCGCTCCTGTCGGCATGTACGTGAGGCCCTTGATCGTCAGGACCGACCGCTCGAGGGAGCGCCGCAGCGGGTGGTCCGGTACGCGGGCCCGCGAGAGCCATCCCCGCCAGAACCGCACGGTCCCCTCGATCCGTGCCTCGGCGTCGGCGGTGTCCCTAGGCGAAGCGAGGCCCTCGGCCCAGGAGAGGGCACAGAACGCCTTCTCGCCCTTGCGCAGCACGTGCCGGGCGCGGGCCGCCCCGCCCTCGATCCCGACGAGCAGGTCGGTGCTGAGCCGGAAGACCTGCCCGGCGCCGGTCGCGTCGGCCGCGTGGTCCCCGTCGCCCACCGCCGTCCACTGGGCCACCTCACGTCCGTAGTCGAACGCGGGCTCGCAGACGAGCTCGACCTCGACCGACCCCTCGATGCACTCGACCAACCGCACGAGCATGTGGTCCGCGTCCTCGTCCGTCGGGGGCCGGGTGTGGGGCGTCACCGTGTCGGGGCCCTGTCGGGGCCCCATCGTCAGCGCGTCGTGGACGACGAGCCAGCCGCTGGGGGTGTGCCACGTGGTCGTCATGACATTGGTGCCCGGAACGTACGTCCGGGCATTCGGCACGTTGATGCCATAGGGGCCGAACCGGAAGGAGCCTGCGCCGCGGTCGAGCAGGTTGCCGAAGCAGCTGGCCGCGTTGAAGGCCGGAACGCAGAGCCAGTCGACCGAGCCGTCCGGCGCGATGAGCGCACCCGTGTGGCAGTTGGACAGGAACGCGTAGTCGGCGATGGGTGGGAAGGGTGACGTCATCGTGCTCACGACGAGGGCTCCTCAAGTCGGTGTTCGGGAAGGCGCCTGTGCCTCCACCATCGAAGGTTTGGCGGCAGGTGGCATCCCCCGCCGCAGATGAATGCCCCGGCCTCGTCGGTGGCTCACTCCCGTGGCCCGTCGACGGTGAGGTCGCCCACGTCTTCGATGCCCTCGTCGGGAAGCAGGCCGCGCTGGTCCAGCACGTAGAGCAGGACGAAACCCGGCACCACGAGCAGCAGGGCGGCCACCGTCGCGACCACCAGTGCCGTCAGGGTGCCGGCCGGGGCCGAAGCGGTGGAGAACGTCAGCGTCTGAGGCAGGATGTACGGCCACTGGGCCATGCCCCACGCGATGATGACGCTCGCCACGGCGAGCATCGCAAGCGCCCTCGCACCTCGCGAGGCTCGGCGCGCGAGCAGCACGAGGGCCCCTGCTCCACAGAGGACGGAGAGGATGAGAAGCGGGAGTGCCCGCGTCGTGAGGCCCTCGAAGACGTACGGCGCCCGGCCGTGAAGGACGACCAGGCCGACGACCGCAACCAGCCCGGCGACGACGGCTGCAGCCCGGCGCGGCGGTGGAAGTGGTCCACGAGGCCCGGATCGGTCCGCTCGGCCTCCCAGACCAGGAAGACCGAGGCCAGGTATGCCGCGAGGACGACGCCGAGCACGCCGGTGACCAGGGACGTGGGGTTGAGCCAGCTCTGGATCGGGTCGCCCGCCTCGCCGCCCGCCGGGACCTGACCGGATGCGATGCCACCCGCGATGGCGCCCATGCAGAACGGCACGAGCACCGAGGACAGGGCGGTGACGCCGCCGAAGACGCGCTTGTACCGCACCTGGTCGACGCCCTTGCGGAAGGCGAAGCCCGCTCCACGCAGCACGATCCCGAGCGCAGCGATCGTCAGGGGCGCGAACATCGTCAGGTGATCGACTGGTAGGCCGGCGGGAAGGCGGTCCAGGTCACGACGAAGATGAAGATGAGCCAGACGTGGTTGGCTTCCCACACCGGCCCGATGGACCGCTCGATGAGGGCGCGTGGACGCCTGCCGCGGCGAGCGTCGCCCGCGGTCAGGTCCCAGAAGCCCGCGCCGAAGTCGGCACCCCCGAAGACGGCATACGCGACGAGGGCCAGGAGCAGCACGATCGCGACGGCCGTGGTCATGGCACCGGCTCCGGCCGTGACGTCTCGGCCGACGTGTCCTGCGCCGTCGCGTCCGACGGTCGCGGCCCGTACGGCGTGTCGCTCTCGACGAAGCCCCCGGCCCGCCGGAACCGCCGGCTCATGGCGCGCAGCACGAGGATGGTCGTCGTTCCCAGGGCGGTGTAGAGGACGACGATCAACGAGGAAGTGACCCAGACCCCGGTGTTCGTGGTCGCGGCATCCTCGACCCTCATGAGGTTGTAGACGATCCACGGCTGGCGGCCGACCTCCGTCACGACCCATCCGGCCTCGAGCGTGACCACGGACGAGCACCCCTGCCGCCGCGGCGGCACGCAGGAACCACCTGCTCCGGGGCATCCGCCGGCGCACGAGCCAGCTCGCCGCGTACCAGACCGACAGCAGGAACAGCAGCGTGCCGAGCCCGACCATGATGTCCCACGCGAGATGGACCGATGTCGGTCTCGCGGATGGTGGGGCGGTCGTCGGTCGGGACGCTGTCGAGACCCTGCACGACAGTGGCCTTGCCGGTGCTGGGGTTGGACAGCCACGAGGCGAGGCCCGGGATCGGGATCCCGCCGGAGACCGTGCCGTCCTGGTCGAGGTGACCGAGCAGCGTCTCGGGAACGTCCGAGCCGGTCGTCGGCACGAGCTCGATGGCGGCGAACTTGACCGGCTGGTTGACGTACACCCACCGAGCCAGTGCGTCGCCGACTCCCATCTGCACCGGGGTCATCACAGCGGCCACGGTGAAGGCGATGAGAAAGCCCGAGCCGGTGGTACCGGTCGGTGCGGCCTCGAAGCATGGCCGTCGCGTAGACCGACGCGATGAGGAAGCCGCCGACGAGGTAGGCCGCGACGAGCATGTGCGCGGCCTGCAACGGCATCGAGGCGTTGAAGATGACCCCGATCGGGTCGACGGCCACGACGGTGCCGTTCGAGTCGAGCGTGAAGCCCGAGGGTGCGTTCATCCAGGCGTTCGCCGCCACCACCGAGGCGGCCCCGGCGAGGCCCGCGACGACGATCGGCACTCCGGTCCAGAAGTGCATCCACGGCTTGAGGCGGCGCCAGCCGAAGATGTACACGGAGACGAAGATCGCCTCGGCGAAGAAGAACAGCCCTTCGAAGGCGAACGGCACCCCGAACGCCTGGCCCCACGCGCCCATGAAGCGGGGCCAGAGCAGCCCGAACTGGAAGCTCAGCACGGTTCCCGTGACCGCTCCGACGGCGAACGTCAGGGCCATGTACTTGGACCAGCGCTGCGCGAGCACCAGAGCGGCGGCGTCGCCGTGCCGGATGCCGCGGTAGTTGGCGACCAGGGTCATGAACGCCCAGGAGACCCCGAGCGGCACCAGGATGATGTGGAAGGCGAGGGTGAACGCCATCTGCGCTCGGGCCCAGGGGACGGGATCGACGGCCGCGACGAGGTTTGCGGAGGCAGCCAGGGTGCTCGATGTCATGGGTCGTCCTCAGACCAGGTCGAGTTCGCGAGCCCGGCGCACCGCTTCGTGGCGTCGGGAGACCGAGAACTTGCCGAAGATCCTGCGGATGTGAGTCCGCACGGTGTTCGCCGAGATGAACATCTCCGCGGCGATCTCCTCGGTCGTGAGAAGAGCCGACAGGTGACGAAGCACCTCGATCTCCCGCTCGGAGAGCTCCTGGACGAGCGGCACCGGCTCCGTGTGCCGGTGGCTCTCCTCCGGGGCAGTCGTGCGATCGGGGCGCAGCCAGTCCGCCCGGGACCGCAGTTCCGCGTCGTCGCGAAGCATCGCTCGGACCTCCGGCGCGGCATGGGCGAAGGGTCGGCGAAGCCGCTCTCCCCGCGCGCGATCGAGCGCCGCTGCGACGGCGGAACGGCTGGCCCGCGGGTCTCCCCGGATCCAGAGGATCCGGGCGGACTCGAGCATGGCCTCGACCTCGTGCGTCTCTGAGACGGGGCCAGGGACCGGTTCGTCGGCGCCGTCCGAGGGGGCCCGGTCTCTCGAGAGCTCGGCGACCGAGGCGGGCGCGCCGACGGCGGCCGCCTCCTCGTCGAACTGACGGCGCAGCCAGCCGACCCGGGAGTCGGCGTGCTGCAGCAGACGACGTGCACCCACACCTTCTCCGTGGTCGCGTTTGAGCCGCGCTCGCAACAGCAAGGAGATCCAGTGCAGCAGCTGCGGATCCGCTCGGTTGTCGGCGCGGCGGGCCCTGCTGAGCGCGTGCGCGGCTCGCGGGAGGTCCTGTCGGTCCAGCGACACCCAGGCATCGGCAAGGTCCAGCCCGGCCGGGCGCGCCGTTGCACCGGCCGGCCCCCACGGGGCGACTCGCTTTCGCTCGACGTGGGGGAGCAGGACCTGCTCAGCGCGATCACCCACCTCCCGGGCGCGCGTCAGCCGTCCCCGGCACGCCTCGGCCAGCGCGAGCATCGACAGGCAGTGCACGGTGAGCTGGTCGCGGTCCCCGCCGGCCGCCACGGCCGCTGCGTCCTCCAGAGCGGCGGAAGCGGCATCGAGGCCCCCGGCGTGGACGTATGCCGTCCCCTCCGACCACCTGACCAGCGCGGTGAGCGAGCCGAGCGACGGCGCCGCGCCGCCCTCGGTCATCGCGAACGTCTCTCGCGCGCGCGCCGCCGCCTCCAGTGTGGCCGCCACGTCGCCCGTCAGGCCGCTGAGCCGGGCGGTCAGGATGGCTGCCCACACGAGCCGTCCGGCATCGCCCTCCACCTCGCTCGACGAGTGCTCGCCGGACAGCTGGTTGAGGGCGCGGGCCGAGTCGCCCTGTCCCAGTGCCAGGGCGGCGCGGACCAGCCTGACGTCGGGGCCGCCCGCAGCCGGCAGGCCCCGAAACAGGTCTGCGAGGGCGGCGCCCTCGGGCGTCGACAGCATGAGGTCGACCAGGCCCATGAGCCGGACGGTCCACGCGGCGGCCCGCTCCCAGTCACCGGCCGCGACAGCGTGCTCCACCGCCGGAACCAGCTGCCCCGCCGTGCCGAAGGACTCCGACGCGATGCGTTGCAGGTCGCGGTCGGTGCCCTCCTGCGTCGCTGAACGTCGCGTCGCGAGCAGGTCACGCAGGAGCGGGTGGAACCGGTGGTGGCCGGGGCGGGTCGGGACGCTCTGCACGAAGGCGTTACGCCGCGCCAGCTCCTTGAGGGTCGTGTCGGCGTCGCGCCGCCCGGCCAGCGCCGCAGCCAGCTCGGGGGAGACCTCCGCGACGATCGTCACCCGCATCAGCAGGTCCTGCTCGGCGGCGGAGAGCGAGTCGAGCACCTCTGCACGGAGGTAGTCGGCGGCGAGCCGCTCCAGGGTCGCGCCCTCGCGGTCCGGCCGCAGCGCCAACGCCGCCATTCTGGCACCGGCCGCCCAGCCCTCCGTGCGCCGGAGAACGCCTCGAACGGTTTCGTCATCCGCGTGCCCGGCGAGACGCTCGAGCAGCTCCGTGACCTCTGGCTTCGTGAAGTCGAGATCGGCCTGGCACAGTTCGGCGACGGTGCCCTCCAGCCGGTAACGGTGCAGCGGCATCGGCGGCTGGTGCCGGGAGGTCAGCACCACCCGGAGGAGCCCGCCGGCACCGTCGACGAGGTCTGCGAGGCCCTTGAAGGCCGCCCGCGCACCGAGCCGTTCCGCCCCGTCGATCACCAGGACGACGGTCCTCCCCGAGTGCAGCAGGTGGTCGGCCAGCAGGTCGACGTCGTCCGCCCCGGGGAAGAGCGTGCCCTTCGAGCCGACCCGGACGGCACCGCCCTCGGTGAGGGCCGACCGCACGTGCCACCAGAAGGCGCGCGGGTCGTTGTCGCGTTCGGTGGCCGTCATCCACCCCAGCACCGGGCACACGGTCCTGGCCCAGTGGGACACGAGCACCGTCTTGCCCGCGCCGGCCGGCGCACACAACACCGTGAGCGGCGCCGTGTCGACGGCGTGGGAGAGGCGGTCGAGAAGTCGCCGTCGCTCGACGAGCGGCGTCGGCGGATTCGGGATCCGCAGCCGTCCCGGCCGTCGCGTCGCGTCCTGCTCGGCCGCAGCTGTGGTCGGGTACAGCGGGCCGATCCCTGAATCAGCTCTCATGGCTGTCCCCATCGTCACGAGCGGATGTCACCCATCACGCGCGAGAGCCCGTCGGTGCGACGTGAGGGAAGATCGCCCTTCGATGGTCACCCGTCCGGTACGGGCGGTCCTCACCCTCATGGGATGAGAGGCGGCCTCGCCGCAGCACGCGAAACGCCGACCTGGCTGCGCGGGGCTGGCGCCGGTGTCTGTCACCATCGCCACCTCGGCGTCGTGGGCGTGTCACGGCCCTCCTCGGGCGCGGACGGCCACGGCTGGATGCCTATCATTGGACCGCGCCCGGATCGGGTGACCAGCCCCTGTAGCTCAGCGGATAGAGCAAGAGCCTTCTAATCTCTTGGTCGCAGGTTCGAGTCCTGCCGGGGGCGCCGTTCTCGTTCCCCGGGCGCCGGCCCGGTCGAAACTCCCGCGACAGCGTGCCGTCTGCTGCCATCATGGAACCGTCAGCCGACGCGCGAGAGCGCACCCGGTCCCGCGTAGTGGCCGCCGCGTGCCCTGACGGACGGGCGGCGGGCGGATGACGGGTCGGACCACGGGAACGAGCCTGGTGCCGATCATCGGCGTGCTGCGCACCTACGACCGGCGGTGGCTGCGGGGGACGTGGCCGCGGGCGTCGCCGTCGCGGCGCTGATCGTCCCGAAGAACCTCGGGTACGCGGGGATCGCGGGCATCCCGCTGCAGAACGGCCTGTACGCCGCCGCGGCCGGGGCGATCCTCTACGCGATCTTCGGCACGAGCAAGCAGATCTCGACCGGTCCCAGCTCCGGGCTCGCGGCCGTCGCCGCCAGCGCGGTCCTCGCCGTCGGCCTCACCGGGAGAAGGTGGCGCCGTTCGTCGCGGGGATCACGCTCGCTTCGGGAGTCTGTTCTTGGGTCCTCGCGGTGCTGAAGGTAGGCTGATTCGCGGAGTTCCTCTCCCGGGCTGTGGTCACCGGGTTCCTGTTCGGCGCGGCGATCGACGTCGCCATCGGCGAACTGCCGAGCTTACCGGGACGAGGATGTCGGGCTCCGACCCGCTCCAGGAGCTCTGGTCCTGGCTGGGGAGCTGGGCGAGGCGCACCGGGCGACGCTCGTCGTCGGTGTCCTTGCGCTCGTGTTGGTCTTCGGGCTCCGCCGCGTGGCGGCGCGGGTGCCCGGCGCTCTGGTCCTGGTGGTCGGTGGGCTGGTCGCTACCTGGCTGTTCGACCTTGGGGACCGGGGTGTGGCGCTGGTCGGGAACGTGCCCCAGGACGCCCCTTGTTCGAGACTGCCCGACGGCCGCCTCCTGTGGGACCACGTAGGCGCGGTCACGCTCGCGGCCGTCGGCCTGGTGATGATCGGATTCTCCCAGACCGCAGGCGACGCAGGACGTTCGCGGCACGGCACCGCTACCGGATCGACATCGACCAGGAGTCCTTCGTGCAAGGATCCGCGAATATCGGCGCCGGGCCTGCTCCAGGGCATGCCGGTTACGACGAGCCTGTCCGCGAGCTCACCAACGACCGTTCCGGCGCCCGCTCGCCGGTCGCGTCCCTGATGTCCGGGTTCGCGGTCCTGCTGACGCTGCTGCTGCTCGCGCCGCTCTTCTCCGACCTGCCGAAACCCGTGCTCGCGGCCATCATCATCGAGGCTGTCGTCATGGGCATGATGGACTTTGCGGCGGTGAGGCGGCTGGCTCGGGTCCAGCGGTTCGACTTCTGGATCGCGATCGTCGCCTTGGTGGGTGCCCTCGTCTTCGGCGTGCTGGCGGGTGTGCTGATCGGTATCGGCCCTGTCGATCCTCTGGCTCGTCCGGTCTCGACCCGGCCGCACATCCCGACCGCTCGCGCGCGAGCCCGGCACCCAGGTCTTCCGCGACCTCAGCGACCATCCGGACGGCGAGGTGGTGCCCGGCATCGTGGTGATCCGCATGGACGGCGGCCTGTTCTTCGCCACCTCCGATGCCCTCGAGGACCGGGTCCGGGAGGTCATCCACTCGGACCCGGGGGTCTTCGGCATCGTGCTCGACTGCGGCGGCATCGACTTCATCGACTCCCAGGGCTCGGCCAAGATGGCCGACATGCTCGACCTCGCCGACGACTCCGACGTCGTCCTGCGTCTGGCCAGGCTCAAGGCCGCGGTGCGGGCCACGCTCGAGATCGACGGCGTGCTCGATCGGCTGGGCACCGACCACGTCCACGGCAACATCGCCCGGGCCGTGCAGGCCGAGCTGGCCGAACGCGCGCCATCACCGACCGCCCGGCCCGACGCGCCGCCCGACGCGTGAGGTGTCGGAACCTCTCGGTTTGGTCTGTTCCGGCTGACAGGAGAAGATGGCCCGCGTGGCGGCTGACTCCGGAGCGGACAACGAGCGGCTCCTCTCGATGGTGCAGGCCCTGCGTTCGACCGTCTCGGACACCACCTTCCCCCTCGACCTGCCCAGCGCGGCGACGGCCCGGCTCGAGCGCACGCGCCTGCTGAACCAGCTCGACGACTACGTCGTCCCGCGGCTGACATCTCTCGACGCGCCGCTTCTCGCGGTCGTCGGCGGCTCGACGGGTGCGGGCAAGTCGACCCTCGTCAACTCGGTCGTCGGTCGCGAGGTGACGCTGCCCGGCGTCCTGCGTCCGACGACGCGCTCACCGGTGCTCATCCACCACCCGTCCGACGCCGCGTGGTTCTCCGGATCGCGCGTCCTGCCGGGCCTGGCCCGCATCACGGGCAGACACTCGTCGTCCGACGGCCCGGGCGCGGTGCGCCTCGTCTCGACCGACGAGGTCGCCCCCGGGCTGGCCCTGATCGACGCCCCGGACATCGACAGTGTCGTCGAGGCGAACCGTGAGCTCGCGACACAGCTGCTCGCCGCCGCCGACCTGTGGGTCTTCGTCACGACGGCAGCCCGCTACGCCGACGCGGTGCCGTGGGAGCTGCTGCGCGAGGCGTCCGAGCGCGGCACGGCCGTGGCCGTCGTCCTCGACCGGGTGCCCCCGCAGGCCGTCGACGAGATCCGCACGCACTTCGCGTCCATGCTGCGCGAGCAGGGCCTCGAGCCAGGCGCCGATCTTCACGGTGGTCGAGTCCGAGCTCGTGGACGGGCTCCTGCCTGCCGACCAGACCGCGCGCCTGCGCGGCTGGCTCGCGGCGCTCGCCGGCGACGCCCAGGCCCGCGCCGACGTCGTGCGCCAGACGCTTCAGGGCGCGCTCGCCTCGCTCGACGCCCGGACCCAGTCGCTGGTCGAGGCCTCGGAGGCGCAGACCGCGGCAGGTCAGGCGCTCGTCGCCGCGGCCCGGCCGCCTACGCCGAGGCGACCGCCACGTGCACGAGGGGATGATCGACGGCACGCTCCTGCGTGGCGAGGTGCTCGCCCGCTGGCAGGAGTTCGTCGGCACCGGCGAGTTCTTCCGTCAGGTCGAGTCGACGGTCTCACGCGTCCGGGACCGCTTCACGTCCTTGCTCAAGGGCGAGCCGGCGCCGTGCCGACCACCTCGGCGAGGCGCTGCAGTCCGGCGTCGAGGCCCTCGTGTCCAACCGCGCCGAGCTGGCCGCGGCGGCGACGGCGCGGGTCGTGGCGGGCCCTGCCCGGCGGTGACCAGCTGCTCGCGGCCGACCCGGGCTGGCCCGCTCCGGCGCCGCGTCGACCGGCGGATCCAGCGGCTCGTGCGCGACTGGCAGGGCGACATCCTCGAGATGGTCCGCGGCGAGGGCAAGGACCGGCGCACGACGGCACGCATCATGGCCTACGGCGTCAACGGCCTCGGGGTCGTCCTCATGCTCGTCACCTTCGCGAGCACCGCCGGGATCACCGGCGCCGAGGTCGGCATCGCCGGCGGCACCGCCGTCGTGGGCCAGAAGCTGCTCGAGGCGGTCTTCGGCGACCAGGCCGTTCGCGAGCTCGCCCGGAAGGCCCGCGAGCGGCTGCTCGCTCGGGTCGACGAGCTGTATGCCGCCGAGCTCGCCCGCTACGAAGGAGCTGTCGCGACGTTGCAGGTCGACGCCGACCAGACCGAGCACCTCGCCACGGCCGCCGCAGCGGTGAGGGCCGCGCGATGAGCCCGATCAGGATGGGACGTGCCACGGTGCGGGCGGTCTCGGCCGCCGAGCTCGGCACCCGGACCACCGAGCTGTCGATGGCGCTCCTGTCGGGCGCCGACGAGCTCGACCCCTCGGGTGTCGCGGTCGCACGCAGGGTCGTCGACAAGGCCGTCGAGCGTTCCGGGATCGGCGGCGACCACACGGTCGTGGCGCTTGCGGGGGCCACGGGCAGCGGCAAGTCCTCGCTCTTCAACGCCATCGTCGGAGCCGAGGTCGCGACCATCGGCGCACGCCGACCGACGACGTCGCGGCCGACCGCCGCCGTGTGGGGCGACGCCGACGCTTCCGAGCTGCTGGACTGGCTCGGCGTCGCCTCCCGCCACGTCGTCGACACCGGGTCCGCCTGGCGGAGGGCGCGTCCGACGCGGTGGCCGCGCCGGCGCGGGTCGTGGGATCGCTGGACGGGATGGTGCTGCTCGACCTTCCGGACTTCGATTCGCGCGAGCTCGGTCACCGCCGGGAGGCGGAGCGGTGCTCGAGCTCGTCGACGTCTTCGTCTGGGTGACCGATCCGCAGAAGTACGCCGACGCCCGACTCCACGACGAGTTCGTCAGCCTGCTCTCGCAGCACGACGCCGTCACCCTCTCGGTGCTCAACCAGTCGGACCGGCTGACCACCGAGGCGGTGAAGACCACACCGGCGACCTTGCCAAGCTGCTCGTCGCCGACGGCGTGGCCGATGCGAGGGTGCTCGCGACGTCGACCGTTACCGGCCAGGGCATCCCGGAGTTCACGCAGCGTCTGGCCAATGCCGTTGCGGGACATGCAGCTTCGCGTCAACGACTGAAGGCGGACATCATCGGTGCCGCGACAGGGCTGCGGTCCGGCGTCGCCGACTCCGAGGTCGAAGTCGCTGCGGTGCCCCGTGACGAGCTGGATGCCTCGCTGGCCCGGGCAGCCGGGGTCCCGATCGTGCTCGACGCCGTCGAGCGCGACTACCGTCGGGAGGCGTTCGCGCACACGGGCTGGCTGTTCGCCCGCTGGACCAGGGGTTTCGCCGCCGACCCGCTGCGCCGACTGCGCCTCGACCGCACCGGTGGCCGACCAGCCATCCCGGTGGAGATCGAGGGGGCCGACGCGCGGGCCTGCTCGGGCGGTCGTCGATCCCGGCGCCGACCGCCTCGACCGTGTTGGCCGTCGACCTCGCCACCCGTCACTTCGTGCGCGAGGCGTCAGACGGTCTGCCGGTGCGTTGGGCCCAGGCCGCCGAGGACGCCGTGGACCGTGGCGACGGCGCCCTGACGGACGCGCTCGACCGAGCGGTCATCGGCACGTCCTTGCGGGCGCGGCGACCGGCGTGGTGGTTCGTCGTCAACGTCCTGCAGTGGGCGTTCGGTCTCGCGGCCCTCGCCGGGCTCATCTGGTATGCCGTCCTGTGGGCCTTCGCGCTCTTGCAGCTCCCGCACCCCGAGACCCCGTCGGTCGGCATCCTGCCGCTGCCGCTCGTCCTCGTCATCGTCGGTGTCCTCGTCGGCGTCGGGCTCGGGATCCTGTCGCGGTGGTGGGCGCGCGTCGGCGCCCGCCACCGAAGGACCGTCGTGGGGAAGCGCCTCACCGAGTCCGTCGCCCTCGTGACCGACGAGCACGTCCTCGTCCCGATCGACGAGGTCCTCGGGCGCCATCGCGAGACCCGTGAGCACCTCGAGGCCGCGACCGGCTGACGCCCACCGGAGCGAGACCGAGGACGGTGATCCCGGAGCGAGCCCGGTCGGAACGGTCCCGTGCGGCGCTCGTCCACACCCCCGTGGCCGAAGGTCCCCGTGTCCACAGGTGACCGGCCGGCGCTGTCGGCCGGGGCGACCGGGTCCGAAGGTGGTTCCAGGCGGCGCGAGGCCGCCTGCCGAACCTTCTGAGGAGCACCGATGAACGAGACAGGCATCACCGTGCACGGCAACGTCGTGAGCGAGCCCATCGAGCGACAGGCCCGCAACGGCAGCACGTACACGACCTTCCGCATCGCGACGACGCCCTACCGCCGCACCCCCGACGGCCGGTTCGTCGACGGCGACACGAGCTTCTACGACGTCATCGCGTTCAACGCCCTCGCGGCCAACGTCGCCTCGGCCCTGCGCAAGGGTCAGCCCGTCATCGTCACGGGGCACATCTCGATCAAGAGCTACCTGAGCCACGACGGCACACCGCGCACCTCGCCGCAGATCGACGCCGCCCACATCGGCCACGACATGTCCTGGGGCCGGGCCACCTTCGAGCGCGTCAGCCGGGCGGCGGCTCTCGGTCAGGACCGCACGGCCGATCCCGACGTCCAGGCCTCGGTTCGCGCGATGGCCGAGGGGGAGTCGGTCCCGTCGGACCCGCGCCCGGCCCACGTCGACCCCGACGGTGTCGTCGACGACGACTACGACCCCGAGTCGGACGGCCCGACGGCCGCGACCGACGACGACGTGCTCGCGACGGGGGACCCCGAGACGGACGACTACGAGGTGGTCGAACGGCTCACGGCCTGACGGTGTCGGCGGTCAGCGGGCGCGGACACCGATTCGGTGCCGCGCTCGCCGACAGATAGCCTTCTGCGCATGGCCGAGTACATCTACACCATGACCCGTGCGCGCAAGGCACACAACGAGAAGGTCATCCTCGATGACGTCTCGATGTCCTTCTACCCCGGCGCGAAGATCGGCATGGTCGGCCCCAACGGCGCCGGCAAGTCGACGATCCTCAAGATCATGGCCGGACTCGACCAGCCGAGCAACGGTGAGGCCCGGCTGGCCCCCGGCGCGAGCGTGGGCATCCTGCTCCAGGAGCCGCCGCTCAACGAGGACAAGACCGTCCTCGGCAACGTCGAGGAGGGCGCCGGCGAGATCAAGGCCAAGCTCGACCGCTACAACGAGATCTCGGCCCTGATGGCCGACCCCGATGCCGACTACGACGCCCTGCTCGCCGAGATGGGCAGGCTGCAGGAGGACATCGACCACGCCGACGCGTGGGACCTCGACAGCCAGCTCGAGCAGGCCATGGACGCCCTTCGCTGCCCGCCGCCGGACTCGCCCGTGACCAACCTCTCGGGTGGTGAGCGTCGCCGCGTCGCGCTGTGCAAGCTGCTCCTGCAGAAGCCCGACCTGCTCCTGCTCGACGAGCCGACCAACCACCTCGACGCCGAGTCGGTGCTCTGGCTCGAGCAGCACCTCGAGACCTACCCCGGCGCCGTCATCGCCGTCACCCACGACCGCTACTTCCTCGACAACGTCGCGCAGTGGATCGCCGAGGTCGACCGCGGTCGCCTCTACCCCTACGAGGGCAACTACTCGACCTACCTCGAGAAGAAGGCCGAGCGACTGACGATCCAGGGCAAGAAGGACGCCAAGCTGGCCAAGCGGCTCAAGACCGAGCTCGAGTGGGTTCGCAGCAACGCCAAGGGCCGTCAGGTCAAGAGCAAGGCTCGACTGGCTCGCTACGAGGAGATGGCGGCCGAGGCCGAGCGCACCCGCAAGCTCGACTTCGAGGAGCTGCAGATCCCGCCGGGTCCGCGCCTCGGCTCGACGGTCATCGAGGTCAAGAACCTCAAGAAGGGCTTCGGCGACCGGGTCCTCATCGACAACCTGTCGTTCTCCCTGCCGCGCAACGGCATCGTCGGTGTCATCGGCCCCAACGGTGTCGGCAAGTCGACCCTCTTCAAGACCATCGTCGGCTTCGAGGAGCCCGACGGCGGCGAGGTCAAGATCGGCGAGACCGTCAAGATCTCCTACGTCGACCAGGGCCGTGAGGGCCTCGACCCCAAGAAGAACCTCTGGGAGATCGTGTCCGACGGCCTCGACCACATGAAGGTCGGCAACGTCGAGATCCCGTCGCGGGCCTACGTGTCCCAGTTCGGCTTCAAGGGCCCCGACCAGCAGAAGCTCTCCGGCGTCCTCTCCGGCGGCGAGCGCAACCGCCTCAACCTCGCGCTCACCCTGAAGCAGGGCGGCAACCTGCTGCTCCTCGACGAGCCGACCAACGACCTCGACGTCGAGACCCTCGGCTCGCTCGAGAACGCGCTGCTCGAGTTCTCCGGCTGTGCGGTCGTCATCACCCACGACCGGTGGTTCCTCGACCGGGTCGCGACGCACATCCTCGCCTACGAGGGCACCGAGGAGAACCCCGCCAACTGGTACTGGTTCGAGGGCAACTTCGAGTCCTACGAGGCCAACAAGGTCGAGCGCCTGGGTCCCGAGGCCGCCCGCCCGCACCGCGTCACCTACCGCAAGCTGACGCGCGACTGACCGCACGGGCGACGTGGGTCGCCGAGAGAGCCGGGGTGCACCGCACCCCGGCTCTCTCGCGTCAGATCCAGCCCTTGCGCCTGAAGACGCCGTAGAGCGTGACCGCCACGCCGACGATGACGGCGGCGCTGAAGACCACGCCCCACGGCCGGCCGAACCCGGGGTAGGGCACGTTCTGGCCGAACCAGCCGGTCACCGCCGTCGGGACCGCGATGATGGCGGCCCATCCGGTCAGCTTCTTCATGACCGTGTTGAGTCGGGCGTCCTGCAGCGACAGGTTCGTCTCGAAGATCGTCGTGACCATGTCGCGCAGCGACTCGGTCCACTCGGCGGCCCTCAGGACGTGGTCGTAGAGGTCGTCGTAGAAGCCGTCGAGCTCGGTGTGCCGCTGGCCGAGCTCGCCGCGATGGCGCAGGACCGCGTTGACGACGTCGCGCATCGGCAGGACGACGCGGCGCAGCTCGACGAGCTCCTTGCGCAACCGGTAGGTGCGCACCTGGACGGCGTGCATCCGGCCCCGATCGTCGAAGAGCAGGTCCTCGAGGCCCTCGATGGCGTCGTCGAGCTGCTGGATCGCCTCGAAGTGCCCGTCGACGACGGTGTCGAGCAGACCGTGCACGAGCGCGCCGACGCCGAGCTGGAGCAGCTCTGGGTCGTCGTTCCACCGGTCGAGGACCTGGCGCATGTCGAAGTCGTCGGCGCCGCGGACCGTGATGATCCCGTGCGGCAGGACGAAGGCCGAGATCCGGGTCGTTCGCAGGCGCGACTCGCGGGCGGAGGGGGCGACGTCGCCCGTGGACTCGGCGGCAGCGCCGTGCTCGAGGCGCGTCGCGTAGACCGTGAGAAAGGTGTGCCGGGCATGACGGGTGGCCTTGGGGCGCTCACCGGCGGTGACGGCGTCCTCGACGGCGTGCGGGTCCAGTCCGAGCTCCTGTGCCAAGGCGCGCAGGCGGGCGTGGTCGGGCTCGCAGAGGTCGACCCAGAGCAGGGAGTCCTCGCGCCCCAGCAGCTCCGACACGTCCTCGAGAGGGAAGCCCTCGTCGACGACCTTGCCGTGCTCCCACCGGCAGGAGGTGATGCTTCCGGCTCCGTCGTTGCCCACCCGCCCAGTCTCGCAGTCGCTCCCTCCCGAGGGTGAGATGTCGGCGGGTGTGCCGGGTCCTGGGTCTCAGGCGATGAGGGGGGTGACGTCGTGGGTCGTGGGGCGCTCGCCGAGCGCCAGCTGCCAGGCGGACGCGAGCCGACGCCCCACCTCGTCGGCCTCGTCGGGGGCGACGCAGAAGGGCACCCGGACCCAGCGGGCGAAGCCACCCTCGACACCGAACTGGCTGCCGCGCGCCAGTCGCACGCCGGCGGACTCGGCGACCCGGGCCAGCTCGTCGCCTCGGGCCTCGGGCAGCTCGCACCAGAGGTTGAGACCGCCGCTGGGCACGGTGAAACGCCAGTCGGGCACGTGCTGCCCGAGCGCGACGACGAGCGCGTCGCGGCGCGCCCGAGCCTCCCGACGCCGCTCGGTCAGCAACGTCTCGCCCTGCCGGAGCAGGTCGGTGACGACGAGCTGCTCGAGGATCGCGGTGCCGAGGTCGAGGCTGTGGCGAGCCTCGATGACGGGCTCCGCGCCGCCCTCGGGAGCCCGCACCCACCCGACGCGCAGGCCGCCCCACCACGTCTTGCCGGCGCTGCCGAGGGTGTGGGCGCTCCGGGACGAGGCGGCGAAGGGGGCAGGTCGCGGGGCGGTCGGTGCGTCGAGTCCGAGCTCGACGAACGTCTCGTCGATGACCGGCACGGCCTTCCCGCGCGCCAGCACCTGCGCGAGCGCCTGCCGTGGTCGGGCTGTCCATGACGAGCCCGGTCGGGTTCTGGTGGTCGGGGATGAGGTATGCCGCGCGGGCGCCGCTCTGACGCACGCCGACCTCGACCGCGTCGACGTCCCAGCCCGTCGCGGTCAACTGGGTGGGCACCGCGCGGTAGGCGGAGCGGCGCACTCCCACAAGGGCATTCGGGTAGGTGGGACTCTCGACGAGGACGCGGTCTCCGACGTCGAGGTGGGCGCGCAGGACCGCCGACAGGCCGCTGTGCGCGCCCGAGGTGATGACGACCTGGTCGGGTGAGGTCGCGAGGCCCCGATCCTCGAACCATGCGGCCACCGCTGCTCGGGTCTCGGGCAGCCCGCGCGGGTCGTAGCCCGCCGTCGCGAGGAACCGAGGCAGCTCGGTGAGTGCCCGTTCGTAGGCCGCGGTGACCCCGGCGGCGGCCGGGAGGGCGGCATACGTCAGGTCGATGACGTCGGGAGGGACGTCGGTGGGAATGAGGCCGGCCTGCGAGAGCGCCAGTCCGGACGGACCCGCCGGGAGGCAGACGACGCTGCCCGACCCTCGGCGCGTCGCGACGAAGCCCTCGTCGCGCAGCGCGTCGAGCGCCGCACCGACGGTGGTTCGGCTCAGGCCGAGCTCGGTCGTCAGCGTGCGCTCGCTCGGCAGGCGCGTGCCGACGAGGAGCCTCCCGTCCGAGACGAGGCGTCGGATCCCGTCCGCCAGGCCGCGGTAGGCGGGCCGGGGAAGCGGTGCGGGGCCGAGGAGCAGTGCCAGTGAGCGAGCGGAGACCGTGCGCATCGGTCCACTGTCGCATGACTGGCCCTTAAAAGTCAGTCCACCCAACCGTCATGATGGACGTCATGAGACGCCACGTCCCGCTTGCGAACCTCACTCCGCGCCAGCAGCTGCGCGCCGGCCTGCTGCCGCGCCGCATCGTCCAGCTCGTCGCCGGACTGCGTTCTCTACGGAGTCTCGATGGCGATGATGATCCGTTCGACGCTCGGCCTCGACCCGTGGGACGTCTTCCATGCGGGCATCGCGACGCACGTGCCGCTGACGTTCGGCCAGGTCACGATCATCGTCGGTGCCCTCGTCCTGCTGCTCTGGGTGCCGTTGCGGCAGTGGCCCGGGCTCGGCACGGTGGCCAACGTCGTCGTCATCGGCCTCGCCGCCGACGCCGGCCTCGCGCTCATCGGCCCGCCGGAGTCGCTGTGGGCGCGCATCCTGCTGCTCGGCTCCGGCATCGTCCTCAACGGCGTCGCCGGCGGCCTCTACATCGGCAGCCAGCTCGGCCCCGGCCCGCGGGACGGACTCATGACCGGGTTCGCGCGGCGCACCGGCCTGTCGATCCGCCTCGTCCGCACGACGATCGAGGTCGTCGTGCTCTCGATCGGCTGGCTCCTCGGTGGGCCCGTCGGTCTCGGCACCGTGCTGTATGCCGTGTCCATCGGACCGCTGGTCCAGTTCTTCCTGCCCCGCCTCACGGTCGACCTGGCAGGCGTCAGGCGCCGAGGCGCCACGAGTGACAGGACCCGGCACGAGCCCGGTTCGTACCAGACGCAGGTCGAGCCGCTCGGCCGTACCGGCGATCGAGCCGGCAGGCGCGGACCGCGACGAGGTCGTGGGTGGAATGCTCCGTGACGTCCTCGGACAGGGCGTCGAGCGTCAGGTGCGGGACGACGCTCACCGAACCGGCCGGCATACGGCGGGCACTGCGGGAAGGCGGCCCAGAGCCGCGCGGTGAGGTCGGCGAAGGGCTCCGCACGGCTCGGGCAGCAGGTGCACGATGCCATTGGGGAAGGTGTCGAGCTCCGCCAAGCATGAAGTCGAAATGCGCTGTGGTGCAAGCGATCTCGGCAATCGTGTCGAGCACTCCGGACGTGAGGTCGGCGCCGTCGAGGAAGGGTGCGAGCGCCGTGATGTGTGCGTGCACGAAGGCCGGGTCGGCCGAGACGTAGTCGGTGTCGTAGTGCCGCGTGCGGGCGACGGACGAAGGGCTCGAGCTCGGGCACCGGCACCTGGAGCACCGAGTGGCCCGCACCGGTCGAGGGCGCGGCCGGGCACGTGCTCAGTGGCCGGCGCCCACGAGTCGAAGTGCGAGGGCGGCGTTCGTCGCGCCGATCTCGGCCGGCGTGCGCCGGATCGTCGGGGAGTACCACCGGGCCACGTCGACGACGATCGAGAGCAGGGCGAGGGCGGTGTCGGCGCTGTCGTCGACGGAGAAGGTGCCGTCGGCGACGCCGCGGTCGAGGACGTCGCGCACGAGCGAGTCCATCTCCTTGCGCAGGGCGAGGACCTCGGCGTGGTGCTCGGGGGTCAGGTGGTGGTGCTCGTACTGCACGACGCGGGCCACCTGGTACTGCTCGACGTGCCACTCGGTGAAGCGGGCCATGGCGGTGACGAGCTGCTCGGCCGGCGTCGACCCGTCGGCGATGGCCGAGCGCAGCAGTCGCAGGGCCGACTCGTGCCCGCTGCGGCTCAGGGCGAAGAGCAGCTCCTCCTTGGAGCCGAAGTGGACGTAGACGCCGGCGGGGGAGAGGCCGGCCCCGGAGGCGATGTCGCGCGTCGTCGTGGCGTGGAAGCCCTTGTCGGCGAAGGCGTGGGCTGCGGCCTGCAGGAGCCGCTCGACCGTGGAGGCGTCGGGGTCGGACGTCCGGGCGCCCGGGGCTGGCGGGGTCGTGGTGGGCTGCGGCACGTTGACAGCATGCCGCAGGGGAGGGAAACTAAGCAAGCGCTTAGTTACCGGTGGGTACCGGCGCGCCGCACCCGTGAGCACGCCCGATGGAGGACGCCATGCCCCGCAACATCTACGACGAGGACCACGAGGCGATGCGCGCGTCGGCGCGCGAGTTCGTCGCCCGCACGCTCGCGCCCCGCGCCGAGGAGATGATCGAGGGCAAGTCGATCCCGCGCGACATCTGGCTCGAGGCCGGCAAGCAGGGCTTCTTCGGTCTCGACATCCCCGAGGAGTTCGGCGGCGCCGGCGTCGACGACTACCGCTTCAACGCCGTCGTCGCCGAGGAGATGTCCCGCTTCAACGCCGCGACGAGCTCCTGCTTCGGCATCCACTCCGACGTGTGCCCGCCCTACATCGTCGACCTCGGCACCGAGGAGCAGAAGCAGCGCTGGCTGCCCGGCATGGCGAGCGGCCAGCTCATCTGCGCCATCGCGATGACCGAGCCCTCCGGCGGCTCCGACCTCGCCGCCCTCAAGACGACCGCCGTCCGCGACGGTGACGCCTGGATCCTCAACGGCTCCAAGACCTTCATCACCAACGGCTACCAGGCCGACCTCGTCATCGTGGCCGCCCGGACCGACCCGTCCAAGGGCGCCAAGGGCATCACGCTGCTCATGGTCGAGCGCGGCATGGAGGGCTTCGTCAACGGACGCAAGCTCGACAAGGTCGGCATGGACGAGTCCGACACGGCCGAGCTCTTCTTCGAGAACGTCCGCGTGCCCGACGAGAACCGTCTCGGCCCCGAGGGGATGGGCTTCATCTCGATGATGCAGCGCCTGCCGCAGGAGCGCGTCGGTGCCGCGGTCTCCAACGTCGCCCACGCCAAGGCGATCCTCGAGGAGACGATCCAGTACGCCAAGGACCGCAAGGCCTTCGGCCAGCCGATCGGCGCCTTCCAGCACAACAAGTTCCTCATGGCCGAGCTCGTCACGAAGATCGAGGTGGCCGAGGCCTACGTCGACGACTGCGTCGCCGCCCACGCCGAGGGCAAGCTGTCGCGCCGTCGACGCCGCCAAGGCGAAGTGGTGGAGCTCGCAGGTGCAGAACGACGTGCTCGACCACTGCGTCCAGCTGCACGGCGGCTACGGCTTCATGAACGAGTACCGCGTGGCGCGCGCCTGGCGCGACGCCCGGGTCACGAAGATCTGGGCCGGCTCCAACGAGATCATGAAGGAGCTCATCGGCCGGGACCTCGGCTTCTGATGGGGGCCACCGGCAACGGCGGACGCCACGAGGGCGCCGTCGCGATCATCACCGGCGCCAGCCGCGGGATCGGCCTCGGCATCGCCGAGCGCCTCGTCGCCGAGGGCGCCAAGGTCGTCATCACCGCCCGCAGGCCCGAGGCGCTGGCGGAGGCCGTCGAGCAGCTGGGCGGCCCCGAGAACGCCCTCGGCATCGCGGGCAACGCGGCCGACGAGGCCCACCAGGACGAGGTCATCGCGCAAGGCCCGCGAGACGTTCGGCGGGCTGCACCTGCTCGTCAACAACACCGGCATCAACCCCGTCTACGGTCCGATGCTCGACTCGGGTCTCGACATCGCGCGCAAGGTGCTCGACGTCAACGTCGTCGCGGCCTTCTCGTGGATCAAGAAGGCGGTCGCCGCGGGGCTCGGCGACGAGACCCACCCGGCGTCGGTCGTCAACCTCGCCTCGGTCGCCGGTCAGGGCGCGAGCGGCGTCATCGGCTGGTACGGCGTGTCCAAGGCGGCCCTCATCCACCTGACGACCGAGCTCGGCTACGAGCTCGGTCCCGACGTCCGCGTCAACGCCGTCGCCCCGGCCGTCGTCAAGACGAAGTTCGCCGAGGCGCTCTACGAGGGACGCGAGGAGAAGGTCGTCCGCGCCTACCCGATGAAGCGGCTCGGCCTGCCCGAGGACGTCGCCGGCGCCGTCAGCTTCCTGCTGAGCAGCGACGCCTCGTGGGTCACCGGGCAGACGCTGACCATCGACGGCGGCGTGACCCTGGGCGGAGCGCTGTAGCCGGGGACCGCGACCGGTCTCCCGCGTGCCTCGTCTCCACGTGCGCTGTCTCCGCCACGCCCGGACCGGGTACAGGCCCGAGGACGCTCTGGCTGAGCAGCGTCTTCCCGCCGTGCGCGGACGACGCCCCGCGCGGGGCGCGCCGACCGGCATACGGCCGCCTTGCGCTCGACGGGCCTCGACAGGGAAGAATGCGCTCTGCGGCCACCGTCGTCCGCTGGTGGCCACGCTGTGGCGCCGCGGCCCCGTGCCGCAACCGAACGACGGAAAGTAGCAGTCCATGGAGATCTGGCCGGGCAAGCCCTACCCCCTCGGAGCGACGTACGACGGCTCGGGGGTCAACTTCGCCGTCTTCTCCGAGGCGGCCGAGCGCATCGAGCTGTGCCTGCATCGACGACGACCTCGCCGAGACGCGCCTCGACCTGCCCGAGACGGACGGCTTCGTCTGGCACGGCTACGTCCCCTACGTGCAGCCCGGGCCAGCGCTACGGCTTCCGCGTGCACGGGCCCTACGACCCCGCGAACGGCCACCGCTGCAACCCGAGCAAGTTCCTGCTCGACCCGTACGCCAAGGCGATCGAGGGGCAGGCCGAGAACGACCAGTCGCTCTACTCGTACACCTTCGGTGACGAGGAGGCCGCGACGACGACGGAGATCAACACCGACGACAGCGTGCGCCACACGATGCACTCCGTCGTCATCAACCCGTTCTTCGACTGGGGCGACGACCGCCCGCCCCGCCACGAGTACCACGAGAGCATCATCTACGAGGCCCACGTCAAGGGCCTGACGATGCTGCACCCGGAGATCCCCGAGGAGATCCGCGGCACGTACGCCGGCATCGGCGCACCCGGCGATGATCAAGCACCTGAGCGACCTGGGCATCACCGCCATCGAGCTGATGCCGGTGCACCAGTTCGTCCAGGACGCGCCGCTCGTCGACCGTGGCCTCTCGAACTACTGGGGCTACAACACCATCGGCTTCCTCGCCCCGCACAACGAGTACGCGGCCGGTGGGCAGCGCGGGCAGCAGGTGCTCGAGTTCAAGGCCATGGTCAAGGCGCTGCACGCGGCCGACATCGAGGTCATCCTCGACGTCGTCTACAACCACACGGCCGAGGGCAACCACATGGGGCCGACGCTCGCCTTCCGCGGGCTCGACAACAACAGCTACTACCGCCTCGTCAGCGACGACCTCACGCACTACTACGACACGACCGGCACCGGCAACAGCCTCCTCATGCGCAGCCCGCACGTGCTGCAGCTCATCATGGACTCGCTGCGCTACTGGGTCACCGAGATGCACGTCGACGGCTTCCGCTTCGACCTCGCGGCGACCCTGGCCCGCCAGTTCCACGAGGTCGACAAGCTGTCGGCCTTCTTCGACCTCATCCAGCAGGACCCGGTCGTCAGCCAGGTCAAGCTCATCGCCGAGCCGTGGGACGTCGGCGAGGGCGGCTACCAGGTCGGCAACTTCCCGCCGCTGTGGACCGAGTGGAACGGCAAGTACCGCGACACCGTGCGCGACTTCTGGCGCGGCGAGGGTGGCGCGCTCGGCGAGTTCGCTTCTCGCTTCACGGGATCCAGCGACCTCTACGAGCACTCCGGCCGCAAGCCGATCGCCTCGATCAACTTCGTCACGGCCCACGACGGCTTCACGCTGCGCGACCTCGTGTCCTACAACGAGAAGCACAACGAGGCCAACGGCGAGGGCAACAACGACGGCGAGAGCCACAACCGCTCGTGGAACTGCGGCGTCGAGGGCCCGACGCAACGAGCCCGAGATCCGGGACCTGCGCCTGCGTCAGCAGCGCAACTTCCTCACCACCCTGCTCTTCTCGCAGGGCGTGCCGATGATGCTCCACGGCGACGAGCTCGGCCGCACCCAGGGCGGCAACAACAACGGCTACTGCCAGGACAACGACATCTCGTGGATCCAGTGGATCCTCGACGAGGACGACCAGAAGCTCCTCGCCTTCACGCAGTCGCTGGTGAAGCTGCGCCGTGAGCACCCGGTCTTCCGACGCCGTCGGTTCTTCGCGGGCAGCGCCGACCACGGCGGCGAGAGCGAGCTCGGCGACATCGCCTGGTTCACCCCCGAGGCCCAGCACATGGACGAGGAGGCCTGGAGCAACGGTCTGGCCAAGTCGCTCATGATCTTCCTCAACGGCTCGGCGATCCCCGAGCCGGACCCGCGCGGGCAGCAGATCCTCGACGACTCGTTCCTCGTCATGTTCAACGCGCACGACGAGCCGCTCGCCTTCACGCTGCCCGACGAGGAGTACGGCGCGCAGTGGATCCCGGTCATCGACACGGCGCTGCACGAGGTCGACGCCAACCCGCTCGAACCGACGTGGCAGATCCAGGTCCAGCCGCGCAGCATCGTCGTGCTGAGGTGTCCGCGCGAGGATCGTCTCGCCCATCGTCCCCGGCGTCACCGAGGAGGCCACCGCGTGAGGTACGCCAGCGCACCCGTCTCCGACCCACCGGCTCCAGCTCGAGCCGGACTTCACCCTCGACGACGCGGTCGCGCAGGTGGATCACCTTGCGACACTGGGGATCACGCACCTCTACCTGTCGCCGGTCCTGCAGGCGACGGTCGGCTCCAAGCACGGCTACGACGTCACCGACCACACGACGGTCGCCGAGGGGCTCGGCGGCGACGCCGGCGTTCGCGCGCCTCGTCGAGGCCGCCCACGCGGCCGGCCTCGGTGTCGTCGTCGACGTCGTGCCCAACCACATGACCACCCCGACGCCGCTCTCGCTCAACCGCCCGCTGTGGTCGGTGCTCCGCGAGGGCCGGCAGTCGGCATACGCCACGTGGTTCGACGTCGACTGGGACGCCCAGGACGGCCGCATCCTCATGCCGGTGCTCGGTGCGCCGCTCGACGAGGTGCTCGCTGCGGGCGAGATCTCCGTCGGCGAGCACGAGGGCGAGCCGGTCGTGCGGTACTACGACCACGTCTTCCCGCTCGCCGCCGGGCACCGACCCGCGGAATGCCGCTGGGTGACCTCCTCGACGCCCAGCACTACCGCCTCGCGTCCTGGACGGTCGGCGACTCCGAGCTCAACTACCGGCGCTTCTTCGACGTCACCTCGCTCATCGCGGTGCGCGTCGAGGAGCCCGAGGTCTTCGACGCGACGCACGCGCTGCTCGTCGACGGCATCCGCTCCGGCGCCATCGACGGTCTGCGCATCGACCACCCCGACGGCCTCGCCGACCCCGAGGGCTACCTCGAGCGGCTCGCCGAGGCGACCGGTGACGCGTGGGTCGTCGTCGAGAAGATCCTCGAGGGCGTCGGAGCAGCTGCCGCACGGCGTGGCGGACGGCCGGGACGACCGGCTACGACGCCCTGCTGCGCATCGGCGGGCTCTTCGTCGACCCGGCCGGCGCGCAGCCGCTCGACGACCTCTCGACGGAGCTGCTCGGCGAGCGACAGGACCTCGAGGCGATCGTCACGGAGTCGAAGCGGTGGGTCGTGCAGGTCATGCTCGCCACCGAGGTGAGCCGGCTGCATGCGGCTCGTCGCGCGGGCGCGGCCCGACCTCGACGCCGACGCGGCGCGCGAGGTGCATCGAGGCGATGCTCGTCGGCATGGACCGCTACCGCGTCTACCTGCGGCCCGGGCACGCCCCCCGAGGCGCACGACGCCGCCGAGCTCGCGGTCGGCCGTGTCGCGCGGCGAGGAGAGCGCGGGCGGTGCGCTGCGACCGCGAGGCCGTCGACGTCGTCGTCGACCTCGCGCTCGGACAGGCGTCACCCGTCGACCAGGACGGCGGCCGACGAGTTCGTCGTGCGGTTCCAGCAGACGTGCGGGCCCGCCATGGCCAAGGCGATCGAGGACACGGCGTACTACCGCTACGTGCGGCTCGTCGGGCTCAACGAGGTGGGCGGCGATCCCACCCGGGTGGGCGTGCCGACCCAGGACGTTCCACGAGTTCGCGCAGGACCTGCTCGGGCGCGTGGCCGCAGTCGATGACGACGCTCTCGACCCACGACACGAAGCGCGCCGAGGACGTGCGGGCGCGGCTCTTCGTCCTCGCCGAGCGACCCGACGCGTGGGCGACGTGGGTGCGGACGGCCCGCGAGCTCGCTGCCACCGGTGCGCGCCGAGGAGCTCGACGTGCTCACCGAGTACTTCCTGTGGCAGACCCTCGTCGGCGCGTGGCCGATCAGCGAGGACCGGCTGCAGGCCTACGCCCTCAAGGCGATTCGCGAGTCGAAGCTCTACACGCGGTGGACCGAGCCCGACGAGGCCTACGAGTCGGCCGTCGAGCGCTTCGTCTCCGGCAGTCGTGACGACGCCCGAGATCGTGGCTCATGTCGAGTCCTGGGTCGAGTCGACGCGGCTCGAGACGCGGGCCAACGTGCTCGGTCAGAAGCTCGTCCAGCTGACGATGCCGGGTGTGCCCGACGTCTACCAGGGCACCGACCTCGTCGACCTCTCCCTCGTCGACCCGGACAACCGCCGTGCCGTCGACTACGCGGAGCGCCGGCGATCGCCTCGCACGTCTCGACGGTGGCGCCGCCCCGGCCGACCTGCACGACGAGAAGCTGCTCGTGACGAGTGCCGCCCTGCGCACGCGCCGGGAGCGGCCGGACTGCTTCACGGGCGAGGACGCGACGTACCTCGCCGTGGCGACGACGTCCGAGCATGCCGTGGCGTTCGGTCGCGGCACGGGCGAGGCGGTCGAGGTCGTCACGGTCGTGACCCGTCTCGCCGGCCGGCTCGCGCGACGCGGGCGGCTACGGCGAGGCCACCGTCGAGCTGCCCGAGGGCCGCTGGTCCGACGTCGTCTCCTCGCGGACCTTCGACGGTGGACCGACGCCTCTCGCGGACGTCGTGGGTGCCGCAGGTCTGCCGGTCGCCCTGCTCGTGCGGGTACGGGACGAGTCATGACCCCCGAGACCGACACCATCCGCGTCTGGGCGCCCTCCGCGTCGCGCGTCGACATCCTCGTCACGCCGCTCGAGGGGCAGCACGAGCCGACGACGGCTGTCCGACGACACGCCATGAGCGGCCGAGGACGGCGGCTGGTGGTCGTGGCCGCGCCCCGACGACGGGCACGATGGACTACTCCTTCAGCCTCGACGGTGGGGACCCGCGCCCCGACCCGCGCAGCGCGTGGCAGCCGCACGGCGTCCACGGGGCGAGCCGCACCTTCGACGCGGCGGCGTACACCTGGGGCGACGGGGACTGGCGTGGCACCCGCGACGGCCGCGGCGTGCTCGGCGGGGTCGTCTACGAGCTGCACATCGGCACCTTCACGCCCGAGGGCACCTTCGACGCGGCGATCGCCCACCTCGGGCACCTCGTCGACCTCGGCGTCGACGTCGTCGAGGTCATGCCCGTCGCGGCCTTCGGAGGGACGCACGGCTGGGGCTACGACGGGGTCGCGCCGTATGCCGTCCAGCAGGCCTACGGCGGTCCCGCCGCGTTCCAGCGCTTCGTCGACGCGTGCCACGCACGCGGCCTCGGGGTCTGCCTCGACGTCGTCTACAACCACCTCGGACCCACGGGCAACTACCTCGCCGAGTTCGGGCCCTACTTCACCGACACCCACACCACGCCGTGGGGGCCGGCCGTCAACCTCGACGCCGACGGCAGCCACGAGGTGCGCCGCTGGATGATCGACAACGCCCTGCGCTGGTTCCGTGACTTCCACGTCGACGCGCTGCGTCTGGACGCCGTGCACGAGCTGCGTGACGAGTCCGACCCGCACGTCCTCGCCCAGCTGTCCGACGAGACCGCTTCTCTCGCAACGGAGCTCGGACGTCCGCTCGACCTCATCGCCGAGAGCGACCTCAACGACGCCGTCATGGTGACGCCGACCGGCGAGGGCGGCCGGGGCATGACGGCGCAGTGGGACGACGACATCCACCACGCGCTCCATGTCGCGCTGACGGGTGAGACGCAGGGCTACTACGCCGACTTCGCCGGTGGCACCGAGGCGTGGCCCGAGGGGGGTCCCATCTCCGTGCTGGCCAAGACGCTCTCCGACGCCTTCCTCCACGACGGCCGCATGTCGACGTTCCGCGGTTCCGTCTGGGGTGCGCGCGTCGACCGGGAGGCGCGGTCGGGGCACCAGTTCCTCGCCTACCTCCAGACCCATGACCAGGTCGGCAACCGCGCCACCGGCGACCGCATCAGCGACCAGGTCTCGCCGGGTCGGCAGGCCATCGGGGCCGCGCTCTACCTGCTCTCACCGTTCACGGCGATGGTCTTCATGGGTGAGGAGTGGCGCGCCAGCACCCCGTTCGCCTTCTTCACCTCGTTCGAGGAGGACTGGCTCGCAGAAGCCGTCCGCTCCGGGCGGCGTGCCGAGTTCGCCGCCCACGGGTGGGACGAGGCTGACGTGCCCGACCCGCAGGACCCCGCGACGCGGGCGCACAGCGTGCTCGACTGGAGCGAGCCGAGCGCGCCCGGGCACAACGAGATGCTGCACTTCTACCGTGAGCTGATCAAGGTCCGCCGGACCCAGCCGGACGTCGCGTCCGGTGACCTCCGCGCCACGTCGGTGCGGTTCGACGAGGACGCGCAGTGGATCATCATGTCGCGCGGCTCCGTCCATGTCGTCGCCAACCTGGCAGGTCGCGCGCAGGTGGTGCCCTTCGCACGGCGAGGTCGAGCACGTGCTCGCGTCCTGGGGTCGGGCCCCGATCGTCGACTCGCACGGCGTCGGACTCGACGGCCACGACGTCGCGGTCCTGCGCACCACCGCCTGACGCGCCCACTCGAGTGGCCCCGTCGTCACCACCCCTCGGGGGTATGCGTGTGGTGACGGGCCGCTCGAGCATCGCGACGCGTCCTGACCCGACGGTGCGGAAGCGCCGCCGCCGGGCTGGCGTGCGTCAGGACTGCTTGACGCGGACCATGCCCTCCTGGGCCGTCGTGGCGACGAGGGTGCCGTCCTGGCTGAAGATCTCGCCGATCGACAGGCCTCGGCCGCTCACGGCGGACGGCGACTGCTGGGCGTAGAGCAGCCACTCGTCGGCGCGGACGTCGCGGTGGAACCACATCGAGTGGTCCAGGCTCGCGACCCGGAGCCGTCGGTCGGTCCAGACGAGGCCGTGCCGGCGGAGCACCGGCTCGAGGAGCGAGTAGTCGCTCGAGTAGGCCAGGACCGCGGCGTGCAGCAGGGGGTCGTCGGGCAGCCGGTCGACGGCACGCATCCACACGTGGTTCGTCGCGACCTGCTCGGGACCGGCATCGAGGAACATGTTGCTCTCGACGGGCCGCAGCTCGATGGGGCGCGCCTCTGCGATGTGGCGGGCGCCGGGGTGGTCGACGCCGCGGAAGGCGTCCGCCAGCGAGGTGAGCCCCTCGGGTCCGGTCACGTGCGGCATCGCGTCCTGGTGGTCGAGGCCACCGGCCCGCTCCTGGAAGGAGCAGGTCATCGACATGATCGGCGCGCCCTTCTGCACGGCGTGCACGCGCCGGGTGGAGAAGGAGTTGCCGTCGCGCATCTCCTCGACGGCGAAGCGGATCGGCAGCGTGTCGTCGCCCGGCCGCATGAAGTAGCCGTGGAGCGAGTGGATGGGGCGCGACCCGTCGCCGTCGTTGACGTCGCGCACGGTGATGCCGGCGGCCATGACGCACTGGGCGAGGACCTGTCCGCCGAACACGCGACCGTGGGGCATCTTCTGGCTGCGGCCCTCGAAGACCCGCGCGGACGTGGCACCGATCGACTCGGCGGCGTCGCGGCCCTGGACGTCCGTGACGGCGATCTGGGCCGTCCCGACGTCCTCGAGGGTCAGCACCTCGAGGAGGTCCTCGAGCGGGGGGAGCGGGCGCGGCTCGGAGGGGGCGTCTGCAGTCACAGGACGACCCTAGTGGCCCGCGGTCGGGCGGCCGTCGCAGCCCGCGACTCGCGTCACGCCTCCATGGCGAGGGCCATCGGGAGCACGGCCGGCGCACCGGCTTCACGGAGCAGGCCAGCGCAGACGGTCAGGGTCCAGCGGGAGTCGCTGACGTCGTCGAGCAGCAGCACCGGCCCGGGGATGCCGCTGAGGGCGTTGCCGAGCTCGGGCCCCACCGCGAGACGACCCCAGACGTTGGCGAGCCGGAAGGCGCTGTTGCCGCCCGGCTCGCCGACGGGGCCGCCCTCGACGAGGTCGAGCGCCCCCAGGTAGGGCAGGCGCCCGAGCTGACCGATGCCTGCGGCCAACGAGCCGACGAGCCGCGGCCGTCGGCGCGACGGGACCGACACGATCGCCGCGGGCCGCTCCCGCCAGCCCCACCCGGCGAGGACGTCGACGCAGGCTCGCAGGACCTCGGCCGGGACCTCCCGGTCCTCGCCGCGGAGCAGCTCGCGCAGACGCTGGCCCCACCCGAGGTCGCTCAGGCGGGCGACGGCTCGGCCTTCGTCCATCGACGACCGAGGGCGCGATCTTGCCCTTGAGCGGGACGCCGAGACGGTCCATGCCGGACGGCCACTGGGCGCGGGACTCGAGCACGACACCCGGTCGCTCGAGGCGTGACCGGGCCGTGTTGACGGCGGCCTCGGGGATCGTCGTGTCGAACCACGGCTCGACGCACCGGTCGCACCGGCCGCAGGGCTCGGCGGAGTCGTCGTCGAGGGTCTCCTGCAGGAAGGCCATGCGGCAGCGGTCGGTGCGTTCGTAGTCGACCATGAGCTGCTGCTCGCGCTCGCGGGCCTCGGTGACCCGCCCGTAGCGCTCGGCGTCGTAGGTCCATGGCTCGCCCGTGGCGGTCCAGCCGCCGGGCACGCGGTGCACGGCGCCGTCGACGTCGAGCACCTTGAGGAGCAGCTCGAGGCGGGTGCGGCGCACGTCGACGATGCGACTCGAGCGCCACCGTCGACAGCGCCTTGGGGGACTCGGACAGGGCACGCACGACGGCGTCGGCCTGGTCCTGCTTGGGCATCGAGGCCGAGGCGAAGTAGCGCCAGATGTCCTTGTCCTCGGGGCCGGGCATGAGCAGCACGTCGGCACGCTCGGTGGCGCGGCCCGCACGACCGACCTGCTGGTAGTAGGCGACCGGCGACGACGGGGCGCCGAGGTGCAGGACGAAGCCGAGGTCGGGCTTGTCGAAGCCCATGCCGAGCGCCGAGGTGGCGACGAGGGCCTTGACCTCGTTGTCGCGCAGGGCCTCCTCGAGCCGGATCCGCTCGGACGGCTCGGTGCGTCCGGTGTAGGCGGCCACCTGGTGGCCTGCCTCGCGGAGCGCCGCTGCGACGTCCTCGGCGGCGGCGACCGTCAGTGCGTAGACGATGCCCGAACCGGGCAGATCGCCCAGGTGGGCGATGAGCCAGGCGAGGCGCTGCTCGGGGGCCGCGAGCGGCAGCACGCCGAGGCGCAGCGACGCCCGGGCCAGCGGACCGCGCAGCGTGAGCACGTCGCGGCCGCCGGCACCGAGCTGCTCGACGACGTCGGTGACGACGCGGGCGTTGGCTGTCGCGGTCGTCGCGAGGACCGGCGTGCGCTCGGGCAGCGTCGTCAGCAGGTCGCGGATGCGGCGGTAGTCGGGTCGGAAGTCGTGGCCCCAGTCGCTGATGCAGTGGGCCTCGTCGACGACGAGCAGGCCGCACGTCTCGGCGAGCGCGGGCAGCTGCTCGTCGCGGAAGCGAGGGTTGTTGAGGCGCTCGGGACTGACGAGCAGCACGTCGACCTCGCCGCGTGCGAGCGCGCCGGACACGGCGCCCCACTCCTCGGCGTTCGTCGAGTTGAGCGTGACGGCCTTGATGCCCGGCGCGCTCGGCAGCCGCGATCTGGTCGCGCATCAGGGCGAGCAGGGGGCTGACGATGACGGTGGGACCGGCGCCCTCGGCCCGGCGGAGGGCGGTGGCCACGAAGTAGACGGCCGACTTGCCCCATCCGGTGCGCTGCACGACGAGCACGCGCCGCCGCCCGGCCACGAGCTCGTTGATCGCCTCGAGCTGGCCGTCGCGGAAGTCGACGTCCTCTCGGCCGACGAGCCGCCGGAGCGCGGTGGTCGCTCGCTCGCGGAGGGCGGGCTCGACGTCGGCGACGGACGGTGCGGAGGGGGCCGAGGTGGGGGGTGACGTCATGGCACCCAACCTACGTGGCCCCACCGACCGGCCCGACCGGCATACGCAGGCTGTGGACGCACGGCCCGTCCACGGAGGGGATGTGGACGAGCGTGACCGTCCAGGGCTGGAAGGATGGGGCCCATGACGGAGACGAGCGACGCGACCGGCGCCCCACTCGAGGCCGAACCGCAGGCGGGGCCGTATGCCGCGCAGGTCTCGTTGCGCTGGTCCGACATGGACGCGTACGCCCACATCAACAACGTGCAGTTCCTGCGGCTGCTCGAGGATGCGCGCGTCATCGCCTTCCGCGACTGGTTCGACGGCGGGGGAGCGGGCGACAAGACGATGCTCGACGAGGGCGTGCTCGTGTCGCGTCACGAGATCGAGTACCGCCGGCCCGCTGGGTTTCCGGCACGCGCCGGTCGAGATCCAGATGTGGGTCTCGCGGATCGGTGGGGCGGGCTTCGACGTCGCCTACATCGTGACCGACCCCGATGGCGTGGGCGACGGTGAGCGACCGGTCTATGCCGTCGCGGAGACCGAGCTCGCGCTCTACGACTTCGCGAGCGAGGCGCCGCGGCGCATGCGACCCGACGAGCGCGCGTCGGTCCGGGTCCACCTCGGCGAGCCTGCGCCGTTCCGGAGGCGGCGTCGGTGACGGACACTGCGCGCATCGACTTCGGCGACCCGCGCGGGCTCGCCGACCTCGGCACCTACCTCGCCCGCGCGAGCCGGGCCAACCCCGACGGCGCCGTGCGCCTCCAGGTGCTCGGCAACGCTCCTCGTCACGACCGTCGCGGTCATCGAGGGGACCGGTCTCATGGGCGACGGCACGGTGCTCGGGATGCGCGTCGTCACGATCGCGCCGTCCGACGCCGTCGACGCGACCGTGTCGTTCGCGTCGGTCAACGACCGTCTGGCGCGCGAGGGGGCCGGCGCCGTGCTCAGCGTCCCGCCCGACGACCGTGCGCGCTCCGTGGAGCGGGCTCACGCCGCCGCGCGACGGCTGGGAGCCGGTCGGTCAGCTCGACGGTGAGGTCATCGAATCCATTGCGCGCCAAGGCATCTCGCAGGTCGCGGAGGGCACTCCTGACGAACGCCGGCGGTCATGCGGTCGACTCGCTCCGACGGCGCACGTGGGGTGCGATGAGCGACACCGTGCCGCCCATCGCCGCCGGGCTCGCGTTCGGTGCCCATGTGCTGGGCTTCACCCGAGCGGGGGAGGGCGCGTCGATCGCGGCCCACGGCCGGTGGACCCGCCTCAGCACGTCGCGGGGCCACGTCCTCGTCCGCTGACCCGATGGCGTATGCCGTCCTCGCCCGCGGCGGGTGCCGGTGACAGGGGCCGGTCGGGTCGGCTCAGTCGCGGCCGGTCCACACGCCACGTTCGACGAGCACGTCCTTGAGCACGTCGATGCGGTCGCTGACGAGGCCGTCGACGCCGAGGTCGAGCAGACGCCGCATCTCGTCGGCGTCGTCGATGGTCCAGACGTGGACCTGCTTGCCGTAGCGGTGTGCCGTCTCGACGAGGCGCTCGGTGACCACCTGAACGGGCCTGTCCGCGCAGGGAGATCGATGGCGGGACCTGGAAGACGTCGGCCGGGGTGCGGAGCACCGCGGTGAGCGCACGCGGCCCGAAGCGGGCCAACGCCGTGCCGACCTGGGCGGCGGCCGTCGCGACCGTTCCCTGCGAGAGCCGCCGGAACTGCGAGATGTTGCGCTGGGAGAACGAGCCGACACAGACCTGGTCGTGCAGGCCCCGCTCCTCGATGAGGCGCCACAGGGGCTCGGCCGTTCCGGGGGCCTTGAGGTCGATGTTGAGGTTGACGTCGGGCCACGCATCGAGCAGCTCGCTCAGCAGGGGGATCCGCCCGCCGTCACCGACCTCGGCGTGCGCCACGTCGGACCACGGCAGGTCTCGGATCCGCCCGTGCGCGTTGCTGACCCGGTCGAGGACGGTGTCGTGAAAGGCGACGAGCCTCCCGTCCCTCGTGACGTGGACGTCGGTCTCGAGGTGCGTGTAGCCCAGGGCGACGGCGTTGCCGAAGGCGGTCATGGTGTTCTCGAGCCCCAGGTTCGGCGCGTAGAGCGACCCGCCCCGATGGGCCAACGCGACCGGAGTCCGCTCGAGGTAGGCCCGCGTCGTCACCATGGATCCGAGGCTAGTCGCAGAGCCGGAATGGACTCCGGCACGGCACGGCAGCAAGCCACTTGGCGTGATCCGCTTGCTTGACCAGACAAGTCAGTTCGGGCCGCCCCGATGGCCGTCCTTGAGGCGGAGTGGGATGTGAGTCCCAGCGAAGCACGCTCAATCGTCAAGGGGGTGGGCCGCGGCCAAGGGGTTCCGCAACATGCGCTCTTCCCAGGAACCGTCGTCACCTTCGCGCGACAGGACCGCTTCGATCACGGTGAGACCCTCGTGCGTCGGGGCGAGCGCGGCCACCTGGAACGGCCAGAGTTCGGGGTCGGACTCGGCACGCCACTCCCGGTCGATACGTGAGACGGCTTGGCCGCGCGAGCAGTCCCAGGCCCGGAAGCCCCCGTCGGCGACGTCCCCGGCGGCCACGAGCCCACCTGTCACGAGCTGCGCCACGACCGTCATAGCGGCCGCGTGGAGCTCCGCGGGTCCGGCGCCGGTCATCTCCCGCACGGTGGAGCGCAGGAATCCGAGGTCGATCCAGTCGTAGATGGTGGAGACGAGCAGTTCTTCCACGACTGAACGCCTGGGCTGTTCGAGCGTCACTGGATGTGGACCTTCCGTACCTGGTCGTCGGGGTAGTGCACGTCGATCGTCGCACCGCCGCTGCGCGAGTCGGACCTCAGGCCCACCTCTATGCCGTCTGGACGCTCGAACCAGTCGCCTTTGTACTCTGGTCGAGAGCGCCGTGCGGCGCCCACGGTCAGCTGGTCGAAGAGCTCGTGCAGGGCGCGTTCGTCGGGCACGGTGTGTACGCCCCGAGACCGCCCGGGCGTCAACCGTTCCAGCTCGGGCAGACGGCCGTCCCGAGGCTCGATGGTGTGGACTTGGTCGGCGGGGGCTGTTCGTTGCCTGAACCGCTCCGTGGCCGAGCCGGCGGAGCTGCCCGTCTGGTTGTCGAGCACGGCGTCGGCGGCGGCCCGGATCTCCACCTGGCGCGCGGCCCGAAGGTCGTCGACCGTCGGGAGCAGGGGTGCGCGTCCGGCGCCGATCGTGATCGTCGATCCCACGTCGGCGCGCCCACCGGCGAGCGCTTCGATGCGGGTCACGAGATCCGCGCGCCGGGCGTCGTCGCGTTCGGTCTGGGACAGCTCGACGTCAGAGCGCACGAGCGCGATGACGAGGTCGTCACTGGTGGTCCGCAGCGTCCCGCCCTCCGCGTAGGTGTGGACCATCGACACCAGCCCCATCGGACCACGGCGGATCTCGTCGATCGCGTGCCCCGCCTCGGCGAGCCCCTGCCACGCCGAGCGGTTGAGGGCGTCCTGACGTCGCGCGACGGCGACGAGGGCGGCCGACGCCGCCTGGTCGAGGAACCCGAGGCGCACGATGTCGCGGCGCATGTCGACACCAGCCCCGGCGGACGTCTCCGCAGCTGCGAGCTCGTGGTCGACGAGCCGGTGGTATGCCGCGCCGGCGTCCTTCGCGTGCAGTCCCATCCCGGTGTCGACCGCGAGCGCCCCGACGACGCCTGTCAGCTCGCTGCTGTCGAGCCACGGCTGCATGCCGAGCGAGGTCGCGGCGGAGTATCTCGGAGCTGGTCCAGACGCCTGGAGCGGTGTCGTCAGCGCGAGGTCGACGTTCTCGCGCATCGCCGCGAACCAGTCGACGACGAAGTTCTCGACCGGCGCCGTCGCCTGGGTGTAGATCCGTGTCGTCGAGGCCTCGAGCATCGCGTGCGCGCTCGTGCGGGAGAGCTCGAGCATGACGCGCGCACGGGTCTCGGCAGCACCCGCATCGTTGGCCGAGGAGACACTGGGCAGCAGTCGGGCGAGATCGGCGTCGGTCGACAGGCACAGATCGGGGTGGCTCTCGATTCCGTTGGCCTCGTGGGTGATCCAGCGTCGCACAAGGTACTCGCCGAAGGTCAGGCGGTCGCCTCGGGAGTTCGACAGTGCGCCACCAGCGACCCCCGATCCGGGCAACGGCTCGGCCAGCAGCGCAGCCTGCTCGGCGGGGTCGTCGCCCACGTTCTCGAGGAGGACGCCAAGGCGTCGCCGGTCCGTCCGGCGTCGTCGAACCAGGAGGCGAAGGCCTCCGCGCCGTCGGCGCGCACGGTGGTGCCGTGCCGCATCTCGGAGTCCGCGTCGCGGGTCTCGGCGATCTCAGCGGTAGCGGCTGCGGCGGCAGCACGTCGGGTGAGTCGCGCGGGTAGCCGTCGGTCGTCGCCGGCGGCGCGCGCCCCCGAGAGCAGCTGTCCCAGCAGCCAGGCCCCGGTCGCGCGGCCGCCTCCCGACGGGTCGACACGGACCGTGTTGACCCCTGCGACGAGGTCGTCTGCGAGCAGTGCCGCCCCCGACGCCAGCTGAGCGCGAGTCCGCGGGTCAGTGCCCGGAGGTGGACGATGGCTCGTCCCCGTGATGACGAGTGACCCGAACGCGCCGAGGATCCGACGCACCGTGTCGACGTGTGCACCGGACCCGCTCCTCGTCACGCCCGCGGCCAGGAGCAGCTGCGCCAGCGCGTGGGCACCGAGCTCCGAGAGCAGGGCCTGTGCGTACACCGGGTCGTCCGCGCGTGCCCCGACGCGGGTGGCGATGTGCGCGACCGTGTCGTCTCGCAATCCGCCCGTCGAGCTCCCACCTCCACCCGATGCGAGCGCCCGCCGGACCAGCAGGCTGTCGGCGAGGGCGGCGTCCCGCGCCGCCCGCGCCGCCACGACACCGTCGGCGAACCACAGACCCCCGGTGACGGCGGACTGCACTGCTGCGGCGCCCACGGTCCTGTCCGGCGGGAACGTCGCACCCGTCACGCCGGAGATCCCAGCGGCACACCGGCGCTCCGTCACCCTCAGCTCGTCCATGACGCCCGCGTACGCGCGACTCAGCCGAGCGCGCCCCGCGGCCTGGTCCGCGCGGGAACGCTCCATCCCCAGCACGCCGATCGTGCCGGTCGGGTCCGGGAGGGCGGCGAGACGGAGGTCAGTCAACAGGTGCTCGGCGTCGAGCGCATCCCACTGGCGCTGCAACGAACGCACCCGCGCGACCGCGTGGTCGAGGGCGGCGGCATACGCCAGCAGTGCGCGTCCGGCCGCGGGGAGGGCGTCGACGACGGGGAGGCACCGTCGTGCGAGCTCGGCCGCCTCGGCGTCAGCCGCCGTCGCCGCGTCCCCGGTCCAGACCGCGCCGAGTCTCGCCCCCAACGTCCCGCGCACGGTGAGGGTCGAGCCGGCCCGCGCGGCGACCCGGTCCAGCGACCGCGCTGCCGCGCGCAGGCCCTCGACGTCTCCCGCGGGCAACGGCAGCGCGGCCGCTCCAGCGATCGGTGCGGCGGCGCCCTCGGCTTCGTGGACGCGACTCATCGGACTCCGGGGACCGAGATGCCTTGCGCCGCAGGCCCGCTCGCCGACAGCTGCGCGAATCCGGCCGTGACGAAGAGCTCCACCGAGCGCGCCTCCAGCGTCGAGCGGTCGATCGGTCGCCGAGGGCACTCGCCGCGTCGGCAACGGCGTCGAGGGCATACGCGTGCACGGCACGGAAGCGCTCGAGTGCGACTCGGATGCCCTGACCCTCCACGCCCAGTGCGCTCAAGGCGCCCGCCGTCGCTGCGGCGACGAGCGACGCGCACTCATGCAGCTCGGCGGGGTCGTGCGCCAGCGCGAGCCGCTCACGGGACACCCCTTCGGTGTCGATGGCGTAGCGCGTCATGCCCCGACCGTAGGAGAGCGTGACTGACCGCATCGTCCGTCATCCACAGGCGCCGGTATGCCGTGAGGCCCCCGTCCCGAGGGACAGGGGCCTCACGTGCGGGCGGGCGAACCGCCGGTCAGGACATCAGGACCAGCGGGCCCAGACCGTCACGTCGGTCGGCACGAGACCGTCCTCGAGCGCGGCAGAGGCGACGATGACCTCGGCGCCCTCCGGCAGGGCGACGGGCTCGGCGCCGAGGTTCGCGACGACGAGCACCCGGTCGCGCAGGGACGAGCCGTTGGTCAGCGCGACGACGTCGCCGGCATACCCCTCGACCCACGTCAGCGAGCCGGTCCCGAGGGACAGCTCGCGACGCGGCGGCGAGCAGCGCGCGGTAGAGCTCGAGCGTCGAGCCCGGCCACGCCCTCCTGGCGGTCCACGGCGTAGTCGGCGTAGACGTCGGGCTGCGGCAGCCACGTGCTGGCGCTGGGGCCGAAGCCGAGCGAGGGACCCTGCGACGACCACGGGATCGGCACGCGGCAGCCGTCGCGGCCCGTCTCGGCGCCGGCGGTGCGGGCGAACGTCGGGTCCTGGCGGAACTCGGCCGGCATGTCGGTCGAGTCCGGCAGCCCGAGCTCCTCGCCCTGGTAGATGTACGCGCCACCGGGCAGCGCGAGCATGAGGGCCGTGGCCGCACGGGCGCGGCGCAGGCCGAGCGCGCGGTCGGGCTGCGGGTCCGTCGCCGAGATGCCGTTCATCCGCGGCGTGCCCGGTGCGTAGCCGAGGCGCGAGGCGTGGCGGACGACGTCGTGGTTCGACAGCACCCACGTCGACGGCGCGCCGACGGAGTCCGCGGCGTGCAGCGACGAGGTGATGACAGCGCGCAGGTCCTCGGCGATCCACGAGGCGGTGAGGAAGTCGAAGTTGAACGCCTGGTGCATCTCGTCCGGGCGGACGTAGGCCACCGCGCGCTCCTGCGGCTCGACCCAGGCCTCGGCGCAGAGGATGCGGTCGGGCGTCCCGTAGGACTCGAGGATCTTCCGCCACGCGCGGTAGACCTCGTGGACGCCGTCCTGGTCCCACATCGGGCTGCGCTTCGTGTGGTCGATGCGCGGCGCCTCCTCGGCGGCCCCGTGTCCGTGCCCGCCGTCGTGCCCGCCGTCGTGCCCGCCGTCGTGCTCGGCGTGCCCGAGCATCGTCGTGCGCTCCTCCACGGTGTCGGGCAGGCCCTGCTCCTTGATCAGGCCGTGCGCGACGTCCACGCGGAAGCCGTCGACGCCCCGGTCGAGCCAGAAGCGCAGGATCGACTCGAACTCGGCGCGCACCTCGGGGTGCTCCCAGTTGAAGTCGGGCTGCTTGCGTGTCGAAGATGTGCAGGTACCACTGGCCGGGCTTGCCGTCGGCCTCGGTGACGCGCGTCCACGCGGCGCCGCCGAAGACGGACTCCCAGTTGTTCGGGGGCAGCTCGCCGTGCTCGCCGCGTCCCTCGCGGAACATGTACCGCTCCCGCTCCGCCGAGCCCGGACCGGCGGCGAGGGCGGCCTTGAACCACTCGTGCTCGTCGGAGGAGTGGTTGGGCACCATGTCGACGATGACCTTGAGGTCGAGCTCGTGGGCGCGCGCGATCATCGCGTCGGCGTCGTCGAGGGAGCCGAAGATCGGGTCGATGTCGCGGTAGTCCGCGACGTCGTAGCCGGCGTCGGCCTGCGGCGAGGTGTAGAAGGGCGAGAGCCAGATGGCGTCGACGCCGAGGGCGCGCAGGTGGGGCAGGCGCGAGGTGATGCCGGGGAGGTCACCGATGCCGTCGCCGTCGCTGTCGGCCCACGAGCGCGGGTAGATCTGGTAGATCACCGCCTGCCGCCACCAGGCGGCGTCGGGCCGGTCCGCGGCGTGCACGGGGGTCGCGTCCTCGCGAAGGTCCACGTCGTGTCCGGCGTCGAGCGCAGGGTGGTTCAGGGTCTGGGTTGCTGATGGCGTCACGAGCCACCATCGTTCCTCATCGGACCGAAAACTCAAAGAAGATTCTGCAACTTCTTGCAATGCGTCGCTCGAGGTCGGACTGTCCCGCCTACTTGGTAGGAACGGGGGATGAAGAGCGGTTTCGTCGTCCCGTACGCCACCGAACGCGAGTTCGCCGAGCTGGCGCGTCTCGGCGAGGACCGGGGCTGGGACGCCGTCCTCGGCTGGGAGGCGCTCTACGGCGTCGAGGCGTGGGTGCAGCTCGGCGCGGCGGCGATGGTCACCGAGCGCATCCGCCTCGGCACGCTGCTGACCCCCGCCTCGCGCCACCGACCCTGGGATCTCGCCTCGCGCGTGGGTTCGGTCGACCGGATCAGCGGTGGTCGTGCGTTCATGTCGGTCGGCCTCGGCGCCCTCCACCCCGGGTGGATCGCCTTCGAGGCCGACGAGGGTCGCGCCGCCCGCGCACGCAAGCTCGACGAGAGCCTGGCGATCTACGCGGGGCTGCTCGGTGACCCCGCCACCTTCACGTATGCCGGGAGGTACTACAGCGCCGGAGCCAACGACTTCATGCTGCCGCCGCCCACCCCGCAGCGGCCCCACCCGCCCGTCTGGGTCGTCGGCGCGCCGAGCCCGGGCGGTGGTCGGCAGCGCTCGCTCGAGCGGGCGGCCCGTTGGCAGGGTCTGATCCCGGCGATCCACGCACCCGACGGTCGACCCAAGACGGTCGAGGCGTTCGCCGCAGTCGTCGAGCCGGTGCGCCGGCTCCGCGCGGAGCAGGGCCTGCCCTGGGAGGGCTACGACGTCGTCATCGAGGCGGACTCGTGGGGCTCGTTCACCACCCTCGAGCCGGCGGAGCCCGCCGCCTGGGAGCAGGCCGGGGCGACGTGGTGGATCGAGAGCTGGTGGGACGTGCCGCAGGGCCGTGAGGGTCTGGCCGAGGTGCGCCGCCGCGTCGACGCGGGCCCGCCGCCGTTGCGCTGAGCCCCGGGGCGCGCCGGTGGCCGCGGCCACTGGTGGCGTGGCGCTACCGTCTGGTGCATGACGACCTTTGTCACGGCTGCCTTCTGCCTCGTCCGGGACGGGAGGCTGCTCACGGTGCGCAAGGCCGGGTCGGTGCGCTTCATGCTGCCCGGCGGCAAGATCGACCCGGGGGAGAGCGCTCGTGAGGCGGCGGTGCGTGAGGTCATGGAGGAGGTCGGGCTCGACGTCTCGGGCCTCGGTGAGCGCGCTCGGCCGCTTCCACGACGTCGCGGCCAACGAACCCGACGCCTGGGTCGACGCCACCGTCTACGTCACGCACCTGCGGCCGGACGACGTCCCCGCCCCGCTCGCCGAGATCGCCGAGCAGCGCTGGCTCGGGCTCGACGACGAGCTGCCCGCCGACCTCGCCCCCCTGCTGAGCAACCACGTCGTGCCGTCGCTGAGGGCGCATCTCACTCCACGCTGAAGGGCGTCACTCCGCGACCGGGGTGACGCCCTTCAGCGGCTGCGCGTCATCGGGTGCTCGTCAGCTGGGGCGCACCGTCAGCGAGGCCCGCCGTGCATGTCGATGACGCCGGCCTTCGCCGCCTTCTTGACGGCGTCGGCCTCGGCCTGGGTCAGCTTGCCGTCCTTGACGGCCTGTGCGAGCCGGTCGTCGAACGCCTTCTGCTCGCCGGCCTCGTGGGCTGCCCGCAGGTCGGCGAAGGCCGCCTTGACCTTGGCTGCGTCGATGCCGAGCTTGCTCGCGAGCTTGGTCGCCAGCTCGTCCTGCATCGTCGCCGGGTCGGGCTTCGTCGCGTTGCCCTGACCGGGCGTGTGGGCTGGCGCGGAGCTCGTCGCGCACGGCCTTGAGCGCGTCCTCGAGCTTGGTCTGGTCGACGCCCGAGCTTCGTGGCGAGCGCTGAGAGGTCCACGCCCGCACCCATCCCCCTGCCCATGCCACCGTGGCGACCGCCGGGACCCCAGCCGTGGCCGGGGACGCTGCCGGTCGTGCCCTGGTCCGCGTCTCCCTGCGTCGAGGTCGCCGTCGGGGTGGGAGTGGTCGTGCTCGCGTCGTCCGCGCGCGCCACCTGCGTGACGCCGAGCCCGATGACCGCTGCCGCGGCACCCGCGGCAGCGACGCCCGCCACCTTCTTGTTCAGCGGCTTCCCGTTGATCGACAGCATGCGCGTCCTTCCGTCATGGTTTGCCGGGCGCACGCACCCGGACGGTGGTTCTCCTGCGACCAGCGAACACCCCGGTTTCGAGCCCGCAGCCGTGAACGGGCTGTGAGTTGCTGTGAGTTGCTGTGAGTCGCACGGAGCGGCCGGCGGCGCGTCAGAAGGTGCCGTCGGGACCCGGCGCGTTGACGAGGCTGTATGCCGCCCGCGTGAGGTAGTCGCGCAGCCGGTCGTCGTTCTCGGGCGAGAGCTCCAGGGTGTCGACGGCGTTCATCATGTGCAGCAGCCAGCGGTCGCGCATGTCGGGCGTCACCTGGAAGGGCAGGTGACGCATCCGCAGTCGCGGGTGACCGCGCTGCTCGGAGTAGGTCGTCGGGCCGCCCCAGTACTGCTCGAAGAACATCCGGAGGCGCTCCTGCGCCGGGCCGAGGTCCTGCTCGGGGTAGAGGGCGCGCAGCGGCTCGTCCTCGGCGACGCCGCGGTAGAACTCGCGCACGAGCTTGGCGAAGGTCTCGTGGCCCCCGAAGTCGTCGTAGTACGTCACGTCGGTCAGTCTCGCAGAGCCGGGTTCAGGGTCGCCGTCCGGCTGCCGCGCTGCCGGGTCGAGGGCCGGGCGGCCTCCGCTCGACCGTCACTTCGGGGCGGGCCCGCCGTAGGGCGGCATGACGGGCAGGGGGCTGCGCACGCCCTCCCGGTCGAAGGCCCTCTTGACCCGCTCGCGCATCTCGCGCTGCACGCCGAACTGCTCGTTGGCGATCGTCTTGGCGATGATGCGGATCGTGATGGCGCCGTTGGCGATCGACTCGACACCGACGACGTTGGGCTCCTCGAGGAGGATGTCCTTGCAAGCGTCGTCGTCGTCCATGACGCTCGACGACGTCGCGGATGACGGAGATCGCCTTCTCGACGTCCTGGTCGTAGGCGACGGGGATGTCGACGATGCGCCGTCGACCAGCCCTGCGTCTTGTTGCCGATCCGGACGATCTCGCCGTTGCGGACGTACCACGTCATGCCGCCGGCATCGCGCAGCTGGGTGACGCGCAGCGACACGTTCTCGACCGTGCCGACGACCTCACCGGTGTCGATGACGTCGCCGACGCCGTACTGGTCCTCGACGATCATGAAGACGCCGGACAGGAAGTCCTTGACGAGGCTCTGCGCACCGAAGGCGAGCGCCACGCCGCCGACGCTCGCCGAGGCGAGCATCGGTCCGAGCGGGATCCCGACGAGGGACAGGACGGTCAGGGCGGTGATGCCGAGCACGACGAACGTCGTGATGCTCTTGAGCAGGGCGCCCATCGTCTGGGTCCGTTGCACGTGTCGCACGTTCGCGCCACGGACGGCCTGGAGGGCGCGCCCCGCGCCGGGGATGCTCGCGAGGCGCTCGGCGCGCCGCGACGTGGCCGTCGCGACGACCCGGTTGATGAGCCGGTGCAGCACGAAGCGCGCGAGCGAGGCCCACGACGACCACCGTGATGATGAGCAGCGGTGTGCCCACGAGCCAGTCGCCGACCCCGGCCCACGTGAGGTTGGAGAGGTCAGGCATCGAGAGGTTCACGGGCAGCTCCTGCGAGGGAGACGGACTCGGTGTCGGGGTGGGCGTGGAGGTCAAGGGGGTCACAGCGGTCAGGTTCGTGAAGGCGTCGATCACAGGTTCTCAGCAGGTTCTCAGTCAGGTCGTCGGTCAGGTCTGTCGGTCAGGTGGGCGCCGGTCAGGTGCGTCGGCCAGGCTTCGGCCGGGAGCCGGCAGAGCCGGGGTGCGGGGCCGCCCTTCGAGGCGGCCCCGCACCCGGTGGCTCAGCCGCGGCGGTCCCGCTCCTGCGCCACCAGCGCGCGGGCGATCGTGTCGCGGTTCTCGGCGACGGTGCGCACCAGGCCGGGCGCCGCGTCGGCGTTGGCGGCGAGCCAGGCGTCCGAGGCGTCCTTGAGCTGCTGGCTCGCGAGCGAGAACGGGTAGAAGCCGCCGACGACGCGCTCGCCGATGGCGACGCTGCGCTCGGCCCACGCGTCGACGAGCATCGCGTGGTACTTCTCGACGTAGGGCTCGAGCAGCGACAGGTCGGCGCTGCGGCGGAAGCCGGCGCTGACCGCCTCGACCATCTGGTTGGACAGGTCGTTGCGCTCGACGGCCTTGGCCCAGGCGTCGGCCTTGGCCTCTGCGGTGGGCGGGCGGCGAGCGCCTCGGCGGCGCGCTCCTTGCCGGTGGCCGTCGGGTCGCGGTCGAGCTCGGTCGCGATCTCGACGTCGTCGGCCACGCCGAGGGCCGCGAGAGCCTTGACGAAGGTCCACCGCAGCTCCGTGTCGACGGTGAGCCCGGCGAGGGACTCGGCGCCCGAGCAGCAGCGCCCGCAGGCGCGCCTCGTCGGCCGGGTCGGACGTCGTGCCCGCCCAGGCCTCGACGAGCTGGAACTGGGCGTCGCTGCCGGCCTCGGCCGTCTCGGCGAGCGAGCGCAGCGACGACGACAGCAGCGGCCGACACCTCGGCGCGGTGCTCCGGTGCCGTGTAGAGGCGCGCCGCCGTCGACGACCTGGCCGAGCAGGACGCGCAGCAGCGTCGAGTCGGTCTCGCCCGGCATCGACTCGAGGACGAAGCGCACGAAGTCACGGGCCGGCATCTCGCCGTCGCGGGTCATGTCCCACGTCGCGCCGAGCACGAGCGAGCGGGGCAGCGAGTCCGGGAAGCCGCGGGGGAGCGAGAGCGCCGTCGCGAGCGAGCGCTCGTCGAGGCGGATCTTGCCGTAGGCGAGGTCGTCGTCGTTGAGCAGCAGCAGGTCGGGCTGCTCCTGGCCGACGAGCTCGGCGAGGTCGGTGCGCTCGCCGGCGATGTCCACCTCGTCGTAGCCGACGCGCTCGAGCACGTCGCCGGCCGCCCCGGCTCATCGCGTCGGACGGCGTACCGGCCGATGCCGATGCGGTGCGGACGGAGCGTCGGGTGCTCCTCGGTCGCGGTCTGCGTGATCGCGAACGAGCTGTAGCGACCGTCGGCGTCGACCTCGAAGACGGGCCGCAGCGTGTTGACGCCGGCCGTCTCGAGCCACAGCTTGCTCCACTCGGTCAGCTCGCGGCCGGAGGCCTTCTCGAGCTCGCCGAGCAGGTCGGAGAGGGTCGTGTTGCCCCACGCGTGCTTGCGGAAGTACTCGCGCAGCGCGGCGACGAAGGGCTCACGGCCGACGTACGCGACGAGCTGCTTGAGCACCGACGCGCCCTTGGCGTACGTGATGCCGTCGAAGTTGACCTCGACGTCCTCGAGGTGGCGCATGTCGGCGGCGATGGGGTGCGTCGAGGAGAGCTGGTCCTGGGTGTAGGCCCACGCCTTCTCCGACGGTGCCGAACGTCGTCCACGCGCTCGTCCACTCGGTGGCCTCGGCCTGGCACGTCGTCGACGCCCACTCGGCGAAGGACTCGTTGAGCCAGAGGTCGTCCCACCACTTCATCGTCACGAGGTTGCCGAACCACATGTGGGCCAGCTCGTGCAGGATCGTCAGCGCCCGGCGCTCGATCTTGGCCTCGGAGACCTTGGAGCGGAAGACGTAGACCTCGACGAAGGTCACCGCGCCGGCGTTCTCCATCGCGCCCATGTTGTACTCGGGCGTGAAGATCTGGTCGTACTTCTCGAACGGGTACGGCTGGTCGAACTCCTCCTCGAAGAACGCGAAGCCCTTCTTCGTGCAGTCGAAGATGTTGTCGGCGTCGAGGTACTGCGTCAGCGACTTGCGGCAGAAGACGCCGAGCGGCACGACACCCTTGCGGGTCTGCACCTCGTCGCGGACCTCGTCGTAGGGGCCGGCGATGAGCGCCGTGATGTACGAGGAGATGCGCTGCGTCGGCTCGAACGACCACGTCGCGCGCTCGACGCCGTCGGCCACGCCGGCCGCCTCGGGGGGCGGGCGTGGGGGAGTTGCTGATGACCTTCCAGTGCGCGGGCGCGGTCACCGTGAAGCGGAAGGACGCCTTGAGGTCGGGCTGCTCGAAGACGGCATACATGCGCCGGGAGTCCGGGACCTCGAACTGCGTGTAGAGGTAGACCTCGTTGTCGACCGGGTCGACGAAGCGGTGCAGCCCCTCGCCGGTGTTGGTGTAGCGGCCGGTCGCGTCGACGGTCGAGCTCGTTCTCGGCGGCCAGGCCGGGCAGCGCGATGCGCGAGTCCGAGAAGACCTCGGCCGGGTCGAGGTCGACGCCGTTGAGCGTCACCTTCTCGACCGAGTCGGCGATGAGGTCGATGAACGAGTCGGCGCCGGGCTCGGAGCAGGTGAACGCGACCGTGGTGACGGTGTGGAAGTTCTCCGGGCCCGTCGTCAGGTCGAGGCGGACGTCGTAGGAGTCGACGCGCAGGATGCTCGCGCGGCTGGCCGCCTCGTCGCGGGTCAGGTTCTTGCCGGGCACGTAGGGACCTCCTGGGAAGGGTTCGGGGGCGCGACGGATGCGTCGGTCGGACGGCGTCGTCGCGGGCCATCCTCGCACGGAACCCGCGACCGGTCCACCACCGCAATCGGCGCGTCCGGCGGCAGTGCCATGATGGGCCGCATGGCCGATGCGAAGGACAGCCCGAGGACGAGCGGCGACGCCGTCGAGATGTGGTTCGACCCGATCTGTCCGTGGGCGTGGATGACGTCGCGCTGGCTGATGGAGGTCGAGAAGCTGCGCGACATCGAGGTGACCTGGTCGGTCATGAGCCTCGCGGTGCTCAACGAGCACCGGCACGACCTCGACGCCGCCTACCGGGCGCGCATGGACGAGGCGTGGGCCCCGGTGCGCGTCATCATCGCCGCCGTCGAGGCGCACGGCGACTCCGTCATCAAGCCGCTCTACGACGCCATGGGCACCCGCATCCACCTGCGGAAGATCGACCGACTTCGACCAGGTGATCCGTGAGTCGCTCGAGGAGGTCGGCCTGCCCGCGGCGCTCGCCAAGGAGGCCCACCACAAGAAGCACGACGCGGCGCTGCACCGCAGCCACAAGCGCGGGATCAGCCTCGTCGGCACCGACGTCGGCACGCCGATCATCGCCGTCAACGGCGTCGCGTTCTTCGGCCCGGTCGTGACGCCCACCCCGAGGGGCGAGGACGCCGCGCGGCTCTGGGACGGCTGCGTCCTCGTCGCCGGCACCCCCGGCTTCTACGAGCTGAAGCGCAGCCGCACCCAGGGCCCCATCCTCACCTGAGGCCGACCTCACTGCCCACGCCCTCCACCCCGTAGCAACCCAGGTTCCTCAAGACACCACTCCGACGCACCCAAGGACGGACATGCGCATCCACATCGGCGGCGACCACGCGGCATACGAGCTCCACCAGTCCCTCGTCGCCCACCTGCGCGACGCCGGCCACGACGTCGTCGACCACGGCCCGTTCGACTACGACGCCCAGGACGACTACCCGGTCTTCGTGCTGCGGGCGGCCGAGGCCGTCGCCGCCGACCCGGGCTCGCTCGGCGTCGTGCTCGGCGGCTCGGGCAACGGGGAGCAGATCGCCGCCAACAAGGTCGCGGGCATCCGGGCGGCGCTCGCCTACAGCGCCGAGCTGGCACGCCTGGCGCGCGAGCACAACAACGCCCAGGTCGTCTCCATCGGCGCCCGGTTCACGCCGGACGACGTCGCCAAGGAGATCGTCGACGCCTTCGTCGCGACGAACTTCACCGATGAGGCACGGCACAGCCGGCGTCTGGGTATGGTTTCGGCGTACGAGAACACGGGGGACTTGCCGGCTTTGCCGGATTCGTCCGCGCGCTGACTGCATGACGTCCGCCGTCCCCTCCATCACGGCGAGGAGGCACGTGTCCAGGATCGAGAGCGTCGTCTCTCGGCGCTCTCGCTACGCTGCCGGTCCGGTACGCCGCCTCCGGCAGATGGGCGCGTGGCTGGGCCGGGCGCCGTGGGTTCTCGTCAGCGCCTTCCTCGCCCTGGGCGTCGCCGCGACGGTGTCGATCTTCGTCTGGCCGGTGTACGTGCCGTGGGGCGTGTATGCCTTCGTCGTCGTGCTCTCGGGCCTCTTCCTCGAGCCCCGGCTGCTGCTCGTGGTCTACATCGGCCTCTTCCTCGCCATGTCGATCCTCGGCGCCTACCTGGGCGAGCTGAAGCCCGCGAACACCGGCGCCGCAGATCGTGACCGTCGCCATCATGGCGCTGATGCTGTGGCTCTCGCACGCCCGCGCCCAGGTCGGCGTCGTCGGGGTCAGCGGTGAGTCGATGCTCGTCGACATGCGGGACCGGCTCCGGGCCCAGGGGAGCTGCCGCCCCTGCCCCCGTCGTGGCGGGCCGAGGTCGCCCTCGAGTCCGCCTACGGCGACGGGTTCGCCGGTGACTTCGTCGTGGCGAGCCGTTCCACCGATGGCGCCACCCTCGAGATCGCCCTCGTAGACGTCTCGGGCAAGGGCCGCGAGGCAGGCACCCGGTCGCTGCTGCTCTCCGGTGCGCTCGGTGGCCTGCTGGGGGAGATGAGCGAGGGTCGCTTCCTCCAGTCCGCGAACAACCACCTGCTGCGGCTGCGCTGGGACGAGGGCTTCGCCACGGCCGTGCACGTCGCCGTCGACCTCGAGACGCGGCAACTTCACCATCGGGTATGCCGGCCACCCGGCGGCCGCGCAGTTCGCGGCGGGTTCCGGCCGGTGGCGGATGCTCGCCGGCGGGCGGGGGCCGTTGCTCGGTGTCATCGACCATGCCGACTACCCCCGCGAGACGGGCACGATCCGTCGCGGTGACGCGCTCGTGCTCTACAGCGACGGCGTCATCGAGGCCCGCGACAAGACCCTCGTCGACGGCATCGACCGCATGCTCGGCCGGGCCGAGTCGTTCGTCCGCACCGGCTTCGAGGGGCTCGCCCAGCGGCTCTGCGACCAGGCCGCGGCCGGCCTCGGCGACGACCGCGCCGTCGTCACCATCTGGCGCACCTGAGACGTCGCCGGCGCGTGCGTCGGCCGTCGTCGCGGCTCACTACGATGCCGGGGTGAGCCGAACAGCCAGACGCATCCGATGCCGTGCCCATCCCGACCGCGAGCACGCCGGCCGCGTCGACGGGCCGCAAGGAGCACGTCGTCCCCGACCTGCCCGCCGGGCGTCACGCCGGCACGGGTGCGAACATTCGTCCGCCGGGGCCGGCTGTCGTCCCTGACCAGGGACCGCGTCGAGCGCCTCGCGCCGTCCCGGTCCCTGCCCGAGGGCCCCTTCGACGCCTCGGCCGCCTTCGGGCGGAGCGCCCCCGTCGTCCTCGAGATCGGCTGCGGGCACGGGCATGCTGCGATCGCGTATGCCGCAGCCTTCCCCGAGCACGACATCGTGGCCATGGACGTCCACACCCCCGGACTCGCCCGGATGCTCGCCGACGCCGATGAGGCCGGGGTGCCCAACCTGCGCGTCGAGATCGGCGACGCCGTGCTCTTCCTCGAGGACCGGGTTCCCGACGCCACGTTCGACGCCGTCCACCTCTTCTTCCCCGACCCGTGGCGCAAGCAGAAGCACACGAAGCGGCGGTTCGTCAGTCCCGCGAACCTCGACCTGCTCGCCCGCACCCTCAAGCCCGGTGGGCACGTGCTCATCGCCACCGACCAGGACTTCTACGCCGAGCACGCGCTGGCCGAGGTGGCGGCGCACCCGCGCTTCGAGGCCCATCGGGTCGAGCGTCCCCAGTGGCGGCCGCGAGATGGCTTCGAGGCCAAGGGGATTGCCGTGGGACGCACCATCAACGAGCTCCGCCTGGATCTCGTGGGCTGACGCCACGGGCGCAATCCCGTCACGGCACGAGCCGGACCTACTTGCCGTAGGTCCGGCTCGTTCCGATGTCCTGAGACATCACACGGTCGGGGCAACAGGATTCGAACCTGCGACCTTCCACTCCCAAAGCGGACGCGCTACCAAACTGCGCCATGCCCCGTCGGGTCCGGGTGCCGGACACGAACGCGCCCGCGGGCGGGTCGATTTCGGCGGACCGGACGCGAACCAGTAGGCTAGCGCAGCGGGTCGCCGGCAGGACCGGCGCCTTGCGGGCGTAGCTCAATGGTAGAGCCTCAGTCTTCCAAACTGATCACGCGAGTTCGATTCTCGTCGCCCGCTCCGAACCCTGAGTGCCGAGCAGCTCAGCGAGCAAACGAGAGCCCCGCCCACCTGAAGGTGGGCGGGGCTCAGTGCGTGTCGAGTCAGGTCACGGGTCGCACTTGGAGGTGCTGTACGCGGCGGTCTGGGAGACGATGCACGCCTTGAGGAAGTCGCCGAACTCCTTGTCCTTCCACGTCTGCCAGAAGTCAGCGTGCAGGGAGCGGCCGTCGCTGGTGCCCATCATCTTGTCCGAGGAGAGCGCCACGTCCGTGCCGTTGCCGACGTACGGGAACTGGATCGTCTCGCGCAGCTCGGCCACACCGATGGGGAACCCCGCGGGGCACTTCTTCGCGACCGTGTAGGCGTAGTGCGCGTTGTCCCTGGTGTCGCCGTTCTGGGTCGCCGTGTGGCTCGGCTTGACGCCGTCCCAGCAGGAGGGGAAGTCGATGTGGGCGGTCAGCGTCAGCCCCGGCTTGCCCGACAGGCCGGTGCAGTCGGGGATGCTCTGGACGGGCGCGGACCGAGCGCCGGACTTCATCCCGCACGACCAGTTGTAGCGGGTGCCGATGAGACGCGTGTCGGCCGGGATGGGCTGCGCCGCGCCGAAGGTGTCACCCGACGCGCTGCGGTAGTAGGCGGTGAACTGCTGCGCCGGCACGAGCTGACCGGTCTTGGGGCCGGAGACGTAGCGAAGCGTGGGAGTCCAGTAGCCGGCGGAGTCGGCGCTGTAGGTGAGGCCGAGGACCTTGCGGCAGTTGTTGGCCTTGCCGGCGAGGTCGGCGTAGTTCGCGGCGTTGGGGTTCGCCAGCGAGTGCCAGGCGGTGTTCCCGAAGAACTGGTGCTCGTGCATCGACGGGCCGGGGGAGTTGTGGTTGACGATGGGGTCGTAGGAGCCGACCGCCACGGCCGGCTGCCCGGACACGTCGCACTTGACCTTGCCCAGCGCGGCCGCCTCGCCAGCGGGCAGGAGCAGCGCTGCTACGAGGCCGAGCACGATGGCAATCGGCAGGAGCGCGCGGCGGCTCGGAGTGGTGGGGGGTGGTGTAGGAGGGGTCATAGCGCGAGATTAGCGGACATCATGTGATATCGCCTGTTTTGTGGCGCGGTGAGGCAGGGGTGGCGATCGGTGTCGCCGCTCCACCGACTGCTGGACCTTGCGGCCCGCGCCTTTCTAGGGTGGCTGGCATGTTCCGCCCAGACCTGCAGGACGCCCTGCGTGACCGCGACGCCGTGCTCCGCTCGTTCCTCGCGCCCGACGGCACCCTGACGAGCATCCCGACGAAGATCCGCAAGCGCCTCGTGGTGCTCGACCTGCTCTCGCAGGAGTTCGAGCCGGGGGAGCGGTACGACGAGACGCAGGTCAACAACCGGCTGCGCGCCTTCCACCCCGATGTCGCCGCCCTGCGCCGCTACCTCGTCGAGGAGGGCTTCCTCGACCGGGCCGACGGTCAGTACTGGCGCAGCGGCGGCACGGTCGCCTGACCCGGCCACGCGGCATCCGCCATCGGGAGACGGGGCTCAGCGGAAGCCGAGCGCCTCGCTGAGCCAGCTCTGCGCGCCGTCGGCCTCGAGGCCGGCCTCGACAGCGGCAGCCGTCCGCGGCGACGGCCACCCGTGGATCCAGAACAGCGCCAGGCCGCCCGGCAGCGCGATGAGCAAGGGCAGCCACGAGTGCGGAGTGAAGGCGAACGAGCACGCGAACGCCACGAGCACCGGAGCCTCGGCGAGCGCCGTCCGCAGGGTCGTCGTCGAGGTGAAGTAGCGCAGGCTCGTCGTCTCGGCGTTCTCGCGCGGGAGCCCGTGCGGAAGGGCCGGCACGGCATACCCGACGTAGCGGATGAGCGTGGCCGAGGCCGACGAGCGTGGCGAGCACGATGCCGACCGCCCACGGCGACGGCATCGGCGCCGACGGGTCCACGAGGATCCGCACCGCGCTCAGCATCAGGGCCCCCATGCCGACCGCGACCGACACCATCTGGATCGGGCGCAGCGCGGCGCTCTCGGGAGAGGCGAACGGTCCGGGAGGGGTGCTCATGGGTCCCGAGCATAGGCGGGCGGGGTCCGCGGACGATCCGCGCATTTAGCCATCGGCCGCGTGCCCGATAGCATGGTGCGCTGGCCCGTCCATTCACCGTCGACGACCACGTCGGCACCACCCCAATGGAGTAACCCGCAGTGAAGAGTGCGCTCGAGACCCTCAGCCCGACCCGGGTCAAGATGACCGTCGAGGTCCCGTTCGAGGAGCTCAAGCCGAGCCTCGATGCGGCCATCAAGCACATCGGTGAGCACATCCAGGTGCCCGGCTTCCGCAAGGGCAAGGTCCCTGCCCGCATCATCGAGCAGCGCGTCGGCCGCGCGGCCGTCCTCGAGGAGGCCGTCAACAACGCCCTCCCGACGTTCTACGGCCAGGCCCTCGAGGAGAACTAGGTCCGCCCGCTCGGCCAGCCCGAGATCACCGACCTCCAGGTGCCCGCGACCGACGGCGAGGACTTCGTCTTCACCGCCGAGGTCGACAAGCGTCCCGAGATCGAGCTGCCCGACTTCAGCGACATCGAGCTGACCGTCGACGAGGCCAAGGTCGAGGACGAGGCCGTCGAGCAGCGCCTCGACCGACCTGCGCGCCCGCTTCGGCACCCTCAAGGGCGTCGACCGCGCCGTCCAGGACGGCGACTTCGTCTCCATCGACCTGTCCGCCGAGATCGACGGCGAGCAGATCGACGAGGTCACCGGAGTCTCCTACGAGGTCGGCAGCAAGAACATGCTCGACGGGCTCGACGAGGCCCTGCTCGGCATGACGGCCGACGAGACCAAGACAGTTCACCGCCCCCCTCGCCGGTGGCGACCAGGAGGGCCAGGACGCCAACTGCACCGTGACCGTCACCGCGGTCAAGGAGCGCGAGCTGCCCGAGCTCGACGACGAGTTCGCCCAGCTGGCCTCCGAGTTCGACACGCTCGACGAGCTCAAGGCCGACCTCACCGCCAAGGCCGAGGTCGACGCCAAGTTCGCCCAGGGCGTCGCCGCCCGCGACAAGCTCCTCGAGGCCATCCTCGAGAAGGTCGAGGTGCCGATCCCCGAGAGCATCGTCGAGGCCGAGGTGCACAGCCACCTCGAGGGCGAGGGTCGTCTCGAGGACGACGAGCACCGCGCCGAGGTCGGCGAGAGCACCCGCAAGGGCCTCAAGACCCAGCTCGTGCTCGACGCGATCGCCGAGAAGGAAGAGGTCAAGGTCGAGCAGCAGGAGCTCATCGAGTTCCTCGTCATGAGCTCGCAGCAGTACGGCATGGACCCCAACCAGTTCGCGCAGTCGCTCGACCAGGAGGGCCAGATCCCCGCCATGGTCGCCGAGGTCGCCCGCCGCAAGGCGCTCGCGACGGTCCTGGAGAAGGTCGCCGTCAAGGACACCGCCGGCAACGTCATCGACCTCAACGAGGCCGTTCCCGGCACCGAGGGTGACGAGGACGACGCCACCGAGGCTGTCGAGGCCAGCGAGGGCAGCGACGACGCGCAGACCGAGAAGGCCGACGCCTGACCGCTCCACGTCACGTATGCCGTGAGGCCGGCTCCCGCTCGGGAGCCGGCCTCACGCGTTCCCGGGTAGGCGGACCCGCAGCCGGGGTACGTCGCAGTGGAGCCGCCGCTCGGTGGCCGCTGGCACGAGACGGACCGAGAAGGAGCCACAGATGAGCAACGACGAGACGGGTGCGAGCGTCGCGGACAGCGACATCAACAGCACCGACGCCGACGGCACGAACCCGCCCGCGCGCGACAGCGCCGCGGTGCAGGGCTCGGGTGACGACGCCGACCGTGGCAACCTCGACGGCAGCAACCCCGTCGCCGAGCCGCGCGACCGCTCCCTCGACCAGGCCGGCGGCAACGGCTCCTTCGACGACGGGTCGCAGGAGCCGACCGACGGCGCCGCCTCCGACACCTACGACGCCGGGCAGGACAACGGCCTCAACGAGTGACCGCCCGCCTGACCGCACGTGACCACGGACCCCGCCGGACGGCATACGGTCGGCGGGGTCCGTGCGTGTGGTTGCGCCGCCCGGGCTCAGGTTTGTGCGCTCACGGCGAACACGGCGCGGTTCGGGAAATCTGCCCGCGGGGTCGGGCGTTAGGGTCAGTGACGAGCCAGCCGGCGCCACCTCCCGTGGCGAGAGGCTGGACCACTTCGACGATGGAGACATGGTGATTTCGGAGACCTCCGCCAACGGCAACGGCATGCCGGGTGGTCTGGACGACCACATCTACAACCGCCTGCTCAAGGAGCGGATCATCTTCCTCGGGTCCGACGTCCGCGACGACAACGCGAACGCCATCGCCGCGCAGCTGCTGCTGCTCTCGGCCGAGGACCCCGAGAAGGACATCTGGCTCTACATCAACAGCCCCGGCGGCTCGATCTCGGCCGGCATGGCCATCTTCGACACGATGAACTGGATCCCCAACGACGTCGCCACCGTCGCCATGGGCATGGCCGCCTCGATGGGCCAGTTCCTGCTGTCGGCCGGCACCCAGGGCAAGCGCTACGCCACGCCCCACGCGCGCGTCATGATGCACCAGCCCTCGGGCGGCATCGGCGGCACGGCCACCGACATCAAGATCCAGGCCGAGCAGATGCTCTACGTCAAGAAGCAGATGGCACGCCTCATCGCCGAGCACACCGGCCAGACGATCGACCAGATCGAGAAGGACTCCGACCGCGACCGCTGGTTCAGCGCGGAGGAGGCCAAGGAGTACGGCTTCGTCGACCACGTCTTCAGCCGCTCCGACCAGGCCGTCGAGGGCAACAGCGTCGGCCAGGCCGACGCCAAGGCCGAGAACTGACCGCGGCCTGACACAGGACTTGGAGACCACACGCATGAACATCGAACCCACCAACCGCCTCGCGGTGCCCGGCCCGTCGAGCCGCTACATCCTGCCGCAGTTCGAGGAGCGCACCTCCTACGGCATGAAGCGGTCCGACCCCTACAACAAGCTCTTCGAGGACCGCATCATCTTCCTCGGCGTGCAGGTCGACGACGCCTCGGCCGACGACATCATCGCCCAGCTGCTCGTGCTGGAGTCGCTCGACCCCGACCGCGACATCCTCATGTACATCAACAGCCCGGGTGGCTCGTTCACCGCGATGACGGCGATCTACGACACGATGCAGTTCGTCCGGCCCGACATCCAGACGTTCGTCATCGGCCAGGCGGCCTCGGCGGCGGCCGTGCTCCTCGGCGCCGGTGCGCCGGGCAAGCGCTTCGCCCTGCCGAACGCCCGCATCCTCATCCACCAGCCGGCGCTCTCGGGCGGCGACTACGGCCAGGCCTCGGACATCGAGATCCAGGCCAACGAGGTGCTCCGCATGCGCACGTGGCTCGAGGACACCCTCGCGCACCACACGGGTCGCACGTCCGAGCAGGTCCGCAGCGACATCGAGCGCGACAAGATCCTCTCGGCCGAGGACGCCAAGGAGTACGGCCTCATCGACGAGGTCCTCGCCTCGCGCAAGGCCTCCCTCGAGGTCTGACCTCCCGCTCGTCCACGGGCACGTATGCCGCAGGGCCGGGTTCCGCTGGGACCCGGCCCTGCGGCATACCTGCTTGGATGGGCGGTGAACCTGACGTCGAGCGTGAAGGTGTGAGTCATGGCGAGTGCGGAGTTCGAGCAGGCGGTCGCGGCCGTCAAGGAGCTGACGACCGACCCGGGCAACGACGTGAAGCTGAAGCTCTACGGCCTGTTCAAGCAGGTGACCGAGGGTGACGTCACCGGCTCACGGCCCGGCTTCACGAACCCCGTCGGGCGCGCCAAGTACGACGCGTGGGCCAAGCTGTCGGGCACGGCACCCGAGGCGGCGCAGGAGCAGTACGTCGCGATCGTCCGCGACCTCACCTCCGCCTGACCCGGCCCCGGCCGCGCGAGATCCCGCCGTGGGGGGATGGTTGCGGCGGTGCGGTCGCGAGCGGCGCCAAAGGTCCGCCGTGGCTGGATGGTTGCGGTGCCTGTGGATGCCGCGGACTGGCTGCCTGGGGATTCGGACACGATCGGGCCCATGCCCGATCGTGAGCCAATGCCGTTCCGGCGGGGGCAACGCCCCGTCGACGTGACCGCGTGGCACCTGCGCACGCAGGCGTTCCGGCGCCTGTTCCACGACGTCTACGTCGACCGCTCGCGCGAGCTGACGCCGCTGCTGCTCGCGCAGGCGGCTCTGCTCGTGGCCCCGGACGCGACGGTCTCGCACCACAGCGCGGCCCGGCTGTGGGGCGGCATCGTGCCCGATGACGGCTCCGTGCACCTGACCTGCCCGGGGCGTCGTCCCCAGGTCGAGGGCATCACGGCGCACCGGGCCGGCACGGGCAGGGCGGTCACCCGGTGGCGCGGCGTCCCGGTCACGACGCCGGCGCAGACCTTCGTCGACCTCGCCGAGCCGCTCGGCCTGGTCGACCTCGTCGTGCTCGGTGACTCCTTGGTCCGACGGCGGCGGGTGACGTCCTCGCTGCTCGTCGAGGCGGCGACGGCCTATCGGGGTCCGGGCGCCCGCCTGGCGCGTCGGGCGGCGCGCCTGGTCCGCGCGGGCGTCGACTCGGCCATGGAGAGCCGGCTGCGGATGCTCATCGTCCTCGCCGGCCTGCCGGAGCCGGTCGTGGACCACCGGATCCACTGGCCCGACGGCCGGGTGCGCTTCCGGTTCGACCTCAGCTTCCCCGATGCGGGCCTCGTCATCGAGTACGACGGCTGGCAGCACGTCGAGTCGCAGGAGGCAGTGGGGATCCGACATCGGTCGCCGGGAGTGGCTCGACGGGAATGACTGGCGCATCGTCGTGGTCATCGCCAAGGACCTCCACCGCACGCCGGCCACGACGCTGCACCGCATCTGCGACGCCATGCGCGACCGCGGCATGAGGGTCCCGGCGCTGCGCGAGGACTGGCGGCGCCACTTCCCGAGCCTGCCCGAGGACCGTCGGGAGCCGGCCTGACCGTGCGCGAGTCCGTCCGTGGCTGGACGGATGCGGCGATGGCAGCCTCGTGGCCGCAACGAGCCAGCCACGGACGGAAGGGCGCGACGCCTCGGGAGGGAGCGCACGGCATACGCTGCACCCGTGAGGGCGTATGCCGTGGGGTGGGCGATCGACCTCTACCGCGGGGCGGTGCGATGGCGCTGACGACGATGCTCGTCATCGCGCTCGTGGGCCTGCTCGTCGTGATCTTCGGCGGTCTCGCCCTGGCGGTCGGGCTGGGGCTCCTGGCCGGGAGACGGCGCGGCCGGCAGGGCGGCGAGGGCGGTTCGGCGGGGTCCGATTCGCCGGGAAAGCCCGAGATGTGACGGCGCCGTCGTTTGTCCGCCATCAGCGGACAAACGGCGTTGCGCGAGCGAGGGTGCCCCCGTTCGTCGTCTAATGGAGTCGGCCCCCTGCGGGGGCCGGCCGGGTGCACCCCAGCGTTCGGCGCCGACGAACCAGGAGCGAATCGGTGGCACGCATCGGAGAAGGCGGAGACCTCCTCAAGTGCTCTTTCTGCGGGAAGAGCCAGAAGCAGGTCAAGAAGCTCATCGCCGGTCCCGGTGTGTACATCTGCGACGAGTGCATCGACCTGTGCAACGAGATCATCGAGGAAGAGCTCGCCGAGAGCAGCGAGCTGGGCCTCGACCACCTGCCGAAGCCGCGCGAGATCTTCGACTTCCTCGAGAACTACGTCATCGGGCAGGACGTCGCGAAGAAGTCCCTCGCCGTCGCCGTCTACAACCACTACAAGCGCATCCAGGCCGGTGAGGGCGTCAAGCGTGACGGCGACCACATCGACATCGCGAAGTCCAACATCCTGCTCATCGGCCCCACGGGCTCCGGCAAGACCTACCTCGCGCAGACCCTGGCCAAGATGCTCAACGTGCCGTTCGCCATCGCCGACGCCACGGCCCTGACCGAGGCCGGCTACGTCGGCGAGGACGTCGAGAACATCCTCCTCAAGCTCATCCAGGCGGCCGACTACGACGTCAAGAAGGCCGAGACCGGCATCATCTACATCGACGAGGTCGACAAGATCGCCCGCAAGAGCGAGAACCCGTCGATCACGCGCGACGTCTCCGGCGAGGGTGTGCAGCAGGCGCTGCTCAAGATCCTCGAGGGCACGACCGCGTCGGTCCCGCCCCAGGGTGGGCGCAAGCACCCGCACCAGGAGTTCATCCAGATCGACACGACCAACGTGCTCTTCATCGTCGGCGGCGCCTTCGCCGGTCTCGAGAAGATCATCGAGTCGCGCTCGGGTCGCAAGGGCCTCGGCTTCGGCCAGCCGCTGCACAACCCGAAGGACCTCGGCGACAGCTTCTCCGACGTCATGCCGGAGGACCTGCTGAAGTTCGGCCTCATACCCGAGTTCATCGGCCGACTTCCCGTCCTGACCACCCTCGCGCCGCTCGACCAGCAGGCCCTCGTCAACATCCTCACGGTGCCGCGCAACGCGCTCGTCAAGCAGTACCAGAAGATGTTCGAGATCGACGGCGTCGACCTCGAGTTCACCGAGGACGCCATCGCGGCCGTCGCCGACCAGGCGCTGCTGCGTGGCACCGGCGCCCGAGGCCTGCGCGCCATCATGGAGGAGGTCCTCCTCCCCGTCATGTTCGACGTGCCCAGCGACGACGAGATCGCCCGCGTCGTCGTGACCCGCGAGGTCGTCCTCGACAACGTCAACCCGACGATCGTGCGCCGCGAGGCCGAGCCCCGCGCCAAGCGCCCGCGCAAGGAATCCGCCTGACCTGAGGGCCGCACGGCACACTCGCGCGTGAACGGAGGCCCGTCGTGGTTGCTCCCTTCCGGCTCGTCGCCGGCGATCACGCGCCCGTGCAGCAGACGAGCACCACCTGCGGGTCGGCGTCCCTGACCGTCGCCCGCATGCTCGCCAACCCCGCCTTCGCGCAGTGGATCCGGGACGGCATACGCAAGGACGCTCAGGGCGGTGACCGGCCCGACGACGGCACCGAGGCGCAGCGTTTCGCGGCGTACGAGCAGGTCGTCGCGGCCCGCACCAATGCGCTGGTCGGCGCCGGCAGCCGGCTGCAGCTGCCGTGGCCACGCGCGCTCGGCACACCGCCGTGGGGGGCGCTCGAACGAGCTCGAGTTGGGCGCCGCGGACCCGGCAGCCGACTACGCCGTCGCGTGGTTCCGGCACCGCGGCCGCGCGGGCCTCGAGCGCGCGTATGCCGCCCTCCGCTCGCGGGTGCGTCCCGGGAGCCCCGCGCTGCTCTACGTCGGCAACTCCTGGACGCCGCGGCACGTCGTGCTCGTCATGCCGCCGACGGGCGAGCAGGAGCTGGACGTCTACGAGCCGTCCGTGGGTCGGGTCGTCGACCTGCCGCGGCGCGCCTTCGTCGAGCGCAGGCTCGCGATCGCCGGCTGGGACGTCCCCTGGGCCGCCGTCTGGGCCCCGCCGAAAGAGCAATCCGTCCCCGGGTGATGCCGACCGCGCGGTCGCGCACGCTGGGGACTGATTGCTCTTTCGATGGTGGGGAGGGTCAGCCCATGTGGGCGGGGGCTGCTCCGTCGGTCGCGAGCTCCTGGTGCCGCACGTGCAGCGCGACCAGCGTGACGATGCCGCCGACCGCGATCATGATCGCGGCCACGAGGTAGGCCCGGCTGGCGCCGTAGGTGAACGCCTCGTCGGCGATCATCTTCTGCGCCGCCGCGAGCTGCTCCTTCGTCGGCGCCGGCCCGCCCTGGGGCAGCTTCGCCGTGAGCTCGGCGACCTTGTCGCCCATGTTGTTGACGAAGATCGTGCTCAGCGTCGCGAGGCCCAGGGTGCCACCGACCTGCTGCATCGTGTTGAGCACGGCCGAGGCGACCGAGGAGTCCTCGTGGGCCACCCCGTGCACCGCCGTCAGGGTCAGCGGCACGAAGATCAGTCCCAGCCCGAACGCGAGGACGACGATCCACGGCAGCAGGTCCGAGGCATACGTGCTCTGCGGCGTCAGGTGGGTGAAGCCCCACATGCCGAGCGTCGCGAAGCCGGCGCCGGCGCCGGAGATCCAGCGCGGGTCGACCTTGGCGATGAGGAAGCTCGCGACCTGCGCCGCGACGACGATCCCGACCGAGAACGGCAGGAACGCCAGGCCGGTCTTGAGCGGCGAGTAGCCGAGGATGCTCTGGATGTAGATGCCGAGGAAGTAGAACATCGCGAACATGCCGGCGCCGACGATGAGCATGACGAAGTAGGACGTGCCGCGGGTGCGGTCACCCGGGATGCGCATCGGCAGGAGCGGGTGCGCGACCCGGGTCTCGATGACGACGAACGCGACGAGCAGCGCGACACCGACGGCGAGGTAGGTGATCGTCGTGGCATCGCCCCACGAGGTGCTTGCGGCGTGCGTCAGGCCGTAGACGAGCGACGACAGGCCGACGATCGAGGTGATCGCGCCGGGGACGTCGAGCGAGCCCTGTCCGTCCTCGGACTCGGTGAGGATGCGTTGCGCGAGGAAGGCGACGACGATGCCGATCGGCAGGTTGATGAAGAAGTTCCAGCGCCAGTCGATCTCGGTCAGCGCACCACCGAGGATGAGGCCGATGGCGGCGCCGGCACCGGACATGGCCGCGAAGACGCCCATCGCGCGGTTGCGCTCCCTGCCGGCCGGGAAGGTCGTCGTGATGAGCGCGAGGGCGTTGGGCGCGGCGAGCGCGCCGCCGAGGCCCTGCACGGCGCGGGCGGCGAGCATCATCGTCTCGTTCTGCGCGACGCCCGCGACGAGCGAGGCGATGGTGAACAGGACGATGCCCCAGACGAACAGGCGACGCCGGCCGTAGAGGTCACCGAGTCGGCCACCGAGGAGGAGCACCCCACCGAAGGCGAGCGTGTAGATCGTGATGACCCACTGGAGGTTGGCCTGGCTGAAGCCGAGGTCGGTCTCGATGTGGGGGAGCGCGATGTTCACGATGGTGCCGTCGAGCACGATCATGAGCTGGGCGGCGCAGATGACGAAGAGCGCCAGGCCGAGGCGCTTCGGCGGGGTGTCGTGGGAGGTGAACTCGCCCGTGGGCTCGTTCACCTGCTCCACCGTGGTCGAAGACATGGGTGTTCCTCTCGAGGACGTGCAGGTGTGGTGGTGAGGTCGCCCCGCCGCGGTGCGGCTCAGCGGGTGCTGGGCGCGGGTGCAACGGTGGCGGCGCAGGCCGGGAGGACGACGCTGTCCACGAACTCGGCGATGCGGTCCGGCCCGGGTCGACGTCCGGAGAGCAGTGCCTCGTGGATCGACAGGGACGGCAGGATCATCAGCAGCGTGTCGAGGTCGGCGTCGGCGCCGACCTCACCCCGCTGTCGGGCGTGCTCGAAGATGGTGCGGGTGGCCTCGAGCTTCGGGGCCAGGAACCGCTCGTGGATGCCGTTCGCCAGCTCCGGCTCACGGTGGATGACGGGGAGCAGGGCCCCCCACGTGCCGATGACGACCTCGTCGTCGAGGCCTCCGTCGGCGCACGCCTGGGCGAGCAGGTCGCCGCGGAGGCTCCCGGTGTCGGGGTCCTGCTCGGCCGGGCAGTCGATGAACAGGCCCACGGCGTCGATGACGAGGTCGCGCTTGTGCGGCCAGCGCCGGTAGAGCGTCGCCTTGGACGCCCGGGCGGCCGTGGCGACGGCGTCGAAGGTGAGGCGGTCGTAGCCGGACTCGCGCAGGACGTCGATCGCGGCCTCGAGGATCTCGACCTCGCGGTCACCGGCGACGCGCGGACGGCTGGCATGTGCCGCGGCCGGGCGGTACGGCGCGTGCGTCCGTCGTGCTCGCGCTGGTCTTGCTCATGCTCACCCCGTCCCACCTCCGATGAAACGAAACTGTTTCGTTTCATCACACGATAGGTCGCGACCGAAGCGAATGGCAAACGTCCTGTCCGAGCTCGTGCCCCCGGCCGACCGTGGGGACGCCCGGCCCGGCTCACTCCCGCTCGACGGGCGGGTTCGTGCGCACGAACCACAGGCCTGCCGCCACCCCTCCGAGCCCGATGACGTATGCCGCGGGGACGAGTCCCAGCGGACGCCCGGCCAGGAGTCCGGCGAGCACGGCCACGGGCACGGCCGCAGCGAACGCCAGGCCGGTGTGGCGCACCCAGCGACGTGCCGTTCGCGCGGTGAACGACCCGGCCGGCGGCAACGAGGCGGACAGGGCCGTGGCGGCGTGGCCCACGACGCACCCCGCGGCCGCCGGGAGCGACCACCAGGAGAAGCTCCCTGCCGGGGTGAGGATGAACCAGCCGTAGAGCAGCAGTGCCCAGTAGACGAGGGGAGCCGCAGAGCCCGCCCAGGCCATGGTGAGCAACGGCAGCAGGACGAGTGCCCACCACACGACGTCGAAGCCGCCGACCGCCAGGGACAGGCTCGCGAGGTAGACGCCGACGCCGCCCATGGCTGCGGCAGCCGCACCGACCTGGCTCAGCGACCACTCCGGCCCGGCGCCGAAGTGCACGGCGCGGCGGACGCGGAGCGCGGCGCCGGTCAGGGATCGGGACACGGTCACCGCCTCGCCATCCGCGGGGCCGACGCGCGCCGGGCGATGTCGCGCAGCACCTGGTCGAGGGACCCGGGTCCGCGCCACGGCACGACGGGGACGCCGCGCAGCCGGAGGGCGTGGACCTCGGCGTCGCGGGAGAGCAGGCGGATCCGCCAGGCCAGCGCCTGGTAGACGTTCGTCGGGTCGGCGACGAGGTGCTCGGGGAAGGTGTCGACGACGACGACCGTCATCCCGCGCGCGGCGAGGGTGTGCGCGATCGTCACCATCGTCGGGTCGATGAGCGGCGACAGGACCAGACACAGGGCATTCGGGTCGACGCCCCGGACGGCGCGGTCGCCGGTGTCACGGCGCTCCGTCGCGGGCGAGATGGCAGCGAGGGTGTCGAGGACGCGACGCAGGTGGTTCGTGCCGGACCCGACACCGAGCGTGGGGACCTCGGCCGCACCGACGGTGCGCAGCGTCAGGCGGTCGTTGCTCCGCAGGAAGTGCTCGCTGATCGCGGCGGCGGCACGCACGGTGACGTCGAGGCTCGTCGGGCGTCCGTCGATGCCCTCCCGGGGACCGAGGTCGCTGAAGCAGTCGACGAGCAGGAAGACGTGGGCGTCCTCGTCGGTGAAGGTCGACGTGACGTGCAGGGTGCCGGTGCGCATCGAGACCGGCCAGTGGATGCGACGCAGCCGGTCACCGGGATGGAACCGCCGGATCGTGTTGAACTCGGAGCCGGACCCGGGCCGGTTGGAGCGGTTGAGGCCGACGATGCCACGCGGGTGCGGGGTCGGCGCGTTGGCGTCGAAGGACGCCGGCACGGGCAGGGTGGCGGCGTCGAGGTCCGGCAGGTCGACCGGGCCGGCACGGAAGGCGCCCCACGTGCTGGCGATCGCGATGCTGACGGTGCCCACCCGGCGGCGGCCCCAGCGGGTCGACCGCACCCCGAGGGTCGCTGCGCCTCCTTCGAGCTCGGCGATCCCGCTCGAGGGCTTGCGCTCCACCCACGGCGCCTGGGCCAAGGTGACGACACCGTGGAGATCCGGCAGGGGCGGCTCGATCGGTCACCTGCAGGCCGGTGACCGCGCCCTCCCGAAGCGTCGTGTCGCCGAGGCGTGCCGTGCCCGTGACCTCGTTCCGCGGTCGCACGAGGTGCCCCCAGAGGGCGGCGACGACGAGCGGCGTGACGATGACGAGGAGGTCCGCACGCCGGCCGACGACCGCGACGATGGCGCCCGCGGCCGCGAGGACGATGGCGCGCTGGTGGGCAGCCGTCGGCTCCCACCCGCCGAGTCGACGGGTTGCGGTCCGATGGGGGTGCCACGGCTGCATGGTCGGTCAGGCGCCCGCGGTCGGTCCGGCGGCGAGGTGCTCGCGCGCCGACGGGGTCGCGACGGTGCGCAGCAGGCTCTCGACGATGCTGTGCCCGGACGCGTTGCTCATCCAGAGCTCGGGCTTGACGGTGATGCGGTGCGCCAGGACGGGCACCGCGACGGCCTTGACGTCCTCGGGGGTCACGTAGTCGCGGCCGTCGACGACGGCATACGCCCGGGCGCAGAGCAGCAGACCGAGCGAGCCGCGCGGGGAGGCGCCCATGAGGACGTCGCCGTGGGCGCGGCTCGCCGCAGTCAGCGCGACGCAGTAGCGCCCGACGGACTCGTCGACGACCGTCGCCTCGACGGCCGCCTGCATCGCGAGCAGCTGCTCGGCGTCGACGACGGGGGACAGCTCCTGCTCCTCGCGCTGACGGGCCATGCGGTTCGACAGGATCTCCCACTCCTCGTCGGGCGTCGGGTAGCCGAACGAGATCCGCATGAGGAAGCGGTCGAGCTGCGCCTCGGGGAGCGGGTAGGTCCCTTCGTACTCAACAGGATTCGCGGTCGCGAGGACGTGGAAGGGGCGCGGCAGCTGGAACGTCCGGCCCTCGACGGTCACCTGCTTCTCCTGCATCGCCTCGAGCAGCGCCGCCTGTGTCTTCGGAGGGGTGCGGTTGATCTCGTCGGCCAGGAGCAGGCCGGCGAAGAGCGGACCGGCCCGGAACTCGAACTCGCCCGCGCGCTGGTCGTAGACGAACGACCCGGTGATGTCGCCGGGCAGCAGGTCGGGGGTGAACTGGGCGCGCTTGAAGTCGAGTCCGAGCGTCTGGGCGAAGCTGCGCGCGGCAAGCGTCTTGCCGAGCCCGGGGAAGTCCTCCATGAGGACGTGCCCGCCGGCGAGGATGCCCGACAGCACGAGCCGCAGCGACTCGCGCTTGCCGACGACCGCGCGGTCGACCTCGTCGAGGACGGCGCTGCTCAGCTCACTGACGCGGGCCAGGTTCATCTCGGTCATGCGTTACCACTGCTCGATTCGTCGGAGGATCGGGTCCAGGCGCTGGGGGCGGTAGAGGTCGGGGGGCGGGAGTCCGACGAGGAGGTCCCACAGCTCGGGCGGCGTGGCCCCCTGGGCCCAGCGGGGCTCCTCCTCCGCGACGATCCCGTGCTTGGCGTAGAGCCGTTCGCGGATGAGCACCTGCAGCTGCAGGTGCACGTCGTGCACGACGCTCTCGCGCCCCTCCCGGCGGGTGTCGGCCGCCTCGAGGCGGGCCGCGAGGTTCGTGACGCGGAAGTCGTTGCCCCTCGAGTGGCTCGCGAAGTCACCGTCGACGAGGGGCCACACCGTGAGGTGCTGCGGCGCGGTGTGGTCGACGAGGTGCCAGAGCAGCAGCGCCGTGGCGACGATGATCGCGAGGAGCACGGGTACGTCCGGGGCGAGGCCGAGCGCGGCCGTCAGCGCCGAGAGGACGACCCACGTGAGGAGCAGGCCGACGAGCCGCCGCCGCCAGGGGCGCAGCGCCGTCAGGAGGGTGTGTCGTCCGTGCGAGGTATGCCGTCCGGCGAGCTGTTCACGGCCCCTCCCTCCGTGTGGTTCGCGAGGTCGCCGGCTCGACCTGCTTCGGGGCCCGCTCGGCCGCCTGCCGGGTGGCGACCTGCTCGAGGTCGGCGATGAGCACCCGGAGATCGTTGATGGCGCGGTCACGGTGGGTCTCGCCGAGCTCGTGCACGGAGAAGCGGGCCTCCCGGTAGAGCGCCGCGAGATCGCCGAGCCGCTCCGAGTCGACGGGCCACACGCCGATCACCCGCTCGGTGTAGTCGGTCGACGTCTCGGCCGGGAGCCGGGGCAGTCCGGTCGCGGCCGCCGACGTCTCGAGGCCGAGCCACGCCGCCACGATGGCGTTGCGTGGTTCGCCGGACTCGAGGTCCTGCAACCGTGCCCGCGCGGCCTCGAGCAGCTCGCCCGGCACGAGCGGGATGGCGAAGTCAGGTTCCTCGTGGAGCTCGAGGTGCGGCCGTCGTCGCAGGAGCGTCCGGATGAGCTGGACCAGGGCGAGGACGACTGCGAGCGCCGCCAGGACGAGGATGACCTGGACGAGGGCGACGAGCACCGGCGAGGGGTCGAAGGGGGTCGCTGTCGACGTCGCCGTCGGCTGCGGGGTCGTCGCCGAGGGCTGCAGGGAGGTCACGGGGGGCAGGGGCGGGATCGTCTGCACGTCCGTGGGGCGTGACAGCAGGGACACCGGCTGGCCCATCGCAGCCACGACCAGTGCGGCCATGACGACGACCCCACTGACGATGGCGATCTGCAGCCCCCGTCTCGACATGCGAGAGACCCTATGCCAGCAGGGTCGTCGGCACCGGAGTAGCGGTCCGATCGTTGCCGTCCTGAGAGGTCAGGACGGCAACGATCCGTGGGCCGCTGGAGGATCAGGCCTTGCTGGGCGCCTTCTCGACGGGGACGAGCTCGGCGTCGCGGACCTCGACCGCCTCGCCCTCGGCATACGCCAGCTCGCTGATGCGTCCGCTGGCGCGCAGGTCGGACTCGGCCGCCCGCACGTGCGCGACGGACGTGGCGGGAGCGACGAGGGTCATGGTGCGCACCTCGGCGCGCATGCCGACCTTCGCCTCGGACTTGACCTTGCGCACGCCGGCGAGGGCAGCACCGACCGACGAGAGGAGCGCCGGGTCCCCGCCCGACGGGAGCTCGTCGCGCGTCGGCCAGGACTGGCGGTGCACCGAGCCCTGCCCGAACCACGACCAGACCTCCTCGGTCGCGTACGGGATGAACGGGGCGAGCAGGCGCAGCAGGGTCTCGAGGGCGAGGCGGAGCGCCGCCCGGGCGCTCGCGGCCGCCTCGTCGCCCTGGCCGCCGTAGGCACGGTCCTTGACGAGCTCGAGGTAGTCGTCGCAGAAGGTCCAGAAGAAGGTCTCGGTGACCTCGAGGGACCGGGTGTAGTCCCAGCCCTCGAAACCTTGAGTGGCCTTGTCGACGACGTCGGCGAGAGCCGAGAGCATCGACAGGTCAAGGGGATTCGTGACCGCCGCGCGCAGGTCGCCCGACGACGTCACCGAAGCCCAGGGCGAACTTGCTGGCGTTGAGCACCTTGATCGCGAGGCGACGGCCGACCTTCATCTGGCCGGTGTCGTAGGCGGCGTCCGTGCCGAGACGACCCGAGGCCGCCCAGTAGCGCACGGCGTCGGCGCCGTTGGCCTTGACGACGTCCTCGGGCGTCTCGGCGTTGCCCTTGGACTTGCTCATCTTCTTGCGGTCCGGGTCGAGGATCCAGCCGCTGATCGCCGCGTGCCGCCAGGGCGCGACGCCGTGCTCGAGGTAGGAGCGCGTCACCGTGGCGAAGAGCCAGGTGCGGATGATGTCGTGCGCCTGCGGGCGCATGTCGTAGGGGAAGAGGGACGCGAAGAGCGCCTCGTCGGAGCCGAGCCGGTCGGCCTCGGCTGCGCCTTCGCGCACCGGCCAGCCGGCGGCGATCTGCGGCGTCAGCGACGACGTCGCCCACGTGTCCATGATGTCGGGGTCGGCGACGAAGCCACCGGGCACGCCGCGCTGGCTCTCGTCGTAGCCCTCCGGCACGTCGATCTGCGGGTCGACGGGCAGCGCCGACTCCGGAGCGACGATCGGGTGGTCGTGGTCGGTCTCGCCGTCGGCCGTCACGGGGTACCAGACCGGGAAGGGCACGCCGAAGAAGCGCTGGCGCGAGATGAGCCAGTCGCCGTTGAGGCCCTCGACCCAGTTCTTGTAGCGCGAGCGCATGAAGGCCGGGTGGAAGTCCACCGTCTCGCCCATGCCGACGAGCTTGGAGCGCAGCGCCTCGTCGCGGCCGCCGTTGCGGATGTACCACTGGCGCGAGGTGACGATCTCGAGCGGCTTGTCGCCCTTCTCGTAGAAGTTCGCCTTGCGCTGGGTCTTCTGCGGCTCGCCGTCGAGGTCACCCGACTCGCGCAGGGCCGCGACCACGGCCTCACGGGCGCTGAACGTCGTCTTGGTCGCGAGCGACCCGGCATACAGCTCCTCGCCCGGGCCCCCGACGAGCCACTCGGGCGTCTCGGCCTGCAGGCGGCCGTTGCGGGTGATGAGCGAGCGGATCGGCAGCTGCAGCTCGCGCCACCACATGACGTCGGTGAGGTCACCGAACGTGCAGCACATGGCGATGCCGGCGCCCTTGTCCATCTCGGCGGCGTGGTGCGCGAGCACCGGCACCTCGACGCCGAAGAGCGGCGAGGTCACCGTCGTGCCGAAGAGCGGCTGGTAGCGCTCGTCGTCGGGATGCGCGATGAGCGCCACGACCGACGGGATGAGCTCGGGTCGCGTCGTCTCGATGAAGACGGGCTCGCCACCAGCCTCAGTACTGCGGTGGAACGCGACGCGGTGGTAGGCGCCGGGGTAGTCGCGCGCCTCGAGCTCGGCCTGCGCGACGGCGGTCTGGAACGTCACGTCCCAGAGGCCGGGGGCCTCGCTCTGGTAGGCCTCGCCCCGCGCGAGGTTGCGCAGGAACGCCTGCTGCGCGACGGCGCGCGAGCGCTCGTCGATGGTGCGGTAGGTGATGTTCCAGTCGAGGCTGAAGCCGAGGCGACGGAAGAGCGACTCGAAGGTCACCTCGTCCTTGACGGTGAGCACGTCGCACAGCTCGATGAAGTTCTTGCGGCTGATCGGGCGCTGGTCGGCCGCCTTGATGGCCTTGCCGTTCGCGTCCACGCCCTCCTCGAAGGGCGGGGTGAAGCCCGCCTCGTAGGGCAGGCTCGCGTCGCCGCGCACGCCGTAGTAGTTCTGCACGCGGCGCTCGGTCGGCAGCCCGTTGTCGTCCCAGCCGATCGGGTAGAAGACCTCGAAGCCCTGCATGCGCTTGTAACGGGCCATGCAGTCGGTGTGCGTGTAGCTGAAGACGTGGCCGACGTGCAGACTGCCGCTCGCCGTGGGCGGCGGGGTGTCGATGGCGAAGACCTGGTCGCCGGGGCAGCTCCAGCGCCTTGGCGCGGTCGAAGGCGTAGGTGCCCTCGTCGGCCCATACCTGCATCCACTTCTCCTCGAGCCCGTCGAGCGAGGGCCGCTCGGGGATCCGCGAGGTCGTGGTGGCAGGCGTGTCAGTCATGCGCCCAATCCTTCCATGGCCGTCGGGGTGCCTTCGACCGCCTTTCTGGCCGTATGCCGTGTGGCCGGGCCTCCCGGCCCGTCAGAAGTCGCAGCCGGGCAGGTCACACCCGGCTGACAGCCGCATCTGGTCCCGACCCGGCGTCGGCTGTGCCGAGCGTGCCGAAGCGTGCCGAAGCGTGGCGACGCAGGGCAGAGTGTCCCCCATGGAGCCCGTCTACTCGTCCGTCATCGGTGTCGCCCGTGGGGTCTTCGCGATGCAGGGACTGAAGTTCACCATCCTCGGCGACGACAACGTCCCGCGCGCCGGGGGAGCGGTGATGACGATCAACCACACCGGCTACTTGGACTTCGCCTACGCCGGGCTCGCCGCCCAGAAGTCCGACCGGCTCGTGCGGTTCATGGCCAAGGACGGCGTCTTCTCCCACCCCGTCAGCGGGCCGCTCATGCGCGGCATGCACCACATCCCCGTCGACCGCACCGCGGGTGCGGCGTCGTATGCCGCCGCGGTCGACGCGCTCCGCTCCGGCGAGATCGTCGGCGTCTTCCCCGAGGCGACGATCTCGCGCTCGTTCGAGCTCAAGGAGTTCAAGACCGGCGCGGCGCGGATGGCGATCGAGGCGGGCGTGCCGATCCTGCCCGTCGTGATCTGGGGCTCCCAGCGCGTCTGGACCAAGGGTCACCCCAAGCGGCTCGGGCGCACGAACGTGCCGATCCTCATCAACGTCGGCGAGCCGATCCCGGTCGCGCCCGATGCCGACCCCGACGCGGTCACCGAGCAGTACAAGGCGGTCATGGCCGACCTGCTCGCCGTCGCGAGAGCGGCCTACGAGCCGCTCACCGGCCCCGACCTCAAGTACCTCCCGGCCAGTCTGGGCGGCACCGCGCCGACCCTCGCCGAGGCGACCCGGCTCGACGAGGCCGACACCGCCGAGCGGCAGCGCCGCGCCGACGCGCGGCGCGGCTTCTCCACGGACTGACGGTTCAGCGGGCCCGCTAGGGCCGTGAGCCGCCAACGGTTAGCCTTCCGGGCATGGCTCGTCAGGCACGTCAGCGCGTCCCCGAGGGTCCGGCACCGGATCCCGCGGTCCAGAAGCTCCGGATCCGCTACACGAAGCGGGGACGGCTGAGGTTCACCTCGAGCCGCGACTTCCAGCGCGCGCTGGAGCGGGCGCTGCGCCGGGCGGACGTGCCGATGGCCTTCTCTGCGGGCTTCCACCCGCACCCGAAGATCAGCTATGCCAACGCTGCGGCCACGGGCACGGGCAGCGAGGCGGAGTACTTCGAGATCTCGGTGACCCAGCGCGTCCAGCCCGACTCGGTGCGTGTCGCCCTCGACGAGGCTCTGCCGCAGGGGATCGACATCCTCCAGGTCGTCGAGGCCGCCCCGGGGGCCCTCGCCGACCGCCTCGAGGCCAGCGACTGGCTGCTCGAGTTCGCCGGCGTGCCGCGTGAGGTCCTGCGACGCGGCCGTGGCGGCCCTGCTGGAGCGCGACACGGCCGAGGTGACCCGGTTGACGAAGTCCGGTCCGCGCACCTTCGACGTGCGTGGCTCGATCGTCTCCGCTCGAGTGCTTGCGCCGAGCGACGCGCTCACCGACACGGTCACGACTCACGAAGTCGGGGCCGACTGTGCGATACTGCGCATGGTCGTACGGCACACCACACCGGCTGTACGCCCCGACGACATTCTGACCGCGCTGCGTGAGATCGCCGACCTGCAGCCTCCGCGCCCCCCACTGGTGACGCGACTGGCGCAGGGACCGCTCGACACCGTAAACGTGAGGGTGACCGACCCGCTGGAATGACCTGCCAGGTCATGACGACGACAAGGTTGCCGACCAGGACGCCGACGGCATTCGATCACGGGGCCGCGCCCAGCGCGAACCGTTTTCGGGTGTAGCGAGACGACTTCCGTTCCGTCGCACACGCGGCGCGACGACTGCAACCGCACTCGTGCGGTGTCGGCGGCTCCGGCCGGGTGTGGGTCACACCGCACCTGACGGGAGGCTGCCTGATGGCACCCAACGACACCACCTCCGGCAACGACGCGACGCTGTTCCCCGCCGAGCACGACGCCGAGCGCGGCCATGACCGGAGTGCCGGGCAGGACGCCCAGGCGCCCGCCGCGGAGGCAGCTCCGGCCGCGAGCGCGCCCGCCCCGCGCCGCCGTGCCGCGCGTCGCACGACGAAGAAGGCCACCACCATCGAGCCGACGGCCCCCGCCGCGGCGTCCCCCAGCCAGAGGGAGCAGCCGAGGCACCGCTCTCCACGGGTGACACCGGTGACACGGCCGACACGCCCGCCACCACCACCGAGGTCGTCGAGGCCGAGACCGCCACGACCGAAGCCGCCACGACCGAGGCCGCCGAGACGAAGCGTCCGGCACGCAAGCGCGCCACCCGCAAGAAGGTCGAGCTCCGGCGACGCGCCGACGGCTCCCCGGGCCACGAAGCGCGGATCGCGCACCAAGGCCGACCGAGCCAGTGCCGCCGTCGAGGAGCTCGTGGCCGGCGTGCTCACCGGAGACGACGAGGACGCCACCCAGCCGGAGGCGGACTCCTCCGCCGGGTCCGAGGCCGCGACCGTCGACCGCACCGCCATCATCGACGTCGAGGCGCTCGACGAGGCCGAGGAGCTGCCCACCGTCGGCATCTCCGACTCCGACGACGACGACCGCCCGACCACGGCGGTCCCCAGCTTCAGCGTGCTCTTCCAGGCGCCCGACGCGAGCCAGGCCGTGCCCACCCGTCGCCGCCGGGGCACGCCGCAGCCCGCGGTCGAGGAGCCGGTCGAGGAGCGCGAGGACGACGAGCCCGTCGCCGCCGACGAGGACCTGTCCGAGACCGACGAGCAGCCCGACGCCCAGTCCGACGAGGAGAGCGGCCCCCGCCGCTCGCGCCGCCGCCGTGGCGGCAAGGGCCGCCGTGGCCGCGGCAACGACGAGGACGAGGCCCAGGACCAGCAGGCCGACTCGGACGACTCCCGAGGTTCGCGTGGAGCACGTCGCGGGTCCGCCGAGACCGTGGACGAGGCGGAGGCCGACCGCGACGACCGAGATCGACGCCGACACCGAGGGTGACGCGGACGACGAGGGTGGCTCGAGCCGTCGTCGCCGGCGTCGCCGCCGCGCCGGCTCCGCCGCCGAGTCCGGCGACGACACCCCCAACGTCTCGACCCGTGTGCGCCAGCCGCGCACCCAGAGCGACGAGCCGGTCGCCGTCAAGGGCTCGACCCGTCTCGAGGCGAAGAAGCAGCGCCGTCGTGAGGGCCGTGAGGCCGGCCGCCGTCGCACGATCATCACCGAGGCCGAGTTCCTCGCCCGCCGCGAGGCCGTCGACCGGGTCATGGTCGTGCGCAACAAGGACGGGCGCACCCAGATGGGCGTCCTCGAGGACGGTGTCCTCGTCGAGCACTACATCGACCAGGCCACGAACGTCTCGATGGCCGGCAACATCTACCTCGGTCGGGTCCAGAACGTCCTGCCCTCGATGGAGGCCGCCTTCGTCGACATCGGCAAGGGCCGCAACGCCGTGCTCTACGCCGGTGAGGTCAACTGGGACGCCGCCGGCCTCGAGGCCAACCAGCCCAAGCGCATCGAGAACGCCCTCGGCTCCGGCCAGACCGTGCTCGTGCAGGTCACGAAGGACCCGATCGGCCACAAGGGTGCGCGTCTCACCTCGCAGATCTCGCTGCCCGGCCGCTACCTCGTCTACGTGCCCAACAGCTCGATGACGGGCATCAGCCGCAAGCTGCCCGACACCGAGCGCGCCCGCCTCAAGAAGATCCTGCGCGACGTCGTGCCGGACTCCGCCGGCGTCATCGTCCGCACCGCCGCCGAGGGGGCGAGCGAGGAGGAGCTGCGCGCCGACGTCGAGCGCCTCACCCGGACGTGGGAGGACATCCAGGCCAAGGCCGAGGAGGCGTCCAGCCCCCGCGCGGGCAAGAGCAAGGGCAAGAAGAAGAACGGCGCGCCCGGCTCGGCGACGGGCGGCCAGGCCCCGATGCTCCTGCACGGTGAGCCCGACCTCACGGTCCGTGTCATCCGCGACGTCTTCAACGAGGACTTCAAGCAGCTCGTCGTCGCCGGGGACCAGGCGTGGAACGAGATCCACCCCTACATCTCGTCGGTCGCCCCCGACCTCGCCGACCGCGTCAGCAAGTGGACGGCGGAGGAGGACCTCTTCACCCACCACCGGGTCGACGAGCAGCTCTCCAAGGCGATGGACCGCAAGGTCTGGCTGCCGAGCGGTGGCTCCCTCGTCATCGACCGCACCGAGGCGATGACCGTCGTCGACGTCAACACCGGCAAGTTCGTCGGCTCGGGTGGCAACCTCGAGGAGACGGTGACGAAGAACAACATCGAGGCGGCCGAGGAGATCGTGCGCCAGCTCCGGCTGCGCGACATCGGCGGCATCATCGTCATCGACTTCATCGACATGGTGCTCGAGAGCAACCGCGAGCTCGTCGTGCGCCGCCTGCTCGAGTGCCTCGGCCGCGACCGCACCAAGCACCAGGTCGCCGAGGTCACCTCGCTCGGGCTCGTGCAGATGACCCGCAAGCGCGTCGGCTCGGGCCTCATCGAGGTCTTCTCCGAGACGTGCGACCACTGCAACGGGCGCGGCTTCATCATCCACACCGACCCCGTCGACAAGGGCGCGCACCCGCAGGAGCAGAGCCAGGGCGACACCGGCGGCAGCAGCCGTCGTCGCGGCCGGGGTCAGAGCCCCAGCCAGGGCGGCGGTGCAGCAACGGCAACGGCAACGGTCCGGCCAGCAGTCCGGTCAGCAGCCGAGCCAGCAGGCCTCGCACGCGGAGTCGAAGAGCAACGGTCCGACCGCGGCCCAGATCGCGGCGGCCGCCCACGCGGCCGCGCTCAAGAGCGCGTCCGGTCAGCCCGCGGGCGAAGCGGCGGCCGAGGCCATCGCCGAGGTCCGCGCCGAGGTCCACGCCGATTCGCACGGTGAGGCCCCGGCGAGGTCCACAGCGAGGCCAGCGCCGGTCACGGCTTCCCCGAGGACAACGGTCCCTGGTCCGGTGACGACGCCCAGGACGCCGACCGCGCCGACGGGCAGGCCACCTCGGGTGGCGAGCACGTGGAGCTCGAGTCCGACCTCACGAACGCCACGAGTGCCACCGACGGCTCCGACGGCACCGACGGCATCCGACGGCTCGGCACCCGCGTCACCGCGGTGCAGCCCGAGGTGACCGTCGAGACCACAGGGACCGCCCCGGTCGAGGCGAACGTGCAGGTGCAGCCCGCCGCCCGGGGGCGTCGCCGTCGGGGACGCGTCGTCGCGCCAGCCGGCCCGCCCCGCGCCAGCAGCGAGTCCCGTCCCACCGGCGGGGCCTGACCTCGGTTTGGAGCTGGACGCTCCCAGCCGGTAATCTTTGTCCTTGGTGCGCCCACCGGGCCCGTATTGACGGGCCGGTGCCGAAAGCGGCGATACCAACCCTTGATGAGAGAGTGAGTTTCACTGTGTACGCGATTGTTCGCGCTGGCGGTCGCCAGGAGAAGGTGTCGGTGGGCGATGTCCTGCTCGTCGACAAGGTGACGGGTCAGCCCGGCGATGCCATCGAGCTCACGCCGCTGCTCCTCGTGGACGGGACCACGGTCACGTCCGACGCCGACAAGCTGTCGAAGGTGTCGGTCCAGGCCGAGGTCGTCAAGGCCGCCAAGGGCCCCAAGATCGTCATCATGAAGTACAAGAACAAGACCGGCTACCGCAAGCGTCAGGGCCACCGTCAGCCGCTGACCCAGGTCAAGATCACCGCCATCAACGCGTGATCCGCCCGGAACCCAGAGACTCACGAGAGAAGGACTGACATGGCACACAAGAAGGGTGCGTCCTCGACCCGCAACGGTCGCGACTCGAACGCACAGTTCCTCGGCGTCAAGCGTTTCGGTGGCCAGAAGGTCAACGCGGGCGAGATCCTCGTCCGTCAGCGCGGCACGCACTTCCACCCGGGTGAGGGTGTCGGCCGCGGTGGCGACGACACGCTGTTCGCCCTGGTGGCCGGCGCGGTCAAGTTCGGCACGAAGCGTGGCCGCAAGACGGTCAACATCGAGCAGCCGGAGACCGCTGCCGCTGAGTGATCGACGCGATCACCACTGATGTACCGGAAGGGCGGGCCCGAGCGGCCCGCCCTTCCGCCTTTCCCGGGCGACCCGGCATTCCGAAATGATGTGGCAGTCCCTCGCAAGCTCGCGAGTGCCACCTCCTCGGCTCCAGCCATCCTGCGTATGCCGTCCGCCCACCCTGATCTGGAAGAGTGACCTCCCATGGCAGTGACCTTCGTCGACCGCGTGGTGCTGCACCTCAGCGCCGGGGCGGGCGGGCACGGTGTCGCCTCCGTCAAGCGCGAGAAGTTCAAGCCGCTCGGCGGACCCGACGGCGGCAACGGGGGCCGGGGAGGCTCGGTCATCCTGCGCGTCGACCCGTCGTCGACGACGCTGCTCGACTACCACCGCCACCCGCACCGCAAGGCCGGCAACGGCGCGCCCGGTGCCGGTGACGAGCGCAACGGCGCCGACGGCGACGACCTCGTGCTGGCCGTGCCGGAGGGTACCGTCGTCAAGGACGCCTCGGGGCAGATCATCGTCGACCTCGTCGGCATGGGCACCGAGCACGTCATCGCCGCCGGCGGTCGCGGGGGCCTGGGCAACAAGGCCCTGTCGAGTGCTCGTCGCAAGGCCCCCGGGTTCGCGCTCCTCGGCGAGCCGGGCGAGGACATCGACGTCGTGCTCGAGCTGAAGTCGCTCGCCGACGTGGCCCTCATCGGCTTCCCGAGCGCGGGCAAGTCCTCGCTCGTGTCGGTGCTCTCGGCCGCGAAGCCGAAGATCGCCGACTACCCCTTCACGACGCTCGTGCCCAACCTCGGGGTCGTGACGGCCGGATCGAGCCGGTTCACCGTGGCCGACGTGCCCGGACTGATCCCGGGCGCCCACGAGGGCAAGGGGCTGGGGCTGGAGTTCCTGCGCCACGTCGAGCGCTGCTCGGTACTCGTCCACGTCATCGACTGCGCGACCCTCGAGCCGGGCCGTGACCCGATGAGCGACCTCGACGTCATCGAGAACGAGCTCTCGCTCTACGTCCCCGACGCCGACCTCGGCGGCCGGCCGCTGTCCGAGCGCACCCGCATCGTCGTGCTCAACAAGGCCGACGTGCCCGAGGCGCGCGAGCTCGCCGAGATGGTCAAGCCCGACCTCGAGGCCCGCGGTATCGAGGTCTTCATCGTCTCGGCCGTGGCGCATGAGGGCCTGCGCGAGCTGAGCTTCGCGATGGCCCGCCACGTCGACGCCGCCCGAAAGGAGATCGGCGAGGCCGTGCCCAAGCGGGTCGTACTGCGACCGCGGTCCGTCGACGACCAGGGCTTCTCGGTGACCAGGGAGAACGGCCCCGACGGCGTCTTCTTCCGCGTCACCGGGGCGCGCCCCATCCGCTGGGTGCGGCAGACCGACTTCAGCAACGACGAGGCCGTCGGCTACCTCGCGGACCGCCTCGGCCGGCTCGGTGTCGAGGACGAGCTCTACAAGGTCGGCGCGGTCGCCGGCGACACCGTCGTCATCGGGGCCACCGACGACGCCGTCGTCTTCGACTGGGAGCCGACGCTGCAGGCCGGGGCCGAGCTGCTCGGCTCGCGCGGCACCGACCTGCGCCTGTCCGAGTCCTCGCGTCCGACCCGTGACGAGAAGCGCGAGGCGCAGAAGGACCGCTACGCGGCCCGCGCCGCCACCCAGGAGGAGCTCGACGCCGAGCGCCGGTCCGGCCTGTGGCACGTCGCCGCCGAAGAGGACGACGAGGACAACGGAGCCTGACCCACCCCACCGTTCAGTCGAGTGCCCACTTCCCGACGTGGGGAACTGGGCACTCGATGTCGAGGCGGCGGGATCCGCGCACCGTTCAGTCGAGTGCCCACTTTCCGACGTCGGGAACTGAGCACTCGACGGGGTGGGGCGGGGGTGGGCGCATAGGGTGTCGGCATGAGCTCGTGGGGCGCGCTGCTGCGTCGCGGTCACCTCGGCACCGAGGCCGACCGTGCGACGTACCGCACGCTGCACACCGCCCTGCTCGCCTCGCCGCCGCTGCGGAGGGGCCTGACCCCGGCCGCCGCCGAGAAGTCGCTCAAGCACCTGCGGTCGCTCCTCGGAGCGACCGCCGTGGCGATGACCGACACCACCGGTCTGCTCGCGTGGGACGGTGGTCGTTCGCACCACGCCCACCAACCAGCGGTGATCTCGGCCGGCACCCTCGCCCACGGACGCACCACCGTCGTCGACGGCGCCGACGTCGCGTGCGACGAGCCGTCGTGCGTGGTGCGACAGGCCATCGTCGCCCCCCTCGACGTGGACGAGAAGGTCGTCGGCACCCTGCAGGTCTTCACCGACCGGGCCTCGGCCGGGCTCGTCCGGGCCACGAACGAGGTGGCCCGCTGGGTCTCCGGACAGCTCGATCTCGCGGAACTCGACGCCTCGCGCACCCGCCTCATGGAGGCGGAGGTCCGGGCCCTTCGCGCACAGATCAGCCCGCACTTCATCTACAACTCGCTCACGGCGATCGCGTCCTTCACCCGCACAGACCCCGAACGGGCCCGCGAGCTGCTCCTCGACCTCGCCGAGTTCACGCGCTACTCCTTCCGGCGGCACGGCGAGTTCACGACGCTCGCCGAGGAGCTGCGTTCCATCGAGGCCTATCTCGTCATCGAGAAGGCGCGCTTCGGCGACCGCCTCACCGTGACGGTGCGGGTGGCTCCGGAGGTGCTTCCGGTCGTCGTGCCGTTCCTGTGCCTCCAGCCGCTCGTCGAGAATGCCGTCCAGCACGGCATCGAGGGCCGCGAGGGGCACGGCGAGATCAGCATCCTGGCCCAGGACGCCGACCACGACTGCGTCGTGACGATCGAGGACAACGGCGTGGGGGAGGACCCCGAACGGGTGCGACAGGTGCTGGCCGGTGACCCGAGCAGTGAGTCGGTGGGACTGGCCAACGTGGACGAGCGACTGCGCACGGCCTTCGGCGACGACTACGGCCTGGTCGTCGAGACCGCTCCGGGCGCCGGCACGAAGGTCGTCGTGCGACTGCCCAAGTTCCGGCCGGGGGTGCACGTGTGATCGGCTTTGCGAACAGCACTGAGGCGCAAGGTGGTTCAGCTGCAGCCGGCGACGTGACACCACTGTTGCGCGTGCTCGCCGTCGACGACGAGGCCCCCGCTCTCGACGAGCTGGCTTGGATGCTCGGCCGTCACGAGTGCGTCAGCCAGGTCGTGCCGGCCCGGTCGGGGGAGGCGGCACTGCGGGTGCTCCACGAGGAGCAGGTCGATGCGATCTTCATGGACGTGCAGATGCCGGGCCTCAGCGGCCTCGACCTCGCCCGTGTGCTGTCGCGGTTCACCACGCAGCCACCGGTCGTCTTCGTCACGGCGCACGAGCAGCACGCCGTGGACGCCTTCGAGCTCAACGTCGTCGACTACGTCCTCAAGCCGGTGCGCGACGAGCGGCTCGACCAGGCCGTGCGCCGCGTCGTGCGCCAGCTCCACGGTCGCGAGCGCGCTGCGTCGCCGGCCGACGAGAGCATCGTCGTCGAGCTCGCGGGGGTGAGCCGGCTCGTGCCGCGTTCCGACGTGCTCTTCGTCGAGGCGCAGGGTGACTATGCCCGGCTCCACACGGCCACCGAGAGCCACCTCGTGCGCGTTCCGCTGACCACCCTCGCCGACCAGTGGCATGACGCGGGGTTCGTGCGCATCCACCGGTCCTCGCTCGTCGCGCTGGGCCACATCACCGAGTGGCGCACCGAGGGCGGGCGCACGACGGTCGTGGTCGGCGGCCACGAGCTCGTCGTGAGCCGCCGTCACACGCGCGCGCTCCGCGACCTCCTCGTCCGACGTGCCCAACCGCTCGGACGCGGTGGCTCATGACGGCCCCTGAAGCGCCGGGGGCGTCGCGCAGTCGCGCCCGGGTCCGGGTCACGAGCCCCCGCACGTCCGCCGCGCGCACCCGGAACGTCTCCATCGCCTCCGAGATCGACGAGCAGACGCGTCTCGGGGAGGTCTACATCACCTCGCTCATGCGCAGCCAGCTCCGTCTGGCCCTCGCGGTCCTGCTCGTCCTGGCGGCGACGCTGGGGCTGCTGCCGCTGGTCTTCCGGGCCGTCCCCGGCATCGCCGGGGTCGACGTGCTCGGTGTGCCTCTGCCCTGGGTCCTGCTCACTGCTGTCGCCTTCACGGAGATCATCGCCCTGGGCTGGTTCTACGTGCGCCAGTCCGAGCGCAACGAGGACGACTTCAGCGACCTGCTCGACGGCAGGTGAGCGGGGTGCGCGACCGGTGAGCAACACGGCCAGCATCGTCGCCGTCATCCTGGTGTCGCTCGCGTCCCTCGCCGTCGGCGCCTTCGGGCTGCGGCTCTCGCGCACGATGAGCGACTTCTACGTCGCGTCGCGCGGCGTGAGCCCGGTGCTCAACGCATCGGCCATCAGCGGCGAATACCTCTCTGCCGCATCGTTCCTCGGGGTCGCGGGTCTCGTCCTGGCCCGCGGCGTGGACATGCTGTGGCTGCCGGTGGGCTGGACCGCGGGCTATCTCGTGCTGCTCGTCTTCGTCGCCGCGCCGCTGCGGCGATCGGGCGCCTACACGCTTCCCGACTTCGCCCAGCTGCGCCTCGAGTCCGTCGTGGCGCGGCGAGCCTCGAGCCTGCTCGTGGTCGCGATCGGGCTGCTCTACCTCATCCCGCAGTTCCAGGGCGCCGGCCTGACCCTGCGCACCCTCACCGGGGCGCCGTCGTGGGTGGGTCAGCTGGCCGTCGCGGTCGTCGTGTGCCTCAACGTCCTCCCCGGCGGCATGCGGAGCGTCACCCTGGTGCAGGCGTTCCACTACTGGCTCAAGCTGCTGGCCCTGCTGACGCCGCTCTTCTTCCTCCTCGGCGCGCTCGGGGACCGGAGCGCGGACCCGAACGTCGGCGCCGTCCTCGTCGCCGACTGGGTCGAGCCGCTGCGCGGCGACCATGCGCTCTACCTGACGTACTCGCTCGTGCTGGCCACCTTCTTCGGCACGATGGGCCTGCCCCACGTCGTCGTGCGCTTCTACACCAACCGGGACGGCCGGGCCGCACGACGAGCGACGCTGGCGGTGCTCGTCCTGCTCTCGGCCTTCTACCTGCTGCCCGTCGCCTACGGCGTCATCGGTCGCTACGTCGCCTCGGACCTCGTCGCCGCGGGCCGCGCCGACTCGGTCGTGCTCGAGCTGCCGAGCCGGCTCTTCGACGGGCCGGTCGCCGAGGGCCTCACGGCGCTGCTCGCCGCCGGCGCCTTCGCGGCGTTCCTCTCGACGTCGACCGGGCTCGTGGTCTCGGTGGCGGGCGTCGTGAGCCAGGACCTCGTGCGGTGGGGAGCCGGACGCCGACAGGGCATCCGCTCCTTCCGGCTCTCGACGGTCGCCGTCGTCGCGGTCTCGCTCGTCCTCACGGTCGTGTCGGCGGGCGTCCCCGTGGCCCACGCGGTCGAGCTGACTTTCGCGGTGGCCGCATCGACGTTCTGCCCGATGCTGCTGCTCGGCATCTGGTGGCGGGGCCTCACGGCGCGGGGCGCGATCGCCGGCCTCGTCGTGGGGGGTGGCCTGGCGATGGGGGCCGTCGTGTCGACGACGTTCGGCATCGCGACGGGCGGCTGGTTCGGCGTGATCATGACGCAGCCGGCGGCCGTCAGCGTCCCGTTGTCGTTCGCGACCATGGTGCTCGTGTCGATCGCCACCCGCGCGAGCACGCCCGAGCACGTCGCGCAGACGATGGTGCGGTTGCACGCACCCGAGCACATCGACCTCAACCGGGGCTCGTTCCATCCCGAACGGTGGGACCGCCGCCCCTCGGCGACAACGTCGCCGACGGCCCCGACGGCCCCGACGGCCCCGCCGGCAACCACGACGGAGGGCACTGGCGGCGGCCCGCAACACGCGGCATACGGCAGCACGGACGTGACCGCTCGTCGCTCCCAGCAGACCGCTCGTCGCGACTGAGGCCACGCACGGCGAGCGGTCGGCGCCACTGAGCGATGCCGGGCCCGGTGTCCCTGCCGGGCAGCCGCGCGAACTCCTACCTTTGCTCTCGCCGGCCGTGTGGTCGGCGCGCGGGGCGACAGGGGCGTCGACTCACCACCGCAGGGGCGGGGGCGCGTCGGCGACAGCCGCACCGCGCAACGACCAACCGCCCCGGAGGTGGCCCAGTGAGCAAAGAGGCTCCAGAGCGCGTGGTCGACGATCCCAACGTCGCCATGCAGAACTCGCCCGAGTTCGACCAGCTGCGCAGCAAGTTCCGCAAGTTCGTGTTCCCGCTGACCGCGCTGTTCCTCGCGTGGTACTTCCTCTACGTCCTGCTGTCCGTCTTCGCCAAGGACTTCATGGGGACGCGGGTCGCCGGCAACATCACGTGGGGCCTGATCCTCGGGCTCCTCCAGTTCGTCTCCACCTTCGCCATCACGATGATCTACGCCCGCTGGGCCGACCGCGTGTTCGACCCCGAGGCCGAAGCCCTCGCCCGGAAGATGGGAGGGACAGAAGTGAGCGCGCTCCTCGCCTCGGCCCCGTCGCTCGTCCCAGCGGTCGCGCCGCGCAGCGACGACGGTCGGCAACCCGGCGATCAACATCGGCATCTTCGCCCTCTTCGTCGTCGTCACCCTCGCGATCGTCATCCGGGCCTCGCGCAACAACCGCAGTGCGGCTGAGTACTACGCCGGCGGACGGGCCTTCACGGGCCGCCAGAACGGCATCGCCATCGCCGGTGACTACCTCTCGGCAGCCTCGTTCCTCGGCATCGCGGGCGCCATCGCCATCAACGGCTACGACGGGTTCCTCTACTCCATCGGCTTCCTCGTCGCCTGGCTCGTCGCCCTGCTCCTCGTCGCCGAGCTGCTCCGCAACGTCGGCAAGTACACGATGGCCGACGTGCTCAGCTTCCGGCTGCGCCAGCGTCCGGTGCGCATCGCGGCAGCGATCTCGACGCTCGTCGTCTCGTTCTTCTACCTGCTCGCCCAGATGGCGGGAGCCGGTGGTCTCGTGGCCCTCCTGCTCGGCATCGAGGGAGCGCTCGGCCAGCGGCTCGTCATCGTCGTCGTCGGCATCCTGATGATCTTCTACGTCATCTACGGCGGCATGAAGGGCACGACCTGGGTGCAGATCATCAAGGCCGTGCTGCTCATCATCGGCGCGGCGATCATGACGGTCTGGGTGCTCGGCAAGTTCGGCTTCAGCCTCTCGACCCTGCTCGGCGAGGCCACGACGGCCTCGCAGGAGGCGGGCGGCAAGGACCTGCTCCAGCCGGGACTGCAGTACAAGAACCCCGTCGACTTCATCTCGCTCTCGATGGCGCTCGTGCTCGGCACGGCGGGTCTGCCGCACGTGCTCATGCGCTTCTACACGGTGCCGACCTCGCGCGAGGCCCGCCGCTCGGTCGTCTGGGCGATCTGGCTCATCGGCATCTTCTACCTCTTCACCCTCGTGCTCGGCTTCGGGGCGGCGGAGCTCGTGGGCGCCAAGGAGATCAAGAACGCACCCGGTGGCGTCAACTCGGCCGCCCCGCTCCTCGCGTTCGAGCTCGGTGGGGAGATCCTGCTCGGCATCATCTCCGCGGTGGCCTTCGCGACGATCCTCGCGGTCGTCGCCGGCCTGACGATCACGGCGAGCGCGTCGCTCTCGCACGACATCTACAACACGGTCGTCAAGAAGGGGAAGGCCACGCCGGAGGAGGAGGTCAAGGTCGCGCGGCTCGCTGCGCTCGTCCTCGGCGCCATCGCCATCATCGGTGGCATCTTCGCCCTGGGGCAGAACATCGCCTTCCTCGTGGCCCTCGCCTTCGCCATCGCGGCCAGCGCGAACCTGCCGACGATCCTCTACTCGCTCTTCTGGAAGCGGTTCAACACCCGGGGCGCGCTGTGGAGCATCTACGGCGGTCTCGTCAGCGCCATCACGCTGATCATCTTCAGCCCGGTCGTCTCGGGCAAGGCGGTCGACGCGGTGACGAAGAAGAGCCCGTCGATGCTCCAGGGCGTCGACTTCCACTGGTTCCCGCTCGACAACCCGGGCATCGTCTCGATCCCGCTCGGGTTCGTCCTCGGCTACATCGGGACGGTCACGAGCAAGGAGTACAACGCGGCCAAGTACGCCGAGATGGAGGTCCGTTCGCTCACCGGTCACGGCGCCGAGACGGCGACCCACCACTGACCCGCGGCGAGCCCACACCGTCGAGTGGCCGCGCACCCAGGGGGATGCGCGGCCACTCGCGCGTCGTGACGCGGCGCCGTCAGCGGGCGTATGCCGTGGCGACCCTGGGACGTGCCGCGACGGTCAGAGGACGACGAGGTCGTCGCGGTGGATGACCTCGCGCTCGTACTCGGGTCCGAGGTCGCGGGCGAGCTCCTTCGTCGACCGTCCGAGCAGCGCCGGCAGCTCGTTCGAGCTGTAGTTGACGAGGCCACGTGCCACCGTCGCCCCGTCCGGGCCGCAGACGTCGACGGGGTCCCCGTCGTGGAAGGTGCCCTCGACGGCCGTGATGCCGGCGGGCAGGAGTGACTTCTTCCGGTGGACGAGCGCGGTGACGGCGCCGGCGTCGACGAGGAGCCGTCCGCGGGCCGTGGTCGCGTGCTCGAGCCACAGCCGCCGCGAGCGACCCCGGACGCCGATGGGCAGGAAGACGGTGCCGACGTCCTGGCCCGCGAGCACCTCCACGACCCGGTGGGCGGCCGTCACGGACGTCACGACGCCGGCGGCCGTGGCGATGCGGGCGGCCTCGATCTTCGTCGCCATGCCGCCGGTGCCGACCTTGGACCCGGTGCCGCCGACCTCGACGTCGGTGAGGTCGTGGGGGCCGCGCACGACCGGGATGCGGGTCGCACCAGGCCGGCTCGGCGGCGCGTCGTAGAGCGCGTCGACGTCGGAGAGCAGCACGAGGGCGTCGGCGTCGATGAGATGGGCCACGAGGGCGGCCAGCCGGTCGTTGTCGCCGAAGCGGATCTCGCTCGTCGCGACGGTGTCGTTCTCGTTGACGATGGGCATGACACCGAGGTCGAGCAGCCGCTCCAGCGTGCGACGGGCGTTGGCGTAGTGGGTCCGACGCGTCACGTCGTCGGCGGTGAGCAGCACCTGGCCGACGGTGATGTCGTGGCCACCGAAGGCCCGGGTGTAGGCGGCGAGCAGGGCGCCCTGCCCGACGGAGGCCGCGGCCTGCTGCGTCGCCAGGTCGCGGGGGCGCGCGCTGAGCCCGAGGGGGTGGATGCCGGCCGCGATCGCGCCCGAGCTGACGAGGACGATCTGGGTGCCGCCGAGGTGCTGGTGGGCCAGGGCATCGACCAGGGCGACGAGTCGGGCGTGGTCGAGGCCACCGTCGGTGCCCGTCAGGGAGCTCGAGCCGACCTTGACGACGAGCCGTCGGGCGGTGCTGATGACGGAGTGAGGCGACACATCTCGAACTCTAGTGACGGATCGCGGCTCACGCAGGGGCGTCCACCCGGCCCGCCCGACGGTCACGACGCCCGCTCCGGCGGTCCAGCCTCCGGGAAACGGGCGGTCCGGTCAGAGCTGCACGACCTAGGCTTGGGGCATGTCCCAGACCATCGACCCCGCCGTCGTCGAGCACGTCACGACCCTCGCCGAGCGCGCGCGTGTCGCCTCGCGTCGCCTCGCCCTGATGTCACGCGCCGAGAAGGACGCGGCCCTGCTCCAGCTCGCCGACGCCGTCGACGCCGCGGCCGCCGAGGTCATCGCCGCCAACGCCGAGGACCTCGAGCGCGGTCGTGCCAAGGGGATGAGCGTGAGCCTGCAGGACCGCCTGCGGCTGGACGGCGCGCGGGTCGCTGCCGTGGCGCAGGCCCTGCGCGACGTGGCGGCGCTCCCTGACCCCGTCGGTGAGATCGTGCGCGGGTCCACCCTCGCCAACGGCCTGCAGATCCGTCAGGTGAGGGTGCCGATGGGCGTCATCGGGATGATCTACGAGGCGCGTCCCAACGTCACGGTGGACGCCGCAGGTCTCGCCCTCAAGTCCGGCAACGCCGTCCTGCTGCGCGGGGGCTCCGCCGCGGCCAGCAGCAACCACGCCCTGGTCGAGGCGATGCGCGAATCCCTTGCGGCACAAGGACTCCCAGCAGACGCAGTCACGCTTCTCGAGGGGGGTGGTCATGACGCGGCTCGTGCCCTCATGACGGCGCGCGGCTACGTCGACCTCGTCATCCCGCGCGGGGGAGCCGATCTCATCCAGACGGTCGTCCGCGAGTCCACCGTCCCCGTCATCGAGACCGGCGTCGGGGTGTGCCACGTCTACGTCGACCGCGCTGCCGACCTCGACAAGGCGCAGGCGATCACCCTCAACGCCAAGACGCAGCGGCCGAGTGTCTGCAACGCCGCCGAGTCGCTCCTGGTCCACCGCGACGCCGCCGCCGACTTCCTGCCCAAGGCGCTGACGGACCTCGCAGGTGCTGGCGTGCGGCTGCACGTGGCACCCGAGGTCACGGGCTACGCCGAGGCGGCCGGGGCGGCATACGCCCTCGCGAGCGAGGCGGACTTCGGGACGGAGTGGCACGGCCTGGAGATGAGCGTGGCGGTCGTCGACGACCTCGACGAGGCGATGGAGCGCATCCGCCACTTCGGCACGGGGCACACCGAGGCGATCGTCACGGAGGACCGGGCGGCCGCCCGCCGCTTCACGGCGGAGGTCGACGCCGCCGTCGTCATGGTCAACGCGAGCACCCGCTTCACCGACGGCGGCGAGTTCGGCTTCGGCGCCGAGATCGGGATCTCGACGCAGAAGCTGCACGCTCGGGGCCCGATGGCGCTGCCCGAGCTGACGACGACGAAGTGGGTCGTCGAGGGCGACGGTCACACCCGCTGACACCGCTTCGCTGATCTACCCGAACCGGATGGCATGATGTCCGACCATGGAAGGCACCGAGGTCCGCAAGCTCGCTGAGCTCGAGGACGACCACTGGTGGTATCGCGAGCGACGTCACCTCCTGGCCAAGGCCATCTCGGGGCTGACCCCCGGGCGCGCCCTCGACATCGGCGCGGCGGGCGGTGGCAACACCCGTGTCCTGCGTCAGCACGGCTGGGACGCCATCGCCCTCGAGTACGGCGCCGACGGCGCGGAGGTGGCGCACGGCCGCGGACTCGCCACCCTTCGCGGTGACGCGACCCGGCTCCCGCTCGCGGACGCCTCGCTCGACCTCGTCGTGGCCTTCGACCTGCTCGAGCACCTCGAGGACGACGACGCGGCGGTGGCCGAGGTGCGTCGCGTGCTCAAGCCGACCGGAACCTACCTCGTCGCGGTCCCGGCCGACCCCAGGCTGTGGTCCGACCACGACGAGGCGGTCGACCACGTCCGCCGCTACACCCGCCAGGGCCTGCTCGACCTGCTCGACCGCGGCGGGTTCGAGGTCACCGACGTGCGCTCGTGGAACGTGCTGCTGCGCCCGGTCGTGGCGATGCGACGCAGGACGAGCTCGGGCTCGGACCTCGACGACGTGCACCCGCTCGTCAACTTCGGGCTGCGCTCCATCATCACGGCCGAGCGCTACCTCCCGGTCGGCGGCCTGCCGGGCGTCAGCCTGCTCCTCCGGGCTCAGCCGCGCAGCTGACCCGCCTCCGCCTCGACGGCGGGCTGCGCCTCGACGGCGGGCTGTGCCTCGACGGCAGGGCTCCGGGCTGATCCGTCGGTGCGTCCCGGTCGGTTGGGCCGGCAACGGCGTGTCGGTCGGTCCGTGTGAGCCGGAGTCGGCCGTCATCGAGTCGTAGGCGATGAAGTAGGTCGGCCGGCCCTGCATGTGGGCGTACATCCGCCCGATGTACTCGCCGAGGATGCCGACGCAGACGAGCTGGACCGCGCCGACGCCCGCGACGATGGCGACGGTCGAGGTCCAGCCGGCCACGGTGTGTCCCTGCGAGCGGGAGATGAGCGTGTAGAGCACGAGCAGCACCGCGAGGACCGCACCGCCGAAGCCGGCGAAGGTCGCCAGCCGCAGGGGGGCCGTGGAGAAGCCCGTCAGGGAGTCGAGCGAGAGCTTGACCATCTTGAGCAAGGGGTACTTCGAGTCCCCGGCCGCCCGCTCCTCGCGCTTGTAGTGCACGGTGTCGGAGGGGAAGTTCAGGGCCGGCACGATGAAGCGCAGGACGCGGTTGTGCTCGGGGAGGCTGTTGATGGCGTCGACCGTGGCGCGCGACATGAGCCGGTAGTCACCGGCGTCGGCGTGCGCCGACGTCTGGGACATCAGGCCGATGAACCGGTAGAACGCCCGAGCCGAGACGCGCTTGAACCACGTGTCGGTGGAGCGGTCGTTGCGCACGCCGTAGACGACGTCGACCCCGTCGTCCTTCGCGGCCGTGAGCATCTGGGGGATGATCTCCGGCGGGTCCTGCAGGTCGGCGTCGAGGGTGACGACGTAGTCGCCGAGGGCGCTGACGAGCCCGGCCGAGATCGCCGCCTGGTGACCGGCGTTGGCGCGCAGGCGCACCACGCGAAGTGCAGGCCACTCGCGGTGGTAGCGCTGGAGCAGCGCGGCCGTCAGGTCTTTGCTCCCGTCGTCGACCGCGACGACCTCGTAGGTCGTGTCCATGGCGTCGAGGAGCGGTCGGAGCCGCCCGACGAGGAGGGGGAGCACCTCCTCCTCGTTGTACATCGGGATGACCACGGACAACTCAGGAACCATGCGATCTAGCCTACGGCCGGGGATGGCCCACAGTTGTCACGTGGCTGTCCTGGTCCTGTCGGTCCTGTCGGCACCGCTGGGTCTCGGCGGGCCGGCGAACGGGAGGTCCTACCCGGGGGAACGACCGGCGCGTGGCCCGGCGGCCGGCATACGACCGCTGGCGCTAGGCTGGGCGCATGTCTGATCGTGTCCTCGCACTCGTCGCCGAGGGGGAGGAAGCTGCGCGCGAGCTTCCCTTGCCGGTGATCGCCTACTTCCTCATCACGTTCGCGCTGTTCCTCGTGGCCCTCGGCGTCACGTGGAGCTTCCGCAACACCGCCTACAAGGTGCAGGCGCCCCGGCCCGCCCGTCCCACCGAGGGCACGCACGGCAGCTCGAGCGGATCCGACGGGGCCCAGCACTGACCATGCGCCTCGGCGTCATGGGTGGGACCTTCGACCCGATCCACCACGGTCACCTCGTGGCCGCCAGCGAGGTCCAGTCGCGCTTCGACCTCGACGAGGTCGTCTTCGTCCCCACCGGGCCAGCCGTGGCAGAAGGCCGACCGCTACGTCTCGCCGGCCGAGGACCGCTACCTCATGACCGTCATCGCGACGGCCTCCAACCCGCGCTTCACCGTCAGCAGGGTCGACATCGACCGGCCCGGCCCGACGTTCACGATCGACACCCTGCGTGACATCCGCGACGGAGCGGCCCGACGACGAGCTGTTCTTCATCACCGGCGCCGACGCCCTGGCCGAGATCCTCTCGTGGAAGGACGCCGAGCACCTCTGGGAGCTGGCGCACTTCATCGGGGTCACCCGGCCCGGACACGAGCTGTCCGACAAGGGACTGCCCGAGCAGCGGGTGACGCTCCAGGAGGTCCCGGCGATGGCGATCAGCTCCACCGACTGCCGGTCGCGCGTGGCGGACGGCGAACCGGTCTGGTACCTCGTGCCCGACGGGGTCGTCCAGTACATCAACAAGTACCACCTCTACTCCCACCCACAGGGGGCTCCGCCCCCCGTGCACCCGCCGACAAACCACCCACAGCACGACGCCCGCGTGGCCACGCCCGCGGAGCCCATCAGAGTTTTTTCGCCACAAGGAGATTCGTGACCGCAGCAGACCATTCGATCCAGCTCGCCAAGGTGGCCTCGCTGGCCGCCGAGGAGAAGCTCGCCGAGAAGGTGATCGCCATCGACGTGAGCGAGCAGATGCCGCTCACCGACGTCTTCGTCATCGCCTCGGCCCCGTCCGAGCGTCAGGTCGGCGCCATCGTCGACGAGGTCGAGGACCGGCTGCGTGAGCTGGGCAGCAAGCCTGTCCGCCGCGAGGGTGAGCGCGAGGGCCGCTGGGTCCTCATCGACTTCGGCGACATCATCGTGCACGTCCAGCACGAGGAGGAGCGCGAGTACTACGCGCTCGAGCGCCTGTGGAAGGACTGCCCGGAGATCGACCTGGCGACCGTCGCGGCTCCGGCCCGACGCGGTGCCGACAGCGACGCCGACGGGGCCGACGAGGCGTGACCCCCGCCGCATCCGTGCCCGCCATCGGTCCCGTCGGGCCGCGTCGCGTCGTCATCGTGCGTCACGCCGAGACGGTGGACAACGCGGCACGGGTCTGGCAGGGCCACAAGGACACCGAGCTGTCCGACCGCGGCCGCGAGCAGGTGCAGGCCGCGGCGCCGCACCTCGCGGCCTACGCGCCGGCGCTCATCGTCTCGAGCGACCTGCGGCGCGCGGCCTCGACCGCCGATGCCATCGCCGGGCTGACGGGCTCGGCAGGTGCGGCTCGACGCGCGTCTGCGGGAGGTCCACGTGGGGGAGTGGCAGGGCCTGCACGCCGACGAGGTGCGCGAGCGCTACCCCGAGGTCATCGCGGCGCTGGACCGCGGCGAGGACGCCCCCCGAGGGGTGACCGGGGAGACCCGGGCGGACGTGGCGCAGCGGGCGGGCGCCGCCCTGCGCGAGATCGCGGAGGAGCTGATGCCGGGCGAGACCGCAGTCGTCGTGGCCCACGGGGTCTCGGCGCGCGTCGCGGCGAGCGAGCTCGTGGGGCTCGACCAGGACACGTCGGACGCGGTGTTCCGCGGGCTCGACAACTGCCACTGGATCGAGCTCGTCGAGGCCGGGAAGAGCTTCTCCGAGGTGACCCGGTGGCGCATCAGCGGCTGGAACCTCGGGCCCTGGAACGTCTGATCCGGGAGGCCGTCCCTGATTTTGGCTGACGGCCGCGGACCCGCTATGGTTACGCAGTCGCTTCGACGAGGTGACACCCGCAAGGGGCTGTGGCGCAGCTGGTAGCGCACCTGCATGGCATGCAGGGGGTCAGGGGTTCGAGTCCCCTCAGCTCCACCCGATGAGAGAAGGACCGGACGCGTTCGCGTCCGGTCCTTCTGCGTTTCCCGGGGTGTGGGGTCCGGCTGGTCCCGCTCAGACGACGGTGCGGGTTCGAGCCGTTCGGGAGGTAGCGGTGGGCCCAGCGCCCTGGCGGGCCAGCACCCGACGGTAGGCGCCCTCGTAGCCGGTCGCCATGACGTCGAGGCTGAAGCGGCTGCTCACGTGTCGGCGACAGTCGGCTGGGTCCAGGGTGGCGCAGGCCGCGATGGCCGGTGCGAGCTGCTCGGGCCGCTCGACGACGAAGCCCGTGCGACCGTGGCCGACCACCTCGGGGGCGGCGCCGCGGGCCAGGGCCACGACCGGCGTCCCGCAGGCCATCGCCTCGACCATGACCAGTCCGAACGGCTCCTCCCACCGGATCGGGAAGATCAGGCAGCGGGCGCCGGCCAGCAGGCGACGCTTCACGGCCTGGTCGGCGACCCCCACCTCGACGGCGTCGGGGCACAGAAGCGGCGCCAGCTGCTCTGGCGTAGTACTCGTGCTCGACCTTCTCGGTGCACTTGCCGGCCAGGATGATCCGCACCCCGGCCCGCCGGGCGGCCTCGACCGCGAGGTGCGGGGCCTTTTGCGGGTGGAAACGGCCGAGGAAGAGGACGTAGTCGTCCTTGTCGGCGCGGTAGGGGAAGCTGTCCACGTCGATGCCGTTGTGGACCGTCCCCACCCAGTTCAGGTCCGGCGCGCGCTGCCGTTGGGCCTCGCTGACGGCCACCAGGCTGACGGTGCTCCCCAGCGGACGGTAGATCTCGGACAGCTCGTCCATCGCGCCGTGCACGGTCACGACCGTGGGCGAGCGGCGTGCGCCCGCCGTGAGGGGCCCGGCGAGGGTGTGGTCGTGGACGAGGTCGACGGTGTGCGCCTGCAGCAGGCTCTCGACCCTGGCCGCGTGCACGACCTCCGGCAGTGCGAGCGCCAGCTGCTCCGCCGGCGGGAGCTCCCACGTGCGCACGAACTCCTGCGCGGCTGTCCCGCGTCTGCCCGCGGCGAAGAGCGTGACGTGGTGTCCGCGTGCGACGAGTCGGTCGACCAACCCGGCGATGACGGACTCGACGCCGCCGTAGCCCTGCGGGGGCACCGTGTAGTAGGGCGGCGCCACCATGGCGATCCGCAGTGGTCGCGGTTGCTGGACGACGCGTGGCGATGCGGTGGACGTCGATGTCGTCGACACTGTGCACCACCCAGGGTCCGTGACGGCCCCACACCGTCCTGCCAGGAACTCACCCTCACGGTACTCGGCAAAGGAGAGGTGGGTGGTGGATGACGACCGGCCTCGCTCGACCTCTCGCTCACCGTCAGAGGACGCGCAGGTGCTGTTGCGGACGAGCTGGCCCACGCGGGGATCGGCGGACGTGACGATAGGACTGCGCGCGCGCCACCGGCGGTGTTCCGTGGCGGGGTGACTCTCCCGCCGAGCCACCCCGGGGTGGTAGGGCGTCGAGAGCGGCACGTCCCGGAACACGGGCACGACGCGCAGGGTGAAGGCCGGCGAACGGTGATCTCATCGGTCGTGACCTCGACGTCGTCGACGCGGTGGTCGAAGCGCCCCTCCTTGACGTCGAAGAGCCCCGCGAAGTCGGTGGTGGCCCCCGGGAGGCCCGCGGCAGGACGGACAGGTGCCAGACCAGGCCGGACCTGAAGACCTGGTAGTCGCCCGTGCCGCTGAGCTCCACGGCGCGGGAGTCCGCCCGGTCGACGCGCCCACGCCCGTTCGACCCCGCTGTCAAGCCTCCTCGTCACCGAGGCCGCACGGTGACGACGAAGACCGAGTCCGTGCGCCAGTCGGCGACCCCGGCCTCCTCGGGACTCCGCCCCAGGCGCCGGGTGCGGGTGCCGCCGAGGGCCCGCTCCAGGTTGGACCTCGGGCTCGGGTGCACGTCGGCGCCCCTCGTGGTCCCGACCAGCGGGAACCGCGCTCACGTCGAGCTCCTCCTGCTCGAGCGACCGCGGGTCGAACTCGAGCGTGCTGGTGACGACCATGAGCTGGTCGCGCAACGACGCGGTACCGGCCTCCCACAGGGCGTCCGCCACCTGGCCGAGCAGGTCGACGCTCGTCGACTCACCCGGGCCGAGCGCGACGGAGCCGGCCGGGAACGCGTCGGTGAAGATGCCGTACGTCTCCGTGAGGTCGAGCAGCGCGGCCCACAGCGGGGTGGAGGTGGTGTTCACGAGACGGACGGTGAAGCGCGGGGCGTCGCTGCCGGCATACGCGATCGTCAGGGTGCCGCCGGCGCCCACGGCGCCCGTCCCGCGTCCACCTCGACGCGGACGGCGTCGGCGGCCAAACCAGTGGCCGCGTTGGTCAGTGCCGAGAGCCGGAGCCAGCGGGCGACGCGCTCGAGCGCGAGGACGGTCCGCTCCTCGCGACCCTCGCCCTGCGACGACGGGCACGAGGGGGCGCGTGACGCCGGGGCGCGTGATGACGAAGCCTTCCGGGGTGGCCTCGACGAGCAGGTCCGCCACGGTGGTGCCGCCGCTGACGGTCCCGTCGTGACCGACGTCGACGAGGTCGACGAGCGTCTCGTCGGCGTGGTCGGCGGCCCGGCGCAGGGCTGCCGTGCCGGCAGCGTCGCCGACCACGCCCACGAGCAGCGGCTCGAGCGGGATCGAGGTGACGACGGCCCGGTAGATGAAGGCCTCGTCGAGCTCGGGGGTCAGGCGCACGAGGCTGCGGTCGGGCAGGACCTTGGTGACGGACGCGGTGGCGAGGGGCGAGCCCGACGTCTCGCCCGTCAACGGGTAGACGGCCAGCTCGGTCGTGTCGTCACCGAGGGGTTCGGGCACGCCGTGCACGGCGCCGGAGTCGATGGACCAGCCGTCGGGCAGCCGGCTCAGGGTGAGCGGGCGGGGCGTGGCCGGGATCGCGCCACCGAGGAACGGCCGGTCGAGCTCGGTCGCGTCGGTCGTCTCGATCTGCGGGTGCTGGTCCGTGACCCGGCTCGTCACGTCGGTGGTGACCATGCGCAGCACGTCGCGGTAGGTGGGCCGCCCGTCGAAGCCGAGCAGGGCGGCCTCGAGCGCCGCGGACAGTGCGCCGTGGCGGCGCCCCCCGGCGGTGACCTCCTTGGCCTTCTCCGACGACCTGCAGGCCGCGAGCAGCACGTGATGGCCCGCCGGAGTCCAGCGCCCGGCGCCGCGGACGGCGGCGGTCGGGCCGTCCAGCGCGACGAAGGTCGCGGCGGGGCGCGACCGGGGGTCGGGGGGTGCGAGCCGGACGACCTCGTCCGCGTCGCGGGTGCCGTCACCGGAGTGGCAGCAGTCGAGCACGACGAGCGTGTGGCAGCCGGACGCCGAGATGCCGTGGAGCAGGCCCGCGAGCTCCTTGTCGGCGAGGTCCCAGCTGTCGGGGGAGCGGCTGTCGACGCACACCAGCGTCTCGTTGCGCCGGTCCGGCTCGATCGACCAGAGCTCCTCGGGCGTCGCCTGCTGCGAGCCGTGCCCGCTGAAGTAGAAGACCGCGACGTCCTGCGCGGTGGCGCGTCCGAGGTGGTCGCTCAGGTGCGTCGTCACCGCGGCCCTCGTCGCCTCGCCGTCCGCCAGCACGACGAGGTCGAGGGCGTCCGCGCCGACGCGATCGCGCAGGACCTCGGCGAAGGCGGTGACGTCGTTGACGCACCCGGACAACGCAGGGATCGGAGGGGGATAGGCGTCGATCCCGACGAGGAGGGCGTAGAGCCGACCGGCCATGGTCAGCCCGAGTCGCCGAGGGCGACGCTCTGCCAGCGGGCGGGCAGGTTCTGGTTGGCGCCCGACCGCTGGGGGTTGCTGCTGAGCATCGTGCGCAGGGCCCAGTTCGCGCCGGGGCCGGTGGCGTCGCTGAGATTGACGTTCATCGCGAGCACGTCGCCTCGCTGGGGCGCCACACTGCGGCCCACCTCGGCCCAGGGGATCCTGGCCTCGAGCTCGTATCCGCCGTCACGCGACCGCGCCACGACGGAGATCGCGGGCCTCGCGCTGCCCGTCGCGAAGACGACCCTGCCCTGCGCGCTGCGGCCCACGGTGTTGACGTCGGCCGCCGCGCGGCGGTCGGTGTCGTCCGCGCACCGCGAGGATCACGTGGAAGTCCTGTCCTTTGCGCAACGGCGCCGTCCGGGCCAGCGTCCGGGCGTCCGGGCCGATCTCGAACGAGACGGCGTCTCCGTTCCACCACTGCGGCGCGGGTCCCTGGGTCGGCGTGACGACCGGGTCCACGACGACCGCGTGCAGGTACAACGCGTCCGCTGTCCCACAACGCCTGCCACGTGGCGGTGAGTCCCGCCCGGCGCTCCGCCGCGCCGAACACCGCGGCATCCGCGTCGTGCTCGGGGACCGACCTCCAGTCGTCGAAGGATCCGTCGATCGTGGGGGCGACGGGTGCGCAGCCGATCGTGACGTCGGTCGCGGCCGGCGTGGACGCGCTCGTCCCGCATGCCGCCGCGACGAGGGGCTCGGCCTTCTGGAGCAGGGAGGGCAGCACCCGCCAGGCGAACCATCCGCCGGCGAGGACGGCGACCAGCAGCCCAGCCCGGACCCATGTGGCGAGACCCTTCCCCGGCTTCGACCGACCCGGCTGCCTGGTGGGGCAGGACGACGGGGCGGGGCCGGGGCTTCGCCCGAGGACCGCTCCTGCGTCACCACCGGTTCGTCCTGCGGAGCGGGCCGCTCCAGGCCGCCGTCGTCCGGCGACGCGGTCCTCGGCACCGGTTGGGTGTCGCCGGCCGAGCCGACGGTCAAGCCGCCGGCCAGACCGACCGGCCCGACCGGCCGACGGTCGACCGGGTCGGCCGTCCCGAGCGGGTCGGCCGTCCAGCGGCTCGGCCGCGCCCGCCGGCCGCACGCGTTCGAGCAGCTGCGTGACGTCGCGGTAGTCGGGGTGCTCGGCCGCGATCTGCTCGAGCAGCGGCAGGGCCGTCGCCGGCGCGCTCGCCGTCATCGCCCCGTTCGCGGCGTCGTAGAGGGACTCGAGCCGGCTCTCGGGGCGCTCGACCGGCTGGGTGGCGCTCGTCGTGAACGAGAACGGCTGGTCGGCGCCCGACCGGAGCAGCACCGCGGTGCCCCACTCCGACGCCTCGTCGGACACGGCCATCGACTTGCGCACCTCGCAGATGGCGGCATCGATCCCGAGTCCGCGCGTCAGGAAGTAGTAGAACTCGTGGCTGAAGACGAGCGCCGCCCGGTCGGAGATCTCCGTCTGCATCGCGACCACCGCCGGCAGGCCCTGGCGCACGAGCGCCTGGGCGACGCCGGAGAACGCGTCGCGTCCGGAGGTCCGCGCCCCCTCGCAGGCGTTGAGGACGGCGAGCTGCATCGAGCGGGCGTCGTGGAGCAGGGTGCCGAGGCGGGCGCCCGAGACGCGGTGCGCCGTGCCGTCGTCGCGCTCGAGCACGAGCACGCCCTCCTGCGCCTGCTGGTCGAAGCCGCCGTGGCCGATGAAGTGGAACACGTGGAAGTCGTCGAGCAGGGCGCGCTGCAGCCCCGTCAGGGTCGCGTCCTCGAGGACCGTGACGCGTCAGACGGCCGCTCGCGACGAGGTCGCCGGTCGTCGCCACGAGCAGCTGGCGCTCGCGCTCGACCGCCAGCTCGGGCATGTCGCTCGGGCTCGAGATCATGACGAGGACCCGCAGCGGCGCCTCCACCTGGACGACCGGAGGCCGCTCGAGCGAGTCGAGCAGGCGCACGACGGGGGTCTCCTGCGAGAGAGTGAGGAAGCGGCCGAGGGTCGAGTCGTAGAGGTACTCCCACGGGACCGGGTCGAGATCGGGCACGGCGTCGAGCCGCAGCCGCAGCCGCAGGTCCCGCCCACCGGACTGGGCCGCGGTCGAGGCTCGCTCGGAAGGTCTTGCCCACGTCGCCGGAGAGCAGCGCGTCCCCGAGCCGCCGCCCGTACTCCTTGACGTCGACGACGCGTGCCTCCGCCGGGACGAGTCGCCTCGAGGAGACCCGTGGCGGCCCCACGGCGATCATGAACTGGGCGAGGTCGGTGGCCGAGAAGGGGAGCGTGAAGGGTGCCGACGCGTCGCCCGCGGGCGAGGCGAGGACGTGAGCGGCATACCCCTGTCCCTCGGGGGTGACGGCGACGTCGAAATCGAGATAGTCACGGCTCATGGCGATCCTCTGTTCGCAGGAGCGCGCCTGCACTCGACAGTACGCCGGGGCGTGCTCCTGATACACCGTTTCGACCGGGACGTGCCCCTGTCGGTAGGATCGTCGGTGAGCGCGCGAGCCGTGCTCGCGGACGAGGGAGCCGTACCCGCACTGCGACAAGACGGCCAGATCGGAACGCCGTGCACTGGCTCGTGCTCATCCTCTCCGGCGCGCTGGAGGCCGTCTGGGCCACCGCGCTCGCCGCGTCCGACGGCTTCCGCCGTCCCCGGCCGACCGCCCTCTTCGCCGTCTCGCTCGTGCTCAGCATGGTCGGCCTCGCGTGGGCGATGACCGCCCTGCCCACCGGCACCGCGTATGCCGTGTGGGTCGGGATCGGCGCCGTCGGCACCGTCCTGCTCGCCGTCGCCCGCCGGCAGGAGCGACTCGGCGCCGGCCGTGCCGCGCTGCTGCTCGTCCTCGTCGCCTGCGTCGCCGGGCTCAAGGTGGTGGCGTGATGCCGTGGGTCGTCCTGCTCGTCAGCGCCGTGCTCGAAGCGGTCTGGGCCTCGGCGCTCGCCGCGTCGGAGGGCCTCTCGCGCCCCGTCCCGGCCGTGGTCTTCCTCGTCGCCGGCACGCTCAGCATGGTCGGCCTCGCGCGCGCCGTGCGCACCATCCCCATCGGGACGGCGTATGCCGTGTGGACGGGTCTCGGGGCGGCGCTCACGGTGACGTGGGCCATGACGACCGGTGGGGAGGGCTTCTCCGTCGTCAAGGTCGCCCTGCTCGCGGGGATCGTCGCCGCGGTCGTCGGGCTCAAGGTCGTCGGGCCCGAGGTCGTCGGGCACCAGCCGCCGCGGTCGCGCCGATCCACGGACGGGCAGGCGCGGCAGCGCTAGGGTCGCGCCCATGGGTACCCCGTGGCTCGAGGTGGTGGGCTGGGTCGGCTCCGCGATCCTCGTCTGGTCGCTGCTGCAGACGCAGCTGCGCCGGCTCCGGGTCATCAACCTCGTGGGCTGCGTCGTGCTCATCGTCTACAACACGGTCAACCACGTCTGGCCGATGGTCGGGCCTCAACGTCGTCCTCGCCGGCATCAACGTCTTCTACCTCGCGCGGATGTCCCGGGAGAAGCATGACGCCGAGGTCTACGAGGTGCTCGAGGTCGCCGGTGACGACACCTACCTGCGCCACGTGCTGCGGGTCCACGAGGGCGACATCCGGCGCTACAACCCGCACTTCGTCCACGACCCGTTCGCGGGCGACCCGTCCTACCTCGTGCTCCGCGGCGACGAGACGGTCGGGGTCGTCCTCATGCGCGACGCGGGGGAGGGCACCGCGCAGCTGCTGCTGGACTGGGTGACGCCGCGGCACCGCGACCTCACGCCGGGCGAGTTCGTCTTCGGGCCCGAGGGGCCGTTCCGGCGGCGCGGCTTCCGGCGGGTGCTGACGCCGCCGGACATGGTGGAGCCGTACTACGAGAGCCTCGGCTTCCGCCGCGACGGCGACGCGTACGTCCTCTGACCCACCCGCCGGAGCGGACGGCATACGCCCGCGACGGAGGGTGATCTCCCGCACCCTTTCCGGGCCGCCTGCCGGCGGCCGACCTAGGCTGGAGACAGGGAGCCGTGTGGGTCCCGCCGCACGGCGGCCCGCGAAGGAGCGGTGACCATCATGACCGCGAACCAGCTTCCGGTCGAACCCCACCCTGACGTGCCCGACCCCACGGTCGACCGCGTCGTCCCCGAGGTGGACCTCCGCGGCAGAGCGCTCCGCCGGCTCAAGAAGAAGGCCGACTTCCGCGTCCACCTGCTCATCTACGTGCTCGTCAACAGCATGTTCGTCCTGATCTGGGCCATGACGGGAGCCGGCTTCTTCTGGCCCGCCTGGGTGATCGCCGGCTGGGGCATCGGCGTCGTGGCGAACGCCGTGGACGCCTACGCCGTCGACGCTCCCTCCGAGGAGCAGATCGAGAGCGAGATGGACCGGCTGCGGCGTCGGTGACACGACGTCACGGTTGCTGCGAGACGTCCTGCCGTGCAGAGGATTTCGTCCGGACGCCGTCCGAGGGGATGGCCCGTTCCGTCGGCTCGGCGCGGCCCGCCAGCGCGATGCACCCGCCCAGGGTGACGACGAAAGCCACGGCCGCGGCCGGCCCCTGCCCCGGCACCACCCGGTCCCCGAGCACCACCGGTCCCCGCCGTGAGGGCTAGTCCGGTGAGACCAGCGACGATGGCGACCAGCGCCACGCCCTCGGTCGCCCCGAGGCGGACGTGGAGCACGAGCACGGACAGCACGGCGGTGACGGCGACCGAGGCCGCGACCGCCGACTCGACGAGGAAGAGCGGCAGCGTGCGCAAGGCGGCGAGGGACGCGAGGAAGCCGAGCCCGTCGAGGGCGAGGCCGGCGGCATACGGCGACCCCGCCCGCACGCGTGCGAGCAGCGAGGTGCCGGCGGGCAGGGCCCCGGCGCGGCGTACGCCCACGGCCTGGAGCACGGTGGCGCTGCCGTAGGCGAGCGCCGCGAGGAGGGCGCCGAGCAGTCCGGGCGTCACGCGGTCATCGTGGCAACCGCGGCTGGGAGGGGGCTGCGGGTCAGAGGATCCGCTGGCACTTGCTCATGAAGCGGTCGGGATCGACCACCGCACGGTGGATCTCGCCCTTGGCGATCTCCTCGCCGTCGGAGTCCTTGACGGTGACGTGGCACACGAGGCGACGTCCGTCGTTGATCGGCTCGGCGCACAGGACGGTGATCTCGGCGCCGACGGCGCTGCCCCTGACGTGCTCGAGCTTCACCGTCGTGCCGACGGTCGTGTGGTCGGCGTCGATGGTCTGCTTGCAGACCTGGAACGCGGCGTTCTCGCACCACGTGATGAGGCGTGGTGTCGCGAGGACGTCGAGGTCACCGCTGCCGACCCGGGCGGACGTGTCGTCGGCGGTGACCGTGTGCTGGAACTTGCGCATGGGCATTCGACGAGTCTGGCAGAGAACTGGACGTTCGCCGATTCGTCTCGACAGGTGGTGGGGCTCCGCAGCGTGTCTGCCCCGCGAACCTGAGTCGTTGCTGGGAATCTGGGGCCGTGACCACCCACCTGTGGGTCATCAGCGTGGCGCTCGGCGTGACGGCGCTCGTCAACTGGCGATCCGTGCTGCGCGGCGACCACGTCGTCGAGCGGCTGACCAAGCCCCTCGTCGTGCTGCTCCTCATGGGGCTCGCCTGGTCGCTCCACTGGGAGGGGCGTGCACCGGGCTCGCCGCCGCTGCTGCCGGTGGTGGTGGCGCTCGCGTTCTGTCTGGTCGGGGACGTCGCGCTGCTGCGGGCGACCGAGACCCGCTTCCTCGTCGGGCTCGCTGCCTTCCTCGCCGCCCACGTCGCGTACATCTGGGCGATCCTCGAGACGCCGGGGGTGGACGGCTTCCCGTGGCCGCTGCTGGTGGCCGTGCCGGCCCTGGTGCTGCTCCACGCGAAGGTGGGGCGCGACATCGTCCGCCACTCAGGTGCGCAGCGCGTGCCCGTCTTCGTCTACCAGCTCGTGCTCAGCGCGCTAGTGCTCGTCGCAGCCTGGAAGGGGGACTGGCTGCTGCTGCTCGGATGCGCGGTCTTCGTGGTCTCGGACGCGGTGCTCGGCCATGACCGCTTCGTCCACGAGCGGCGCTGGGCCCCGCTGACGGTCATCGTGACCTACCACGTCGCGCAGGCCCTCATCGTCGTCGCCCTCTTCCGCTGACGGGGGTTCGCACCCAGTCGACGGGGGTGGGGCCCGGGAAGGCGGGGCCACAGACGCTGGCTGACGTGGGGGCTGCGCTAACCTTGGGCGCATGGCTGGACTGCTGCTCCTTCCGCAGCCGCGTTGACGAAGGTCGGGACTCCCGACATCAACGCGGCTCCCCTCCTGTGCGAGGGGTTTTTCTTTGCCCAGACGAGCAGCGACGAGAGAGACGACATGAGCGAGCAGACGAACGACACCCCGTTCCGCTACACCGCGGCGATGGCGCAGCAGATCGAGACCTCCTGGCAGGACCGGTGGGAGGAGGACGGCACGTTCAACGCCCCCAACCCCGCCGGCCCGTGGGCCGAGCCGGAGAAGGTGGCCGCCCGCGGCGAGAAGCTCATCGTCCTCGACATGTTCCCCTACCCGTCGGGTGTCGGCCTGCACGTCGGCCACCCGCTCGGCTACATCGCGACGGACGTCTACAGCCGCTTCCACCGGATGCTCGGCAAGAACGTCCTGCACGCCCTGGGTTACGACGCCTTCGGCCTGCCCGCGGAGCAGTTCGCCGTCCAGACCGGTCAGCACCCTCGGAAGACCACCGAGGAGAACATGACGAACATGAAGCGCCAGCTGCGCCGCCTCGGGCTGGGCTTCGACAACCGCCGCACCTTCGCGACGATCGACGACGACTACTACCGCTGGACGCAGTGGATCTTCCTGCAGATCTGGGACGCGTGGTACGACGCCGAGGCCGTGCGCGAGGACGGTGGCCGCGGCAGGGCCCGCCCCATCAGCGAGCTCGTCGAGGAGTTCGAGTCCGGCCGTCGTGCCGTGCTCGACGCCGAGGGTCGCGGCTGGGCCGACCTGTCCGCGACCGAGCGCGCCACGGTCCTCGAGGGCCACCGCCTGGCCTACACGTCCGAGGCGCCGGTCAACTGGTGCCCGGGCCTCGGCACCGTGCTCTCCAACGAGGAGGTCACCAACGAGGGCCGTTCCGAGCGCGGCAACTTCCCCGTCTTCCGTCGCAACCTCAGCCAGTGGAAGATGCGCATCACGGCGTATGCCGACCGCCTGGCCGACGACCTCGACGGCGTCGACTGGCCCGAGAAGGTCAAGCTCATGCAGCGCAACTGGATCGGCCGGTCCAAGGGCGCGCGCGTCACCTTCCCCGTCATCACCGGCACGGGCGAGCAGGACGGCATCGACGTCTTCACCACGCGCCCCGACACGATCTTCGGCGCGACGTTCATGGTCATCGCGCCCGAGCACCCGCTCGTGGACTCCCTGGTGCCGCAAGGCAGCTGGCCCGAGGGGACCAAGGATGCCTGGAAGGGGTCGGACGCTGACGCGAGCGCGACCCCGAAGGAGGCCGTGGCGGCATACCAGCTCGCGGCGTCACGCAAGGGTGACGTCGAGCGCCAGACCGAGGGCAAGGACAAGACCGGTGTCTTCACCGGCTCATGGGCCACGAATCCCCTGACGGGAGAGCGGATCCCGGTCTTCGTCGCCGACTACGTGCTGATGGGCTACGGCACCGGCGCCATCATGGCGGTCCCCGGGCAGGACACGCGCGACTGGGAGTTCGCCGAGAAGTTCGACATCCCGATCGTCCGCACCGTCCAGCCGACCGAGGGCCACCCCGACGACGAGCCGTTCCTCGGCGACGGCGTCGCGATCAACAGCGCCAACGAGCGCATCTCGCTCGACGGGCTGCACGTCGCCGACGCAAAGGCGCGCATCATCGACTTCCTCGAGGCGGAGGGGCTCGGCGAGGGGACCATCAGCTACCGCATCCGCGACTGGCTCTTCAGCCGCCAGCGCTACTGGGGCGAGCCGTTCCCCATCATGTTCGACGAGGACGGGGTGGCGTATGCCGTCCCTGACGACGAGCTGCCGCTGACCCTTCCAGACGTGCCGGACTACAGCCCCAAGACGTTCGACCCGGACGACGCGCAGAGCAGCCCCGAGCCGCCGCTGATCGCGCGTGCCCGAGTGGGTCGAGGTCGAGAAGGACCTCGGCGACGGCCGCGGGCTGCGGAAGTTCCGCCGCGAGACGAACACGATGCCCAACTGGGCCGGCTCGTGCTGGTACTACCTGCGCTACCTCGACCCGGCGAACCACGACGCCTTCGTCGACCCGGCCAACGAGGCGTACTGGCTGGGCCGTCACGACACCCCGGTCGAGGGCGCCCCGGCCGGCACGCGCGACCCGGGCGGCGTCGACCTCTACGTCGGCGGCGTCGAGCACGCGGTCCTGCACCTGCTCTACGCGCGCTTCTGGCACAAGGTCCTCTTCGACCTCGGCCACGTCAGCAGCGAGGAGCCCTTCCGGAAGTACTTCTCGCAGGGCTACATCCAGGCGTACGCCTACACCGACAGCCGTGGTCAGTACGTCACCGCGTCCGAGGTCGAGGAGCACCCGGGCGGCCACGGCGAGGAGCCGACCTTCACGTGGCAGGGCCAGCCGGTCAACCGGGAGTACGGCAAGATCGGCAAGTCGCTGAAGAACTCCGTGAGCCCGGACGAGATGTACGACGCGTACGGCGCCGACACCTTCCGCGTCTACGAGATGTCGATGGGTCCCGCTCGAGCTGAGCAAGCCGTGGGAGATCCGCGCGGTCGTCGGCAGCCAGCGCTTCCTGCAGCGCCTGTGGCGCAACGTCGTCGACGAGGCGACGGGCGAGGTGCGGGTCGTCGACGCGCCCCTGGACCAGGCGCTGACGACGCAGCTGCACCAGACGATCGCCGGGGTCCGCGAGGACTTCGAGGGGCTCCGCTTCAACACGGCCATCGCCAAGCTCATCGAGCTCAACAACGCCGTGACGAAGCTCGACGCGCCCCCGCGCGAGGTCGTCGAGGCGATGGTGCTCATGCTGGCTCCCGTCGCCCCGCACATCGCCGAGGAGATGTGGCAGCGGCTCGGTCACGACGACGGGGTGGCGTATGCCGCGTTCCCCGTGAGCGACCCCGCGAAGATCGTGCAGGAGCAGGTCACCTGCGTCATCCAGATCAAGGGCAAGGTCCGCGACCGGGTCGACGTGAGCCCTGGCATCTCCGAGGACGACCTGCGCGAGCTCGCGCTCGGCCGTGACAAGGTGAGGGCGGCGACCGAGGGTGGCATCCGCACGGTCATCGTCCGGGCGCCGAAGCTCGTCAACGTCGTCCCGCTGTAGTCCCGGACCGGCTGGCGACGGAAGGAGCGCGACGTGAGCACGCGGATCGTCACCGACTCGACGTCCTACCTGCCGAGGGAGGTCGTCGAGCGCCACGGCATCGAGGTCGTCCCGCTCCACGTCGTCGTCGGAGGTCAGGACTTCGTCGAGGGCCGGGACATCTCGGCGGCCCAGGTCGCGGCCGCGCTGCGCGAGTACACCATCGTCACCACGTCGCGGCCCACACCGCAGGTCTTCGCCGAGACGTACCAGCGACTGGCCGACGAGGGCGCGACGGCCATCGTCTCGGTCCACCTGTCGTCGCAGATGTCGGGCACGGTCGAGGCAGCCCGGCTCGCAGCGGCTGAAGCGCCGGTTCCGGTCGAGGTCATCGACAGCGAAACCATCGGTATGGCAATGGGATTCGCGGTGGTCGCTGCTGCCGAGGCAGCCTCCGGGGGAGCCGAGGTGCCCGAGGTCCTGGAGGCCGTGCACTCGCGGCTCGGGCCCTCCGGCGTCCTGTTCTACGTCGACACCCTCGAGCACCTGCGCCGGGGCGGACGCATCGGCGCCGCCTCGGCGCTGCTCGGGTCGGCTCTCGCGATCAAGCCGATCCTCGCCGTCCGCGGCGGACGCATCGTGCCGGTCGAGAAGGTCCGCACGTCGTCGCGAGCCGTCGCGCGCATCGAGGCGATGGTCCTCGACCAGGTCACGAAGGGGGGCCACGTCGTGGACATCGCGGTCCACCATCTCGACGCACCGGCTCGCGCAGAGCAGATCGCGGGCGAGCTGCACGCCCTGGTGCCGGGCTCGCCCAAGGTTCTCGTCGTCGAGCTCGGGGCCGTGGTGGGTGCGCACGTCGGTCCCGGCACCGTCGCCATCGCCGTGTCGCCGCGCCCCGGCGAGCCGTTGCCCGCCTCGCCGTCACCGGGCGAGGTCGCCGGGTCGTGAGCGCCGGTACCGTGCTCGCCTGGGCGGGAGGAGTGCTCGCAGCCTTCCTCGTCGGCTCGCTCAACCCGGCGACGATGATCGCACGGCTGCTCGGCAAGGACCTCGCGTCGTCAGGGTCGGGCAACCCCGGAGCGACCAACGCCGGCCGGGTCCTCGGGCGCAAGTGGGGCGTCGTCGTCGGCGTGCTCGACGTCCTCAAGGGACTCGTCCCGACGCTCGTCGCGGGTCACCTCTTCGGTGCGCACGCGGCATACGCGGTAGGCATCGCGGCGGTGCTCGGACACATCTGGTCGCCCTTCCTCAAGGGGCGCGGCGGAAAGGGGGTCGCGACCACTCTCGGAGCGATCCTCGGGGTGCACCCGTGGTTCGCCCTCGTCGTCGTCGTGGTCTTCGCCGTCGCGGTGCTGCTCACGCGTTGGGTCGCTGCCGGCTCGATCTTCGGGGCGTTGGCCATGGTCGTCGTCGCGGTCCTCATCTGGACGGGACACGCCCCCGGCGACGTGTGGACCGGCCTGTGGCTCATGGCGATCGGGCTGCTCGTGCTCGCCCGGCACAGGAACAACGTCGTCGGCTGGTGGCGCCAGCGACGGCTGCCCTGAGGCCTGGTCGGGTCAGGTCCAGCGACCGTGAGCGCGGACTGCGGTCCACCGGTGGTTCACCCGGCTGCGCTCAGGGCGGCCAGAGCCCTCCGTGTGGACTCTGCGGCGGGCTCGCCGAGCTCCTCGCGAATCGCGAGGCACAGGGTGAAGCACTCGACCGCCTCGCGGGTGCGGGCCGTGTCGACGAGGAACCGGCCGACGTGGTGCAACGTGTGGTGCTCGAGGACCCGGTCCCCCGAGGCGCGGGCGAGGGCGAGCGCCTCGCGGAAGTGCTCCTCGGCCTGGGCCTCGGCGCCGGCGTAGTGCTCGGCCGTCGCGAGCACGAGCAGGGCCCAGCGGAGCGTCTCGCTGCGGCCGGTCTCCCTGGCGACCCGCGCGGCCGGACCGACCAGCGCGACCGCCTCGTGCTCCCGCCCGGCGATCGTCAGGGCCTCGGCGAGGTCGACGGCGGCATCGAGCACCGCGCCGCCCGCAGCCTCGCCCGGCGGGGCTTCTACGGCGGACGTGAGCTCTGCCCTCGCGGCCGTCACGGCCGCGTCGTTCTCGTCCGCGGTTCGGGTCAGCCGTCCGAAGTGCTCCTGCCCGACGACGAACCCCGACTCGCTCATGCCTGCACGCTACCGATCGACGAGCCGGACCCGGGTGGTCGAGAGGTCGGCCGGGCATCACCCTCCTGGACGTCCACCCGCTGCAGCTCCACCGGTGCCGCCGGCGCCGCCCCGTCCACCGAACCCGCCGCCACCGAGGCCGCGCTGTTGACGGTGCCGGCCGACTGGAACGCCAGGTCGGCCTCGGTCGCCGGCGCGATGGCGCCGCTCGCCGAGAGACCGTCTGCTGCACCGTGCCACGCGCGACGGTGAGGGTGCGTGGCTGCGTCTGCGTGCTCGCGGAGCGGTGGGTGAACGCGTCGGCGCCGCCGGCGCCCGCGACGAGCAGGGCGGCCACCGCGATGCCCATCAGTCTCTGGCTGCGCCGTCGCTCCGTCCGTCGTGCTCCGGCCGTCTGCCACCGTCTCCGTCGTACGTTCCGTTCGCCACCGTCAGGGGTGACGTAGGCGTGCGGGCTGGAAGATGTGACGGGAGTTGCTATGAGTCGGCCATGTGTTGTTCGCGAGGTGGCCGAAAGGCAGAGCGGGGACGCGTCAGAAGACGATCGTGCGGCGGCCCGAGAGGAAGATGCGCGACTCGGCGTGGTCGCGCACCGCGCGCGACAGGACGCGACGCTCGACGTCGCGTCCGACCGCGACGAGGCGCTCGGGGGACTCCGCGTGGGTGACGCGGACGACGTCCTGCTCGATGATCGGGCCCTCGTCGAGGTCGGCTGTGACGTAATGCGCTGACGCCCCAATGAGCTTCACGCCACGGTCGTGTGCCTGGTGATAGGGCTTGGCGCCCTTGAAGCCCGGCAGGAACGAGTGGTGGATGTTGATGGCGCGACCCTCGAGGGCACGGCACAGTCCGTCACTGAGGATCTGCATGTAGCGGGCCAGGACGACGAGGCCGACGTCCTCGGACTCCACGATGCGCAGCAGCTCGGCCTCGGCGTCGGCCTTCGTCTCCTTCGTCACGGGGATGACGGTGAAGGGGAGGCCGTAGTACTCGACGAGACCACGGCAGTCCTCGTGGTTGCTGACGACGCCGACGATGTCGATGGGCAGGTCGCCGGACTTCCAGCGGTAGAGCAGGTCGAGCAGGCAGTGGTCGAACTTGCTGACGAGGATGACCGTGCGGCAGTGCTCGTCCTCGGGCCGGGCCGCGAGGTGGTGGTGCGCGATGGCCGGGCTGTCGCGGATGTGTCCGAGGACCTGGTCGACCTCGTGCGGCTCGGCGTCGAAGACGGTGCGCATGAAGAAGAGGTCGGTGTCCTCGTCGGAGTACTGCTGGTTCTCGACGATGTTCGCCGAGACCGCCAGCAGCGCCGCGGACACTGCCGCAACGATGCCGGGTCGGTCGTCGCAGGTGAGAGTCATGATGTGCCGAGCCATTGGAGCAGTCTGGACCAGTCGGGCGCGGGGGAGTGCATCGACGCGCGGGCCGTCTCGTGCTGTGACCGTCCACACCCCTCCGGCCGCGGGGCGTGTTGTCCCCAGCGGGTGCCCGGACACCGTCTCGCGGGCGCCCGGCTTCCTACCGTCGGGGTATGCCGTTCCGATCCGCCCAGAGACCGCCTGACCTCGAGCGGGTCGCCCGGGTCCTCGGATCCAGCTCGGCGGTGGGTGCACCAGGAGGGGTGGGCGCCGAGGGTCCGGCTCCGGCGGCCGAGGCCGAGGGCGGCTGGGTTCCTCAGGCGCCCGGAGCGGGGCGCGTCGCGTCGGCCGTGCGGCGACTGTCGTCCCGGGCGACCGAGGACGACGAGGTCACGCGACTCGACGCGGACCTGCGCCGCGCCCGCCGACCGGGCCTGCTCACGGTGCCTGACGAGCTGCGCACGGGCCGTCGCGCGATCAGCAGCGCGGCCGTCGTGTCGCTGCTCGCACTCGTGCTGGCCGTCGGGTGCGTCTTCGTGCTGCGCGTGCTGTGGGCCGAGCGGTCGACGTCGGTGCCGGACGTCGCACCCGGCTCGTCGCGGTCCGTCCAGGTCGTCGGCGGCTTGGCCACCACCGCTGCCGTCCCGGGCGGAGTGACCACGGCGACGGGCCGTTCCGGCGCGATCTCCGGCTCGGTTCCCGTCGTGCCACCAGCAGGCGCGGAGCTGGTCGTGCACGTCGTCGGGCAGGTGGTGCGACCCGGCCTGGTCCGGCTGCGGCCAGGAGCCCGGCTGGCCGATGCGATCGCGGCCGCCGGGGGCGCAGCGCCGGGGGCGGACCTCGCTGCCCTCAACCTCGCGCGACTCGTCATCGACGGCGAGCAGATCCGAGTGCCGAGGCCGGGCGAGGTTCCGGTGTCCGGCAGTGGCGTGCCCGGACCCCCGGGTTCCGGGGGCGGGGGAGGATCCCCGTCTGGTTCGGGTGCACCGGTGAGCCTCAACTCCGCCGATGTCGCGGCCCTGGACTCGCTTCCCGGCGTCGGGCCGGTGCTCGCGCAACGGATCATCGACTGGCGCACCGAGCACGGCCGCTTCACCTCGGTCGACGAGCTCGGGGAGGTGAGCGGCATCGGCGACAAGCTCCTCGCGCAGCTGCGCCCCAAGGTGACGCTGTGACCCCGCGGTCGTCGCAGCCGCGGAGGGAGCGCGAGCAGAGGCCGCGCGGACCGTCCCTCGTCGTGCTCACCGGTCGGGAGACGGTGCGTCGGGTCAGACCGCGGTCCCGGTCCCGGATCGACCTCCGCCTGCTCGTGCCCGTGGTGCTGGCCTGGCCGGTCGTGGCGTTCTGGGCCCTCGTCGCGCCGGTCCGGCTCGTGACGGTCGGGGCGCTCGTGGCCCTGGCGGTCGGCGGGCTGACGGGCGTCGCCGGCACTGCCCGGGAGCACCGGTGGCCGGGCCTCAGGCGGAGTGGGAGAACGAGCCGGCAGCCGCATGGGCGCGCCGTCGCCGGCCAGCGCACAGCGCGCCTCGCCGCCCAGCGCACGGCACGCCTCGCCGGCCGGGCATCCACGCCTGCGTGTGGTGGCCGCGGGCTGCGCGGTGCTCGGTCTCCTGCTCGGCGCCGCGGCCGGCCACCGGGCCGTGCGGGCCGCCGGCCCGGTCGGCGACCTGACGGCGGAGAGAGCCGTCGTCACCGTGCGCGCCACGGTCGCGGCCGAACCACGCGCCGTGCGGGGTGCGAGCCACGGTGCTGAGGATCGACCGGCGACGCCGCCGGCGGTCAGCGTGGTCCGCCTCGACGTGACGCAGGTGTCCGGGCGTGGTCGCACGACCACCGTCAGCGCACCGGTCCTGGTCATCGGTCACGGCTCGGACTGGTCGACGTTGCGGTGGCACGACGAGATCCAGGTGGCGGTGCGGCTCGGTCCGGCCGAGCCCGGCGACGACGTCGTCGCGGTCGCGACCCCGAAGGGTGCGATGCGCGTCGTCGCGGGTCCCGGCGGCGTCTTCGAGGCAGCCGATGCCGTCCGCGAACGGTTCCGTTCGGCGACGGCCGGCCTCTGGCCCGATGCCCGGGGGCTCGTCCCCGCGCTGGTTGTCGGCGACACCTCGCACACCCCGCCCGACCTCACGGCGGTCATGCTCGAGACGGGACTCAGCCACCTCAGTGCGGTCTCCGGCAGCAATGTGACGTTCGTCCTCGCCGCCGTCCTCTGGCTCTGCGGAACCGTCGGCATCCGGCGTCCGTGGCGGCCACCGGTGGCCGCCCTCGGGCTGATCGGCTTCGTGGTCCTGGCCCGCCCCGAGCCGAGTGTCGTGAGGGCGGCCGTCATGGGCCTCGTCGGCCTGCTGGCGCTCTCCACGTCTCGTCGTCGGGCCGGGGTCCCCGCGCTCGCCGCCGCGATCGCGGTGCTGCTCGTGTGGGATCCGTGGCTCTCCCGCTCCTACGGCTTCGCGCTGTCGAGCGTCGCCACTCTCGGTCTGCTCGTCCTCGCCCAGCCGTGGGGTCGCGCCGTGGCGCGCTGGTTGCCGGGCCCGCTCAAGCCTCTGGGACCGGTGCTCGCCATCCCGGTCGCCGCCCAGGCGGTCTGTGCCCCGCTCGTCGTGCCGCTGCAGGGCAGCGTGTCCCTCGTCGCGGTCCTCGCCAACCTCCTGGCCGCGCCGTTCGTGGCGCCGACGACCGTCATCGGTGTCGTGGTCGCGCTCGTGTCGGTCGTCTGGGTCACCGGAGCCGGGTGGCTCGCTTGGGGAGCCGCCCTCCCGGCACAGGCGATCGCCGCGGTGGCCAGGTGGTCTGCCGGGCTGCCCTTCGGCAGCCTCGACTGGGGAGACTCCGCAGGTGCAGCGGTCCTGCTCGCCGGCCTCACCGCCGGCGTCATCGCCACCGCGCCGTGGGCCTGGCATCGCAGCCGGCACCGTCCGACGGTGGCCGTGGCCGTCGTCGTGCTCACGGCGGGCCTCGGCCTGCCGACGGCCCCGATCGCGTGGCCGCCGCCGGGCTGGGCCCTGATCGCCTGCGACGTCGGTCAGGGAGACGGCCTGGTGGCGGACAACGGCAACGGGCACGTCGTCGTCATCGACGCCGGCCCGGACCCCGAGCCGATGCGCGCGTGCCTGGACCGTATCGGCGCGACAGCCGTCGACCTCGTCGTGCTGACGCACTACCACGCCGACCACGTCGGGGGCCTGAGCGCTGTCCTCGAGCGGCCGGTGGCCGAGATCCGGGCGTCGCCGGTGCTCGACCCGCCTGCAGAGGCGGCTCGCGTAGCGCGGTTGGCCGCCGCCGCCAAGGTGCCGCTCGGCGAGCTGCGCGCCGGGCAACGACTGACCGTCGGGTCGGTCACGGCGGACGTGTGGTGGCCGGCACGTCGCATCGACGCCGGGTCGGTGCCCAACAACGGCTCCGTCGTCCTGACGATGCATCTGCGCGGCACGACCATCCTGCTCGCCGGCGACATCGAGCGCGAGGCCGCAGGACAGGTGCTGCACGAGGCCCAGCTCGACCCGCAACGCTGGGGACACATCGACGTGCTCAAGGTGGCCCACCACGGGTCGAGCAACCGCGACGACCGGATCCTGGACCACATCGACGGGCGGCTCGCGCTGATCAGCGTCGGTGAGGGCAACGACTACGGCCATCCGGCGCCCGCAACGATGACGTCGTTGCAGGACAGGGGTTTCGAGGTTCACCGCACCGACCTCGAGGGTGATGTCGCGGTCGTCGCCAGCGGGGGGAGGTTCGAGCCGTGGCGAGGTGAGGCGCCGGGCCGGCCGGAGATCAGGCTGGGTTGGTCGGCGCCGTCGGGTCGACCGGCTCGTCCGCGGGACCGGCTGAGGCACGTTGCACCTCACCGGCGGCGGTGGTGGGGCTGTCGGCGAGCTCGAAGTCCGCGAAGTCGAACCCGGGCGAGACGAGGCAGCTGACCAGGGCGTCAGCCGGTCCCGGCACGGTGCGCTGCCAGACGTGGGCCGGCACCACGGCCTGGGCCACCTCGCCCGCCGCGAGGTCGAGACCCAGCGCGACGGTCTCCGCGTCGCCGTCGGCCTCGGGGCGCGGCTCCGTCGCCTCCGAGCTCGAGGACGACCGAGCCGGTGTGGGCGAGCCAGACCTCGTCCGAGGACACCCGGTGCCACGCCGAGGACTCACCCCTGGGCAGCAGGAAGTGGATGAGCGTGGCCGTCGCACGGACCCGTCCGTCCGGAAGGGACACCGTCTCCGGGGAGACCCACGTCTGGCGGTACCACCCACCCTCGGGGTGCGGCTGCAGGTCGAGGACGTCGGCGAGAGGCGGGCGCATGGTCCCCATCATCCCCGACCCGCAGCGACGAGCGCTCAGTCCTTCGTCACCGACGGGTCGGCGCGCTTCGGCGGCCACGGGAAGAAGCCGCTCGTGCGGCGCACGTAGTCGGCGTAGTCCGGACGGCGGTCGCCGATGTCCTTCTCGAGGAGCTTCTTGCCGGTGCCGCCGTAGAGGTTCCACACCATGACGGCGGGCGACAGGATCGTCAGCACGCCGGGCCACGCGCTCGCCGCGACGAGGAAGAGGCCGGTCCAGACGGCGGCGTCGCCGAAGTAGTTCGGGTGCCGGGTGTAGCGCCACAGGCCGGTGTCGAGCACCGTGCCCTTGTTGGCCGGGTCGTTGCGGAAGCGGGTCAGCTGCAGGTCGCCCACCGACTCGAAGAAGAAGCCGACGGCCCAGACGACGACGCCGAGCCACAGGACCGCAGCCGACGCCGCCCTCGACGAACATCGCGATCTGCACCGGGAGCGAGACGAACCACATGATGACGCCCTGCGGCAGGTAGATGTGCAGCAGCGCGTAGACGTTGGGGTTGCCGTCGGCGCGCTTCAGCATCGCCTCGTAGCGCGGGTCCTCGCCCTTGCCGCGTGACCGGCTGAAGATGTGGCCCGCGAGCCGCAGCCCCCACACCGCCGTGAGGGCGAGCGCGAGCCACCGTCGGAGCCCGTCACCGTGACCGCCGCTCGTGGCGAAGGCCGTGAGCGCGATGGCGACGAAGCCCAGCCCCCACGTGACGTCGATGACGGCCTGCTTCCCGACGCGCAGGGCCACGGCGAAGGTGAGGCCGAGGACGACGACGACGGCGAGCGCCGTGAGCAGCAGGGTGCGTCCGAAGGCCCCACCGTCGAAGCCGGCGGCCCCGGAAGCGGTCAGGGCGGCGGGGGCGAGGGTCGTCCAGACCGACGACACCGTGGTCACCAGGCCCGCACGGGCGGCATACCGCTGCGGCCGTCGGCCGTCGGCTTGACGGCGAGGATCTGGTCGACGCCCATGCGGCCCTCCTCGAAGGCGAGCGCGCCGCCGACGAGGTAGAGGCGCCACACGCGCGCGACCTCTTCGCCGACCATGGCGACGACGCGGTCCCAGTTGGCCTCGAACGTGTCGTACCAGGCGTTGACGGTCCACACGTAGTGCTCGCGCATCGCGTGGACGTCGCGCACCTCGAGGCCGGCCTGCTCGATGAGGTCGACGGTCTCGCCGACGGGTCGCATGTGCATGTCGGGAGCGATGAAGGCCTCGATGAACGGGCCGCCGCCGGGCCGGGTCGTGCGCGACATCTGCTGGATCAGCGCCCGGCCACCGGGCTTCAGCAGCCGGTGGATCTGGCCGGTGAACGTCGGGTAGTTGCGCTCACCGACGTGCTCACCCATCTCGATCGAGGAGATCGTGTCGAACGGGCCGTCGGGGACCTCGCGGTAGTCCTGCAACCGGATCTCGACCCGGTCCTCGAGCCCATGCTCACGGATCCGCTGCGTCGATGAACGCCTTCTGCTCGCTCGAGATCGTCACGCCGACGACCTGCGCGCCGAACTTCTCGGCTGCGTGGAGCGAGAGCGAGCCCCAGCCGCAGCCGATGTCGAGGTGACGGCCCCCGGGCTCGATGCCGAGCTTGCGGCAGACGAGGTCGAGCTTGTCGCGCTGGGCGTCCTCGACGGTGTAGCCGGGCTCGGTGCTCGTCCAGTAGCCGCAGGAGTAGGCCATGTGCGGGTCGAGGATGAGGGAGTAGAAGTCGTTGGACAGGTTGTAGTGGTGCTCGATCGCGCTGCGGTCGCGGGACTTCGTGTGCAGGCGGCCGCGCAGCCGGGCCTGTGAGACGGGCGGCTCGGGCGGCAGCCCGACGACCCCGAGGTCGAAGGCCGTCCGGATGCCGTTCCTGGCGACGGCGGCCACGGTGCCGGCCGACGGGCGACCACCCGTCAGGGCTCGCGCGCCGTCGACCAGACGCGTCGGAACCCGTCGAGCAGGTCACCCTCGACGTCGAGCTCGCCGGTGACGTACGCCTGGGCGAGGCCGAGCTCACCGGGGTGGCGCACGAGCCGGCGCAGGGCGCGCCGGGTCGCGCAGGACGACGGTCGGGGCATCGTCGGGACCGGCGACGGAGCCGTCCCAGGCCTTGAGGCGCACGGGAAGCCGGCCGCCGAAGAGGGGCTCGACGACTGCCGCCAACCGCGCGGCGATGCCGTTCGCACGTGAGGACGCCGCGGAGGGGGCGGGAGCGTCGGGGCGGTCGTCGGTCATGGTCATCGGGTGGCCTCTCGTCGGGGGTCTGCACGGGATGATTCGGGGCCGGCGGCGCGTCGGATGGGAGAGCGCGGCAGCCCCTCATGGAGATACCCCCACGGCAGCGTCACGTCTCGAGTCGCCCGCGGCCACGAGCCCGTCGGGACCGAGCACGGCCGCGCCCGACCCCGCCGAAGTACATGTGCGGCCCGGGATAGCGGTGGGACGGCAGGCCGCTGCGCCCTGATCGGCGGCGGCGATGTCGTCGGACGGCTCGTGCTCGACGCGTGGGGAGCCCGTCGTCCATGAACCGCACGTGCAGGCGCGGTGCGTCGATGGAGTGCTGGAGGTCGTCGCCGCGCAGCAGTCCCCGTCCGAGCACCTGCATGAGGGCGGTGGTGATCCGGTCGGCGCCGGGGGAGCCGACGGCGAGCGCCGCGCCCGTGGCGCTCCGTCCGGTCGTCGGCGCCATGTTGGACGCGAGGCGGGTGCCCGGCGCGACGGCGTGCAGCCCGAGACGGTTGAGCTCGGGCTCGCCCAGGGCGTTGTTGAGCAGGATCCCGGTGCCGGGGATCACCATGCCGGCGCCGTAACCGGAGGACATCGTTATGGCGCAAGCGTTCCCGTCGCTCATCGACGGCACCGACACGTGTGCGGTCGAGGCCGACGTCGGCAGCCCCGCCAGCCCGTGTCGTTCGACCGCCTCGAGAAGCGCGTGTCCCGCAGCGTCGAGGTCACGGGACTGGTCGTGGACGGAGAGACGGTAGCCGAGCACCTTGCGCTGGATGTCGATGACCTCCGCCCACGTCCAGTGCTCGTGGCGCGCGAGCTGGCCGAGCATCGCCGCGAGCATCGGTCCGCCCACGGAGGGCGGCGGGTTGAGGGCGATGTGCCACGCCCCCATGGTCCGCATCGTCGGGGTGCGCACGACCGCCTCGTATGCCGTGAGGTCGGCCCGGGTGATGAGCCCACCGTTGGCGGCCATGTCCTCCACGAGCACCCGTCCCACGGCGCCGGTGGTGAAGAGTGAGACCCCCTGCGCCCCAAGCAGGTCCAGGATGTCAGCGAGATCGGCGTTGACGGACGTCTCACCCGGCTCGAGGGGGCCGCCGTCGGCGCCCGTCACGAGGGCATGTGCCTCGGGGTCGTCGCCGAAGAGGGAGTCGCGGACGATGGCCAGGTAGAGGGCTGCAGCCGCGCCGATGCGGTACCCCTCCCGACAGGCGCGGGCAGACGGCTCGACGAGACGCCTCCACGGCACCAGTCCGAAACGGTCTCGCGCCACCGAGAGTGCTTGCAGGGCACCGGAGTTCGCGACGGCGCGGTGTCCCGCCCCGATCGTCACCCCGCCGCCGTATTCGGTGACGACCTGGCGCACGCCGTGGCCGAACGCCGACGCGTCGAGGCCCGCGCCCGGGCATCTCGACGTTGCCGTCGATGACGACCGGGTCGGAGCCGGCGAGCCAGACGTTGACGAAGGCGCCCCCCATGAGGCTGACGACGCCGGGCTCGGTGCTCATGGCGGCCAGGGACGCGGCGATGGCAGCGTCGACGGCGTTCCCGCCCTCGGCGGCCACCTCGAGCCCGGCCTCGAGCGCCGCCGGTCCCGGGGCGGCGAGCGCGACCCGGGTCATGAGGTCGCTCTGCCGCTCGAGTGGTACTCCGGGTTCGGCACGAAGCCGAGGGCGGACGACACCCGGTTGGTGAGGTTGAACATCCCGACGACCTGCACGAGCTCGACCACCTGGTGGTCGTCGAGCCCGACGGCGCGGAGCGGCTCGAGATCTCGCTCGGTCACCTCGGCGGGGTGGAGCGTGAGCTTCTCGGCGTAGGACGCCATGGCGGACTCCCGCTCGGCAAGCGCCGCCTGCCGCCAGTTCGACGCGACGAGGTCGGCCGTGACGGCGTCGCCGGTGTACTCGCGGAGCGCGGCGCCGTGGCTCACCTCGCAGTACGTGCAGCGGTTGACGCTGCTGACGACGACGGCGAGCAGCTCGCGGTCGGCATTCGACAGGTGCCCCTCCTTGTTGACGAGGAGGTTGAAGTAGCCCCACCACGCGAGGAACTGCTCGCCGTTGACCGCTTGGGCGCGGAAGACGTTGGGCACGAAGCCGAACGCCTCCTGCGCCTTGTCCCAAAGGCGGCTCACGCCCTCGGGGACGTCGTCGCGCTCGGGCACGGGCAGGTAGGAGATGCGCTCGTGGTCACCCATGAGGCCACCGTATGCCGGGTGGTGCCCGCGCGCCCGTGACGCGCCCGTGTGCTGCTGGCGGTCAGGCCTTGGCTGCCACGAGCTGGGCGGGGGACGTCTTCGGGTCGGCGCCGGCGGCCTCGCACAGTGCGTCGAGTGCCGCGGCCACGGCGGGGACGCGCTGGAGGTCGGATGTCGTGACGGCGAGGATCTGCCGCCGCGACGCGGGCGTGAGCGGCAGGGTCGCGACCTCGTCGTGCTTGGCGGCGTTGAGGATCAGGTCGGGCACGAGCGCCACTCCGAGACCGGCCGTGACGAGTCCGAGCTGGGCGACGTAGTCCTCCGTCTCGAAGGCGACGTTCGGGCGGAACCCCGCCGTGTCGGCGAGGGACAGCAGGTGCCCGCGGCAGCGAGGGCATCCGGCGATCCACTCCTCGCCCGAGAAGTCGGCGAGCGACGCCGCATCGTCACCGGCGTGCGGGTGGGTGCCCGGCACGACGAGTCGCACCTCGTCGTTCATGAGGCGGCGCGTGACGAGCAGGGAGAGGTCCTCCTCGAGCTCGCCGAGGTCGCCGCCCTCGTAGGCGAAGGCCACGGCGACGTCGCAGTCGCCGTTGCGCAGGGCCGCGAGCGACTCCGGCGGCTCGGCCTCGGTGAAGGTCACGGTGATGTCGGGGTGGCGGGCCTTGAGGATGGCCAGGGTGCGCGGCACGAGCGTGGCCGACGAGCTGGGGAAGGCCTGCAGGCGGACCCGTCCGGCGCGCAGCCCGGCGATGGCCGTGATCTCCTCCTCGGCGGCGTCGAGCGCAGCCAGGACGCCGACCGCGTGGCGGGCGAGGACCTGACCGGCCTCGGTGAGCCGCACCTGGCGACCGTAGCGCTCGACGAGGACGGTTCCGGTGCGCTGCTCGAGGCGTCGGACCATCTGCGAGATGGCCGGCTGGGTGAAGCCGAGCGCGTTGGCGGCGCTCGTGAAGCTTCCCTCGTCGGCGATGGCTTTCATGACGCGCAGTCCGGCAGCATCGATCATGCGTCCATCATAACGGATGATTATGGAAGTGGGGAGAATCTGGGTGTCGCGTCGACCCCACTCGCAGGGGCACCGGCGGCCCGGCGCCGCCCAAGGTGCGCAAGGCCGAGCTGCGCCGTCGTGCCGTCACACCCTCGACATGGGATCGGGAGGCGGCGCCGGTCGACGTAGGCTGACCCGGTGCAGCAGGCGAACGGCGTACCTCCGCAGCAGACGATGACCGCGGCGACGACTCGGCTGTCGACGTCGCGCACGCTGCCGCTCGAGACGCACGATCTCGGCACGTTCGAGGACCTCGTCGACCTCGTCAGTGGCGGTGGAGTGGTCGTGCTCAGTGGTGCCGGCCTCTCCACGGAGTCCGGCATCCCCGACTACCGGGGACCCGACGGCACCCGCCGCGTCCAGCCGATGACGTACGGCGAGTTCGCTGGGTCGCCGGAAGCGCGACGGCGCTACTGGGCCCGCAGCTACATCGGCTGGCAGCGCTTCGACGCGGCCGAGCCCAACGAGGGCCACCGCGTCGTCACCGACCTGCAGGCGGCCGGGTACGTCGGGCCGATCATCACCCAGAACGTCGACGGCCTGCACCAGGCGTCGGGAGCGACCGACGTCATCGAGCTGCACGGCTCCCTCGATCGTGCCGTCTGTCTCACGTGCGGCGAGTACACGTCGCGAATCGGCTTGCACCAGAGGATGACCGAGGCGAACCCCGGCTTCATGGACCGTTTCGCCGAGGCGGCACGCACGGTGGGCTCGCAGTGGGGCGAGCAGGTGCGGCCCGATGGTGACATCGTGCTCGCCGACGCGCTCGTCGACTCGTTCCACCCGCCGCGCTGCCTGGTCTGCGGCAACGACACCGTCAAGCCCGATGTCGTCTTCTTCGGCGAGTCAGTGCCCAAAGCCCTTGTCGAGCAATGCTTCTCGATCGTCGAGGGCGCTGGCGCGGTGCTCGTGCTCGGGTCGTCGCTGTCGGTGATGAGCGGCTACCGCTTCGTACGTCGCGCGCACCAGCGCGACGTGCCGGTCGCCATCGTCACACGATCGGCGACGCGCGGTGACGCGCAGGCGACGCTGCGTCTGCACGCACCGCTCGGTCCCACCCTCGAGGACCTGCGCCGCGCCCTGAGCTTCTGAGCAGCGTCGCCATCGGATCACGGCGACGAGTCGCGTTCGAGCTGAGGCCTACTCGGCCACCGACCTCACCGGTCGCGCCTCCGTGCCGTCGCGCAGGTCCCACAGCTCTTTGGTCTGCACGCCCCAGTAGACGCAGAAGAGCACGATGATGATCGCCTCGGCGATGAGGACGACGTGGTCGAAGCCACTCGAGGTCAGGGCCGTCAGCACCGTCACCGCGAGCGCCAGGGCCAGGGCCACCGCGATCGCGATGTAGATCCGCTTGTAGACGGCGCCCTGGTGGGAGGCGACGGACCGGTGGCGCTCCTCGGCGCGCAGCGCGCTGAGGACCATGACGGCGATGACGCCCGCGACCATGGTGCCGGCGGCGATGCCGTGGCTCAACGCGATGAACCGGTCGCGCAGGACGAGGAAGAGCGCGAGCTCGCCGAGCAGGACCGCGCCACAGACGACGGTGATGACCACCGATCGCGCGCTGAGGTGCTCGGCGGGGTCGCGGGTGCTGACGCCATGCTCGAGCCAGGCGACCACGACCGCCGCGATGACCGCCACGACGACGAGCGACCAGATGTTGTTGCGCACGGCGGCAGCGATCTCCGCCGGGGTCTGGGTGTAGGCGTTCGGTCCGCACCGTGCGTCGGGCACGGTCGGCACCATGGCCACGACGAAGGCCATGAGACCCGAGAAGTTGAGGAGCACGTCCTCCTCGGGAGAGTGGCCCTTGTAGGCGATGAGGCTGACGCCGAGGGCGCACAAGGAGCCGACGAAGACCGAGCGTGCGGGCGTGTAGTAGTACGCGCTGATCGACCCGAGCCAGCACGAGTGGTCCGTCTCCCACCACCACTGGTAGCCGACCGAGAGCAGCAGCATGAGCAGCAGGGCGATCATCGCCCCGCGCAGGTAGCGGTAGGTGAGGACGACGTCCCGAGTGCGTGACGGTGTCATCGGACCGCGGGCTCAGATGCGACGCAGGACGGCCGTGACCTTGCCGAGGATCGTGGCGTGGTCGCCGTCGATGGGGGAGAAGTCGGGGTTGTGCGGCATCAGCCACACGTGACCGTCCTTGCGCTTGAACGTCTTGACCGTCGCCTCGTTGTCGAGCATGGCCGCCACGACGTCACCGTTGTCGGCGTGCTGCTGCTGGCGCACGACGACCCAGTCCCCGTGGCAGATGGCGGCGTCGACCATCGAGTCACCGTTGACCTTGAGCAGGAAGAGGTCGCCCTCGCCGACGAGCTGCTTGGGGAGCGGGAAGACGTCCTCCACGACCTCCTCGGCCGTGATCGGCACGCCGGCAGCGATCTGCCCGAGGACGGGGACGTAGGAGGCCTCCGGGCGGGCGTCGCCCGAGCCGGTGTCGGTGTCGTACTGGTCGCCCCGCGCACGCAGCGGCGTCGGCGTCGCCCCCGCGGTAGCCGAGCTCCTCGGCCTTGGCGTCGGGGGAGACGACCTCGAGCGCGCGCGGCCGGTTGGGGTCACGTCGCAGGTAGCCCTTGGCGACGAGGGCGTTGAGCTGGTGGGAGACGCTGGAGGGGCTGGCCAGGCCGACCGCGTCGCCGATCTCGCGCATGCTCGGCGGGTAGCCGCGGCGGTCGACGGAGTTGCGGATGACCTCGAGCACCCGTCGCTGGCGGACGGTGAGGCCGTCGCCGGTCTCGCGATCGGGAAGCTCGGTCACGCCCATGGTGTCCCTTTCGTCAGCTCGTCAGACCGCGGTGTGACGCCCGGCGCGGGGCCAGTGTCAGTGGTGGCTGGTGAGGTTTCTGGTGTGAGCAGAGACTACGAGGTTCGAACACAGTTGCCAAACACCTGTTCGAGGCGTGTCTCGACTTCATCGAACATACGTGCTACAACTCGTACAGACGTTCTATCGAACATGTGTTCGCCAGTTCCGGAGCAAGGGGAGGTCACCATGAGCGCCATCGTCCTCGAGGCCGTTCGTTCGCCGCACACCGAGGAGCCTGCGCGGTCGCTGCCGACCGGTCGGCCCCGTCTCGTGCTGGTGCCTACCGGCCGCGATGCGACCCGGGCCGCCCGCGAGGCGCGCGCCGCGCGACCAGCCGTGCGCCTGACGCGGTTCGGTCGGCTCGTCGTGACCCTGTTCGTCGCGACGGTGGTCTCCGTCCTCGGTGTGGGTCTGGCCGGCCAGCTCGCGTCGGCCACCGGCGAGCCGCGCACCGTCACGGTCCAGTCGGGCCAGACGCTTTCGGGGGTCGCCGCCCGCGAGCTGCCCGAGGTGTCGACGGCCGAGGGTGTCGTCGAGCTCCAGGTCGCCAACGGTCTCAGCTCCCCGGCGGTCCACGCCGGCCAGCAGCTCGTCATCCCGGGACGCTGACCCGGGACCCACCCGGGCTCTGGTCGCTCGCGTATGCCGTGTCGCCTTCGCTTCGACCATCCCACCTGATCCGCCGCGTTGGCTCCACCTTCAGCGGCTGGCGGTAGCGGCGCTTCGACCCCGTCGTTCCTGCCACGGACGCCGCACCCCTGACCAGGGGTGCGGCGTTCTGCTGTCGTCCTGCGGCCTGTGGATGACGCACGAACGCTGCCCCGCGGGCGGCCTAGCGTGGCTGCCCTGGGGAGAGGAGCGGGCATGCGCTTCGAGGTGGACACGGCCGCACTGCGCGACGACGCCGGCACGGTCGATGAGGTCCTGGTGCGGGTTCGACGACTCGGGATCGCGGAGGAGCTGACGCCTCTGGCCGCGGCCCTGCCGGGTAGCCGTTGCGGCGCGGCGTTGCGTGACGTCGCTGCGGCGTGGACGGTCCGGTTGGGCGCGACGCGCTGGGACCTGCAGGAGCTGGGGCGATCCCTGGCAGCGGCGGCCGACACCTACGACGCGGTCGAGCGTGCAGCGCGGCAGAGCGTCGAACGATCGTTCGGCAGCTCTCGGTGACCGTCGCCGGTGGGTCGCTGACGATGTCGGTGCGCGACATCCGCGGGAGCCGACCGCAGGTGCTGGCGGCCGTCAGCGGGGGGCTCGAGGACCGCCGACGACGAGTGCTGGTGCTTGTCGAGCTGGTGCTCTGGCGTCGTGCGGCTGCCCCGCGCTGGTCGGGTGCCGCATCGTCAGCCGCGGCTGACCGGTACGCCGTCGTGGTCGCCGGGCTGGGTCGGCTGGCGGCGAGCATCGCGGTGGCGGGCCAGGCCGTCGGTCACGCGGCGGGCCGGCTGCAGGCGGCCATCGACCTCGTCCACCGTGCCGACCGGCGGGCGGTGGACGAGGGCGCGTGGGTCGACGAGGACGGGCGCCTCTTCCTCCCGGTCCGGGCCTCGCTCGGTCACCCTGCCCTCGAGGCGCACCGCGCCCGCCTCGACGAGCTGTTGCGTGCCGAGGTGCGTGCCTGCCTGGCGCAGGCGTGCCGTGCGGCCGCCGAGACGGACGACGAGCTGTTGCGGGCGCTGCTGTCATCGGCCCGCGGCGCGACGTCGACAGGCGGTGCCGGTGCCGGTGCCGGCTGTCGCGGTGCTCGTGCCGCTGGCGCCGCCACCGGCTGCCTCGGCCGCGGGGGGCGTGAGCGCCCAGGTGTTCGCGTCGGCTGCCTGGTGGCGTTCGCTGACCCACGAGGAGCGTCGCAGGGCGATCCGCGAGCACCCGGAGTGGGTGGGGTCGCGTGACGGCGTTCCCGCCACGGCACGCCACGAGGCCAACCTCGTGCTGCTCGCGCGAGCGGAGGAGGTGGCGTGGGAGGAGGCCCGGGAGGCACGGCGGTCGGGATGGGTCGGCAACGCTGCAGAGCGCACCCGCGCCGATGAGCACGTCGCCGCCCTCCAAGCGGTCCGAGACGTGCTCGCACGTCGTGACGGTGGCGAGCGGCGGCTCCTGCTCATCGACCCGAGCGGGCTCGACGTCAAGGCGGTGGTCGCGGTCGGGGACGTCGACCGGGCCGAGCATGTCGTGACCTTCGTGGGTGGCCTGTCCACGATGGTCGGCACGGATCTGCGCCGCTACGACGACACCTTCGTGCGCATGCGCTCCGAAGCCCGATCGGTCGCGGCCGGGCAGGACGTCGCCATCGTGACGTGGATGGGCTACGACGCCCCACAGGTGCACGAGATCGTCAGCTCCATCGACCGGAACGTGCTCAACGCCAAGCTCGCCCGCGACAACGCCGGTGCCCTCGCGGACTTCGCCACCGGCATCGAGGCGGCGCGTGACCATCCCGCCCACCAGACCGTGTGGGCCCACTCCTACGGGGCCACCCTCGCAGGATTCGCGTCGCTGCGCACGAGTGCCGTGGACGACGTGGCTCTCTTCGGCGCGCCCGGCCTGCCGTTCTCCGACGCGTCGCGAAGCGCGCTCAAGCCCGGTTCCCTCAACGTCCTGGGAGCGGTGGGAGACGACGTCTTCAACTACGGGTGGATGGTGCACGGCACCCCGGCAGCCGGGGTGGCCGGCGCGGCCCGGCTGTCGACCTTCGCGCTGAAACAGGCCGGGTCCGGTTGCAACCACTGGTTGCACTCCAGGTCCGAGTTCGTCGACGTGGGGCGCACCTCAGCCGGGCACTCCGACTATCTGCGCGCCGGCACGGACAGCGCGCGCAACCTCGTGGTCATCGCCGCCGGCCGGCCTGACCTCCGGGTGTTCCAGGGCGCTGACGAGCGTGCCTGCACGACGACGGGCCCGAGTCTCGGGACCGACCCGATGAGCTGGCCGAGGCTGGTCCCGTGAGCGCCGACGCCGATGCCGAGCTGAACCCCGACGTGAAACATAGACCCCGACGTAGACCCCGACGTAGACCCGGACGTGGGTGCCGACGTCGACCGGGTGACGGTGGCTGCCGGCCGTGACCGCCTCGTCCTCGCCGCGTGTCTCTCACTGGCCTTCCTGCAGGCACTCCCGTACGTCGTGGTCGGCTGGATCGCGGCCGATGGAACGGGCGCAGGCGACGGCGCGCTCCACGCACTCTCTCCCGCCGCGCTGCTCGGTGTGGTGGCCTTCGGCGTCGTGCTCGCCGTTGCACTGGCCCAGCCCAACCTGCCCCCGGTGCCCCGAAGCCGCGCCCTGTCCGGGCCGGTGACCGACTCCGACGCATCACGGGGTCCGGTCCCGCCGAGGCGACGGGCGCCGGCGTGGCTGCGCCGGTTGCGCTGGGCCGTCGGTGCGGCCCTGGCCGGTGCGGCGGTCCACGCCGCAGCGGTCCTGCTCGATGACGCCGCGCGAACGGGGGCCGAGGCGCTCGGCAGCTCCCTCGACGACGGGTCGGCGCTGTGGGCCTACCTGTCGGTGCTCGTCCTGGTTCTTGCCCAGGACCCGCGGGCGCTCGTCGCCGTCGTGGTGGCGATGGTCGCCCTCACGCGAGCTCGGCGAACCGTCGGGCTTCCGAGCTCCCGCCCGGATCGTCGTGACCGCGAACCACCGCAGGGAGCTCGAACCAGACGTCGGTCCCCGGACCCTCCACCGAGCTGATCCCGATCGTGCCGCCGTGGGCCTCGATGATTCGCTTGACGGTGGCCAGGCCGATGCCACTGCCGTCGACGGAGGTCTCGACCCGGTTGAAGAGGCCGAAGACCAGGTCGCGGTCGCCGGCGCAGATGCCGATGCCGTTGTCGCGCACCGAGAGGCGCCAGCTCTCGCCGCTGCGCTCGGCGGACACCTCGATGACGGGCGGCACGCCAGGACGCGCGTACTTCACCGCGTTGGAGACGAGATTGAGCAGCACCGAGTAGAGCTGCGGCCCGTCGGCGGGCAGCGTCGGCAGCTCGCCCGCTGCGACGCTCGCCGACCTCGCTTCGAGGGTCGGGGCGAGATCCTCGAGCACCGAGGCGAGCACGACGTCCAGGTCCGTGTCGGTCCGGTGCAGCTCGGCGCCGACCTTGGCGTGCGCGAGGATCTGCTCGATCATCCCGGCCATCCGGGTCGCCGACCGGTGGGCGGTGGCGACGAGACGCCCCGACCAGACGTCACCGGCAACGGCGGGCTGCTGGCCGAGCATCTCGGTGCTGGCCATGATCGCGGTGAGCGGCGTGCGCAGGTCGTGGCTCACCTGGCCGGCGAAGACCGACAGTGCTTCGTTGGAGCGGTGCAGCTCGTCCCTCGTCTGAGTCAGGGCGGCGAGGGAGGTCCTCCAGCTCGCGGGTCCGCAGGCGCAGCTCGAGCACGTCGACGACGCGCTCGGCGATCGTGACGAGCGCCTCCTCCTGCGCCTTGACCAGCTCCCGCGGCTGCGGGTCGAAGACGCACAGACGGCCGATGATGACGCCGTCCGGCGTGGTCAGGGGTGCGGAGGCGTAGAAGCGGACGGTGCCGAGGATGCCTGTCACGAAGGGGTTCTCGCGGAATCGGGCGTCCAGGCTGGCGTCCGGGACGACGACCCGGTCGGTGTGTTCGAGCACCGCGGCGCACATCGAGTCCTCGCGGGCGCAGATCGAGGCGGCGAAGCCGGTCGTCGCGATCTGCTGCTGCTGCGTCGAGGTGATGATGTTGATCGCGGCCCGCGGCACCGCGCACACCTGGGCGGCGATGTCGACGAGGGCCTGCAGCTCGCGCTGTGGTGCATTGCCCAGGACCCGGTAGCCGGCCAGGGCTTCCTCTCGCTGCTGCGTCGGATCGAGGAGGTCCTGCGCTGATGTCCGGTTTGTCACGCCACGAAGCCTCTGACATCGACGCTCCGCGAGCAAGGACCCGTGCGCCATGTCGTCGTCACACCATGGCTGTGCATCGCCGCGCCGAGCGCGTCGCGAGGACGGCCCGGGCGTGAGCCGGCACACGGCATACGCAGTCGTGCTGGGTCTCGTCGTAGCCCGGTAGATGAGGGATGCGCGGGCGGGGCTCACCCCAAGATGTGGTGGTCAAGCGGGCGCCACGACCCGCGACACGCCCGGTGCGTCTGGGACGCCAGTGGCATTTGTGCAGGTCAGCGACTCGACGCGCCGGATCGGCATCGTGTGCTTGCGATCGGGGTCACACCGTGCCTACAGTTACCCCTACATCTAGTAGTTACACAGATGTAAGACGTCCACATGTAGTCCCCAGGCGATCGGGGGTTACGCACAGGTCATCCCCAAGTCGTCCCCAGCCCCATCCCCAGCTCGCGTCGGTCCCACGAACACCGACAAGCCCCGGGGAGGGGTGGTGGTCGGCATGCGGGGCGGCCGCATCTCGTTGGAACGACTGGATCTCGGAAAGGGAAGGTGACCAGGCGTGCACTGTCCGTTCTGTCGCCACACCGACTCCCGGGTCATCGACTCGCGCACGACCGACGACGGCGCCTGCATCCGCCGGCGTCGCCAGTGTCCCGAGTGCAACCGCCGCTTCACCACGCTCGAGACCTCGAGCCTCAACGTGATCAAGCGGTCGGGTGCCTCTGAGCCGTTCAGTCGGGCCAAGGTCCTCACCGGCGTGCGCAAGGCATGCCAGGGACGCCCGGTCAGCGAGGACGACCTGGCCCTTCTCGCCCAGAAGGTCGAGGAGGCGATCCGGTCGCAGGGAAACGCCGAGATCGAGGCGCACGAGGTCGGCATGGCCGTCCTCGAACCGCTCCGCGAGCTCGACGAGGTCGCGTACCTCAGGTTCGCCAGCGTCTACCAGGCGTGGGAGAGCCTCGAGGACTTCGAGGGAGCCATCGCGCTCCTGCGAGCCGAGCGCGCCGCGCTGGGGGAGGAGCCCAGCGCTCCCGCCCGGTTCGACGCCCCGCGGTAACCACCCTCCACGCACCACCGGAGCACCACCCACTGTCGGTGCTCCCCGCAAGACTCACCACCAGCAGCAGACACGGTCAGGGAGGCCGCACGACATGACGGAGATCGGTAACCGCAGCTCACGCTCCAAGGCTGGCGCCAAGGGCGTCAAGATCGAGCGCATCTACACCACGCCCGGCGTGCACCCGTACGACGAGGTGACGTGGGAGAAGCGCGACGTCGTCCAGCAGAACTGGAAGACCGGCGAGACGATCTTCGAGCAGCGCGGCGTCGAGTTCCCCGACTTCTGGTCGGTCAACGCCAGCACGATCGTCACCACCAAGTACTTCCGTGGCGCCGTCGGCACCGCGGCCCGCGAGGTCTCGCTCAAGCAGCTCATCGACCGCGTCGTGCTGACGTACGCCGCCGCGGGCAAGAGCAACGGCTACTTCGCCTCGCCCGAGGACGCCGAGATCTTCGAGCACGAGCTGACGCACGCGCTCCTGCACCAGGTCTTCTCGTTCAACTCGCCGGTGTGGTTCAACGTCGGCACCAAGAGCCCCCAGCAGGTCTCGGCGTGCTTCATCCTCTCCGTCGACGACTCGATGGACTCGATCCTCAACTGGTACAAGGAGGAGGGGAAGATCTTCCAGGGCGGCTCCGGCGCCGGCCTCAACCTCTCCCGGATCCGCTCCTCCAAGGAGCTGCTCTCCTCCGGCGGCACGGCCTCCGGCCCCGTCTCCTTCATGCGCGGCGCCGACGCGTCCGCCGGCACCATCAAGTCGGGCGGCGCGACGCGTCGTGCGGCCAAGATGGTCGTGCTCGACGTCGACCACCCGGACATCGAGGAGTTCGTCGAGACGAAGGCGCGCGAGGAGGACAAGATCCGCGCCCTGCGCGACGCCGGCTTCGACATGGACCTCGGCGGCAAGGACATCGTCTCCGTCCAGTACCAGAACGCCAACAACTCGGTCCGCGTCAACGACGAGTTCATGAAGGCCGTCGAGGACGGCACGGAGTTCGGTCTGCGCTCGCGCTCCGACGGCTCCGTCATCGACACCGTCGACGCCCGTGAGCTCTTCGGCAAGATCGCCAAGGCCGCGTGGGAGTGCGCCGACCCGGGCATCCAGTACGACGACACGATCAACGCGTGGCACACCAACCCCGAGACGGGCCGCATCACGGCCTCCAACCCGTGCTCGGAGTACATGTCGCTCGACAACTCCTCGTGCAACCTCGCCTCGCTCAACCTGCTGAAGTTCCTGCGCGACGACGACACGTTCGACGCCGTCACCTTCCAGAAGGTCGTCGAGCTCGTCATCACGGCGATGGACATCTCGATCTGCTTCGCGGACTTCCCGACCGAGCCCATCGGCGAGACGACCCGCAACTACCGCCAGCTCGGCATCGGCTACGCCAACCTCGGCGCGCTGCTCATGGCGACCGGCCACGGCTACGACTCCGAGGGTGGGCGCGCGCTCGCCGCCTCGATCACCTCGCTGCTCACGGGCGCCGCCTACAAGCGCTCCGCCGAGATGGCCTCGGTCGTCGGCGCCTACGCCGGCTACGCCCGCAACGCCGACGCCCACAAGCGGGTCATGCGCAAGCACCAGGCCGCCAACGACAACATCAAGACGCTCGACGCGATGGACTCCGACGTCCACCAGCTCGCGACGAAGGCGTGGGACGACGTCGTCAAGCTCGGCGAGAAGCACGGCTACCGCAACGCCCAGGCGTCGGTGCTCGCGCCGACCGGCACCATCGGCTTCATGATGGACTGCGACACGACCGGCATCGAGCCGGACTTCTCGCTCGTCAAGTTCAAGAAGCTCGTCGGTGGCGGCTCGATGCAGATCGTCAACCTCACCATCCCGCGCGCGCTCAAGAAGCTGGGCTACCAGCAGGAGTCGATCGAGGCCATCGTCGAGTACATCGCCGACAAGGGTCACGTCATCGACGCGCCCGGCCTCAAGCCGGAGCACTACGAGGTCTTCGACACCGCCATGGGCGCCCGCTCGATCTCGGCCATGGGTCACGTGCGCATGATGGCCGCGACGCAGCCGTTCCTCTCCGGTGCCATCTCCAAGACGGTCAACCTGCCCGAGACGGCCACGGTCGAGGAGATCCAGGACGTCTACATGCAGGGCTGGAAGCTCGGCATCAAGGCGCTCGCGATCTACCGCGACAACTGCAAGGTCGGCCAGCCGCTGTCCGACGGTGGCTCGACGGCCAAGGACAACAAGGCTGCCGCGGACGCCGCTGCCTCCGAGGTCAAGGTCGAGAAGGTCATCGAGTACCGCCCGGTCCGTCGCCGCCTGCCCAAGCGCCGCAGCTCGCAGACGACGTCGTTCGCCGTCGGTGGCGCCGAGGGCTACCTCACGGCCGGCACCTACGACGACCAGCAGCTCGGCGAGATCTTCCTCAAGTTCGGCAAGCAGGGCTCGACCCTGGCCGGCGTGATGGACGCCTTCTCGATCGCGGTCTCCATCGGTCTGCAGTACGGCGTGCCGCTCGAGACGTTCGTGGAGAAGTTCACGAACCTCCGCTTCGAGCCGGCCGGCCTCACCGACGACCCCGACGTGCGCATGGCGCAGTCGATCATGGACTACGTCTTCCGCCGTCTGGCGCTCGACTACCTCGACTTCGACACCCGCTCCTTCATGGGCATCCACACGGCGTCGGAGCGTGCTCGCCAGGTCGAGACCGGCTCCTACGAGGCGATCGAGTCCGACGAGTCCGACGAGGACCTCGAGGACGAGCTCGAGTCGCTCCAGCAGTCGGCTCCGGTCTCGAAGAAGGCCGAGCCCAAGTCCGAGGAACTGACCAAGGAGGAGCTCAAGGCCTCCGAGGTCAAGTCCGGTGCCGGTGCGGCCTCCGCGCGTGAGGCGTCCTCGGACGTGCACAGCTCGGCCGAGCTGCTCGAGAAGTTCGGCGGCATCACGGCCGACGCGCCGATCTGCATGACCTGCGGCACGAAGATGCGTCCCGCCGGCTCCTGCTACGTCTGCGAGGGCTGCGGAAGCACCAGCGGCTGCAGCTGAATCCATCGGTCAGCTCACGCTGAGATGTGGCTCGCCAAAGCGCCCCGCCTTCCACACGGAAGGCGGGGCGCCTTGCCATTCCGACGCAGCTGGGGTGCCGGCCGTCCACGCTCTTTCCACGGCCCAGTCATCCCCACGGGGTGATGCCGGCGTCGGAGACCCCAGAGACAGTGGGACGACTTGGCGCAACCACCTGAGAAGGGACGGGGACACGATGGCCGGCTATCCCCTCATCGCGGACCATGGGCTCATCGGCGACCTGCAGACCGCGGCGCTGGTGTCGACCGACGGGACCGTGGACTGGTTCTGTGCGCCCCGCTTCGATTCACCCAGCGTCTTCGGCGCCCTGCTCGACCAGCGCGATGGTGGTCACTTCTCGATCCGCCCCGCAGCAGAGAGCGTGACCCGCAAGCAGCTCTACTTCCCGGACACGGCCATCCTGGTGACCCGTTTCCTGACCGAGGAGGGAGTGGGCGAGGTCGTCGACCTCATGCCGATCGCCAGCACGAGCACCGCGTCCACCGAGCACCAGATCCTCCGGATGGTCCGCTGCGTGCGCGGCCGCATGACCTTCGTCCTGGAGGTCGCGCCGCGCTTCGACTACGGTCGCGAACCGCACCGGACCTCGGTGACCGACAACGGCGTCGTGTTCGAGGGATCCGCGAATGCCCTGACCATCCACCTGGTCCGGGAGGCCGAGGACGAACGCCTCGGACGGTTGGACGTCAGTGACGCCGGAGACGTGCGGGCGGAGCTCACGCTCTCCGCAGGCCAGATGCGCGGAGCGCTCCTCGTTGCGGGGAGTCACGGGCCGGCGAGACAGGTCCGGGTCACTGAGGCGTGGGACCTGTTCAACGACACCGTCGCGTTCTGGAAGTCGTGGCTCGCCCAGTCCACCTACGCCGGCCGGTGGCGCGAGACGATCAACCGCTCCGCGATCACGCTCAAGCTCATGACGTACGCGCCGAGCGGCGGCCTCGTGGCCGCTCCGACGGCCGCGCTTCCGGAGCAGATCGGGGGCGAGCGGAACTGGGACTACCGCTACACGTGGGTCCGCGACGCCTCGTTCTCGGTCTACTCGTTGCTGGGTCTCGGCTTCACCGACGAGGCGGTGGCGCTGCAGCGGTGGCTGCGTGCCCGCGTCGAGGAGCGCAGCGGGCACGTCGGATCCCCGCTCGACATCATGTACCGCGTCGACGGGTCGAGCGACCTCCGTGAGGAGGTCCTCGACCACTGGGAGGGCTATCGCGGCTCGGCGCCGGTGCGCATCGGCAACGGCGCGGCCGACCAGCTGCAGCTCGACATCTACGGCGAGGCCATCGACAGCCTCTACCGCGTCGAGCAGCGGGGCATCGGGACGGGTCACGACGGGTGGCTGAGACTGAGTGGGCTCCTCGACTGGCTCACCGACAACTGGGACCAGCCCGAGGAGGGCATCTGGGAGACGCGGGGCGGACGGCAGGACTTCACCTACGGTCGGGTGATGAGCTGGGTCGCCTTCGACCGCGGCCTCCGACTGGCGGACGCCAAGGGCCGCCCGGCTCCGCTCGAGCGGTGGCGGCAGGCCCGCGACGCCATCTACGCCCAGGTGATGGAGCGTGGTTGGAGCGAGCGGCGCCAGGCGTTCGTCCAGCACTACGCCACCGACGTGCTCGACTCCTCCCTGCTCCGCATGGCAGCGGTGGGGATGATCTCGCCGACCGACCCGCGCTGGCTCTCCACGCTCTCGGCGATGGACGGTGAGCTCGTGACCGACAGCCTCGTCTACCGCTACGACCCCGCGGCGTCACCGGACGGCCTGCGCGGCTCGGAGGGGACGTTCTCCCTGTGCACCTTCGCGTACGTCGACGCCCTCGCCCGCGCAGGCATGGTCGACCAGGCGCGCCTGACCTTCGAGAAGATGCTGACCTACGCCAACCACCTCGGGCTCTACTCGGAGGAGATCGCCCTCACCGGTGAGCAGATCGGCAACTTCCCCCAGGCGTTCACACACCTGTCCCTCATCGACGCCGCGATCACCCTGGACCGGAGCTGGACGAGAAGGCCGCCGGGCGGATCGTCCGGACCGGCTGACGACGGAAGGCGGGCAGATGACTGAGGCAAGGACGAGCGGACGACCGTCGAGTGCGCTGCGCAGGGTTCTGGTTCCGCTGGCCCTCGCCCAGTTCATCTGCAGCTTCGCCGGCTCGAACATGAACGTGATGATCAACGACATCAGCAAGGACCTGGACACGACGGTGCAGGGCGTGCAGATCGCCATCACCATCTTCCTGCTGGTCATGGCGGCGCTGATGATCCCCGGCGGCAAGCTGACCGACCGCTACGGCCGCAAGCGGTGCTTCATCGCCGGTCTCGTCCTCTACGGCATCGGTGCCCTGCTCAGTGCGGTCTCTCCCGGTCTGGGCGTTCTCATCCTCGGCAACTCGATCTTCGAGGGCGTTGGGACGGCGCTGCTGATCCCGCCCGTCTACATCCTCACGACCCTGCTGTTCACCGAGCTCACCACGCGCGCGCGGGCCTTCGGAGCGATCAGCGCACTGGGTGGCATCGGCGCCGCCGCCGGGCCCGCTGATCGGCGGCCTGATCACCTCGGCCATCAGCTGGCGGGCAGCGTTCGTGTTCCAGGCCCTGGTCATCGCCGTGATCCTCTGGCTGAGCCGGCGGATCGAGGACCCGCTGCCGGCGGATCCGAGCCGCACCTTCGACACGCTCGGCGCGGTCCTGTCCGCAGCCGGCCTCGTGCTCGTCGTCATGGGGATCCTGGCTGCCGACAACAACATCTGGCTGATGCTGGGCCTGATCCTCGGCGGCGCGCTCGTCCTCGTCGGCTTCTTCCCGAGGTGCGCGCCAAGGAACGCGCCGGCGACGAGCCGCTGCTCCCGACGGCGCTGTTCCGGAAGCGCACCTCCAACCTGGGCCTCGTCACTCAGAACGTCCAGTGGCTGATGCTGCTCGGGGTGTCGTTCATCGGTCGCGGCATACCTCCAGGTCGTGCGCGGGTACGACGCCATCCAGACCGGCGTGATCTTCACGCGCGGCGACGGTCGGCCTGCTCCTCTCCTCGCTCGGCGCCGAGCGCTTCGCGCAGCGACGCGCCCAGCGGACGCTCATCGTGGCGGGATTCGTCCTCACCATCGCGGGAATCGCCCTGCTGATCGCCATGGTCGGGGCGTCGCCGAGCACCTGGGCCTTCGTGCCCGGGCTCTTCCTCATCGGCTTCGGGCTCGGCGCGATGCTCACCCCGTCGGTCAACATCGTCCAGTCCAGCTTCCCCGAGGAGCTCCAGGGCGAGATCTCCGGGCTGTCGCGCAGCGTGTCCAACCTCGGTTCCTCGCTGGGCACCGCGATCGCCGGCACGATCCTCGTGGCCGGACTCAGCCATGGGGCGTATGCCGCCGCGATGGCCGCGTTGGCCGCCTTCGGACTCGTCGGGCTCGGGGTCGCGTTCTTCCTGCCGCACGACCTGCCGCACGCATTGGCGCCCGACCGCGCCGGCACGACCTCCCGGGATGACCAGGATCCCTAGTCGATCCGGGCGATGGGAGCTCCCTGCACCACGCTGGCCTCCTCGTCGACGAGCAGGTGGACGACTCCGGCCACCGGTGCCACCACCTCCGCGGCCACCTTGTCGACCTGGACCTCGGCGATGAGCTGGGCGGCCGAGACGGTGGCGCCCTCCGGCACGAACCACGTGGCAAGGACGCCCACGGCCTGCGGTGACTCCTTGGACAGGGCCGGGAACAGGACGTCGGTCATATGGCCACCGCGCGGTGGACCGCCTTCTCGATCCGCTCGTGACGTGGGAGCACTGCGTACTCCAGCACGTGGGCATACGGGATCGGCACGTCCGGCACGGCCACCCGCTGTACCGGCACCCTCAGCATCGTCGGGTCGTGGTCGGTCACCGTCGCTACGACTTCGGCCGAGAGCCCGAACGAGCGGTAGTCCTCGTCGACGACCACCAGGCGACCGGTCTTCGCCACCGACGTGAGGATCGCGTCGCGGTCGAGCGGCACCAGGCTGCGCAGGTCGATGACCTCGACGTCGATGCCGTCGGCCGCGACCTTCTCCGCCACATCGAGCGCGTGGTGCACTGACAACGAGACCGTGACGACCGTGACGTCACGACCCTCCCTCGCCACGGCCGCCCGGCCGATCGGGACGACGTGCTCGCCCTCGGGCACGTCAGCGATGGAGCGGGCGTTCTTGGCCATCCACGGCAGCCCCATGACGCCCTTGTGGAACATGTAGACCACAGGACTGTCGTCACGGATCGCAGCGGTCATGAGGCCTTTCGCGTCGGCAGGGTTGCTGGGAACGACGACCTTCATCCCGGGCAGGTGGGCGAAGGTGCCCCAGAGGCACTGCGAGTGCTGCGCGCCGTCGGAGTAGCCGCCGCCGACCGCCATGGTCAGCACCATCGGCACCGTGACGTTGCCTCCGGACTCGAAGTGGATCTTCGCCATGTGGTTGTAGATCTGATCGAGGCAGACGCCCATGAAGTCGGCGAACATGAGCTCCACGACGGGTCGCATGCCCTCGACGGCGGCACCGATGCCGAGCCCGATGAAGGCGGTCTCGGAGATCGGGGTGTCGATGACCCGTTCGGGGCCGAACCTGCTCGAGAAGCCCGGTCGTCGAGCTGAAGATGCCGCCGTAGGCGCCGACGTCCTCGCCCAGGTACAGCACGGATGGGTCGCGCTCCATCTCCTGGGCGATCGCCTCGACCATGGCCTTCGAGGTGGTGAGCCGGCGGTTGTCGCCGGCGTGGGCACGGGCGGTGCCATGATGGCCATCGTGACTCCTTCAGGCGAACACGTAGGTCGGTGGCCGATGCGGGCTCGGGCGCGGGCTGCCCTTGGCGAAGGCGACGGCGTCCTCGACGCTTTCCGTTGCGCGTCGCGGATGGCGGCGATCTTGCGTCGTCCAGTACGCCGTCGCTCGCGCAGCCGCTGCTCGTAGTGCGGGATCGGGTCGTGGCGGTCACATCGGCGAGCTCGGGGCGGTAGCCCTGGGCGTCACCCTCGAAGTGCCCCCACATCGCAGGGTGTGGACCTCGATGAGGCTGGGGCCCCCGCCCGCCCGGGCGCGGGCGACGGCCCGGCGGCCGCGGCATACACGGCCTCGACGTCGTTGTCCTCGATCCGCTCACCGGGTATGCCATAGGCCGCGGCGCGGTCGGCGTTCGAGGGATCGCCGTGGACGCCGTCGCGCGGCACCGAGATCGCCCAGTCGTTGTCCTCGACGACGAAGACGACCGGCAGTGACCACAGCGCCGCGAGGTTGAGCGACTCGTGGAAGGCGCCCTGGTTGGCAGCTCCCTCGCCGGTGACTGCGACGGCGATCCGGTCGGTGCCCTTGCGCTGGAACGCGAACGCCTGGCCAAGGGCGGGCGGGTAGCCCTCGGCGATGATGCCGGAGCAGGAGAAGTGGGTGGCGGGGTCGAACAGGTGCATGTGGCCCCCGCGGCCGCGGCCGAGGCCTGTCTCGCGGCCGAAGATCTCGGCCGTCATGCGCGCAGGTCCACGCCGTGCGCGATGGCGAGGTGGTGGGGGCGGTGGGTCGCGGTCAGTGCGTCGTCGACGTGAGGTGCGCGCACACGCCGGCTGCGACTGGTTCCTGACCGGCGGACAGGTGCATCTCGCCCGGCACGAGGCCCTTGCCGATGTCGAACCCCGGCCCCTTGTCGGCGTGGTACTCGCGAAGGATGGCTTCCTCGTAGGTCCGACACAGGACCATCGTCGAGTAGAGCCCGAGACGGGCTTCGGCGTCGAGCGTGTCGTCGGGAGCGAGCTCGTCAGTGGGTGGCGGTGGTTGGGCGTGCGTCGTCATGACGACCTCCAGGTGCCCGGGCGGTGGTGGAGGGATGGCGCCTCCGGGAGTGGGGCGACGAGACCGGCACGGTCGTCCCGGGGGAACCGGCTGGCCAGTGTCCAGCGTAGGCACCGTGCGCGCCGTCGTTCAGCAAAGCAGACGAATCTCAGGGAGGGGATGACCCTGGTGCGCCGTAGACGCACGTAAAGCCTTACGCCCCAGTCGAAGTCGGGACAGTCGAGGAGACCCGCAAGCCGGGTGCATGTCTTCGTATCGAGCCCTTTGTCGGGGGATTCGGCGTAAACGGATCTTCTCGTTCTTTGCCTTCGGGGCGTGGCGCACTGGTCCTACATTGGTCTGTCCCCCCGGCCGCTTTCGGCCGTGACCGGAAGCGCGCCACTCACCCACGGGCCGAGGAGGCCTGGTATGAAGAAGACCCGTTTGTCGCATCGAATCCGGTTGGTGGTCGCCGCTCTGTGTGCCGCGGCGCTGGCCCTGCTCCTGGTCCCCGGAGTCACCGCCCAGGCCAGAACGAGCACGGACCGCGAGGTCCGCACCTGGAACGTCCAGGTCGGTCAGGAGTCGCCCGACGACGCCATCCAGGGAATGGCATTCCTGCCGGGCACGATCTGGATCAATGTCGGAGACCGGATCATGTGGACGGCGAAGGCAGGGGAGATCCACACGGTGACCTTCCTGGCCAAGGGCGACTCGCTGACACCCTTCGACCCGTCGAACCCGAGCCAGCTGTTCCGCCAGGGCGGCCGGCACTACGACGGCGTCTCCTACTACAACTCGGGCATCATGACGGACGAGTCCGACTCGGGCTTCGCGGCGTCACGCACCTACACCCTCACCTTCGACAAGGTGGGCTCCTTCACCTACTGGTGCCTCGTCCACGGAACGATGATGAAGGGCGTGGTGAACGTCCGACCCGCCGGGACGCACTACCCCTACTCGCAGGGACAGTACGACCGCCGGAGCGCCGCGCAGGCCGAGAGAATCATCGCCGATGGCCGGCGGCTCTGGGCAAGCACCGCCGCACTCGCGACGAGGAGCACCGTCTTCGCCGGCGCCGATGACGGCGTGGCCATGGTCATGCGCTTCATCAGGCCGACCGTCCACGTGCGCGTCGGCCAGAGCGTCACGTGGCGCAACGCGGGCATGGCGGCTCCGCACACCGTCACGTTCGGGCCCGAGAAGGCCAACATCTTCGCTCCCTACGGCGACCCCACCCACTTCAGCGGCGGCCAGCTGAACTCGGGGATCATGGAGCCCGGTGGGTCCTTCACCGTGACCTTCACCAAGGCCGGCACGTACCCGTACGTCTGTGCCCTGCACGACTACATGGGCATGGTGGGCACCGTGGTGGTCAGCGACCGGTAGACGGCTCCACCGAGCCGCCCAAGGGCCACGCGCCCACGGCGGATCCATCGCCAGAGGGGTTCGGACCCGTGTCCGAGCCCCTCTCGCGGTGGCGAACTGCTCACGGGGCAGGTCCGATCACTGCAGAGAGCGTCACGAACGAGTAGCCGCGCGCACGCAGCTCGGTGATCACCTGCGGCACACCGCCGTTCCCAGATCGGCCAAAGCCTCGACGCGAGCCGTCCAGCGGCGGGAGCATGGAAGCATGTCTCGTCTCCGGACGGTGACACGTCGCCTCCCCTTGACGAGCACCCTCGTGGTCGCCGTCTTGGTGCTGTCGGTGTGGTCTCGAGGCCTCTGGAGCCCCCTCCGCGGTCAGCCGTTGGGCGACTCTGTGACCTACGGTCTGCCGGCCCTCCAGCAGGGCTCGTGGTGGACCGTCCTCACGGGCGCGTTCTTCGCCGTGGAACCGCAGCAGTACGTACCGATCCTGTTGGGGCTCATGGTCTTCGGAGGTTTCACCGAGTGGCGGCTCGGGACCCCGCGGTGTGCGGTGGCCCTGTTGTCCTGCCACGTGGTCGCCGTCCTGGGCGCGGCGGTCCTGCTGGGGGTGACGCGACACCACGGCTACGAGTGGACCACCACGCTCTCCCTGGTCCGCGACGCCGGTCCGTCGGCGGGCTTCCTCGGCGCGGCGGCTGCCGCCTCCGTGACCTTGACCCCGCCCTGGCGCGGGCGCGTCCGCACCCTGCTCGTGGCGTACGTCGTGCTCTTCGTCATCCACATGGGCGCGCTGGCCGATCTCGAGCACGTCCTGGCCGTGGGTTTCGGCCTGCTCCTCGGCCCCTTCCTCGTCGGCCGATCACCGTCGCTGACGTTCAGGCACCTGACCCGACGGGACTTCCGGCTGCTCGCGTCCGGCTTCTTCCTCGTTGCCGCCGCCGAGGTCCTCCTGCGGCCCTTCACCACCGCCGACGGCCCGTTCGCGGTCACCATGACCCCGGAGGCGCGGGCCGAGGAGCTGACACACGCCGACCTGTGGCTCGGCGTCGTCCAGGTGCTGCTCTGGCTCTGGCTCGCCCGGTCGCTCTACAAGGGTCGGCGCTGGGCGTGGCGCTGGGCTGTGGGACTGCTGCTCGTCGTCATCGTCATCCAGATCCTCAACCTCGGATGGATGGTGGTGGTCGGCGAACGGGGACTGCTCGCTGCCGGCTGGGAGCTCCTCGGCAACGGGCTCGGCCTGTCCGTCTGCATCGTGGGCCGCCACGCCTTCCGCAACCCGTCACCCCGCCGGGCGCGGCGCACCAGTGGCAGCCTGGTGGCGCCGGCGGACGACGACCAGCGCTCGCGCGCCACGCGGTTGCTGCAGGAACACGGCACGGTCAACCGTCTGGCGTGGATGACGACCTGGCCCGAGAACCGGTGGTTCGCGCCGTCCTCGATGCATGGATACGTGGCGTATCGGGTGCACGCCGGCGTCGCCCTCGGCCTGTGCGACCCCGTCGGCGACTCCGAGGAGGAGCGGTCGGGACTGCTCGGCGAGTTCGCGAACGTCGTCCACGGGCAGGGCCTGGTGCCCTGCCTCTTCACCGTGACCTCGGAGACCTCGAGCCACGCGCGCGACCAGGGCTGGCACTCGCTCCAGGTGGCGGAGGAGGCGTGGATCGACCTGCCCACCCTCGACTTCGTCGGCAAGTCGTGGCAGGACGTCCGGACGGCCATGAACCAGGCGGCCAAGCTCGGGATCTGCTTCCGCATCGGCCCGCTGGCAGACATGCCGCGCGGGATCCAGATGCAGGTGAAGGCCATCTCGTCCGAGTGGGTGGAGGACAAGGGCCTGCCCGAGATGGGCTTCACGCTCGGCGGTGTCGACGAGGCCCTCGACCGCAACGTCCGCGTCGGCCTGGCCATCGACGGCGACTCGACGGTGCACGGCATCACGTCCTGGATGCCGTTCCACGCGACCGGGGGTGGTGACCCCGCCGGTTGGACTCTCGACGTCATGCGGCGGCTGCCTCACGGCTTCCGCTACTCCATGGAGTTCCTCATCGCCTCGGCCTGCGTGACCTTCAAGGAGGAGGGGTGCCCCGTGGTCTCCCTCTCCGGTGCGCCCCTTGCCCGCACCTCTCCGTCTGTGGGTGAGGAGTCCCTCGACCGGGGCACGCTCGACACCTTCCTCGACCGACTGGGCGCCTCCTTGGAGCCCTACTACGGATTCCGTTCCCTGCAGGCCTTCAAGTCGAAGTTCCAGCCGCGCTACGAACCGCTCTACCTCGTCTTCCCGGACGAGGCGGCGCTCCCGCGCATCGGACTGGCGCTCAGCCGCGCCTACCTGCCGGACGCCGGGATGCGCGACCTCGTGACCCTGGCACGTTCGGGTCGCGGGTGACCGGGTGGGTCGACGGTCCGGTCGCGGGCCCCGAGCTTCATCAGCAGCCGGCTCACGTGCGTCTCGGCGGTCGCCGGCACGTTCGGCATCGCCTACGTCGAGGCCCTGGTGATGTACGTGCTCGTGGGGTGCACTCGCTGCCGGTCGACGTCGCCCAGCTGTGGATCGGCGCCACCGTGGCCACCGCCCTCTACGGCCTCGTCGGTGTGGCCCTCGGCGCGCTCACGCGCAACACCGTCGCTGCCATCATCGGCGCCATCACCTGGGTGATGGTCATGGAGGCAGGCATCCTCGGCAGCCTGGTCCCGGACGTCGCCCACTGGCTGCCCGCCGGCGCCGCCATCGCCCTGACGAGCGTCGGCACGGCAGCCCAGGGCGCCCTGAGCTCGACGGTGGCGGCACTGGTGCTCGCGGGCTGGACGCTGCTGATCACGGTCCCTTGGCGCGGGTGGAGGATGAAGGCATCGACAACGTTGCGTCGCGCGAGAGGACTGTCAATGGCCACCCCGAGTCCTGGCTACTCGATCACGATCCGGGTCGAGCTTCCTGCCGCCGCCAACGCGACCGCGGCCCTCACGACAGCCGTCGCATCCACGGGTGGCGCCCTCACCGCGCTCGACGTGGCGGAGAGCCGGACCGACCGCCTCGTCGTCGACGTCACCTGCGACACGAGCGACGAGGCCCACGCACTCCTCATCACCGACGCCATCGCGGCCATCCCAGGTGCGGTGGTGCGCAAGGTCAGTGACCAGACCTTCCTGCTCCACCTCGGCGGCAAGATCGAGGTCAACCCCAAGGTGCCGCTCAAGCACCGTGACGACCTCTCGCGCGCCTACACGCCCGGGGTGGCGCGCATCTGTCGGGCCATCGCGGAGCACCCCGAGGATGCCCGCCGCCTGACCATCAAGCGCAACACCGTCGCCGTCGTCACCGACGGGTCGGCCGTGCTGGGTCTGGGCAACATCGGCCCGCTCGCAGCCCTCCCGGTCATGGAGGGCAAGGCGGCGCTCTTCAAGCAGTTCGGCGGCGTCGACGCGTGGCCCGTCTGCCTCGACACCCAGGACTCGGATGCCATCGTCGACACGGTGCGCGCGATCGCGCCCGTCTACGGCGGCATCAACCTCGAGGACATCTCTGCGCCCAGGTGTTTCGAGATCGAGGCTCGCCTGCGGGACCTGCTCGACATCCCCGTGTTCCACGACGACCAGCACGGCACGGCGATCGTCGTCCTCGCGGCCCTGAAGAACGCGCTCCGGGTCGTCAACAAGTCCATCGACGACGTGCGCATCGTCGTCTCCGGCGTCGGTGCGGCCGGCCACGCCGTGATCCGCCTCCTGCTCACCCAGGGCGCGCGCGACATCGTGGCGTGCGGTCGCACCGGTGCGGTCCACAACTCCACCGAGGGGATGGAGCCCTTCCGCCAGTGGATCGCCGACCACACCAACCCCCACCGCCAGAGCGGCACCCTCAAGGAGGTCCTCGTCGGCGCAGACGTCTTCATCGGCGTCTCCGCGCCAGACCTGCTCACCGGCGACGACATCGCGACGATGGCGCCGAACGCGATCGTCTTCGCCCTCGCCAACCCGGTCCCGGAGGTCGACCCGATCGCCGCGAGCGAGCACGCGGCGGTCGTGGCGACCGGTCGTTCCGACGCACCCAACCAGATCAACAACGTGCTCGTCTTCCCGGGCTTCTTCCGCGGTCTGCTCGACGCCCACGTCTCCGAGATCACCGACGCGATGATGGTCGCGGCTGCCTCCGCGATCGCCGACTCGGTCCAGCCCGGCGAGCTCAACGCGAGCTTCATCATCCCGAGCGTCTTCGACGCCACCGTGGCACCTGCAGTGGCCGCGGCCGTTCGCCGGGTGGCAGGCCCGCCCAGGCTCTGACCCTGCAGACACGTCAGCTGGGTCGCACCGGTCGTCAGGTCTGTCGTCGGTCTGGGCTGCAGGCAGCTCGGCGCCGACTGAGGTCACGTCGACGAGTCCGATGCCCTGGCCGTCCTCCACGCGGCCCTCGATGACGGCGTCACCTTCCTCGACACCGCGGACGTCTACGGTGACGGCCGCAGCGAGACGCTCATCGGCAGGCTTCTCGCCGAGCGCCCCGACGCCGGACTGACGGTCGCGACGAAGATGGGCCGCCGCGCCGATCCGCACGTGCCCGAGGCATTCACGATCGACGCGCTCCGCGCCTGGTCCGACCGCAGCGCCGGGGGTCGGGATCATCGCTCGCGTGCCGCTCGCGAGCGGGCTGCTGTCGGGCAGGTACGACGAGAACACGCCCTCGACCCGCTCGGCGACGACGTCCTCGACGGGCTCCGGGACATCTACGACGAGGAGATCCGGGAGCACGTCCACACCCGCTGGTGACCGGATCGGGTCGTCACCGCCCTCTCAAGAGGTCGATGAGCGACCGTGCCTCCTCGTCGCAGGCGGAGCACCCGCGCAGGTGCGTGGTCATCGCCTCGTCGCGGTGCTGCGGGTCGTGGACCGACGCCTCCGCATACGTGTCCATCCGCTCGAAGCACTCCTCGCACGAGAGCCAGGGTGTCGTGTCCTGCAGGAGCGACTCGACCGCCTGCTCGGTCAGCGCAACGGGTCGGGGTCGGGGTGTCTGGCTCATCGCGTGCCTGCCGAGGGGGTAGGGGAGGGGTCGTGATCGGTCCGGGGTGTCCGGGGTGAGTGTGCCTGTGACGCAAGGAGATAGCCCTTGGCGGTGAGCTCGCGCCGGAGGCGGACACGCACGTCGTGGAGAGTCTTGTAGAGGGCCCCGCGGCTGGTGCCGAGCCGTTCGGCGAGGACGTCGATGGGGACTGCATCGACGAGGAGCGCGACCGCGATGCGTCGCTGGTAGGGCGTGAGGACCCGCCTCATCGCCCGGGCCACAGCGCCCGCGAGGTCCGTGCCTTCCGCGGACAGCTCAGGACCGTCGTGCCCAGGTGACGGCTGCTCGAGGTCGCGCAGCTCGACCTCGCGGTGCTGCCACTGCAGGCGCCGCACCTCGGTCGCCGCCTGGAGGATGGCGAACTTGAACGCCCACGTCGTGAAGCGGCTCCTGCCCTGGAAGGTGTGCAGCTTGCCGAGGAGCGCGGTCATGGCCTCGTCCGCCGCCTGGTTGACGATGACGTCGACCGCGCCGGGCGAGGGGTCTGGCAACGCGGCCCGCATGCGCCACACCTGGTGAGCGGCCGCGCGGATCATCAGCGCGTGGAGCTCGCGCAGCGCCGTCACCTGGTCGGGACCCGTGCCGCCGAGCGCGGTGACCCAGTCCAGCGGGTCCGCCTCACCGATCCCGGCAGGGGAGTCCGCGTCCGACGATGACCGAGCGGTGACGGGGGCTGGGTCGTCCCTTCGCACGGTCGTCATCGGCTCGCCCGCGGCTCGTCGACGTGGACATCCACGTCGACACCCACGGCGACATCCACGTCGACGTCGACGTCGACATCGACATCGTCGAGCGGCGCGAGGATCCGCGCCGCGAGCTCGGGCGGGCAGCCGGCGTCGACGAGCTCGAGCAGGGCGTGCAGGTCGATGTGCTTGCCGGCCAGCGACCTGGCCAGGGCAGCCGGGAACCCGGCCTCGCGCAACCGGCACCAGCGCCACTCGACGACGTCGAGCGGGGGTCCTGGCGAGCGGCAGGGCGCTGGGGAGGCGTGGGGACGGAACTGGTCGGTGATCATGTCCTGTTTGCCGCCGCGAGCGTCTCTCGTCTTACCGGACGGCCCTCGCACCGTCGGTAAGACCTGTGTTCCCTGACCGCACTAACACTCCGTCAGCGTCCCACCGCCGCGCGCTCGATGTCCTGGAGAGCGGCCGGTCGGACACCGCGTCACCCGTCCAGGAGGACACATGGCCACCATCGGAAGCCACCACTCGACCCTCGAGAGCCAGGCGCGCACCCGACCGCAGGGGAGCGACCCGGCACACCAGGCGTACGCCGATTCTGCGCACGGCCTTCGTGGTCGCGCCGATCGTCTTCGGACTCGACAAGTTCACCAACATCCTCGTCCAGTGGGACCAGTACCTCGCGCCCGTGCTCTCGCGGCCACTGCCGGTCACGCCCCACCAGGCCATGTATGCCGTGGGCGTCGTCGAGGTCGTTGCCGGCCTCGTCGTCGCGTTCCACCCTCGCCTCGGCGCCCTCGTCGTGGCCGCGTGGCTCGGCGGCATCATCGTCAACCTGCTCCTGCTCCCCGGCTTCTACGACGTGGCGCTGCGCGACTTCGGGCTGCTGCTCGCGGCAGTGGCGCTGCAACGGCTGGCCACCCGCTTCGACCCGCGGCCCCTGCTGTGGCCGCTGCGCCGGGGCTGAGCCGTGACCACGGCGTTCGTGCTGACGGGCGGCGGCAGTCTCGGCGCCGTGCAGGTCGGCATGCTGGCCGCCCTGCACGAGCGCGGGATCGAGCCCGACCTGCTCGTCGGCACGTCCGTCGGAGCGGTGAACGCCGCCTACCTCGCCGGCCCGGGTGGCCCGAGCGGGACCGGCGGCGCCAGCACCACGTCGGCGGCCCAGCGGCTGGAGGCGCTCGCCCGGCTGTGGCGGGACATGCGCCGCCACGACGTCTTCCCGTTCGACCCACGACGCTGGTTCGGCGCCATGCGCGGCGGCCAGCCGTCGATGTTCCCGGGGACGGGACTCGAGCGGCTCCTGCAGCGCCACCTCGGCTACGAGACGCTGCAGCAGGCACGCATCCCGGTGGAGGTCACGGCCACCGACCTCGTCACCGGGAAGGGGCTGGTCCTGGGCGCCGGCCCGTCGGTCAGCGCCGTCCGTGCGAGCGCGGCGGTACCCGGCGTGCTGCCACCGGTGGTCCGGGACGGCCGGACACTCGTCGACGGCGCGATCGGCGAGCTTGACGTCCTGGCGCACACGGCGGCTCCCGGCGTGACGGACATCTACCTGCTGCCCGCCGGCTACCCCTGCGCCGGGACCCCACCGAGGACGGCGCTCGGCATCGCCCTGAGCTCCCTCAGCCTGCTGCTGCACCGCCAGCTCATCGCCCAGGTCCGGGGGTATGCCGGTGTGGCGCAGCTGCACGTCGTCCCCCCGCTGTGCCCGCTGACCGTCTCGCCGGCTGACTTCACCCAGACGTCGGAACTCATGGCTCGGGCGCGTGAGAGCACCAAGGGCTGGCTCGAGGCGCGAGGCGACCCACTCGACGCGAGCGTCCTCGCGCTGCACACCCATCACGCGCCACCCCACCCCACCCACCCCACCCGAGTGCCCGCACCCCAGGAAGGACCCATCCCGTGAACCCGTCACTCTTCCGGCCAGAGGCCACGGCCCCGACGCATCACCGCACGCGCACGTCGTGGTCGGGCACCGGCCCCGTCCTGGAACCGGACCTCGAACGTGCAGCGGCCGGAGCGCGCATCCTGCTGGAGGCCTTGGGCGTCGACCTCGACAACGAGTCCCTCGCCCGCACTCCGGAACGGATGGCGGCTGCCCTGGGGGAGCTGATGAGTCCCAGACCCTTCCACCTGACGACGTTCCCGAACGACGGCGGCTACGACGAGCTCATCGTCGCGAGAAGCATCCCGCTCCGATCGCTGTGCGAGCACCACATGCTGCCGTTCGTCGGGACCGCCCACATCGGCTACCTTCCGGGCACGCGCATCCTCGGGCTCTCGAAGCTGGCTCGAGTCCTCGAACACTTCGCTTCGCGCCCGCAGGTGCAGGAGAGGCTGACGGTCCAGGTGGCCGACTGGTTGAGCGCCCAGCTCTCGCCCGTCGGCGTCGGCGTGGTCATCGAGGCCGAGCACCTGTGCATGACCCTCCGGGGCGTGCAGGCTCCCGGGACGACGACCATCACGTCGAGCCTGCTCGGAGCCCTGCGTGAGGACTCCCGATCCCGCGCCGAGTTCCTCGCCCTGACCCGGTCGCCCGGCTGAACGGCATACGTCCCCGGGTGCCCGGAGGCGCACGAGAGCAGCGGATCGACTCAACCGGCTGACCGCGTATGCCGTCCGGTGGCAGCCTGAGAGGGACGCGAGTTCCACCCGCGCCGCGTGTCCCTCGCCAAGGGGCAGTCCCGGAAGGACCATGGCCATGATCGCGGTCATCGGCGGCACCGGCCGCCTCGGTCGTCTCGTCTCGGCACGCCTCGTCGAGGCAGGTGAGCAGGTCCGAGTCGTTGCGAGGTCGGCGCCGAGCGCCGCGGTCCCGGGGGCGGAGTTCGTCGCTGCCGACCTGCGCGACCCGTCGACCCTGGCGCCCGCGCTCAACGGCGTCGACAGGGTCGTGGCGGCGGCACACGGCATGTCGCCGGCCGCGGGAGAGTCGCCGGCAGAGGTCGACCGCGACGGCAACATCGCCCTCATCGAGGCATCGAGGACGCGCAGGGCCGACGTCGTCCTCGTCTCCCTCGTCGACGCCTCGGCGCACCACCCGATCGAGCTCCACCGGATGAAGTGGGCAGCCGAGCAGCACCTTCGAGCGAGCGGCGTCGGCTGGACCATCGTGCGGGCATCGGCCTTCGCGGAGATGTGGATCGAGATGCTCGCCGAGACGGCGCAGGGTGGCAAGGGGCCGCAGGTCTTCGGCGACGGGAACAACCCCATCAACTTCGTCAGCGTCGAGGACGTCGCTGTCGCCGTCGCCCGTGCGGCGACGGACGCCACCCTGCGCGGGCAGGTGATCGAGGTCGGCGGACCGGACGACCTCACCCTGAACGAGCTCGCCGGGATGATCCGGCCGAACGTGGCTGCACGTCACCTACCGCGTCGGGCGCTGCAGGTCATGGGCCAAGCCGCTCGACCCGTGCGGCCGTCGTTGGCCCGGCTGGCCCGCACGAGCCTGGCCATGGATCGTGCCGACCTGCGCTTCGACGCGTCAACCGCTCATGCGGCATACCCCTGGATGCCGTGCAGCTCCGTGCGCGACCTCGCGCACGCGGCAACCCGCTGAGACCCGGGGGAACTCAGGCGGCGTGGCGGCGTGGGGAGCTCGAGCGCACGACAGACCCCGCGCGGATGACGTCGTCGCTGTCGACGCGCGCCCCGTCCCAGACGTGCGCGTCGGCGCCGATCTTGGCGCGTGCGCCGATCCGGGCGTCGCGGCCGATCACCGCGCCCGGAGCGACGTGCGCGGTGGTGCCGATGCTGGCTCCGTCGTGGACGACCGCACCGCGGTCGATCCAGGCGCCGCTGGCGATGCGGGCGCCCTCTCCGACGACCGCTCCCCGGTCGACGTAGGCGTGCTCGCCGACGAAGGCCGTCGGGGCGACGTGGGCGTGCGACTCGACGAATCCGCCACCGTTGTCGTGGCGGGCGTAGCGCAGCATGGTTCCGTTGTCCTCTTCGAACTCCTCATACTTCCTTCGCCTCATGGTGCACCCCCTTCCTGGTCCGGGCATGAGCACGGTGCCCACGCGTTCCTCGTGCGAATCAACATTCAAGTCAGGATGAAGATTCCGTCGTGACCGGCGGTCTTGGCACCGGTCCTCGAACAACGTTCTTACCCGCCCCGACAGTTCCTGCCACGCCCGATTCGTCCCGTCTCACCAGGCGACCGGGCGCCTCTGGCGCTGTCGGCAGGGCGGCATACGGTGGACGGATGAACTTCCGATACCTCGGCAACAGCGGACTCAAGATCTCCGAGATCACCTACGGCAACTGGCTCACCCACGGCTCGCAGGTCGAGAACGACGTCGCCACCAAGTGCGTCCGGGCCGCGCTCGATGCCGGCATCAGCACCTTCGACACGGCAGACGTCTACGCCAACACCAAGGCCGAGAGCGTGCTCGGCGAGGCCCTCAAGGGCGAGCGGCGCGAGAGCCTCGAGATCTTCACGAAGGTCTACTGGCCCACCGGCCCCGGCGGCAAGAACGACACCGGGCTGTCGCGCAAGCACATCATGGAGTCGATCAACGGCTCGCTCGAGCGCCTCCAGACCGACTACGTCGACCTCTACCAGGCCCACCGCTACGACACCGAGACGCCGCTCGAGGAGACGATGCAGGCCTTCGCCGACGTCGTCCGCCAGGGCAAGGCGCTCTACATCGGCGTCAGCGAGTGGACGGCCGACCAGATCCGCGAGGGCGTCACTCTCGCAAAGCAGCTCGGCTTCCAGCTCATCTCGAGCCAGCCGCAGTACTCCATGCTGTGGCGCGTCATCGAGGACGAGGTCGTCCCGACGTGCGAGGAGCTCGGCGTCAGCCAGATCGTGTGGAGCCCCATCGCGCAGGGCGTGCTGACGGGCAAGTACCAGCCCGGCCAGCAGCCGCCGGAGGGCTCGCGCGCCGCCGACGAGAAGGGCGGCGCCGACATGATCAAGCGCTTCATGAACGACGACGTGCTGACCCGGGTGCAGAACCTCAAGCCGATCGCCGACGAGGCGGGCCTGACGATGGCGCAGCTCGCCGTCGCCTGGGTGCTCCAGAACCCGAACGTCGCCGCCGCCCTCGTCGGGCGCCTCGCGCCCGGAGCAGGTCGCCGAGAACGTCAAGGCCGCCGGCGTGAAGCTCGAGCCCGAGCTCATGACGAAGATCGACGACGTCCTCGGCGACATCGTCGAGAAGGACCCGGGCAAGACGAAGGAGACTGCGCCGCAGCAGCGCGTCGCCTGACGCTCGCTCGCAGAGCTGGGCATCACCCCCGAGGGCGTATGCCGTCCGCCGCGATCCGCTGGGACGCGCCGGACGGCATACGCCCTCTTGCCTCACCCGAGCGGCTACGGTCGCGCCATGGTCAGGCTGGTGGGGGAGACGCCGCGCTTCGCGCACGAGTCGGAGCGCGTGGTGTGGGAGCAACTGTGTCGCGCGGCAACGGACGACACCGTCCTCATCCCGAACGTCCGCCTGACGTCGGCCCTGAAGGACCACGAGCTCGACGTCGTCGTGATCATGCCGGGGGTCGGCGTCGTGGTCGTGGAGGTCAAGGGCGGCAGCGTCTCGGTCGACCCGCAGGGACGGTGGTGGACCGGCGGCGGCACGCGTCGCAGCCGCATCCGTCCGGTCGACCAGTGCCGCGACGGCAAGTACGCCCTGCGCGCGTTCGTCGAGGGCGATCCCCGGTGGAAGGCACGACACAGCCGGGTGCGGTGGGGACACGCGATCGTGGTGCCGTACACCGACGTGGCGGACGACTTCGCGACACGCGACTGTCCTCGCTGGATGATCAGCGGCCGGGGCGACCTCAGGGACCTCGCGGGTCGGCTGCGCGACGTGTGCGAGCTGCAGGAGAACACCCAGCGCGTGCCGAACGCCGAGGACGTCGAGCTCATCCTCGAGATCCTCACCGGTCGGAGCTTTCCCGTGTACGACCTGGCCGGCGAGGCCGATGAGCGGGAGGCGGCTGCTGACCGACTCACGCAGGAGCAGGCGACCCTGTTGTCGGTCACGAGGCTCATCAAGCGCATGGAGATCCGCGGGGGAGCCGGCAGCGGAAAGACGATTCTGGCCCTGACCCAGGCCAAGGACCTCACCCGCGGGCAGGGCGATCGCAAGGCGCAGCGTGTCGCACTCGTCTGCTACTCGATCGGGCTCTCGCAGTACTTCAAGCGACAGCTCGCCGGGGTGCCGCGCCAGCACCGGCCCGCGTTCGTGGGGTCGTTCGAGGATCTCGCGAACGAGTGGGGCATCGACACGGCATCGCACGACCGCAACGACGCCGACTTCTGGGAGCGGGACCTCGCGGCCCGGATGGCCGAGATCGCCGCGGGCCTGTCTGACGGCATGAAGTTCGATGCCGTCATCGTCGACGAGGCGCAGGACTTCGCTGACCACTGGTGGCACCCGCTCATGAAGGCGCTGCGCGACGAGGACGAGGGTGGTCTCTACGTCTACTCGGACGAGAACCAGCGGATCTTCGCCCGATTCGGCCAGCCCCCGGTGCCGCTCGTCCCGCTCGTGCTGGACCACAACCTGCGCAACACCCAGCAGATCGCTCGGGCGTTCGGGCCGCTCGCCCCCATGCGGATGCACCTGCGCGGGGGACCGGGCGCCGAGGTCCAATTCGTGCCCTGCGAACGGGAGGCCGCGATCAGCAGCTCCGACGACCAGGTGGACCTGCTCCTCGAGGGTGGCTGGCAGCCGCAACACGTGGCGCTGCTCACCATGGGGTCACGACACCCGGCGCAGGTCGAACGGCAGGAGGCAGACGGTCATGTCGGCTACTGGCGGTCCTTCTGGGACAACGACGATGTCTTCTACGGCCACGTCCTCGGTTGCAAGGGCCTCGAGCGTCGGGCGGTCGTGCTCTGCGTCAACGCGAAGACCACCGACCGCGCCCGCGAGATGCTCTACGTAGGCATGTCCCGTGCCACCGACGAGCTGGTCGTGGTCGGCGATCCGGGCTTCATCCGCGAGATCGGCGGCGACCAGGTGGCCCATCGGCTCGGCATCGGCTGATCCTCGTCGTCGAAGGTCGAGCGGCTTGGGGACAACTTCGACGGGCCGGTGGCTCACGGGACGACCATGGCGGTCATGACCTTCGAAGACCTGCCACCTCGGGCCAGTGAGATCCCCCTGACCAACCGACGCGTCGCCGCGGACGTCATCGACCTCATCATCAGCGATGCGGACCGGGCGACCGGGTGCGTCGCCCTGATGATCTGCGACTCCGAGGACCGAGGCATCCAGCCGGTCGTGCTGCATGACGTGCCGCCCGACGCCGATCTCAGCGGTTTCGCCCAGCTGCTCGACATGCTGTTGCCGCTCGTCGCCGAGAAGCACGGTGCGGTCCTCATCGGCCGCGGGCGACGGCATGGGACGGCGCCGAGCGACACCGATCGGGCATGGCACCAGCTGACCATCGACCGGTGTGCCGACCACAAGGTCGACCTGCTCGGCTACTACCTCGCGACCGCCGATGGTGTGTTCAGGCTCCCCGAACCGCTCTCGGCGGCCTCCTGACGTCCGTGGTGGTCCGGCCGGGGACGCTGCTCAGAAAGGCGGGGGATCGTCCCCGAGAGACCTCGACCGTGACGTAGTGTCCGACCGGGCGGAGAGCGCGCCTCGCTTGGTCGCGGACCGCCTCGAGCCAGTCCTTCGGGTGGGTGTCGTAGATGCGAGCGGCCTTGGTGCGCCAACGGACTCGATCGCCGTCGCGGCGCACGAACCAGTGCCCGTTGGTGTGCAGGTTGTGGTGCGCCCGGTGCTTGCTGGTCAGGTTCGCGACCTCCGTCGGGCCGTGTGGCCATGGGATGTCGTGGTCGAGGTCGCACCGAGCGGCCGGCACCGTGCAGCCCGGCGCGCGACAGGTGCCGTCGACGGCCTCGACGTGCGCGCGCATCGCCGCAGTCGGCCGGTAGGCGCGGGTCTCGACGTGCAGGGCGCCCCCGGTGTCGGCGTCGACGAGGAGGCGGCGCCACGTCGAGTCGTCGTTGAGCATGATCCGACGGGCGTGATCAGCGGTGACCCATCCGTGGCCGACGACTTCACACGGCGCGCCGGTGAGGCCGACTGCCGTCGTCCACGGGACGACGAGCGTGATGCGGGCGGCAGGCCGGCGCCCGAGACGGGTGAACCACTCACCCATCCGTCGGGATGCGTCGTCGCGCCCGGCCGGCGAGCCCGGAGCCGGACAGGGTACGGCGGCGCTCTCGGGCCAGCCGAACATGAGGATGTCGGTGATGACGTCGGCACGCAGCGAGTCCAGGTCGCGGGGATCGCCTGCCTGTCGGGCGGCGCGGGCAATGGCGTCGACGCGCTCCATGGCGGCGATGACCTTGTCTGCGTCGTTGACGAGGTTGAGCGCCCCGAGGCCGTCGCGGTCGATCTGCGCGTGAGCACCACGACGGCGGCGTGCCCTGCGTCGGCGGTCGGCGGCTTCGCGGTCGGCTGCCAGGCAGGCGCGGGTCAGTCGCTGACGGAAGAGAGTGGGGGAGGGCGGCGCACCGTCCTTGGGCCGCAGGACGGCGTCGACGACGTCAGGGCCGCACTCGACCGGCAACGTGGCGATCTCGGCGTGGATGGTGCAGGCCCGGTAGAGACTCACGGCACCTCGCTGGAGGCGACCCCGCAACGATGCGGCACCCGGCGTGGGGGCGGTGGCGAGGGCGAGGCGCGCGCGAACGTCGTGCGTGCCGAGCCCCGTTGCCGTGCAGACCTCCAAGGCCGTCAGCTCGTCGGCATCGATCCATCCAGCCGGCCTCGTCCGGTCGAGCTCGGCGAAGCGCGCCAGCTCGCTCGACTCGATGGTGGAGCGCAGGCGGGCCAGCGCCTCCAGGCCGACGGCGTCCAGAACCGCCTTGCAGCGCTCGACCGACTCGACGACCCGCAGCTCCGCGTCAGCCTCGGCCTCGAGCTCTGACCGAGCCTCGTCGGGCGCCGTGGGTGTCAGATCGTCGGCGACGGCCTCGAGCAGCTCGCGGACGAGTGCTGGCATCACGTGGGTGAGCAGGGACTCGGCCACGTGCTTGCGCAGCGTGCGCTCGAGCGGCGGGAGGTCGCGCTGCCGGACCGGGATGTGGGTCTCTGCGCGGGTCCGGAACAGACCGGCGAGACTGTCGAGGTCGACGACCGCCTCGCTCATGTGGGCGGCGCCGAGCAACGTCGTGTCGCCTACTACCCCTGTCCCGCCCATAGTCAATTAGAACACCTGTTCGACGCAGGATCAAGGGTCGCCGGGGAGATTCACCTTCGCCGCGGTGCTGGCGACCCGGCTCGACCTCGCCGGCCCAGGGCAGGCCGTCCTCTTGCGCATGCCCCACGCTGGGGAGGAGCGTGCGGGAGATGGACGTCGACCTGCATCAGCTCTTCACGCAAGCCGCTGTCGAGGGCGCCCGCCACCGAGCCACCGTCGCAGACCGACCGGTGCAGCCATCGTCCGACCGAGCTTCGCTGGAGGCAGCCTTCGGCGGCCGACTGCCGACGGAGCCGACCGATCCACGTCGCGTCGTCGACGACCTCATCGCTGCGGCGGGACCCGGCCTCGTCGGTACAGTCGGACCCCGGTTCTTCGGGTTCGTCATCGGAGGCTCGTCGCCTGCTGCGAGTGCGGCCGACATGCTCGCCGCCGGCTGGGACCAGTGTGCGTACAACGAGGTCCTGTCACCAGCGGCCGCGGCCGCGGAGCGTACCGCCGCCACGTGGACGAAGCAGCTGCTGGGGCTGCCCGGGTCGGCATCGGTCGGCTTCGTCACCGGCGCTCAGGCCGCCAACACCGTCGGCCTCGCGGTCGGACGTCAGCGCGTGCTTGCTGACGCCGGTTGGGACGTCGCGCGCGACGGCCTCTTCGGGGCACCGCGAGTCGCCGTCGTCGCGAGCGAGGAGCGGCATGCCACGATCGACCGCGCCGCCCGGCTGCTCGGTTTCGGCACGAGCAGCATCGAACCCGTCGCAGCAACCGCTCAGGGCGCCATGGACGTCGACCGTCTCCGCGCAGCCCTCGACTCTCTCCCCGGGCCGCTCATCGTCTGCCTCCAGGCGGGCAACGTGAACACCGGCGCCTGTGACGACCTCCGGACGGCGACGACCGTGGCCCATGAGCGGGGAGCGTGGGTCCATGTCGACGGCGCCTTCGGACTGTGGGCGGCGGCGAGCCCTCGGACCGCCCATCTCGTCGACGGCGTCGAGCTCGCCGACTCGTGGGGCACGGACGCCCACAAGTGGCTCAACGTCCCCTACGACTGCGGTCTCGCGTTCTGTGCGGACGCGCCGCTGCATGCGGCAACGATGTCGTATGCCGCCGCGTACCTCACCGGGTCAGGCTCCGTCTCCGACCCCGTCTTGGGCGATCTCACGCCCGAGTCATCCAGAAGGGCAAGGGGATTCGCGGTGTGGGCCGCGCTGCGTGAGCTCGGCTCGGACGGCGTGGCCGAGCTCGTGGACCGTTGCTGCGCCCTGGCCCGTCGGATGGCCCTTCGCCTCGAGGTCGGCGGCGCGAAGATCCACAACGACGTCGTCCTCAACCAGGTCCTCGTCAGCATCGGGGACCCCGGACGCACCGACGCGGTGATCGACGCCGTCCAGCGCGAAGGCACGTGCTGGGTCGGGGGCACGACGTGGCACGGCCTGCGGCTCATCCGCATCTCGGTGTCCAACGCCACGACAACCGAGTCCGACATCGACGTCTCCGCCGACGGCCATCCTGGCGGCTGCCTCTGCGGTGGACCGGTCCGCCGGCTGACCGTTCCGACGGCTCACTCGACGACTGAGGCGAGCCCCGCTAGAAGGTGCGCCGTGAGCGGAGTGTCGTCGGGCACCACGTCGGGATCGGTGACGACGGTGATGCCCAGCGTCCCGGCATACGACATGACGTCGAAGGTGACCGCGACGTTTCCGGGGGTCACGGCGACGGGTACCAGACGGCTGACGGTGTGCCCGCAGATCTGCCACGGCGTGGCAGGTCCGCGGACGTTCGTGACGAACGAGTTGACGAGCCTCTGGTGGTCCACGAACCACTGCAGGGCGCCGAGCCGGGCGAGGCCCCGGAAGGCCACGCCGAGCGGGGCCGCCGAGGCTGCGCGCGGGCGCGAACGCTGATCGCGCGTCATGCAGGCGACCGCGTCGAGCCGGGTCTGGACGTCCACGTCGAGCGGGATCCGGAACGGGACGACTCCGCTCTCGTTGCCGAGCCGAGTGGCCTGCGCCGAGGGGCGCGCCGAGTAGGGCACCGACAGGACCAGCGAGTCGACAGGTTCGCCGCGTTCCGCGAGGGTGGCGCCCATCGCCTCGGCAACGGCGGTCAGGACGATGTCGTTGACGGTGACGCCGCGCCGGTGGGCGGCTTGGACCACCAGCTCCGTCCGCACCTCCACCACGGAGATCCGCCGATGCGGCCCGGTGGGGCGGTTGAGCGACGTCCTCGCGCAGAGGCGGGGGCGGGTGCCGCGTATGCCCAGGTCGCGCATCCCGGCCCCGGCCGAGCGGGCCCGCGCGACCAGGGACGGCACGGAGGCCACGGCCGCCAGGCGCGAGCCCCAGGCCTCGGCGGCCAGAGCGCGTCGCGTGTGGGCAGTGCTGGTCGGCAGTGGGTCTGGACGCGCCAGCCCGCTCGTGGCGTCCGTGATCGCGGCCAGCACTGCGAGGCCGCCGATCCCGTCGGCGAGGACGTGGTGAGCCACGAGGACGAGGGCTGCCCGGTCGGCCGCCAGGCCGGTGACCCAGTGAGCGCCCCAGAGCGGACGGTCGCGGGGGAGCCTGCGGCACACGAGATCCCCCGCCAGCTGCCAGAGCGCGTCGTCGCTGTCGACGTGGCTGAAGTCCAGATGCCGGTCGATGCGGTAGTCGTCGTCGCGGACCCAGTACGGCCGGCCGCACAGGAACGGCGCAGGACGCAGGCGCTCCCGCAGCCGCGGCACCGCTGCCGCGCCGTCGTCGATCGCTCGGGCCACCCGGGCTTCGGCCAGGAGCGAACCACCGTCGACGACGAGCACCGCGGCGATGTTCATCGGCGCGGCCCCGCGGTCGCTGGCCAGGGTGGTCAGATCGTTCGGCGTGGCCCGCTCGACAGCGCTGGCCCGAACCCGTCCAGGGCTCCGAGTCCGTGTCTCCATGGGTCGACGCTAGGCGGCTGCTCGCCCGGGCGGGCCGGCTTGCGGCGAACCCGGCGCCGCGGGCTGGGGCACCACCCAGCCGACTCCCAGCGTCTGCTGACCGACTCTTGACCTTCTGGCCCGTAGCCCACCCCGGACTTGACTCGTTGAGCCGTCGAGCGAGGACGCCTGTCGTCGCTCGACGGTCATTCGACCCGATGTCTCGGGGTGTCCTGCTGTACCGGATCCAGGAGTTGCGCACATGCGGCCGACCTTGCCCAGAAGAACCCGTTCACGAGCTCTCCCGCTCCTCACCGCGACCGCGCTGGTGGCCGCTGTCGGAGTGGCAGCTCCCGCGCTCGCGGCGACGCCGACCTCGGGGACGGTGTCGGACACGAGTACCTCCGTCCGATGGGGCTCGGGCCCCTTCGTGACCCCCAACGTCACGGGGGCGACGGGCGCCGTCACGTGCGCTCCCGACCTGTGCGACGACTTCGCGCTGCACGTCGCGACCCCGGCCGGCTACGGCGACACCCATCAGCTGACGATCAAGGTCGGCTGGCAGAACGCGGCGGCCGACTTCGACGTCTACCTCCTGGACCCGAGCGGCGCCGTCGTCGCGTCGTCCGCCTCGAGCTCGGACCCCGAGGTCATCGTCACCGCCCCGACGAGCGGTGACTTCACCGTGCGGGTCGTGCCGTACGCCCCACTCGGGGAGTCCATCACCGGGACCGCCACCCTCACGGACGTGCCCGCCAACCCCGCTCCGAGCACCGCAACGCCGCCCACGTTCAGCCAGTACGGCGCTCCGTCGTCGTTCGCCCGCGCCCACGACGCGGGTGAGCCGTCGATCGGCAGCAGCCACCCGACGGGGTCGACCTTCTACCAGGCTCTCTACGACACGTACAAGGCCACGTGGGACGACAGCGCCACCCCGTCGAAGGTCACGTGGTCCGACGTCTCGGCCAAGCCCGCCAACGGCTGCGCCACGGGCGGCTCGACGTCACTGGACCCCATCGGGTTCACCGATGCCAAGACCGGTCGCGTCTTCGAGAGCCAGCTCGCGGGCAAGATCTCACTCATGTGCTACTCGGACGACGAGGGCAAGACGTGGTCACCCAGCCAGGGCGGCGGCCTCAACTCCGGCGTCGATCACCAGACCGTCGGCGGCGGGCGCTACTCACCCAACGGCGTCGGCGCCCTCCCCACCTCGAGCTACCCGAACGCCGTCTACTACTGCAGCCAGGACATCGCCGACGCCAACTGCGCATCGAGCCACGACGGCGGCGTGACCTTCGGACCAGCCATCCCCATGTACTCCCTCCTCGACTGCGGCGGCCTGCACGGACACGTCAAGGTCGCGCCGAACGACGGCACCGTCTACGTCCCGAACAAGTCGTGCGGCGGCAACCAGGCCGTCGCCGTCTCGGAGGACGGTGGCACGACCTGGTCCGTCCGCAAGGACCCGGCCAGCACGGCCGGTGACTCCGACCCGAGCGTCGGCGTCGGCGCCAAGGGCACCGTCTACATGGGCTACCAGGCCGCGGACGGCACGCCCCGCGTCGCCGTGAGCCGCGACAAGGGCAAGACGTGGACCGACGACCAGAACGTCGGGGCGAGCCTCGGCGTGCACAACACCGTCTTCCCGGTCGTCGTGGCCGGTGACGACGACCGCGCCTCGTTCGCCTTCATCGGGACGACGACGCCCGGCAACTACCAGGACGCGGCGAGCTTCAAGGGCGTCTGGCACCTCTACGTCTCGACGACCTACGACGGTGGCAAGAGCTGGGCCACGGTCGACACGACGCCGAGCGACCCGGTCCAGCGCGGCTCCATCTGCACGGGCGGCACCACCTGCGGCAACGACCGCAACCTGCTCGACTTCATGGACGCCACCGTCGACCGGACCGGACGGGTCGAGGTCGGCTACGCCGACGGCTGCACCGGCGCCTGCGCCCAGCCGGGCGGTGCCCAGAACTTCGACGCGTACGCCACCATCGCCCGTCAGCAGACGGGGAACACGCTGTATGCCGCTTACGACGCCCTCCCCAACCTGACCCCGACGACGATGTCCGTCACCAGGTCAGGCGGGCTGTACGCCACATCGACGACGGTGGCCAACACCGGCAAGGCGACGGCGCGAGGGGTCACGACCCGGCTCCTCGTCGACGGCGTCAACGTCGCCACGGCTGCGCCGGTCGACGTCGCGGCCGGCGCGTCGACGGCTGTCGCCTTCCCCGGGGTGCGGCTCGGCAAGGGCACTCACACGGTGGTCGTCGTCGCCGACCCGGACGGACGCATCCGCGAGTCGAACGAGTCCGACAACCGTCGGCAGACCCAGGTGACCCGGTGAGCAGGCCGACCCGGGCAGCCACAGCACGTGCGGCTCTCCTCGTCGCGACCGCGCTCGGGGCGGGTGTCGCTCTCGGCGGGTGCGGCGCGGACGAGATGGAGGCTGCGATGGCGGCGCCCGGCTCGAGTGCGACGTCGGCGGCCGTGGTGTGCGCCAAGGACGCGAAGCCGGTGAACCTGCCGGCCTCCTTCCCGGCGCAGGCGGCCGTGCCCGACGGGTACGTCGTGACCGGTGTCGAGGCCCGGAGCGCGGGACGGACCGTCGTCACCGCCGTCTCCTCCAAGCCGTTCACGCAGACGCTCGCCGACATGCAGCGCGCCTACTCGACCCGCGGGTGGACGGCCTCGGAGGGTGAGGTCGAGCACCGCGACGCCGAGTCCAACTTCGCCGGCAACGGGCTTCGCGGCCGGTGGGCCATCCGCGAGATCCCCGAGTGCTCCGACAACACGTCGGTGAGTGTGCTCATCGGCAAGTGACACCGAGCTGAGACGGCTGGACACCGGCTGACGCAGACTGACGCCGGCTGACACCCGGAGACGCCGATCCGATGGCGGGGCACGAGCGTGGCCCCGCCATCGGCCTGTCTGCGCTGTCACAAGTCGCTCCCGGACGCGCCGCGACGCGGGACGATGGAAGGGGCCGGAGCAGGCGCCCCGACCGCACGGGAAGGGGAGAGCGATGAACGCCGCAGTCAGCGGGGCGAACGAGACCATGAGCCACGGGATCGTCGTGGGCTACGACGGGTCCCCGGGATCGCGACTGGCCCTCGACTGGGCCGTCGAGACCGCGAAGCGCGACGAGCGCCCCCTCACCCTGCTGCACTGCGTCGGCCTGAACATGACACCGACCTTCCGCGCCTACGACCCGGGAGTGCAGGCGCACGCCTACGACGAGATGGCCCGCGGAGTCCTGGCCGAGGCCATCGAGATCGCTGTCAAGACGTTGGACCGCAGACGAGGTCCGCCCGCTCAGCGTCATCGGGAGCGCAGCCGCGGAGCTCGTCGACGCCTCGTCCCAGGCCGATCTCGTCGTGACGGGCTCGCGCGGGCACGGCGCCATCTCGGGTGGCCTGCTCGGCTCGACCTCGTATGCCGTGACCGCGCACGCCCACTGCCCCGCGGTGGTCGTCCGTGGCGACACGGTCGTCCACGCCGGCCCCTCGCATCCGGTCGTCATGGGCTTCGACGACTCGAAGAGCTCCCAGAAGGCGCTCGAGACCGCCGTCCAGGTCGCCGCCGCCGCGCAGGCCCCCCTGCACGTCGTGGCGGTCGACAACGTCGGTGGTCTGGAGGCGTGGCCGGAGTCCGACACGATCGTCGGACGTGAGGAGATGATCGACGACATGCACCGTCACGTCGGCGACACGCTGCGACACGCCGCGGACGACGCGCGCCGGGCACACCCCGGCCTCGACGTTCACACGAACGTCCTCGGCGGCGGCGCCGGCGCGGCGATCGCTGCCTACGCGGTCGACGTCAGTGCCGGCCTCGTCGTCATGGGCTCGCGCGGCCACGGCGGCTTCACGGGGACGCTCCTCGGGTCGGTCAGCCATCGTGTGATGCACGACGCTCCGTGCCCGGTCATGGTCATCCACTGATCCTGAGCTCTGCCCGATTCGACTGGCACCACAAGGTTTGCGATGCACACTCCCAGCTTCGCCGATGGTCAGGTGGTCGTGGGCTACGACGGGTCGGCAGCTTCCCAGCGAGCCCTCGTCTGGGCCGCAGCCGTTTCCCGCGCTCTCGGCGACGGCCTCAAGATCGTTCACGCCGTCGACCTGGACGTCGTGCCCAGACGTCGAGGCTCCGCGTTGCGACCGTTGAGCCCGTCGCTCGAGAGGGTGGCCGAGACGATGGTCGGCGGTCCGTCGACCTGGCCCGGTCGCCCACTGGCTCGGTCGCGGGTCCGGGCGGTGCATGCCTTCGGGGGTCCGGTGGGCGAGCTGGTCGACGAGTCGATGACAGCGGACCTCGTCATCCTCGGCACGCGGGGGCGAGGCAGGACCCGAAGCGCGCTCATCGGCTCCGTCTCGTCCGCGGTGGCCGCCCGCGCCTACTCGCCGGTGGTCGTCCTCCACGACCTCGGGCACTCCGCTCCCGGCGCTCGCCGCGACGTCCCCGTGCCGGGGCCGGAGTGCGAGGTCGTCTGCGCCCTGACCCCCGGCACGGGTGACGCCCACGCGAACAGGATGGAGCGGATCGTCTCTGCTGCAGCGAGGATCGCTGCCGGTTGCTCCGCGCTGCTACGCCTCGTGACCGTCCTGCCGCAGTCCGCAGCCGGTCCCGCCGGCCGCGCCGAGCCCCAGTCGAGTCCGTATGCCGTCGCCACCCTGGGCCTGACCCACCCGGACATGACGGTCGCGACACAGACGCTCTACGGAGACCCGGTCGAGGCGCTCACCGGGACGAGCCGCGAGTGCGGGCTGCTCGTCATCGGGGCTCCCCACGGGGGCGGGGTCGGTGCAGTCCTGGCCGGGACCCCGCCCTACCGGATCATCCATGACGCGACCTGTCCGGTCATGCTCGTCCACTGACCCGCGCCCGTCGGGTCTCGGGCCGAGTCCGTGGCAACACGCAGAGGATTCGGGTCCCGAGACCGGGCCACACGGCATACGACCTCGGTGTGGAGCGGAGCCTCAGGGCGACGGCGGGTGCTGGAAGCCCGGCCTGCCGGCAGTCCCTGCAGCGCGCTCGACCGAGTGACCCAACCGACTGGCGGCAGCGCCGAACGCGCTCGAGCCGCGACCACCCAGCGCGGGCGGCACGACGACGACGGGGCAGTGCGAGGCCCGCGCGAGCCGGCTGCCGAGCCAGCGCGTCCCGACCTCGGTGGAGCGGCCGGCATCGATGACGATGAGGTCGGCCGAACGGCTCTCCTCGGCGAGGACCGCGCGCCGCTTGCCCGCGACGACGCGCGTCTCCACGAGGTGGTCGTGGCCGAGCACGTGCGCGACGTCCTCGGCCAGACGTGACTCCTCGACGCCCCGAGCGCTGTCGTCCGAGACGACGGACGGCACGCGACCGCCGGTCGCGGTCTCGGGAGCGTGCGGCCGCCAGGCACGCACGGCCACCACGCGCCCGCCGCGCAGGGATGCCTCCTCGACGGCCCAGCGCAGCGCGCCGGGGGAGCCGCTGGTGGGACTCACCCCGACGACGATGGTGTGGGCCCGGCCGAGGTCCGCGACGTTCACGCCACCGCCCCCGACTCCTCCGAGACCTTGCTCAACGGGTCGGCGATGTCCTCGAGCGACTTGCGCTCCGCGTCGATCCCGATGACCAGGGCCACGACGCCGCCGAAGATCATGATGACGGCTCCGGCGACGTAGCCCCACGTCAGCGGCACGCGGTCCGTGCCGTCTCCGATGAGCGCGCCGTAGAGCACGGGGGCGATGGCACCGGCGCACTGGGCGACGACGAAGAAGTAGCTGATCGCCTGGCCGCGCACCTCGAGCGGGAAGATCTCGCTCACGGTGAGGTACGCCGCCGACGCCCCGGCCGACGCGAAGAAGAACGCGACGCACCAGAAGATGGTGTGCGTCGTCGCGGTGAGGATCTCGGCGTGGAACGCCCAGGCCGACACGAGCAGCACGACACCGGCGATCGTGTAGGTGCTGAAGATCATCTTGCGACGACCGATGGTGTCGAAGAAGTGGCCCAGCAGCAGCGGCCCGAGCAGGTTGCCGGCCGCGAACGGCAGGAAGTAGAGCGACGTGTTGGCCTTGCTGATGCCGTAGAAGTTCGTCAGGACGAGCGCGTAGGTGAAGAAGATCGCGTTGTAGAGGAACGACTGCGTCACCATCATGGTGAGGCCGAGCACCGTGCGGCGGCCGTAGCGGCGCACGAAGACGTCCCACAGCACCTTGGCGCCCATGCGGTCCTCGGGCTTGACGAGGATCGCCTTGCTCTCGTCGACCTCCGGGATCTCGCCGCCCTCGCGGCGCACGCGCTCCTCGATCTCGTCGACCGTGCGCTCCGCCTCGTCGCCGCGCCCGTGGGTGAGCAGCCAGCGCGGGCTCTCCGGGATGTGCCGGCGCAGCCAGATGATCGACAGGCCCAGGATCGGGCCGATGAAGAACGCCAGACGCCAGCCGATGTTCTCGGCGACGTTGTCGGGGTTGAGCAGGTAGAGGTTCGCGAGGGCGCCGAAGAACGCGCCGAACCAGTAGGTGCCGTTGATCGCGATGTCGACGCGGCCGCGGAAGTGCGCGGGGATGAGCTCGTCGATGGCCGAGTTGATCGCGGTGTACTCGCCGCCGATACCCATGCCGGCGATGAACCGGCACACCCAGAGGAACCACATGTTCGGGGACAGGCCGGCCAGGCCCGAGCCGACGAGGTAGATGACCAGCGTGATGATGAAGAGCTTGCGGCGCCCGAGCCGGTCGGTGAGTCGGCCGAACGTCAGCGCTCCCACGACCTGGCCGACGAGGTAGATGGTGCCGGTGAGTCCCACCTGGGCGGCCGACATGCCGAGTGACTTCTGGAAGCCCGACTCGGACACGATCTGGATCTCGAGCCCGTCGAGGATCCAGGACACCCCGAGCCCGAAGACGACCGACCAGTGGAACTTCGTCCACGGGAGCCGGTCCATGCGCGCCGGCACCAGACTCCTGATGGCGCCGTCCGTGCGTTGTGCGACAGCTTCGCTCATCCCAACTCCTTCGATCCGAATCGCTGTGAACCGTCGGGTCAGGGCGTGCTGCGTGGCTCACGTCCTCGTGCGTCACGTCCTCACCGCGTGAACTAATACCCCCTCGGGCACGACGCGCAACACATCGGCAGCAATCAGACGTTGTCGGACTTCACCGTGGGTACGTTGCCACTGCACGCGCGGCGCGCGGTGCCGTGCGAGAGACGCCGAGGAGGCCCACCATGCCCGCAAAGAAGCGTTCGACGACGACGTCAGGGACCGACCTTCCCTCCACTCTCGAGCGGTCGTCGAAGAAGGCGCAGGACACGTGGCTGGCCACGCACGACTCCGCGGTCGAGGAGTACGGCGAGGGTGAGCGAGCCCACCGGACGGCATTCGCTTCTCTCAAGCACTCCTTCGAGAAGGTCGGGGACCACTGGGAGGAGAAGGACCACAAGGGCCCGAGCGACGCGCAGGCCGCCCGCAAGGGCGCAGCGGCTCGCGCCGGGGGCGCGGGAGACACCGCGGGAGGTGTCGACGCGAATGCATCGAAGAGCCACCTGCTCGATGTCGCGAAACGGTTGGACGTGCGCGGCCGTTCGCGGATGACCAAGAGCGAGCTCGTCGAGGCGATCCAGAAGGCGAACGACCGGGCCACGGCTGCAGCGCGGAAGAGCGACGCCTAGCGGCAACGGATCGGCTCGACGTTCGGGCCCCTGTCTGAGTGCTCACAAACCCACACCTTCACCTTCGCCCGGGCGGGAGGATGGAGATGGCCGGAGCAGTGGCCCGGTCCCGGGACCCAGTGAAGGGGTGCACGATGAACGCCCAGACACCGACCATGCACGGCATCGTCGTCGGCTACGACGGCTCGGCGGCGTCACAGCTCGCCGTCGGGTGGGCCGCAGAGACGGCTCGTCAGCAGGGCAAGCACCTGACCCTGGTGCACAGCGTCAACCTCGCCGGCGTTCCGGCGTTCCCGGCCCTGGACTTCTCGCAGCTCGAACCTTCGCTCGAGCACGCCGCCAAGGCCCTCGTCGACGAGGGCGCGGAGCGGGCCAGCACGACGCTCGACGCCTCGCAGGTCGAGACGCAGTACTGGCTCGGGAGCGCCGCCGCCCAGCTCGTCGACGCCTCGAGGGACGCCGAGCTCCTCGTCGTCGGCAGCCGCGGACGCGGTCGCCTCACGGCCGGGCTGCTCGGCTCGACGTCGTATGCCGTCGCGGCGCACGCCCAGTGCCCCGTGGTCGTCGTGCGCGGGCCGGAGGGCGAGACGCCCGACGACGCGCCCGTCCCGCCGCGGCCCGGCCGCGGACACGACGTCGTCGTCGGCGTCGACGACTCGGATGCCTCGGATCGTGCCGTCGACGCCGCCGTCGAGGTCGCCGAACGCGAAGGCGCCGTGCTGCACATCGTCCGCGTCGCCCACTCGCCGTCGATGGAGGCCTGGGCCTACGCCGAGACCGCCAAGGGCGGCACGGAGGAGACCCACGCGATCCGGGACCACGCCGAGCAGTCGGTGACGCACGCGGCCGACCGCGTCCGGGCGCTGCACCCGAAGGTGATCGTCACGACGGAGGTGCTCTACGGATCCCCCGGACAGGCGCTCGCCGACCTCGGAGCGACGGCAGGTCTGATCGTCGTCGGATCCCGCGGGCACGGCGGCTTCACCGGCATGCTGCTCGGGTCGGTCAGCCACCGCGTCATCCACGACGCCGCATGCCCGGTCATGGTCGTCCGCTGACCGCAGTCCCTGCTGACGAAAGTCCTTTGACGGGAAGGACGCTCACGACGAGAGGCAAGCCCACGTCGAGAGGCGACCCCATGGGGAGACGGTGGCCTCAGGCAAGCGACTGGGCAAAGCGTCCGAGGGCGGCATCCCACCGCGACTTGTCCCCGGCGCCGTCCTCCGCGATGCCCTGACCTTCGTGGTAGAGGTCGACGCGGGTGCCGTCACCGTCCGGCTTGAGCTGGAGGTCGACGATGCTGAGCGGACCGTCCTCATGGGGGTGCCACGACACGCGTACCTGCTCCATCGGGTGGTAGCTGCGGACGACCCCGTGCGGCCCGTCGGTGCTGTGCCACGACTCACCCTTGCTGCCCAGGGTGACGCCGGGGCCGAGGAGGGCTTCCGTGCCGCGGGGGCTGATGAGGTGACGCCAGACCTGGTCGACCGGGGCACCGACGGTCAGCGTCGAGTGCACACCCGCGGGAGACCCCTCGAGCTCGGCGTCCTCTGCGTCTCGGGATCGACTGCGTTGAACTGCTCATGGGCACCTCCGGGTCGTGCGGACCGGCCCCTGATGGGCCGGACCCACCACAGACAGTCGACCAAAGACTGGCCCGGATGACAATGGCTCGGCGCGACGTCTTCCCGCCTACGCTCGGAGGATGATCGACCACTTCGGCATCAACTGCGCGGACTTCGACGCGAGCGCCCGCTTCTACGACGAGGTGCTCGGTGTCCTCGGCTACGCCCGGCAGATGGACGTCGGCATGGCCATCGGATACGGCACCGAGGGTCATCCCGACTTCTGGATCACCCGGTGGGAGGCCGACGTGCCCAACCGCGAGATGCACTGCGCCTTCCAGGCCGAGAGCGTCGAGGCGGTGCGGGCCTTCCACGCCAAGGCGCTGGAGCTCGGTGCCGAGTCGCTGCACGAGCCGCGACTCTGGCCGGAGTACCACCCGGGCTACTACGGCGCCTTCGTGCGCGACCCCGACGGCAACAACGTCGAAGCGGTCTTTCACCGGGCCGGCCCCGAGGCCTGAGGGTCGCCGACGAGCGCGACGTGCCGAGCGGGAGGTGCCGCCCCGTCAGCGCAGGGGCTCGCCGCTGCTGACGTGGACGTGGAGGTGCTTGGAGTCCTGGTAGCGCCCGAGGTTGGTGATCACGGCGGCGGCTCCGTGCTGGCGCTCGACGTCGCGTGCGACTCGCTGGACGACCGCGAGCAGGTCGCGCACGTCCTGCTCGTCCGCGGCCGTCAACGTCGTCAGCGAGTCGAGGTGCCGTTTGGGCACGACGACGACGTGCACCGGCCAGAAGGGCCGGGTGTGGTGGTAGGCGAGCACTGTCGGCATCTCGAGGACGATGTCGAGCGCTGCGACGTCCTTGAGCGCCACATCGCAGTAGAAGTCGTCTCCGCTGTAGGCCGACGGCATGGTCACCCCTGGAAGCCCGCTCGGCGAAGGGCCTCCGCCATGGCCCCGGCGGGGGGCGCGTCCTCTCGACGGGCGCGGTCGCCCTGGCCCGTCGATCCCTGGCTCCCGCGAGGCTGTCCACCGCGCCCCTGGCCTCCACGGGGCTGCCCGCCGCGCGCCTGGCCTCCACGGGACTGGCCGCCCGGTGCGCCCGGCGCCCCCTGTCCACCGCGCTCCCTGGGCCCACCGGGGGTCACCTCGTCGTCGAGACGCAGGGTCAGGGAGATGCGCTTGCGCGGGACGTCGACGTCGAGCACCTTCACCATGACGACGTCGCCGGGCTTGACCACCTCGCGCGGGTCGCGCACGAAGTTCTTCGACAGGGCCGACACGTGGGCCAGGCCGTCCTGGTGCACGCCGATGTCGATGAAGGCCCCGAATGCCGCGACGTTGGTGACGACGCCCTCGAGCGTCATGCCCGGCTCGAGGTGCTTGATCTCCTCGACGCCCTCCTTGAAGGTGGCTGTCTTGAAGGTCGGTCGCGGGTCGCGGCCGGGCTTGTCGAGCTCGCTGATGATGTCGGTGACCGTGGGGAGGCCGAAGGTGTCATCGACGTAGTCGGCAGGCCGGATGGCTTGCAGCGCAGTCGTGTTGCCGATGAGTGACGTCAGCTTCTGCCCCGTCGACTCCAGCATCCGACGCACCACGGGGTAGGCCTCCGGGTGCACGGCCGACGCGTCGAGGGGGTCGTCGCCTCCCGGGATGCGCAGGAAGCCGGCAGCCAGCTCGAACGCCTTGGGTCCGAGGCGCGGCACGTCCTTGAGCGCCTTGCGCGTGCGGAAGGGGCCGACCGCGTCGCGGTGCGCGACGATGCTGTCGGCCAGACCCGGGGTGATGCCCGAGACGCGTGTCAGCAGGGGAGCCGAGGCGGTGTTGACGTCGACGCCCACCGCGTTGACGCAGTCCTCGACGACCGCGTCGAGCGAACGCGAGAGGGCGGTCTGGCTGATGTCGTGCTGGTACTGCCCGACGCCGATCGACTTCGGGTCGATCTTGACGAGCTCGGCGAGCGGGTCCTGCAGGCGGCGGGCGATCGAGACGGCGCCGCGCAGCGAGACGTCCATGCCCGGCAGCTCCTGCGAGGCGAACGCCGACGCGGAGTAGACCGAGGCGCCGGCCTCCGAGACGACGGCCGACGTCAGCTTCAGCTCCGGGTGGGCCTTGATGAGGTCGGCGGCGAGCCGGTCGGTCTCGCGAGAGGCCGTGCCGTTGCCGATGGCGATGAGGTCGACGGAGTGCTCCTTGGCCAGGCGCGGCCAGCGTGGCGAGCGAGCGGTCCCACTGGTGCTGCGGGACGTGCGGGTAGATGACCTCGGTCGCGACGACGCGTCCCGTCCCGTCGACGACCGCGACCTTGACGCCGGTGCGGAAGCCCGGGTCGAGGCCCATCGTGGCGCGTGCGCCGGCGGGGGCAGCGAGCAGCAGGTCGCGCAGGTTGGCGGCGAACACGCGTACGGCCTCCTCCTCGGCCGCTCGGCGCAGCTGCATACGGGCGTCGATGCCGAGGTGGACGAGGATCTTCGTGCGCCAGGCCCAGCGCACGGTGTCGGCCAGCCACTGGTCGGCGCGGCGCCCGGCGTTCTCGATGCCGAAGCGGCGCGCGATGGCGCGTTCGTATGCCGTGGGGCCGGGCTGCTGCTCGGCCGCCGGGTCGTCGGGGATGATCTCGAGCGAGAGGACGTCCTCCTTCTCTCCCCGGAAGAGGGCGAGGATGCGGTGGGACGGCAGCTTGGAGAGGGGCTCGGAGAAGTCGAAGTAGTCGGAGAACTTCGCGCCCTCCTCCTCCTTGCCGGAGCGCACGCGGGAGCCGATGTGCCCGTGCTTCCAGACGCGCTCACGGAGGTCGCCGATGAGGTCGGCGTCCTCGGCGAAGCGCTCGACGAGAATGGCGCGGGCACCATCGAGCGCGGCCGCGGCGTCCGCGACCTCGCGGTCGGCATCGACGAATCTTGCTGCGGCAGATGACGGGTCGATGTCGGGAGAGCCGATCAGCAGGTCTGCGAGTGGCTCCAGCCCCGCCTCCCGGGCAATCTGGGCCTTGGTCCGGCGCTTCGGCTTGAACGGGAGGTAGATGTCCTCGAGGCGGGCCTTCGTCTCGGCGGCGAGGATCTGCGCACGGAGCGCGTCGTCGAGCTTGCCCTGCTCCTCGACGGATGCGAGCACGGCCGCGCGACGCTCCTCGAGCTCGCGGAGGTAGCCGAGACGCTCCTCGAGCGTGCGCAGCTGCGCGTCGTCGAGGCCGCCGGTGACCTCCTTGCGATACCGGGCCACGAAGGGGACGGTCGACCCGCTGTCGAGCAGCCCGACGGCGGCGGTCACCTGCCCGTCACGGACGCCGAGCTCCTCTGCGATGCGACGCTCGATCGACGGCACCTTCACCTGCACACTCACTGGGCTGTTCTCCTCTGACGACACATCGAGCCACGCATTCTGCCGTGCCGGGGCGCTCAGTCGTCGAGCAGGGCCTGCAGCGCTGCGCGCTCGGCCCTGGGGACGTAGCTCGCGTAGTAGTCGTAGAGGCTGTGCAGCGAGGCCCGGCCGGCCTCGGGGCCGTCGCCGGCCCGGATCGCGGCGAGCACCTGCTCGTGGTGATGGAGGGAGCGCCTCATGAGGACCTGGGCGTTGCGGGCGTGCGCGATCTTGTCCGAGATCAGGGAGAGCACGATGTCGCGGACGACGCCGTTGCAGACCTGGATGAGGGTGTTGCCGCTCGCGCGGGCGATGGCCTCGTGGAAGGCGAAGTCGGCCTCGCTGAACGAGCCGTACCCGCCATCCACGGCGGTGCGCATCTGCTCGATGGCGGCGTCCATCTCGGCGAGCTCCGCCTCCGTGCGCAGCACGGCGGCGAGCCGGTTCGCCGTCGAGTCGAGCATCATCCGGGAGACGAGCAGCTGCGAGAGGGTGAGGCCATCGGCCCGGGCCAGCCGGCGCATCTGCTTCGTCAGACCGCCGGTGGTGAAGGGAAGGACCTCGGGGCCGTTCGGGTCGCCCGGCCGCGAGCGCACCACGCCGTTGCTCTCCAGCACCCGCAGGGCCTCACGCACGGTGGCCCGGCTGGTGCCGAACTGCACGACCAGCTCGCGCTCGCTCGGCAGCCGCTGACCGGGACGCAGCTCGCCGCTCGCGATCGCCGCCTCGACCTGCTCGACGATGCGCTCGTAGAGGCGCACCGGGCGGACCGTCTCGAAGGCGGGGGCCGTCACCTCAGCCACGGGAGCCACCGACGTCACTCATCTCGGGAATGGGCCACGCCGGCTTCGCCGAGTCGGGGCGGTGCCCCTCGAACCAGTCGACGGCGCAGAGCACACCGACGTCGTCGAAGCGCCTGCCCGACACCTGCAACCCGATGGTGCGGCCATCGTGCGTGAACCCGCAGTTGACCGACGCTGCCGGCTGTCCCGACATGTTGTAGGGCGCGGTGAAGCCGATGTGCGCCATGCCCCGATCCTCCTCACCCCACGGCATGGGCCACTCGGCAGGGAAGGCGGTCACCGGCGCCACGGGGGAGAGCACGAGGTCGTACGGCTCGGTGGCCGCCACCGTGGCCCGCTGGAGAGCCATGATGCTGGCGTAGTCGCGAAGGACGGTCGTGCCGTCGACCTCTCGCACCGCGAGCACCCACCGCTGGATGAAGGGAAGGACCCGCTCGCGGGCTGCCGGGCTCAGGGCCTGGAAGTCCGCGAGCGAGCGCACCCTCCAGAACTCGTCGAGGTCGTGCAGCATCCGCGGAGTCATGAAGGGCGGCAGGGTCTCGACCTCGGCCCCGCCCTCGGCGAAGACCGCGGCGGCCGCCTCGACGGCCTGGCGCACCTCCGGCTCCAGCGGCAGTCCGCAGCCGGCGTCGAGATGCAGGCCCACGCGCAGGCCGCGGACGTCGCGTGGTTCCGGGGGGAGCACGGTGCCGAGATCCTCGGGTGGCAGGCTCGTCCAGTCTCGGACGTCGGGCCGGCTGATGACCGACAGGAGCAGGGCCGCGTCGCGCCCCGAACGGGCCAGCGGACCGGCCGCCCGGCCGAGGTAGGGCGTGTCCAGCGGTACGCGCCCGGCACTGGGCTTGAGGGTGGTCAGACCCAGCCAGGTGCCCGGGAGCCGGATGGAGCCACCGATGTCGGTGCCCACGTGGAGCGGACCGTAGCCGCCGGCCGCGGCCGCTCCGGCACCGGAGCTCGAGCCGCCGGTCGTCAGTGAGGTGTTCCAGGGCGAGCGCGTCACCCCGTGCAGGCTCGACACGCCGGAGCTGAGCATGCCCCAGTCCGGCATGACGGTGGAGCCGAGGATGACGCCGCCGGACTCTTCGATGCGTTCGACGACCGGGCTGCTGCGAAGCGGGACGACCGGATCCACGCCGGCGTTCCCGGCGGGCATCGGGACCCCGGCTCGGGCGAGGTTCTCCTTCACGGTGACGGGCACGCCGTCAATCGGTCCAGCGGGCTGGCCCCTGTCCCAACGCTGCTCACTGGCGCGCGCGGCCGTGAGGGCGCTCCGGAGGTCGACCTGCCAGAAGGCGTTGAGCTCGGGCTCTCGAGCCTCGATGACGGCGGCCACGTCCTCGACCACGTCCACGGGCGACAGGTCTCCGGCGGCATACGCGGTGACGAGCTCGGCGGCGCTGAGGCTGGCTGGTCGGCCAGACGAGTGCGGCATGGACGGCCTTCCGCGTGGGACGGCCCTGAGGCCGTCTGACTCGCCGGACGAGCTCTTGACATCCGGCCTGATGAGAGAAACGGTACCTGTCACAGTGAAAAAGTCCACTGGTCAGACCAGTGAATTCGTGACGTCGACGATGACCCCCTCCGCTGAGCAAGGAGACCCATGACGGTGAGACTCGCAGCGATCCCCGGTGACGGGGTGGGCCCCGAGGTCGTCGCTGCCACGCTACCGGTCCTCTCTGCCGCTCTGGCAAGCCAGGGCGAGGATCTCGCGGTCACCGAGCTCGACTGGGGCGCAGACCGATTCGTACGCGAGGGTGCCGCGATGCCTTCCGACGCCGCCGACACGGTGCGGGCTCACGACGCCGTGCTCTTCGGAGCGGTGGGGCGACCCGACGTGCCCGACCACGAGCTGGTCTGGGGCCTGATCATCGGCCTGCGCCAGCAGCTCGACCTTGCCGTCAACATCCGTCCGGTGCGGGCCTTCGAGGGTGTGCCGAGCCGAGTCAAGGATGTCGACGGGGTCGACCTCGTCATCGTGCGTGAGAACACCGAGGGCGAGTACGTCGGGGCGGGTGGTCTGGCCCACGCGGGCACCGGGCACGACCTCGGGATCGAGGTCGCCGTGCACTCGCGGCGTGTCATCGAGCGCGCTGCAGAGCACGCGTTCACCCTCGCCGAGCAGCGACGCGGGCGCCTCTCGCTGGTCACCAAGTCGAACGCGATGCGTCACGGCTACCCACTCTGGGACGCAGTCGTCCGGGAGGTGGCAGAGCGACACCCGGACGTCGAGCTCGAGGTCGTGCTCGTCGACGCCATGGCCGCCCGGCTCGTGCAGAGTCCGCACTCGCTCGACGTCCTCCTCGCGGGCAACCTCTTCGGCGACATCCTCAGCGACCTCGCGGCCGTGCTCGCCGGCGGTATGGGGATGGCCCCGAGCGCCAACGTCCTGCCCGGCGGGAGCGTCCCCGGTGTCTACGAGCCGGTCCACGGCTCGGCGCCCGACATCGCGGGTCGTGGCATCGCCAACCCCACCGCGTGCCTGCTCTCGGGTGCGATGCTCCTCGACGACCTCGGCCGCACCGCAGCCGCCCAGTCCGTCCGCACGGCCCTGGCCGCGACCCTTCGCTCACCGCACCACCACACCCCTGACCTCGGCGGCACGGCGAGCACCTCGCAGCTGGCCACAGCGGTCCTGCACGAGATGGAGTCACGATGAAGCACACCCGCATCGGCACGGCCGCGTCGGCGACGCTGCTCCTTGCCCTCACCGCGGCCTGCTCGGCCGGCTCGGGAACCTCCGGCGCCGGTGGCTCGGGCGGCACCGGGGGAGCCGGTAGCTCCGGCGGCGACACCTCCCTCACCGTCGGACTGGTCGCCGAGCCGGCAAGCCTCGACTTCACGACCAAGGACGGTGCCGCGATCCCGCAGGCGCTGCTCGACAACGTCTACGAGACGCTCGTCAAGGTCGACCAGCAGGGCGACCTCAAGCCTGCGCTCGCCAAGTCGTGGACCGTCTCGCCGGACCGTCGCACCTACACCTTCGACCTCGTCGACAATGCGAAGTTCAGCGACGGCCAGCCCTTCACCGCCAAGGACGCCGTCTACTCGATCAACCGCGTCAAGCAGGACTGGACGGTCTCGCTCAAGGCCGCCATGAGCGTCGTCGCGGCCGCCAAGGCGCTCAGCGACACCAAGCTGCAGGTCACCCTCAGCAAGCCGAGCAACAACTGGCTCTACCGGATGTCCACCCGTGTCGGCGCGATGATGACCGAGAAGGAGACCGCCGACCTCGCCACCAAGCCGGTCGGCACCGGGCCCTACGTCTTCGACCAGTGGCGCCGGGGCGACTCCATCAGCCTCAAGGCCAACCCCTCCTACTGGGGGAAGAAGCCCTACTTCCAGCAGGTGACCTTCAAGTACTTCAAGGACCCGACCGCCCTCAACAATGCGCTGCTGACCAAGACGATCAACGTCATCGGGACGGTCCAGGCTCCGGAGTCGCTCGCGCAGTTCCAGGGCAATGACGCCTACGAGATCGTCGAGGGCACGACGAACGGCGAGGTGCTGCTGTCGATGAACAACGGCAAGGCGCCCTTCGACAACGCCAAGGTCCGCCAGGCCGCCCGCTACGCCATCGACCACAAGGCCCTGCTCGACACGTGCTGGGCGGGCCACGGCACCCTCGTCGGCAGCATGGTGCCGCCGACCGACCCGTGGTACGAGGACCTCAACGGCCTCTACCCCCACGACCTCGCCAAGGCCAAGGCCCTCGTCGCCGAGACGAACGCCGGAGCCACCCCGGTGCGTCTGCGCATCCCCTCCCTGCCGTATGCCGTCTCGTGCGGCCAGGTGGTCAAGAGCCAGCTCGAGCAGGCCGGCTTCAAGGTCACGCTCGACCAGCTCGAGTTCCCGGCGGTGTGGCTCTCGACGGTCTTCAAGGACGCGGACTACGACATGTCGATCATCGCGCACGTCGAGCCACGCGACCTCCCGGCGGTCTTCGGTGACCCGACGTACTACACGCGCTACGACAACAAGCAGCTGCAGGCCGACCTCGCCGCCGCCGACTCCGGCACGCCCGAGGAGCAGGTGACGCTGATGAAGAAGGCGGCGCGGGAGCTGTCGCAGGACGCTGCGGGCGACGTGCTCTTCGTCCTGCCGAACCTCATGGTCGCCGAGAAGGGCATCACCGGGCTCCCGAAGAACGCCATCACCGAGTCGTTCGAGCTCGCCGACCTGGCGAGGTCCTGACGGTGCGGGACCGGCCGGCCACCGACCGGCCGGTCCCGCGGGACCCGACTCGAGACGGACCCCGCGTCCCTCGACCCTGACAGGACATCGATGCTGCTCCAGATCCTCAGACGCACGGCGGCGCTCGTCGCGAGTCTCGTCGTCAGCTCCATGCTGGTCTTCGCCTTCATGGCGCTGCTGCCGGGCGACCCGGCGCGGGTTGCGCTGGGTGTCAACGCCTCCGAGGCCTCGGTCGCACAGCTGCGGCAGCAGTTCGGCCTCGACCAGCCGCTGGTGACCCAGTACCTCTCGTGGGTCGGCGGGTTCCTGCGGTTCGACCTCGGCACCAGCTACGTGTCCAAGGTGGCGATCGCACCGCAGATCGTGGACCGCCTGCAGGTGACGCTCTGGCTCGTCGTGTGCTCGATGGTGCTCGCCCTCGTCATCGCGATCCCCCTTGGCACGCTGATGGCCCTGCGGCAGCGCCGGCCGAGCGGGTTCGTGCTGTCCGCGCTCTCGCAGGTCGGCGTGGCCGTCCCCGCCTTCCTGGCCGGCATCCTGCTCGTCACCGTGTTCGCCGTGAAGCTGCAGTGGCTGCCCGCCAACGGCTGGACGCCGCCCAACGAGGACCCCGTCCAGTTCCTGCGCCAGCTCGTGTTGCCGGTGCTCGCCCTCGGCCTCGTGCAGGGCGCCGTGCTGAGCCGCTACGTGCGCAGCTCGATCCTCGACGTGCAGCGCGAGGACTACATCCGGACGGCCAGGGCCAAGGGGCTCGGCGCGATGCGGGCGCTGCGTCGGCATGGCTTCCGCAACGCAGCGATCCCGGTCGTCACCGTCCTCGCCCTCCAGCTCGCCACCCTGCTCATCGGGGCGGTCGTGGTCGAGCGTGTCTTCGTCATCCCGGGGCTCGGAAGCCTCCTGCTCGACCAGGTGGCCAACCGCGACCTCATCTTCGTCCAGGACATCGTCATGCTGCTCGTCCTCGCGGTGCTCGTCGTCAACTTCGTCGTCGACCTGCTCTACCTCGTCATCGACCCGAGACTGAAGGTGGCCACCTGATGAGCGCCGACCACATGCCTCGCCCTGTCGTATCCCTCGACGGGCCCACCCCTCCCGACCTGGCAGGGGAGCCCGCCCCGGTGACCAGCAGCCCCCGTCGGCGCCCGGGAGCCAGCTTCTTCGTCGGTGCGGCCATCGTCGGCGTCGTGGTCCTGATGGCCCTCGTCTCGTTCGTCTGGACGCCGCACGACCCGACGTTCGTGGACGCCTCGGCCAGGCTGCGCCCCATCGGTGACCCCGACTACCTCCTCGGCACGGACAAGTTCGGCAGAGACGTCCTCAGCCAGGTCCTCGTCGGCGCCCGGACCACCCTCTTCGTCGGTCTCGTCGCCGTCGGCGTCGCTGGACTCGTGGGTGTGCCGCTCGGCATCGTGGCCGCGATGGCGCCCCGGGTGGTGGGGGAGCCGTTGATGCGAGGCATGGACCTGCTCCTCGCCTTCCCGGCCCTCCTGCTCGCCATCATGTTCAGCGCCGTCTACGGCGGCAGCACCCTGGTCGCCATGGTCGCCATCGGCATCGCCTCGGTGCCGAGCTTCGTCCGTCTCGTGCGCAGCGGGGCGATGCAGGTGCTGAACACCGAGTACGTCATGGCGGCTCGCGCGGCCGGCCGCGGACCGTGGGCCGTCGGGTTGCGTCACGTCCTGCCCAACGTCAGCGGGCTCGTCATCGTGCAGGCCTCGGTGTCGTTCGCGATCGCGGTCCTCGCGGAGGCCGCGCTGTCCTTCCTCGGCTTCGGCACGCCGCCTCCCACCCCGAGCTGGGGCCGGATGCTGCAGGAGAGCCAGGAGCTGCTCTTCTCGGCGCCGCACCTCGCCGTCGTGCCCGGCATCGCCATCGCGCTGGCCGTGCTGGGCTTCAACCTGCTCGGCGACGGGCTCCGCGACCACTACGACCCGCGTCTGGAGGATCGACGATGACCGCCGTTGCAGCGCAGTCACTCCCGGACACGGCGCCCACCTCCAGAGTGCTCGACGTCGAGCACCTCGACGTGAGACTCGGCCGCTTCCACCTGCTGCATGACGTCTCCTTCACCATCGACCAGGGCGAACGGGTCGGCCTCATCGGGGAGTCCGGCTCGGGCAAGTCGCTGACGAGCCTCGCCCTGCTCGGGCTGCTCCCCGACGACGCCCGCGTCAGCGGCTCCATCCGGCTGGCAGGAGTGGACCGGGACCTCGTCGGGGCACGCGAGCGGGACCTCGCTGCAGTCCGGGGTCGTGAGATCGCCATGGTCTTCCAGGAGCCGATGACGGCCCTCAACCCCACGATGCGCGTCGGCGAGCAGGTCGCGGAGGCCATCAGCGTGCACGCCGGCCGGGGCGGCGACCGGCGGGCCGCCCGCGCGCGGGTGGTGGAGCTCCTCGACCAGGTGGGCCTGCCCGACCCGGCCAACGCAGCGAGGGCATACCCGCACCAGCTCTCCGGCGGCCAGCGCCAGCGCGTCGTCCTCGCGATCGCCTTGGCCAACGACCCGGCCCTGCTCGTGTGCGACGAGCCGACGACGGCGTTGGACGTCACGGTCCAGGCGCGAGTGCTCGACCTCATCGTGCGGGGAGTGGCGGCACGGAACTCCGCGATGCTCTTCATCACCCACGACCTGTCCGTCGTGGCAACGGTGTGCGAGCGCGTCCTCGTGATGTACGGCGGCCGGGTCGTCGAGGCGGGCCCGGTGCGCGAGGTCTTCCGGCGACCGCACCACCGCTACACGCAGGGTCTGCTCGCCGCGTCCGACCTGGACACGGCGGTTCCCGGGGGGCGGCTGCCCACCATCCGGGGCACCGTGCCCCCGGCCGGCGCCTTCCCGGACGGGTGCGTCTTTCGCAGCCGCTGTGACCACGCCACCGAGGTGTGCGCCACGGACCCGGCCTGGACCGGTCCCGAGTCCGGGGACGGCTTCGCCTGCCATCACCCCGCGGACGAGGAGCGTGGGTCATGACGACTCCGGCCATTCGCGTGCACGAGCTGCGTCGCAGCTACCGGCGGCCACGGACCTCGGTGCGGCAGCCCGGGCCGCTCGTCGAGGCGCTCAAGGGCGTCTCGTTCGAGGTGGCACGCGGTGAGCGTTTCGGCATCGTCGGTGAGTCCGGCTGCGGCAAGTCGACGCTCATGCGCCTCCTCGCCGGTCTGGACCAGCCGACGAGCGGCCAGGTGCAGGTCGAGGGCCAGACGGTCTCGGGCGTCCCGGAGAGCAAGCTCGGCTTCCTGCGCTCGAGCCTGCAGCTGGTCTTCCAGGACCCGATGGGCTCGCTCGACCCGCGCATGCGGGTCCGCGACATCATCGCCGAGCCGCTCGTGGCGCAGCGGCTGCCCAACCGCCGGGCGCGCGTCGCGGAGCTGCTCGACGCGGTGGGCCTGAGCCCGGAGGCGGCCGACCGGTTCCCGCACCAGTTCTCGGGCGGACAGCGCCAGCGCATCTCGATCGCGCGGGCCCTCGCGCCGTCGCCGTCGATCCTGCTCGCCGACGAGCCCGTCAGTGCCCTCGACGTGTCGGTGCGCGCCCAGGTGCTCAACCTCATCACCGACCTCGTCAGCGAGCTCGGGCTCACGCTCGTCTTCGTCTCGCACGACCTGTCCGTGGTGCGGCACGTCTGCGAGCGCGTGGCGGTCATGAGCGAGGGCGAGATCGTCGAGACCGGGCCGACGCAGCAGATCTTCGAGGCGCCCCAGCACCCCTACACCCAGCGCCTCCTCCGCGCGGCGCCGAGCATGCGCCGCGCCCTCGCAGGGGCAGGCACGGCAGACCTTCTTGGAGATGCATCGTGAACACCAGCTACACCCCGGAACACCCTGTCGGACTGCCGGTCGGCAATGGCTGGGTCGACGTCCCCGACAGGGCGACCGTGACGTTCCCCTTTACCGGTGAGGTCGTCGCCTCCGCGCCGGTCGGAACGAGCGAGATTGCGCTGCAAGCACTTTCGTATGCCGCTGGCGTCCGAGAGCGGATGGGTTCCCTTCCGTCGCACGCCCGTCGGGCCGCCCTGTTGGAGACGCACCGCGTCTTCTCGGAGCGGCGCGCGGACGTCGAGCGTCTGCTCGTGCTCGAGACCGGCAAGCCCCTCGTCGACTGCCGGGTGGAGGTCGACCGGACCCTGCTGACCCTCATGACGGCAGCCGAGGAGGTGGCACGTCTTCACGGCGAGACGGTGCCGCTGGACCTGCTGCCGAGCGGTGAGGGGCTTCTGGGTTTCTGGGTCCGCAAGCCGATCGGCGTCGTCGTCGGGATCGCCGGGTTCAACTACCCGCTGCTGCTCGCCGTGCACAAGCTGGCGCCTGCCCTCGCCGCGGGCTGCCCCGTGGTCCTCAAGCCGGCGCCACAGACGCCGCTGGCCACCCTGTGGCTCGTGCACGTGCTCCGCGAGGCTCTGGCAGCGGCCGGCGGTCCGCGATCAGGGGTCCAGCTCGTCACCGGTGGAGTGGACGTCGGTACGGCCCTGACGACGGACCCGCGCGTGGCGGCGGTCTCCTTCACCGGTTCGGCCGCGGTCGGTCACCGCATCGCCAAGGACGCCGCGCCGACGAAGGTGCTGCTCGAGCTGGGCTCGAACGCGGCCCTCGTCGTGGCCGCAGACGCCGACGTGGACGCGGCCGCAGACGCCGTGGTCCGGGGCGGCTACTACGCCTCGGGGCAGGCCTGCATCAGTGTGCAACGGGTGGTCGTCGTCGAGTCGGCGCGTACGCGTTTCCTGGCCGCGCTTGCCGCCCGCATGGAGCGGGTCGTCGTCGGTGACCCGCGGGACGAGGCGACTCGGGTCTCTGCCCTCATCGACGCCCGATCGACCGAGCGCGTCATCGAGTGGGTGCGAGCCGCCTGCGAGGCCGGGGGCACCTTGGTGCACGGAGGCGGCATACGCAAGGGCGTCGTCGAGCCGACCGTGCTGCTCGACGTGCCGGACGGCCAGCTCGCCTGGGACGAGGAGGTCTTCGGGCCGGTGGTCGCGGTGCGGTCGGTGCCCGACCTCGACGCTGCCATCGACGTCGTCAACCGGTCGCGCTACGGCCTGCACGCGAGCGTGTTCACCGAGGGCCTCGGCTCCGCGTTCGCAGCGATCGACCGGATAGAGGCCGGCGGGGTCGTCGTCAACGAGGTGCCGGGCTTCCGGTCCGACGTCATGCCCTACGGCGGGGTCAAGGACAGCGGCGTCGGCCGCGAGGGTCCGCGGTTCGCCATCGAGGAGCTGACGGTGACGCGGATGGCGATCATCCGGCCGTCGGCGGCGGGGACGCCAGCCCCGACCGCCACCGAACCGGCAGCGGTGCCGGAGAAGCAGGAGATTGCGCATGGGTGAGGCCGAGACCGACCAGACGACCGGGACGGGCCGGCCCGACTACTCACGACTGTTTCGCCTGGACGGCCGACGGGCGGTCGTCGTGGGCGCCGGCAGCGGCATCGGGCGGGAGAGCGCGCTCGCGCTGGCGGCGCACGGTGCGGACGTCGTGTGCGCGGATCGCAACCTGGAGGCGGCGAAGGAGACGGCGGCTCTCGGGGCCGGCACGGAGGCCTACGAGCTCGACGTGACCGACGCCGAGGCAGTGGCTCGGGCGGCGGCCGAGCTCGGCGACGTCGACGTGCTCGTCTTCACGGCGGCCACCAACGTGCGCAAGCGCGTGCTCGACTACACGGCAGAGGAGTTCGACCGGGTGGTCGGGCTCAACCTGCGGTCCTCCTTCGAGCTCGTGCGTGCGTTCGGCGCCGGCATGGCAGAGCGCGGGCGGGGCAGCATCGTGGGCTTCAGCTCGATCCGGGCGGTGACCGTGGAGCCCGGGCAGGGCGTCTATGCCGCCACCAAGGCCGGTCTCGTGCAGCTGCTGAGGGCGGCTGCCGTCGAGCTGGGGGAGCAGGGGGTGCGGGTCAATGCCGTCGCGCCGGGCATCGTCGACACGCCGCTCACGGCGCAGATCCGTGCGGTGCCGGAGTGGTCGCAGGCCTACGCGAGCAAGAGCGCGTTGGGCCGTTGGTCGCGGCCGGACGAGCTGGTGGGCGCCGTCGTCTATCTCGCCTCGGACGCGTCGTCCTTCGTCACCGGGAGCCAGCTCTTCGTCGACGGTGGGTGGACTGTCATCGACGGGCGGTACACGCCGCCGATGTGATGGGCGACTGCGTGGGTCCGCGGCGGTCGGGTCCGGCACGGGGCGTGTGGACAACGCGCACCGACTGTCACCGGTCGCAGCCATGCTCGACCCATGCACTTCGAGCAACTCCCGCGGGACTGGGCCCAACGACCGATCACCGACCCCGACGTCTTCGAGGGGGTGGTCGACCTCATCGTGCCGGAGCAGTCGCGGTCAGAGGGCGCCACCTACCTGCTGCTGTGCCACCCCAACCTCCACCTGCTCCAGCCGATCTGCCTGCCGGACGACCCGCGGCGCGTGGGCGTGGGAGACGTCCTCGAGGGCGTGCGTCTGCTGCTCACCGAGGTCTCGCGTCACGGCGTGCACGACGTCGTCATGGTGATCGCGCGACCGGGTCGCGTGAGGGCGACCCCACGAGACCGGGATCTCCGTGCCGCCTTCGAGGGCGCCTGTCGCGAGACGGGACTCACCTTGCACGCCGTGGCGATCGCGGCGCTCGACGATGTCGCGGTGCTGCCGCCTGAGGGAGACTGCGCAGCGGCTTGAGGGACACGGGGACGTCACGGCGTGGGGAAGATGCCGTGGCGTTCCCTCGCTCTCTCGGGTCCATCGGGGTAGCGTCCAAGCCGTGGTCGCGACCGCGGCTTGGACGTCCGAACCTCGGAGGCGCCATGGCGCAGCAGGTACCCGGCAGTGGGAAGACAGTGAGTCGCGCGTACCGACGCGGCATCGGCGGCGCCTGGTGGACGGCGCTCGTCGTCGTGACCGTGCTGCTCGGCGTGATCGGACGCAGCGACAGTGGCTTCTGGAGCGTGTTCCTGTGGAGCATCGTCGGGTTTGTGGTCGGTTCGCTCGTGGCGATGGCGGTGGCTGGCCGTCTGGTGCCGGCGAGCTCGGAGGATGAGGCGTTCGCTGGCCTCCTCGGCTCCGGACCGGAGGCTGCACGATGAAGTGGCCGCTCGTGGTGTCGCGTTCGTCCTCGGGGCAGCGATCACGTGGTTCGTCACCGTGAAGCGGGTCACCTTGGTGGTGCCGGCCGGGGGCCCGGCCACGGGAGGCGCTGACCTGCCGGCGGCGGACGGCAGCGGCAGCTCTGCAGACGCCGAGGACGTGGACGACGTCGAGGGCGTCGAGGACGAGCCGAGTGCCTTCGGCGGGGCTCACACCGCCACGTCCGAAGCCTCGGGTGCTGCGGAGGCATGGGACCGCGACGCCGAGGACGAGGATGCGCTCATGTCCGGCCGCACGCACGAAGCGGCCCAGGAGCCGGACCATGAGCCCGGTGACTTGAGCGTGCCGCCCGTGGCGGATGCGACACCGAACGGGGACCTGGCCGGCGTCGGGGACCCCGACGAGGTGGCGGCCGTCGATGAGCAGGTCGAGCAGCACACCGAGACCCCGAAGGCGCCGTGACCTTGGGGCCGCGCCGTCGCGGAAGCTGCTCAGTGGTTGACGAGCACGCCCTTGGCCTCACGAACCGTGACGGTCGTCGACGGTCCCGGCACGGTGACGGTCGAGGGGATCTCGTCCCACGTGGAGCCGTCCAGGCTGAAGTCGGCCCCGAAGGTCGTGTCGACGCGGACGGGGTACTCGCCCTTCGCGCGGTAGACGTGCGGTGATGTCGCCGCTGGGGTAGACGCCGCCGGTCGACGTCGTGGGACCCACGGTCGAGCCGTCGCCGAACACGTAGGTGAACCCGACGAGCTTGGGGCGGATCTGCACCGGGAATGCCGCGCAGCACGGACCGGTCGACCTCGCCGGGCTGGAATCCTTCGACCGCCCAGTTGACCTTGTAGAACGTCGTCAGGTTCACGAGCGTCGTGTTGCCGGCCGGCTGGCTCGAGACCTGCGGCTTCGACCACGGCGTACGCATGAACGCAGCCTTCAGGTCAGCCATCGTCAACGTCGGCCGAGCCCCCGGCGCCACGTCGGAGGCACATGTGAGGCCCCGCGGTGTCCCATGGCTCGTGACTCTCCCGTCCACTGCAGCGTGCGCGCCAGATCCGCAGATAGCGGACCCAGCTCGTCCTTCGGGCAATCGCGCAAGGCGTGCGCGCACGAGACCTGCTCGGTGATGACTCCGGGCCTGGCTTGCGCGCAGTCGTTGAGCGAAATGTACTCGTAGACGGGAGCGTCTCTGGGCCGGATCCACAACAGTCTCGCCGTCGTCACCAGGAAACTTCTCCAGTGGCCAGGACCTGTCGACCTAGCATGAGGCCGACGTACGCAGCCGTCTTGTCACATGCCGGCACTGCAATGATATCCCCGTCCTTGCGAATGTACCACTAGCGGAGGTCAGCAGGCGCGATGACGATGAGCACAACACTAGAGCTAGGCATGCCGTGCTCGCAGACCCTTCATGACGGTCGCCTCCTGGAGCCGTCTCAACGTCCAGAGGCGGCCGTCGTATGCCAGAGTGGCGACGATAGCGCGCCTTGGCCCGGCGGTGTTGTGTCCAACTTGCGCGCCAGACTTGTCCACGATCGGGACCGCATGTTGCTCGATTTCACGAAGACTTGCCGTCGCTCTGCCGCTGAAACTTTGAGAGCGGTGGCGCCGACGAAACTGCGAGAGTCTCCGTCTACCTGCCTGGTCCCTTGCTCGCAAATTCGTCTACGCCATCTATAAAGGCGCGCAGATCCTGCATTCGACTCGCGCGAAGCCCATCGAGAAGCGCCGGCGCTGTTCGGGAATGCTCGTTGATCTGCCGAATGTAGAAGCGCGAGAAATGCTGCTGCCGCCGCTCTTGTCGTTCTCTGCGCGCGTCGGCGGGGATTTTGGCGATGACTGGGTCGACGGAGGGCGTGGGGCTTGGGGGCGAGGTGGTTGTCGTCGTCGTGGGCGCAGCCGACGTGGTGGTGCTTGCCGGGGGAGTCGTTCGTGCTCGGGCCGGGGTCTCCGCCCGTGCACGCACCCAGCGTCGCGAGCGCAACGAGGGCTGCGGCATACGGAAGGAGCGTGCGGTGTCGGTGCGGTGTGGCTGCGGTCATCGGCGTCCCCTGTCGATCGTCGATCATCGTGCGGTTGCATCGTCTGACGTGCGGTCACGCCCTTCGTCCCTCGACGGCAACCTACGACGATCGTCTCGCACCCGCACCCCGATCGTCGTCCGCCGTCCACAGGACTTTCGCTGTTCACGGCCTCCAGCCGTCGGGCGACCGAGACCCGGTCTACACCCTCGCTGTCCCGCAGATCACATCCGAATGGGTGGCGGCCACCGATAGTTACTACTACGCTTTGTAGTACCGACAGAGAAGCTGCCGGAACACATATCGAGTTCTGGAGTTGAGTTCAATGGGCACCATCCCCCGCGACACGCATGCGCAAGGCACCGCGCCGGTCACCGCGCATGACCCCACCAAGGGCGTCGTCACCTTCCAGGAGGAGGTGGTCCGCTCGAGCCCTTGCTCGCAAGTTCCTCGCAGGTCTGCGCATCGTGCTCGGCTTCACCTTCCTCTGGCCCTTCATCGACAAGATGTTCGGCCTCGGCTACATGACCCCGGCGGCCAAGGCCTGGATCCACGGCGGCACGCCCGCCCAGGGCTTCATGAAGGGCGCTGAAGGCCCGTTCGCCAGCTTCTTCAAGAACATCGCCGGCCCGTGGGCCGACTGGCTGTTCATGGCCGGCCTGCTCGGCATCGGCATCGCCCTCCTCGCCGGCGCCGGCCTCAAGATCGCCGCCTGGACCGGCGCTCTCCTTCTCGCGCTGATGTACCTCGCCGAGTTCCCCCTCGGCACCACCGGCGCCTACACCAACCCGCTCTTCGACAGCCACTGGATCGAGGCACTGGGCATCGCGGTTCTCGCCACGACGCTCGCCGGGGACACCTGGGGCCTTGGCAAGTGGTGGGGCCGCCACGTCGGTAACGGCTTCCTGCGGTGAGTGGGTCGGTGACCGCGATCCCCTGACACGGTCACCAGCCCGGGCCTTCGAGCCCGAGCAGCAAGGCGGTCCTCCTCGGAGGGCCGCCTTCCTGCTGTGCCTGCTGCGTCAGGAGCGCCGGTCAGTCGGGCGTGAAGGCGCAGAACTCGTTGCCCGCCGGGTCGGCCATGACGGTCCAGCCGATGCCGCCGTCGCCCTTCTCCCGGACAGCCTTCGCGCCGGCGACCACGAGAGGCCCCAGGTCGTCGGTCGTGACGTCGATGTGGATGCGGTTCTTCGTCGTCCTGTCCTCGGGCACGGGCTGGAAGACGATCGCCTCGAACGGCAGCCCCGACGACGTTCTCGACGTGGCTCCAGCCCTCGTCGCGGACGACGTCGCCGCCGAGGGTCTCGCCCCACCAGCGGGCGAGACGGTGGGCTGCGTCCTCGTCGCCCGTGACGTCCCAGACGAGCTCGTAGGCCGGCTCGGTGACCGGCTCGTCCCGGAGGAAGACGCAGAACTCCTGTCCGTCGGGGTCGAGCAGCACCGTCCACCGGGGCTGCTCGTCGTGGACCACGGCTCCGGCGTCGAGCGCGGGCTGCAGCGAGGCCGCCCGGACGTCCAGGTGCAGACGGTTCTTGGCGGTCTTGGGCTCCGGCACCCGGTTGACCCACACCCGGACCTCGTCACCGACGCGCAGGCACGAGCCGCCGTCGTCGTGCGGGTGTGCCTCCCAGCCCAGGAGCGGCCCCCAGAACGCGGAGAGGCGCATGCGGGTCGATGGCGTCGATGCACAGGTCCTTGTACGTCGCGAGTGGCATGCGAGGACCGTAACCCCTTGTGGCGCCTGTTCCTCCTCGTCCTCGAGGGGCGACACGAAAGCCCTGTCGGTGCCGGACGGCATACTCGGCTCCATGCAGCGCATCGACGGCCACCTCGTCCTGAGTCCCACGGACCTGACGAAGCACGTCGCCTGCGCGCACATCACCACGCTCGACCTCGAGGCGCTCGACGCCGGGCCGGCCAGGTGGCGGCCGAGGGTCGCCGCGACCGGCGCCGACGACTCCCTCAACCTCGTCTTCGCCAAGGGCCTCGAGCACGAGCGCGCCTACCTCGAGCGCCTCGTGGCCGAGGGCCGCGTCGTCGAGGACATCGCGGCGCTCGGGCTGCGCGGTGTCGAGGCCGAGGCTGCCACGCGTCGACGCGATGCGGCGCGGCGTCGACGTCGATCTACCAGGCGACGTTCTTCGACGGCCACTGGGTGGGGCTCGCCGACTTCCTGCTGCGCGTCGACGAGCCGAGCGACCTCGGCCCCTGGCGCTACGACATCGCCGACACCAAGCTCGCCCGCCGGCTCAAGGTCCCCGCCCTGCTCCAGATGGCGACGTATGCCGCCCGCCTCGAGCTGCTCCAAGGCGTGCCCCCGCAGTGGCTGACCGTCGTCACCGGCGACGCCGAGTCGCACCCGTGGCGGCTCGTCGACGTCGCGCCCTACGCGCGCCGTCGCCGCGCCGAGCTGCTCGACGCCATCGCCAGCCCGCGCGAGACCGAGTCGGCGCGGGTGCAGCACTGCGGGCAGTGCCGGTGGAAGGAGCGCTGCGCGCAGGAGTGGCTCGACCGCGACGACCTGATCCAGGTCGCGGGCATGCGCGCCGACCACCGGGCAGCGCTCGATCGACCTCGGCATCCCGACCCTGCGGTCGCTGGCCGCAGTCGAGCGAGGAGCCGCTGGCACCGGCCCTGTCGATCGCGACGCGACGTCGGCTGCTCCAGCAGGCCCGGCTGCAGCTCGCCGAGCGCGAGACCGGGTCAGGCGCAGTACGAGCTCCTCGACCCCGAGCCGGGCAGGGGCCTGCAGATGCTGCCCGAGCCCGACGAGGGCGACGTCTACCTCGACTTCGAGGGCGACCCGTGGGCCGAGGGGGGCGCGGGCCGGGAGTACCTCGCGGGCATCTGGACCCGTCAGGGAGAGTTCGTCGAGTTCTGGGCCCATGACTTCGCCGAGGAGGGCCGTCTGACGACCGGGCTGCTCGACTGGCTCACCGAGCGGTGGCAGCGCTTCCCCGACATGCACGTCTACCACTACGCGCCCTACGAGACGACGGCCCTCAAGCGGCTCGTCGGGCAGCACGCCACCCGCGAGGCCGAGCTCGACCAGCTGCTGCGACACGAGGTCTTCGTCGACCTCTACGCCGTCGTGCGCCAGGGCGTGCGCATCAGCAAGGGCTCCTACTCGATCAAGAAGCTCGAGGAGTTCTACTGGGGCCACACGCGGTCCGCTGACGGAGCGGGCGTGGCCGACGGGCTGTCGTCCGTCGTCGAGTACGAACGCTGGCTCGCCGGACGCGACGACGGGTCGGCCGACCAGGCCATCCTCGACGACATCCGCCGCTACAACGAGGAGGACGTCCGCTCGACGCTGGCCCTGCACGAGTGGCTCGAGGATCGGCGCGCCGAGCTCGAGGCGGTCAGGTCATGTGCTGACCCGGCCCGTGCCGGAGAAGCTGCGCGAGATCTGCGACGAGGAGCGCGCCGAGATCGCCCTCGCCGAGCGGCTCGTCGACGGCGGTCACGAGCTGCTGGCGGGACTCGTCGGCTGGCATCGGCGCGAGAAGCGCCCGGAGTGGTGGGACTTCTTCCGCTACAAGGAGCTCGAGACCGCTGAGCTCGTCGAGGACGGCACCGCGATCGGTGACCTCGGGGAGCCCGAGGAGATGCGCGTCGTCAAGCTCTCCAAGGTGTGGCGCTACCCGTTCCCGCCCCAGGACTGCAAGGTGGCGGTCGGCAAGTACGTCCCCGACGTCGACACCCACGCGCCGGTCGGCAAGGTCGTCGCCATCGACCCCGTCGAGGGCTGGGTCGAGCTGTCGATGAAGAAGTCGCTCGCGCCGCCACGTCCCCGCGGTCTCGGCGGACCCGGGCCGGTCATGGACGCAGGTGCTGCGCGCCAGCATCGCCCGCACCGGTGAGCTGGCGCTCGCCGGGGGCACGAACCTCGCGACGCGGCTCATCGAGCGAGTCGTCCCGACGGGCGACGCGCTCACGGCTCGCCGCGGCGAGACCCCGAAGGACGTCGTCGTCCGGGTCGGCCGCGCGCTCGCCGGCGAGGTGCTCGCCGTCCAGGGTCCGCCCGGCACCGGCAAGACGTATGCCGGGTCGGCCCTGATCCGTGAGCTGCTCGACGCAGGGCTCCGAGTCGGGTGTCACGGCGCAGTCGCACGCCGTCGTGCTCAACCTCCTCGACGAGGTGGCGCGACCCGCCTGGCACAAGGACGGCACCAACGTCGAGGAGGGCGACGAGCCCGACGACCCCAACGCGCTGATCCAGCACACCTCCGACAACGCCGCGATCGCGGCGGCCCTCGCGAGCGGCGAGGCCACGCTCGTCGGGGGCACCGCCTGGCTCTGGTCGCGCGACGACATGGTCGACGCGGTCGACGTGCTCGTCATCGACGAGGCTGGTCAGTTCTCGCTCGCCAACGCGGTGGCCGTCGCGCCGGCCGCGCGCTCGCTCGTCCTGCTCGGCGACCCGCAGCAGCTGACCCAGCCGACCAAGGCGGTCCACCCGTACGGATCCGGCGTGTCGGCCCTCGACCACCTGCGCACCACGGACGACGGCCTGCGTCCACGACGTCATCCCCGCCGACCGAGGCGTCTTCCTCGACCGCACGCACCGCATGCACCCGAGCCTGACGGCGTTCGTCTCCGAGCTCGCCTACGAGGGTCGGCTCGAGTCGGCGCCCGGCCGGGAGCGGCTCTCGGTCGAGGCGCCGGGCGCCCTCTCCGGAGACGGGCTCCGCTGGGTGCCGGTCGAGCACGAGACCCTCGCCGAGCAGTCGAGCGGCGAGGAGGCCGTCGTCGTCCGCACCCTCGTCGACGACCTGCTGCGCGGCAGCTGGACCACCGCAGAAGGCGATTCGCTGCCCATCGGGCTCTCCGACATCCTCATCGTCGCCCCGTACAACGCGCACGTCGCGGCGCTGACGGCCGAGCTGCCGGCAGGCGCCCGGGTCGGAACGGTCGACAAGTTCCAGGGCCAGCAGGGCGCCGTCGTCATCTACTCGATGGCGAGCACGACGGCGGCACTCGCGCCACGCGGTGTCTCGTTCCTCTACGACCTGCACCGCCTCAACGTCGCCATCTCGCGGGCCAAGGCCATGGCCGTCATCGTCGGTAGCCCGTTGCTCACCGACGCGGAGGTCCACACGCCCGAGGAGCTGCGCGCCGTCAACGCGCTCTGCCGCTACGTCGACGAGGCCAAGACCCTCTGACCGTGTCCTTGCCGGGAGACGGCGTCAGGGACGGCGGGGGAGCGTCGCCAGGTCGGCCTCGACGACCTCCCGGTCCTCGGCGTCGGTGATGCTCGCGCAGACCTGCCGGGCCGCGGCCGACGTTGGCGGGGCTGACCTCCTCGACCTGGCCCCAGTGTGGAAGGAGGCGTGCGCCTGCGCGATCATCGCGTCGTCGTCCTCGACCGATCGGTCATCCCGGTCGAGCAGCTCCCAGGTCGCGTTGTAGAGGTCCACGCCGAGGCGCCGGTGGTCGATGTCGCTCATGGCGGCAACCTAGCGCGGTGGTCCGGTCCAGGAGGCCGTGCGGAAGCGCCTCGCGGGCAGTGGGTGCGGTCAGCGGGCCTCAGGCGCCGTGGGCAGCAACGTCCCAGAGGCGGCCCTCGCCGCGGATGCCGGGCAGGGCGTCCCGGATGGACCGCTCGGCGAGCTCGGGGGCGACACCGAGGTCGACGGCATACCGCAGGGCGACGGCCGGGGTGCGCTGGACGCCATGGCGGCAGTGCACGAGCACCCGCTTGCCCTCGGCCCGGAACTGGCGCAGCGCCGACGACGCGTCGTCGAGGACGAAGTCGAGGTGCGGGTTCGTCTCCTCCTGCTCCTCGTCGTTGATCCAGAACTCGATGTGGTCGCGGGCGGTCATCCCTGCCGCCGGGATGTCGTCGAGGCCGAGCGCGCACAGGGAGACGATGGCCTGGACGTCGAGCTCGCGGACGCGGCCGAGGTCGGAGATGGTGCCGAGCACGATGTCCGGGTCGATCGGGTGCGGGATCCCGAGGGTGGGGATGCTGCGGGTCACCCATCGAGGTGACCGACGGCCAGTCGCTCGTGACGACGCCCACCCACCGAGGTCGAGACGGCGAGCTCGACGAGGTCGTGGGCGCGCAGCCCGGGCCAGCCGTGCACCATGCGGCGCCACTGGGTCGGGACGGCCGAGGCGCCGTAACGCGCCCCGAGCAGCGAGCCCGCGATGGCTGCCACCGTGTCGGTGTCGTGGCCGGCCCGCACCGCTGCCTGCAGGCCGCGCTGCAGGTGCATGGCCGAGCCGTCGCCCCGGTCGGTCGTCGTGATGGCGGCCCAGGCGTCCTGCAGCGCGGTCACCGTGAAGCCGTTGTCGCCGAACCCACCCGGCTCCGCTCCGGTCGCCGCCTCGATCCAGTCACCCCACCGGCCGGTGTTGGCCGCGCTGACGAGGTCGAGACCGGCCGCGAGGTCGAGATGTCCTTCGGTGACCGCGACCCGGATCGCCTCCGACCACAGCACGGCGGAGTCCCCGGCCAGCGGGTCGGCGTGGGTCAGCAGGGCGATGGCCCGCGCGGCCCGCGCGGTCGCGTCGCGGTCCTCGAGCGCCGACAGCCCGACGATGGGGGTACGCATCAGGGCCCCGTTCCCGGCTGTCAGCCCGGTCCGCGCGTGCAGCGCCTCGCTGGCGCGGGTCAGGCGGTCGTGCGGGGCGCCCGCGAGGTGCTTCGCCTCCGTCAGGACGGCCCGCGTCTGGGTCCCCACGTCGGTGGCGCCCCCGTCGAGCCACGCCGTGAAGGCCTCGGCCACGGCGTCCAGGCCCGCGGGCGAGGTGAGGTCGACGCCCTGGGCCGCCACCCGAGCCACGCAGAGCGTCATCTGTGTGTCGTCGCTCCACTCTCCCGGCTCGTAGGGGCCGAGGCCACCGCCCTTCATGACGGCCTCACCGACGGGCGGCGCGGCCATCTCGTAGGGCACGCCGAGGGCGTCGCCGCAGGCTTCACCGAGCAGCACCCCGGCCGCACGGTCGACAGCGATGGGGCGGATCGGCACGGCTGCTCCTCGATGGGGTCGGATGGCGGTCAGTGACGGGTGGGGGTGGCGGGCGGGGGCGGCGGGCGGCCTCAGGGCGGCGCAGAGGAAAACTACCGTCAGGTGCGACCGATCCGGACGCACGGTCCGACCCTCGACGCCCATGCGACGGGCACCGCAGGCCGATCCTCAGCGACCCAGGGCGACGCCGTAGGCTTCTCGCGTGCTGCAACCGCTGACCGTCGTGCTGCTCGTCGCGAGCGGCGTGCTGGGCCTGCTGGCCGCGCACCACCTTCTCCGGGGCCGTCTCGTCGACGACCCGGTCATCATCGTCGGCGCCGCCATCGAGCTCGCGCTGCTCGTGCAGCTCGTCGTGGGCCTGACCAAGGCCTCGGCGATCGGCGACGGCGCCGAGCGGGCGACCTTCATCGCGTACCTCTTCACGGTGCTGCTCGTCATCCCCGCCACCATCGTCATCGCCGTCAAGGAGAAGACGCAGTGGGCGATGGGCGTCGTGCTCGGCGGCGCCCTCGTCGTCGCGATCCTCGTCGCCCGTCTGCAGCAGGTCTGGAGCCTCAATGCCTGAGCCGCAACGCCAGTCACCGCCCGAGTCGCAGCCGGAGTCGCGGGGCGCGTCACACCACGAGTCCCCGCACACCGGGCACGGCTTCGGCCGTCTCCTCGTCGCGGTCTACGGCCTGCTCGCGCTCGCCGCGACGGGACGCTCGATCCTGCAGATCAGCGAGTACTTCGCCCGGGCGCCCGTGCCCTACCTCCTCTCGGCCGCTCGCGGCGCGTCATCTACCTCGTCGCGACGATCGGGCTCGCCCGTGGCGACCGGGCGTCCGTGCGCCTCGCGACCATCGCCCTGACCGTCGAGCTCGTCGGCGTGCTCGTCGTCGGGACTCTCGAGCGTCGTCCGGCCCCAGGCCTTCCCGGACAAGACCGTCTGGTCACACTTCGGGCAGGGCTACGGCTACGTGCCGCTCGTGCTGCCGCTCGTCGGCCTCTGGTGGATCCGCCGCACGGCCCGCGCCAGCGCCGCCTCCGCCGCCGAGGTGGCGCGGTCGGGCGACTGACGCTCGCGCCGATAGGGTGGCCGCCATGACCGAGCAGACCCCTGCCCCTGCGCCGACGACGCAGGCGACACCCGTCGCCGGCCCCCTGACGGTTCGCGAGATCAGCGCCGACGAGGCCGTCGAGACCCTCCTCGAGCTCGGCGGCAGCTTCCTCCAGACACCCGCCTGGGGTCGAGCCAAGGCAGGGTGGCGCCGCACGCACCTCGGCTGGTTCGACGCCGCGGGCCGCCGGGTCGGTGCGGGCCTCGTGCTCTCACGCACCATCCCGCGCCTGTCCCGGTCCTACGCCTACCTGCCGGAGGGCCCGGGCCTGCCCTGGGACGTCGTGGCGACCGACCCGTCGGCCTGGCTCGACCCGCTCGTCGCGTGGGCCAAGGAGCACCAAGGCGTTCGCGCTGCGCCTCGGCTACCCCGTCGTCTCGCGCATCTGGGACCGCGAGCCGGTCAAGAAGCAGGTCGTCGACCAGGGCCTGCTCAGCTTCACGAGCCTGCCCAGCCGCCGTCGACAACCCCGCCGCTCGCCGCCTCGAGGCGTGGCTCGACCGCAACCAGTGGCTCGCGCTCGGCGCCGACGGCGTCGCGGTGGGCCAGCCCCGCCTGCTCTGCGTCGTCGACCTGCGCGGTCGCACGGACGCCGACCTGCTCAAGGGCATGAACCAGCAGTGGCGCCGCAACGTCAAGAAGGCCGAGAAGGCCGGGGTCGCAGGTGCGCACCGTCGGTCCCGAGGGGCTCGACACCTTCCACGCCCTCTACGTCGAGTCGGCCGAGCGCGACAACTTCCTGCCGCGGCCCAAGGCGTACTTCGAGGTCATGGCGCAGCTCGTTCGCGTCCGACGGCGGCAGCGACAGTGCGGCGTCGGCGTGCTTCTACGAGGCCCACGTCGACGGCGACGTGCTCGCGTCGGCGCTGATGATCCGCTTCGGCCGCACCTTCTCCTACCTCTACGGCGGGCTCGACCGAGCGCAACCGCGACGCGCGCGCCTCCAACGCCCTGCAGTGGCGGGCGATGCGCGACGCCGCCGCGGCCGGGTGCGAGGCCTACGACTTCCGCGGGCTTCAACACCTCGCTCGGCGCCACGAGCCCCCTCACCGGCCTGCTGCTCTTCAAGCTCGGCGCCGGCGCCGACGTCGTCGAGATGGTGGGGGAGCGCGAGCTCGTCCTCAGCAGGTTCTGGCACTTCGCCTTCGAGCGGGCCATGGCTGCCCGCATCGCGATCAACAAGCGCCGCAACGGTGCTCGCGCCTCGGAAGACGGCGCCGACATCTGAACCGCCAGCCCCTCGTCACCGCCTAGCGGTGGTGTGCCGCGTCCGAGAGCGAGACCTCGATCCGGGCGCCCTTCTCGCGCTGGGAGCCGTAGGCGGGGCGGGCGGACATTGGCGGGCTGGGGCGGGTCCCCGGCCCGCTGCGGCACCCAGCCCGTGGGCGACGACTGCTCGAGACCGAAGGTCGTGTCGTATGCCGTGTCCTCCTCGGTGCCGACGCGTCGGAGGGCGCCGGGTCGGGTCGGAAGGGCGGGGTGTCTGACACGGGATCGCCTCGGTCGGTCACATCTGCGGTTGGCAGGTCGCCATGCTGCCCGACGTGTCGACGGCGACGAGGAGGCTGCCGGCATACACCCTGCACTGCACGGTGCCGGAGCCGGACGTGACCGTCGCAGAGACCTTCAGGCCCGTCGGGTGCTGGTCAAGATGCACCTCGAGCGCGTGCGGCGTGCTTCCGAACCATGTGTCGATCGGGGCAGTCCCCGACGGTCGTGTCGACCTGGGCCTCGACGCCCGCCGTCGTGGCAGGGCCGGTGGCCGACACGATCTCGACCCGAAGCGCTGCGGCACCGGCCGGCACGGGCGACACCTTCGGCGTGCCACCGAGCAGCGGGGCGAAGGTCGTGGTGGCGGTGACGTCCTGGGCCCAGACGCCCGGACCCGGAGTCCGCAGGTGGGCCGACGCCGCCGTCCCCGGTGCCGCCCCACGGACCGCAGTCCGACATCCCCGGACCGGCGCCGGTGTAGGACGGGCAGCCTTCGGTGGTGGAGGTGCCGGTTGGCCGTGGGCGAGAACGAGCATCAGCGGCACGAGCAGCAGCCCAGCGCGATCGACGTCGGCGCGGGGCCGGCCGGGCCGGCGGCGTGGTCGAGCGTCGGCGACACCGGTGGCCGACCATGCTGTCGTCTCGTGCCCCGCGGGGTCCTGGCTGGTCGGCCGGGGCGCCCAGGCCTCGGGCGGCAGGGCCGGGCCCGACGGTGGCCGCCGCAGGTGCGGCACCCCGTTCGAGGCACGTCGGGGGCACTGCCCGGCGCTTCGTCCGGGACGCTTCGTCCGGCGCCTCGTCCGGGAAGGAGACGTGCCGGTCCTGCTGCGGGTCCGGGAGGGCCGGACGCAGGCGGTCTGGATCGGACAACGGTGCCTCGCTTCGACGGGTGGGACCACGGTAGGTCCTCGGGTGCCCCGTCGTCGCACCTCAGACCGCTCGGGTCGGCGCCGCGTTCCCATGGCCCGCGACCGTTCCGCTCGGGCCGGCATCCGGAGACGGTCCAGCCGGCCGGCGGGATATCGGTTCGGAGCCGTCCGGCGTCGCGCGCCTATCCTGTCGACCATGCCCGACGAGCCCGCGAACGCACCCGCGCGCTCGCGGCCACCCCGACGCCGCGGTCGCCGCCGACCGGCCACGGGCGAGACGGCGTCCCAGGCGGGCGCCAGGTCCCAGACGTCCGGGACCCGAGCGATCGCCGCGGCTCCGGTCGCGGCCCGGCTCCTCACCGCCAGGGCGGCAGCCTGACGCCGGAGCAGCGGGAGGCCCGCCGGGCCGCGCGCGCCGCGACCGTCCCGCCGATCACCTATCCCGAGCACCTGCCCGTCGTCGACCGGCGCGACGACATCGCCGCCGCGATCCGCGACCACCAGGTCGTCGTCATCGCCGGTGAGACCGGGTCGGGCAAGACGACCCAGATCCCGAAGATCTGCCTCGAGCTCGGCCGGGGCCTCGACGGCGTCATCGGCCACACCCAGCCGCGGCGCATCGCGGCCCGCGCCGTCGCCGAGCGGCTCTCCGAGGAGCTGGCCGTCGAGCTCGGCACCGCCGTCGGCTACCAGGTCCGCTTCACCGACCAGAGCAGCCGCGACACGCTCGTCAAGGTGATGACCGACGGCATCCTGCTCGCCGAGATGCAGCGCGACCGCGACCTGCGCCGCTACGACACGATCATCATCGACGAGGCGCACGAGCGCAGCCTCAACATCGACTTCATCCTCGGCTACCTCAAGCAGCTGCTGCCGCGCCGGCCCGACCTCAAGGTCGTCATCACGTCGGCGACGATCGACCCGCAGCGCTTCGCCGAGCACTTCGCCGACCCGGCCACGGGGGAGCCCGCCCCGATCATCGAGGTGTCGGGCCGCACCTTCCCCGTCGAGATCCGCTACCGCCCGCTCGTCGACCCCGACCGCCCCGAGGCGGAGGAGCGCGACATGGTGACCGGCGTCTGCGAGGCCGTCGAGGAGCTCTGGACCGAGCGCCACTCCGGCACGAGCAGCGACATCCTCGTCTTCTTCTCGGGCGAGCGGGAGATCCGCGACGCCGCCGACGCCCTGAACGGGATGAAGCTGCCCGTCACCGAGGTCGTCCCGCTCTACGGGCGGCTCTCCGCCGCCGAGCAGCACCGCGTCTTCTCGTCGCACACCGGTCGGCGAATCGTCCTGGCCACCAACGTCGCCGAGACCTCGCTCACCGTCCCGGGCATCCGCTACGTCATCGACACCGGCACGGCGCGCATCAGCCGCTACAGCCAGCGCACCAAGGTCCAGCGCCTCCCCATCGAGCCGGTCAGCCAGGCCTCCGCCAACCAGCGCTCGGGCCGCTGCGGCCGCGTCTCCGACGGCATCGCGATCCGGCTCTACTCCGAGGACGACTTCGACAGCCGACCCGAGTTCACCGACCCCGAGATCCTGCGCACCAACCTCGCGTCCGTCATCCTCCAGATGACGAGCCTCGGCCTCGGCGACATCGCCCGCTTCCCGTTCGTCGACCCGCCGGACAGCCGCCAGATCACCGACGGCGTCCGGCTGCTCGAGGAGCTGCAGGCCTTCTCGCCCGAGGACGACCAGCCCGCCGCCGCCGGAGGTCGCCGGCGTCCGGGACGCCGCCTGACGGCATACGGCCGCACCATCGCGACCCTGCCGATCGACCCGCGCCACGCGCGCATGGTCATCGAGGCCGACAAGCGCGGCGTCCTGCGCGAGGTGCTCGTCATCGTCGCCGCGCTGTCGATCCAGGACCCGCGCGAGCGCCCGCAGGACAAGCAGGAGCTCGCCAACGCCTCGCACAAGCGCTTCGCCGACGAGACGAGCGACTTCGTCACGTGGCTCAACCTCTGGGCCTACCTCAAGGAGCAGCAGAAGGAGCTGAGCAGCAGCGCCTTCCGCCGGATGTGCAAGGCCGAGTTCCTCCACTACCTGCGCATCCGCGAGTGGCAGGACCTCCACAGCCAGGTCAAGCAGGCCGCCAAGCAGGCCGGTCTCGACGTCAGCCGCGGCACGCGCCCACGTGGGCGAGGGCGAGATCGACGCCGACGCGATCCACCAGTCCCTGCTCGCCGGCCTCCTCTCGCACGTCGGTGTCCGCGACGAGCAGAAGCGGGAGTATGCCGGCGCGCGCGGCACGCGGTTCGGCATCAGTCCCGGGTCGGCCCTCTTCCGCAAGCAGCCCCAGTTCGTCATGGCCGAGGAGCTCGTCGAGACGAGCCGCCTGTGGGCGCGCGTCAACGCCCGCATCGACCCGGTGTGGGCCGAACAGCTCGGCGAGCACCTCGTGAAACGGCAGTACTCCGAGCCGCGCTGGTCGGGCAAGCGGGGGTCGGCCGTCGCGACCGAGCGGGTCACCCTCTACGGCGTGCCGCTCGTCGTCGGGTCGCGTCGTCGGCCTCGGCCGCGTCGACCCCGAGCTCGCACGCGACCTCTTCGTCCGGCACGCCCTCGTCGAGGGCGACTGGCACACCGAGCACGCCTTCCTGCGCGACAACGCCGCCCTCGTCGAGCGTCTCGGAGAGCTCGAGGCGCGCACCCGCCGGCGCGACATCGTCGTCGACGACAGCACGCTGATCGCGTTCTACGACAAGCGGATCCCCGCAGACGTCGTGTCGGGACGCCACTTCGACTCGTGGTGGAAGAAGGCGCGCCGCCAGACACCCGACCTGCTCACCTTCACCGAGGAGCTGCTGCTGCGCGAGAGCGCCGGCAGCATCGCCGACGAGGACCACCCGACGACGTGGACCCAGGGCGAGAACGTCCTGCCGGTCACGTACCAGTTCGAGCCCGGTTCGGCGCAGGACGGCGTGACCGTCCACATCCCCGTCGAGCGCCTCAACCAGGTGACGCCCGAGGGCTTCGACTGGCAGGTGCCGGGCTTCCGCGAGGAGCTCGTCACGGCCCTGATCCGCAGTCTCCCCAAGGGGATCCGCCGCAACCTCGTCCCGGCGCCCGACCACGCGCGCGCCGTCCTGCCCGAGCTCGACCCGACGTCCGGCCCGCTGCTCGTAGCGCTCGCGACGGTGCTGCGACGCCGGGCCGGGGTGGCCGTCACGCCGTCGGACTTCGAGGTCGAGCGGGTCCCGGCGCACCTGCAGGTCACCTTCAGCGTCGACGGCGTCGACGGCCGGCCGGTCGCCACGGGCAAGGACCTCGAGGCCGTCCGCGACACCGCGGCGCCACAGCTGCGCCGTCAGGTGAGCCGTGCCGGGTCCGGCATCGAGCGCGCCGGCCTCACGTCGTTCCCCGACGAGGGGGTGCCCGAGTCGTTCGAGAGCGCCGAGGGCGTCCAGGGCCACCCGGCCCTCGTCGACACCGGATCCGCCGTCGACCTGCGCGTGCTGCCGACCCGGGCCGAGGCCGACGCCGAGCACCGTCTCGGTGTGCGACGGCTGCTCCTGCTCGGCATCAGCCCGCCGTGGAAGCAGATCCTCGCCCGCCTGACGAACAGCCAGAAGCTCGCACTCGGCCACAACCCGCACGGCAGCGTCCCGGCACTGCTCGACGACTGCCTGGCCGCCGCCGTCGACGCGATCCGCGACGACGCGGTGACGGATCGCGCCGACCACACCGTGCGCAGTCGCGAGGACTTCGAGTGGGCCCTGTCGGCGGTGCGCACCCACACGAGTGCCAAGGTCGTGCAGGTCGTCGGCCTCGTCGAGCCGATCCTCGCCAAGCACCTCGCCCTGACCAACCGCCTCGCCGAGCTCGACCGATCGAGCAGCCCTGCCATCCGCCCGATGCTCGCCGACGTCCGCGCGCAGCTGCGCGAGCTCGTGCGGCCGGGGTTCGTCGCCGACACCGGGCTGCGCCGACTTCCCGACCTCGACCGCTACCTGCGGGCCATCGCCCACCGGCTCGACAAGGCACCGGCCAACCTGGCGCGCGACGCACAGGCCCTCGACCAGGTCGACCTCGTCGAGGGCCGCTACGCCGACCTGCTCGACTCGCTGCGCCCCACCCAGCGCGGTGCCGCCGACGTCGTCGACATCGGCTGGATGATCGAGGAGCTGCGGGTCTCGCTCTTCGCGCAGACGGTCGGGACGGCATACAGCGTCTCGCCGCAGCGCATCCTCAAGGCGATCGCGAAGGTCCGCGGCTGACCCGTCCCGTGTCCCGCGGTGACGCCACGCGGTGGGGAATCATGGGATGGAGCGGGGCGTTGCACCCTTCGACCCGTACGACGAAAGGCCAGACCCGTGCAGGACCCGACCGAGCTCTTCCAGTTCGAGAGCGACACCTCACCCAGCCAGCTCCAGGAGCTGCAGGCATCGGTGCTCGTGGTCGCCCTCGGCGGATTCATCGACGCCGGCCACACCCAGCGACTCATGGCCGACCACATCCTCGAGACGCACGAGTCGCGCGTCATCGCCTCCTTCGACGTCGACCAGCTGCTCGACTACCGCGGTCGCCGCCCCGTCATGGTCTTCGACCGCGACCACTGGAGCAGCTACGACGACCCGAGCCTGCTGCTGCACCGCGTCGTCGACAAGGAGGGCGTGCCCTTCCTGCTCCTCGTCGGCCCCGAGCCGGACTACCAGTGGAACCGCATGGTCGAGGCCACGACCGCGCTCATCAGGACCTTCGGTGTCGCCCTCACCGTCAGCGTCCACGGCATCCCCATGGCCGTGCCGCACACCCGTCCCCTCGGCGTCACCGCGCACGGCACCAACCCGCGCCTCGTGACCGGCAACGACCCGGCGTTCGGCACGGTCCAGGTGCCGGCGAGCTTCTCGTCCCTGCTCGAGTTCCGGCTCGGTGAGGCGGGTCTCGACGCCATCGGCTTCGCCGTGCACGTGCCGCACTACCTCGGACAGAGCGAGTTCGCCGACGCGGCCGTGCTCGGCCTCGAGCGCGTGCGTGCCGCCACCGGCCTCGACCTCGACCTGCGCGAGCTCGCGGCGACCGCCGGGCTCAACCGCGCCGAGATCAGCCGGCAGATGGAGGAGTCCGACGAGATCACGGCTGTCGTGCGGGCCCTCGAGCAGCAGTACGACACCTTCCTCGAGGGTCGCCAGCAGCGCAACCTGCTCGCCACCGACCTGTCCGACCTGCCCACGGCCGACGAGATCGGCGCCGAGTTCGAGGCGTTCCTCAAGGACGTCACCGACGACGACGACGTAGCAGCAGCCGTCGCCTCTCCGCGAGGTCGCGACGGCGTCGCGCCGTCGGAGGGCTATCTCGCCGTGACCGCCGCATCCGTGCCGTCGCGCGGATCGCGCACCTCGTAGCCCGACGTGACCCACGTGGCTCGGCTCGGGTCAGGCCTTGGCCTCGCTCCAGCGGCGGACGACCGACGTGTCGGCGACGAAGCGGACCTCGTCGGTGCCGGCCCAGGTGCGGGCGGCGCTCGTCAGCGTGCTCTCGACGGCGGCTGCTGCGGCCGGCGCGTGCTGCTCGGGCACGTGGACGAGCAGCTCGTCGTGCAGGCACAGCACGATCTGGCCACCCAGCGGACGCACCGCGTGGCGCACCGTCGCCGCCCAGGCCTTGAAGAGCTCGGCCGCTGACCCCTGGATGATCGCGTTGCGCGCGTAGCGGCCTCGCGCCCCGTCGGCGCCAGCGGCCGAGAACTCGGCGCCGGCCGGCGACTCGGTGCCCTCGGCCGCCGGTGACGGCGCGGGCACGCCTCCGAAGCGGATGAGCCGGCCGCCCCACGTGCGGACCGGTCGACGCGCCACACCGTCGGCGTAGGCCCGGTCGAGCAGCCCCATGGCGACGGGGTAGGCGCGCTCGAGGTCCTTGAGGGCCTCGCCCGCCGCCCCCGACCGCTGGCCGTACATCGCCGCGAGCACGGCGACCTTGGCCTTGGGTCGGTCGGCGCCGAGCTTGGCCGCGACCGGGGCGTAGAGGTCGTCCGCGCGGGTCGCCTCGGCGAAGGCCCGGTCGGCGCTGACGACCGCGAGCACCCGAGGCTCGATCTGGCCGAGGTCGGCACGGACGAAGACGTGCCCCGGCGCGGCGCAGATCGCCGGCCGCAGGGGTGCCGGGAGGTTGTGCAGGCCGTTCTGCGCCGTCATGCGGCCGGCCGCGCCGTCGCACGCCGTCCAGCCGCCGCGCAGCCGGTCGTCGGGCCCGACGTGGTCGTCGAGCCACCGGTAGCCGTAGGTGGTCGCGATCCGCTCGTCCTTGCGCCAGCGCAGCAGCGCGTCGACGAGCGGGTGCGTGTGCCGGTAGGGCTCGAGCACCCAGGCGCGGGTGTTGGGCACGTCGACGCCGGCGGACAGCAGCAGGTCACGCACCTGCGCGGGGTTGCGCAGGTCGGTGCGCTCGCGGCCGGGAGCGTGCCGCAGCACGAGCGCGTCGCGCTCTGCCCGGATGCGTGCCGCATCGGCGTCGTCGCTCGGCCGCGGTCCGGCGGACGCGGCGATGAGGTCCTCGGCCGCCACGCGGTCGACGGGCAGCCCGTCGCGCTCGAGCTCGAGGCAGAGCACGGCGGCCGCGGACTCGGACCACACGGTGCGCTCGAGGCGAGCGACGTGCTGGCCCCCGATGCGACCGAGAGCCTCGCGCTGCGCCCGCTGGCACTCGAGCGCCAGCACCGCGAGCTCGCGCAGCCTCGTCTCGTCCGTCGCCCATCGCCAGGGCGTCGGCCCGCAGGTGGCCGTCGGGGGTGAGCAGGTCCAGGTCGGCGCCGGCGGCGACGTCGAAGAGGTCGCCGTCGAAGCCGCGCAGCCGGGGCGCGCGTGGCGCCGGCACGGTCGGCCTCGTCGAGCCCGCGGCAGCCCGCGACGACGTGGCCCGGCGTGGCCCACCAGCCGCCGTGGACGATGCGGTGCGCCTCTGCGAGGTCCCACGTGCGCGACACCTCGACGCCGGCGCCGACGACACCCCGCAGCGTCGACGCGGCCGACCACACGACCCATCGCGGTCCGAGACGCGCCGTGGCCGTCGACGAAGCGCCGCGCCACGTCGCCGAGCGGCCACGCCTCGTCGACACCCGGCCCCACGGCATACGCCCCGTGCGGGCCGACGACGAGCGCGACGAGCGGGGGCCCGGACTGCCTCGTCAGCTCAAGGATGCTCGCGATCCGGCCGACCGCGTCGCGGAGGATCTCGGGTGACGTGGCGTAGTTGAGCCGAGCGTGTCCGCGCCCACCGCAGCCGAAGATCGGGCCCGGGGGAGAGCGCGACGCGAGCGCGGCGCAGCACCTCGCCCGCAGGGTCGTCGCCGAGGCCGAGCGCCGGTGAGGTCGAGCCAGGCGAGGTAGGTCGACTCCGGCACGACGAGCCGGGCGCCGGGCAGGTGCTCCGCGACGAGGTCGGCGAGCAGGTGCCGGTTGGCGTCGAGCTCGCCGACGAGCCGGTGCACCCACTCGCGACCGTCGCGGTAGGCGGCCGTCTGCGCGATGACGCCCAGGTGGCTCGCGCCGAAGGTGACGAAGGGGTGCAGCCGGCGCGACGTCGTCGACGGCCGCGTCGCCGGGCACGATGATCGCCGCCTTGAGCCCGGCGAGGTTCCACGCCTTGGAGGCCGACGTGACGGTGATGCCGCGCTCGGTGCCCGGCGACGGTGAGGTAGGGCGTGAAGCGTGCTCGTCGGCGAGGACGAGCGGCCCGTGGATCTCGTCGGACAGCACGCGCACGCCGTGCTCGTCGGCCACGCGCGGCGAGCGCCTCGAGCTCTGCCGGGCGTGTGCACCGTGCCCGTCGGGTTGTGCGGGTTGGAGAGCAGGTATGCCGCCCGCGGCGCCCTCGGCGGTCAGCCGCGCGAACACCTCGGCGAGCACGCTCGAGGTCGAGGCGGTGGTCGGCCGCCGAGCGGCGCCTCGACGACCCGGCGTCCGCACGCCTCGATGACCTCGTAGAAGGCGTTGTAGACCGGCGGGCTGACGACCACCGGGCCGCCCGCGTCGGTGAAGAGGCCGAGGAGGTGGGTCACGCCGGTCAGGACGTCGGCCACGCGGGTCGTCGTCCGCGGATCGAAGCCCCACGCCCCACTCGGCCTCGGCGAACGCGGCGACCTGCGACGGCATACTCCTCGTCACCGGCGTAGCCGGTGTCACCCCGCGACACGGCGGCGCTCACGGCGTCGACGACGGCCGGACACGGGGCACAGTCCATCTCCGCGATCCACATCGGGATGACGTCGGCGCCGTAGCACGCCCCACTTGACGGACGTGCGGTCACGGCGCAGGTCCGTCAGCGGCACGCCGAGGATCGGTGGCGCGTCGTTCTCGTCTCCATGGGGCGACCCTACGAGAGCGCGACCGACGCGGTCGCGTGCGGTCCCGTCGCGCCGTCGACTGGGTACGAGGGTGCCACGGGCGACGCCGGCGGCATACGGTGTCGTCGGCGGCGACCGAAGCCGCGCAAAAGGGACGTCAGAGACAGAGGTGGGAACCGGTGAGCATCTTGGGTTGGAGCAGGGACGAGACGATCGAAGGCATCGGACGCGACCGCCACGCAGCTGCGCAAGGCGAAGGACGCCGGCGCGCTCGAGCGCGCCGCGCTGCCTGCCGAGGGAGGGCTCACCGGGAGCCGCGACCCGGCTCGTCGAGCGACTCCTCGACGTCGGCATCGACGGCAAGGGGCCCTTCGACTCGGCCCACGAGGTGGCCGCCAGACGGCCCTCAAGCACGCCCGTGGCGATCGTCGAGCAGGCGCTCCGGATCATCGCGCGCGACCACCGCCAGCTCGGCGCCGTCGGCGGCTTCGCCACGGGCCTGGGCGGCTTCTTCACGATGCCGATCTCGCTGCCCGCCAACGTCCTCGAGTTCTACCTCCTCGGCCACCCGCATGACGGCGGCGACGGCCAAGGTGCGCGGCTACGACATCGACCAGCCCGAGATCCGCTCGGCGTCCTGCTCACCCTCGCCGGCGCCGACAGCGACGACCTGCTCAAGAAGGCCGGGCTGCATGGCCGCCGGCGGCAAGCTGTCGTCGGTCGCCTTCGACCGCCTGCCCGCGCCGGCCCTCATGGTCCTCAACAAGGCCGTCGGCTTCCGCCTGCTCGGCCGCATCGGCCAGGGCACGTTCGCCAGGCTCGGTCGGGCCGTGCCCGCTCGTCGGCGGACTCATCGGCGCGGCCGTCGACGTCTACATGCTGAGCCGCATCGCCAAGCAGGCCGCCAAGGAGTTCCCGGCCGTCGCGACCTTCGGGCCCTGAGCCCACCGGTCGGGCGACCCAGACCCGTGAGGAGCACGAAGATCACCGTTTCGCAACGCCGTCCGCGCGGGGGAATCGCCCCGGCCACCCGCTCGTTGGGCCGGGCATGAAGACCGCATCCCGCATCAAGATGGCAGCAACCGTCGCATCGGTCGTGCGCGCCTCCACGCGGCCCGGCGCACCGAGCATCCCCGAGCGGGTGCAGGCCGTGCCACGCCTCGTGCGCTGCCACCATCGAGAGGACGTATGCCGGTACGACCCTCAAGCGGCTCGGGCTCGTCGCCGGGGCGGTCGCCTACGTCGCGTCCCCGATCGACCTGCTGCCCGAGGCGATCCTCCCGGTCGTCGGCGCCGCCGACGACGCCGTCGTCATCTCGCTGGGCGATCAAGGCGTTCTTCGAGGAGACCGATCGCTTCATCGCGTGGGAGGCCGGCCAGGGCGTGCGCGTGCGCCCGTCACGGCCGTCTCGCGAGAGGGTCCGGCGACCTGGGGCTGACGGCCGGTGCGACCGGAGGCGCCCAGAGCGGTGGCGACCGCCGGCGCGGGGTCCGGACACGCGTGCGCGGTCGCGGGGACCGCGTCCGGCTGCCCGAGGGCGTCCGGCAGGCGACGACCGACTACGTCCTCGAGTCGGTGCGCAAGCGTCTGGAGCGCTGAACGGGTCGACCGGCGTCGCACGGGTCGATTGGCACGTCGTCCGGCGCTCGGCGCGTCCGGCGGTCCGGAGCCACCTCGATCCACACCTCCTCGGCGCGAGCGGCGTTCGTCCACAGGCCAGCCGACGGGCCTGTCGCCGGGCTGAGGGCGGCGGCGAGGCTCGGTGCATGCCGAAGATCTCACTGTCCGGGCCGGCCGAGCTGCTGACCATCATCCCCTTCCACCTGGGCTTCCAGCCGGCGCGCAGCGTCGTCGTGGTCTGCTTCCACGGCAAACGGCTCGGGCTGGTGGCCCGCCTCGACCTCGTCGACGCGCGGCTGGCCGCCGAGGCCGCTGAGCAGATCCTGCCGACCCTGCTCCAGGGGGCGCCCTCGTCGGTGGCCCTCGTGGGCTTCGAGGACACGCCCGACGAGTCCCTTCCCCTGCTCGAGGCCCTCGCCGACGGCGTCGGCGTCCGAGCGAGTCGTGGTCCGGGAGCGCCTCGTCGTCCGCGACGGCCGTTGGCGCTCCGTCGGGTGCGACTGCTGCCCCGACGAGGGCTGGCTCCTGCCCGAACAGGCCGACGTGCCCGCCGTGGCGAGCTACGTGGCGCTCGGGCACGCGGTGCTCCCGACCGCGACGAGCTGGCCCGACTCGTCGAGCCGCTCGCACCGTCAGAGCCCCGGCACGACCTGGCGCTGGCTGCCATCGAGGACTGGCAGCGCCGCTACCGGGCCGCTGGAGGGTCGGTGACCGACCTGCCGGGGCCCGCCCGGCAGGCGCCGCCGGTTCCCGCGGCGGGCGAGCTCGCCGAGCACCGGGCTCGGAGTGCTGGACGGCGGCGACCCGTCCGCACGCCAGTTCCTCGTCAACGACTCACTGGTCGCCTGGGGTGGGGTGCTCAACGGTGACATCGAGGGCTACGGCATCGAGCACTGGCTGCCGTCCCTCGTGGGGCCGCTCCGCGACGTCGAGGTCCGCGACGCCCTCATCGGATGGCTGTGCCCGGGCACGGTGCCGCTCGACACCTTCCCTGACGACCTCGTCGTCATGCTGGACGTGCTTCTCGGTCCGGAGCTGCGTCTCGCGCCGACGGTCGGCGACCCAGCGCCGGCTGACTCGGCCCGGGACTCAGCCTGGGACTCGGCGCGCGACGCCTGGGCCGACGGCGGCGGGATGGGTGACGACGTCGCGTCGCGGCTCAGCGCTTCGGATCGCGAGGCGCTCCGGGACCTCCACGAGCTGCTCGACCTCGGGTCGGCGACCGCGTCGGGGGGCGTCCATGGGGAGGAGCCCGAGAGGCCGGCGAGTGACGGCTCCGACGAGCCGGGCGGCTCCGAAGGAGTCCGCGGAGGCGAGCCGGGGGAGAGCTGGAAGGACTGGGACGAGGCGACGCTGCCGCGCCTGGTGCTCGGCCGCCTCGAGTCCGTCTGCCGACTCACCCCGGCCGCGCACGCAGCACCGCTGCTCTCGGTCGTCGCGGCGCTCGCGTGGTGGTGTGGCGACGGGGCACGGGCCGGCGTGGCTGTCGACCATGCGCTGGACCTCGAGCCCGGCCACCGGCTCAGTCGGCTGGTGCGCCGGTCGCTCGACCACGGCATCCGGCCGTCCCGCTGCGCCTGACCCGCGGGCGGCGCGGTGGCGTCCATGTCGTGGACCGGTCGATCTTCTCCGGGTGGCGTCTCGCGTATGGTTTGACCAGGTCACGAGTACCAGCGACAAGCCCCGGCTCGCTGGTCGGCAACCCTCCTTCGCGGTGGGGTGCCCCGGGTGAGGACCTGGCCGCGCTCGTCCCGGGTGCGTGCAAGCGCGAGGACCGAGGAGTACCCCGATGACCGTCACCCACCGGAAGCAGAGCTCGCGTCGTCCCGCGCGGCACGCGGCCGCTGGCACCGCGCCGTCCGAGCGCGCCGCCCCGCCGTCGTCCGGCCACGCAACGGTCGGGCCGCTGACGGCGGACCACAGCGACGAGCCGAGGGTGCCGGCAGGGCGCAGACCGGACGGGGCCTGGCGCGACGGCGATCCCGTCGGTGGGCGCCAGTTCGTCCTCATCGGTGACGTGGAGCTCGAGCGCGGCGGTGTGCTGCCCGACGTCCGCATCGCCTACGAGACGTGGGGCCGGCTCAACGACGCGGGCGACAACGTCGTCCTCGTCGAGCACGCCCTGACCGGCGACAGCCACGTCGTCGGTGAGGCGGGGCCGGGGCACGCATCACCCGGGTGGTGGAACTCCCTGATCGCCGAGGGCGGCCCGGTCGACCCCGACGAGTGGTTCGTCATCGCATCCAACGTCCTCGGCGGCTGCCAGGGCAGCACCGGCCCGTCGACCCCGGCACCCGACGGACGGCCCTGGGGGAGCCGCTTCCCCTACGTCACGGTCCGCGACCAGGTCACGGCCGAGCGGCTGCTCCTCGACCGCCTCGGCATCCGCCGGGTCGCGGCCGTCGTCGGGGGCTCGATGGGCGGCATGCGAGCCATCGAGTGGGCGGTCACGCACCCTGACGACGTCGACCGGTGCATCGTCCTCGCCTCGACAGCCCGCGCCACGGCCGACCAGATCGCCTGGTGCCAGCCGCAGCTGCTCGCCATCCGTCACGATCCCGACTTCGCGGGCGGCGACTACTACTCGAGCGACCGCGCGCCCGGACACGGGCCTGGGTCTCGCCCGTCGCATCGCCCACATCACCTACCGCACGGAGTCCGAGCTCGACGAGCGCTTCGGTCGCTCCGCCCAGCTCGGCGAGGACCCGCTGCGCGCCGGGGACCGAGGTCGCTTCGCCGTCGAGTCCTACCTCGACCACCACGCCGGCAAGCTGGCGCGGCGTTTCGACGCGAACTCCTATGTCGTCCTGACCGAGGCGATGAACTCCCACGACGTGGGTCGGGACCGCGGCGGTGTCGCAGGCTGCCCTGGGCCGCGTCAGCGCCGACTGCACCATCGTGTCGGTCGACACCGACCGCCTCTACCCGCCGCGCCTCTCGGACGAGCTGCACGCCGCCCTGCCGTCCTCGCAGCGCGCGCACATCGTCTCCGACTTCGGCCACGACGGATTCCTCATCGAGGAGGAGCAGGTGGGCCGGATCATCCGAGGCGCGCTGGACCGCCGCCGCGACTGAACCCGGGCCGGCGCGGCCGGGTGCACCGGCGACGTGGGGACGCGGCCGCTGTGCGGACGTGCGTCGCGCGCGCGGCACGCACCGGACGCGCCTCGATATCGGGTACGGTGCGAGCACTGGTTGTTTCCGTCCCAAGGAGGTCCGGGAAAGTGGCCATCGTCGTTGGTTATGTCGCCACCAAAGAAGGTCGCGCGGCGCTCAAGCGAGCCGCCGAGGAGTGCGTCCTGCGCGGTGCGAAGCTCGTCGTCATCAGCTCCCACCGCGGTGGCAAGGACTTCGACGCGGACGAGGCCAGGGAGTTCGAGAGCGAGCTTGCCCGCGTGCAGGCCATCCTCGAGGAGAAGGGGCTCGAGCACGAGGTGCGCCAGCTCGTCCGGGGCAACGACCCCGCCGAGGACCTCATCTCCGTCGCCGAGGAGGAGAAGGCCGACTTCATCGTCATCGGCCTGCGCCGCCGCAGCCCGGTGGGCAAGCTCATCCTCGGGTCCAACGCCCAGCGGATCCTGCTCGACGCGAGCTGTCCCGTGCTGGCGGTCAAGGGCGACTGACGTCGTCGGGGACGTCGACGAGGCGCGTCCCCAGCGGCCTCCGTCGGCCGGTCGCGCCGTGCGCGGGTTTGGCGTGCGTTCGCTCAGAAGGCGTGTGCCGTTTTATAATGTCGGAGTACCGGATCGCACGAGGCGCACCGAGAGCTCGAGACAGGGATCGACTCCGACAGGCCACGCCCTTCCGGCACCAACCCCCATTCTTCGTTCGTTGTGATGATGCATGCCCGGAACCGGGTTGATCAGCCGACGAGACCTGCGACGAAAGGCGACTGCATCCGTGCCCAAGGCAACAACCGCTGGAGCTCCCAAGACCCTGCCGAAGGTGTTCCAGCACGAGGCGATCATGCAGCTCCTGGTCAAGGGCAGCACTAACGGCACCATCACCGGAACGGAGATCGCCCGCGCCCAGGTCGATGCCGGTCTCGACCTGAAGCAGATGAAGCCGGTCCTCACGACCCTCGAGGCCCACGACATCGAGATCGTCGTCGACGCGCCGCACGCCAGCACGACGAAGAAGACCCGAACAGGGACCAAGGGAGGCACTGTGGCCACCGCACGCAACACCACGGCCGCGGCGACGAAGTCCGCGACACGGACGACGACCGCGACGACGAAGACCGCCGCCAAGAAGACGCGGCCAAGGCCCGCCGGGCCGACCGACGACGAGGCCACCCGGCCGCGACGCCGCCAAGAAGGCCGCGACCAACGCCGGCGTCGCCAAGGCGGCCGCCAAGCCGGTCGCGAAGAAGACGGCAGCGAAGAAGACCGCGGCGAGCAAGGCCGCGACGCCGGCCGACGGTGTTGCCGCCGCCGGCGCCGGTGACGTCGCCGAGGACGCCGAGCCCGAAGACGCCCCGGTCGGCGAGCTCGAGGATGTCGTCGTCGAGCCCGTCGACGTCGACGAGGACGCCGAGGACGGCGTCGAGCCCCGGCCGTCGCCGCCAAGACCGAGGAGACCGAGGAGTCCGGCTTCGTCATCCGCGACGACGACGAGGACGACGCCCCGGCCCAGCAGGTCGTCACCGCCGGCGCCACGGCCGACCCGGTCAAGGACTACCTCAAGCAGATCGGCAAGGTCGCCCTCCTCAACGCCGAGCAGGAGGTCGAGCTCGCCAAGCGCATCGAGGCCGGTCTCTTCGCCGAGGAGAAGCTCAACTCCGGCGACAAGATCGACATGAAGCTCAAGCGTGAGCTGTGGTGGATCGCCCAGGACGGCAAGAAGGCCAAGAACCACCTGCTCGAGGCCAACCTGCGACTCGTCGTCTCGCTCGCCAAGCGCTACACCGGTCGCGGCATGCTCTTCCTCGACCTCATCCAGGAGGGCAACCTCGGCCTCATCCGTGCGGTCGAGAAGTTCGACTACACCAAGGGCTACAAGTTCTCGACCTACGCGACGTGGTGGATCCGCCAGGCCATCACCCGCGCCATGGCCGACCAGGCTCGCACCATCCGCATCCCGGTCCACATGGTCGAGGTCATCAACAAGCTCGCCCGCGTGCAGCGCCAGATGCTCCAGGACCTGGGCCGTGAGCCCACCCCGGAGGAGCTCGCCAAGGAGCTCGACATGACCCCGGAGAAGGTCGTCGAGGTCCAGAAGTACGGCCGCGAGCCGATCTCGCTGCACACGCCGCTCGGCGAGGACGGCGACAGCGAGTTCGGTGACCTCATCGAGGACTCCGAGGCCGTCGTCCCGGCCGACGCCGTGAGCTTCACGCTCCTGCAGGAGCAGCTGCACTCGGTGCTCGACACGCTCTCCGAGCGTGAGGCCGGCGTCGTGTCGATGCGCTTCGGCCTGACCGACGGCCAGCCGAAGACGCTCGACGAGATCGGCAAGGTCTACGGCGTGACGCGCGAGCGCATCCGGCAGATCGAGTCCAAGACGATGAGCAAGCTGCGTCATCCGAGCCGCAGCCAGGTCCTGCGCGACTACCTGGACTGACGTGTAGGCTCGCAGTCCCGCGTTTCCGCAGGTCAGGTGCCCACAGGGCGCCTGGCCTGCGGTGTTTTCGGACCGCACAGCGCTCCTAGTCCAGATAACGACCACGCTGGTCGGCATCCCGAAGGCGCCGCGTCCTGCTTGAGGGTGGAGACACGGGCGTACCCGACGAGGTAGCCAGGGCGGGCATCTCACTTCTCATCGTTGAGCCCCTTCTGACCCAGCGGGCTGGTGGCGGGGCGTCTCAGAACCGCTCGTTACTGGGCGGACGCCGAGCGTTGTCCCAGGCAAACTGGGCTGCGTTGGCGGATCGGGCTCCGCAGGTCCCGAAGGAATGTCGTCGGCCGGATGGCGACTCTTCCAGATTCAGGCCCAGTGGGCGGTGTCCTTGGTAGTGATCGCCTGCCGATGATTCTGCGCTGCCGTCGCGGATGTCACCGGCGAGGCTTCTCAGGCGTCTTGAGAGTGGGACGGTTGTGGGGAGGGAAGGCGTGCGCGGTGGATGGTCGTGAGGGTGGAGTGGACCTGGCGGCAGAGTTCGACGCCTTCTATGCCGTGAGTGCCACCCGGATCATGCGCCAGATGGTCCTGCTGACCGGGAACACCGCCGAGGCGGAGGACGTCACGCAGGAGGCTTTCGAGCGAGCCTGGACACGGTGGTCGCTGGTGCGTGACGCGGCCTCCCCCGAGGCGTGGGTGCGGACCGTTTCACGCCGGCTCGCGGTGAGTCGCTGGCGGCGGATTCGCAACGCGACGGTGGCTTGGCGCCGACACGGACCGCCAGCGGAGTTGCCCGAGTTCGACGCCGACCATGTAGCGCTGATCACGGCGCTGGCGAGGCTGCCCGACCGGCAGCGCGTGGCGATCGTGCTGCACCACCTCGCGGACCTGCCCGTGGCCCAGGTGGCGCAGGAGACCGGGGTGAGCGTATCGGCCGTCAAGCAGCACCTCGTGCGCGGTCGAGCGGCGCTGGCTCAGTCCCTTGCAGACGGTCGCGCAAGCACCGCCGAACCTGCCCTTGTTCGACCTGAGGAGAAGCGATGATGGACATCCTCACCAAGGAACTGCACGAGTCGGCGGAGACGCTCTCCGGTGTGATGCCCCCGCCGGACCAGGTTCGGCGCCGCGCCGAGCGTGCGCGCCGGACGCGTCGAGCCGTGGCCGGATTCGCCGCTGCCGCACTGGTGATGGTGCTTGCCGTCGCAGTCGGGGTCGGTGGTGGCAGAGGAGTCCCAGCCAATCTGGCCACAGCGGTCCCGGCTCGGTCGTTTTGGAGTGCTCCGCCAGGCAGTGTGTTCACGAGCGATCCGCTGCTGTCCGCGGCCGAGTGGAAGGACCTGCTCGACCTCCTGCCAGCCGAACGAACCAAGCGCACGACTACACAGCCCCACCAGCTGGACTGCATCACCGACCCGTTCAGGCTGGGTGCCGATCAGGTGCAGGGCGCCGGCTACCTGCAACGGCTAAACCCGGCGCCCTCACGAGTGGACGGATGAACATCTACGCGCTCTGGTTCGGCCGAGCAACTGATGGCACAGCTGCGGTCAAGCGGCTACGCCAGGAGCTCGTCGCGTGCCGCGCACGGCGAGACCCGAGCCTCCAGGTCACCAACTTCAACATCGAGGACGCCTTGATGCTGGACTACCCGCGCATCGAGCAACAGTTCTCCGGGGACATCACGAGGCAGCCCGGTACCGGAGGGGTCGACCCTCGCTTCAGCGAGTACGCCTTGGCCGTGGCCCGTGCGGGGAGGCTGGTCATCGTCTTTGAGTCCCTCAACGGCTGGTCGGACCGCTTGGACAACACGGTGGGTCTGTTGATGGAGCACGCGCTGAAGGCGCTCTCACGCCGGCTCGCCCCCAGCAAATAGGCGGGTGCGTGGTGGTGATTGAGTGCGCGGCTTCTCGTTGGCGTCTACCTCGCTGGACACCGTCACGGGGAGCTTCTTGTCGTCACAGTTCCTCATCCTCAAGCTCGTAGCCAGAGTCGTAAGCGGAGGGGTAACCCCACCGCTGTGGGAGTGGTCGTGGGGCTAGTGCGGGCGGGTCGGGCCAGGACGTTCACGACACTCTCGACGGCTTTGACGCAGACGAAGACGACGTCGGCGAGGTCACGGACGGCGCGCAGTCCCGCGCTGCCGGGTCGCATCGCCGTGCCCGGTCGATGGCGACCCGGGCGAGCGCGCCATCTCCGTGCCATCAGGAGTAGGTGTCCAGGTTCCATGTCGACGGCGGACGGACGATGCCCTCCATACGTGTGCGGCCTGCCCAGTCGCTCGCTGACCGCAACGAAGGCCAACCCGACAGTTGCGCGTGGCAACCCGATGGGTGATGCCTCGTGCGCCGGCATCACCGGCTCCTTCACGCGGGCGCAACGCCCTGCATCAGGCTGCGCACCTCGGGGCCGAAGCGGGGATGCTCAGAGCCGCTCCCGTGGGTAGGAAGAACGTCACGATCGTCTCGGTGGTTGTGTCCGCCGTGTTGACGGCCACGTGGCGAGGGGGGCCCACTTCCACGAATGTGTCACCCGTCCGGTACGTGCGGGAGCGGCATCTGTCGTCGGTGACGGTGAGCTCACCCGTGGTGATCGTGACGACGGTGGGCCCCGGGTGCCGGTGCCACCCGGTGCTGCTGCCTGGCTGGAAGGTGAGGTGAGCGACAGCGACGTCCATCCGACGCTTGGCGGACAACTCGATACCGCGGGCCTCCGCGTTGAACGGTTGCGCCACCGCACCGCGCGACAGAAGCTGAACGGCCGGGGCCGGTGCAGCGGTGCGCGACTCGTCTGAGGCCGCCGCGGCCACCGATCCGGTCAAGGCGAATGGCAACAGGAGCGTCGCCACCGCGAGGCGCTTGTGCCTGAAGCTGGTCAGTCCGTTCATGTCGTGACTCCTTCTATGTCAGTGGTTCTTGATCTGGTGACGAGACTCCGCAGAACGTGCGGCGGCACGGACGGCGCTCTGCGTGGTGGTGAGGCCCCGTCGAGTGGGGGCCCTGACCGTCGATCCCCCTTGGGACGTGGTTCCTGGTTCGATCCCGCGCGCCACCGGGCGTCGCGATGGGCACGCTCCGGTGCTCAGACGCGGCTCGCGTCAGCGTGGGTGAGCCCCACCGTGTAGCTGAACAGCCCCCGACCTGGGTCCGGTGCCGTCGCCGGCGGGCAGGACGCTTCACGCGAGCCATGGAGGGTCACGGCAGGAGGTGCCGAGGTCCGGAGCCGGCTGGGCGGGATCTCCGAACGGTCAAGTCGATCACGGGTGCCACCAACAGGGTCTTCTGCGCGAGAAGGTCATGGTGCCACCTCCCGAAGGTGGGTTCGGGCCGTTCGGCGATGGCCCTCATCCCGGGATACACCTCCTCGGACGGATCCGCAAGAAAAGCCGACATGCGCTTCGCGTGACTCGCAGGTAAGGGTCGAGGTGGCCCGAATGTGGCTTCGGACCATGTTGGGTCACGACGCCTGCATGGGCGTAGGGGTCCCGCTCCTGCGATGAGGAGGACCACCAGGGCGAACTGGGAAGGGAGCACGCGCAGGCTTGGCCCAGGTGACGCTTCCCGGGCCCGAGGGTAGGCGCGAGTGCCCGGCGGGAAGCACAATGGGTTGTGGTGCAGTCGCGATTTCTCGTGGCCGCCATCGACGGTGGCGGCACCCTTCCGCCGGTGATGGGCGTTGCTGCCGAACTGGTCCGGCGCGGGCACCGGGTCCACGTCCTGGCCGACCCGACCGCGGAGGAGGCCGCCGTGGCCGCTGGCTGTGCCTTCAGCGCTTGGCCGACGGCGCCACATGTGGGCTCGGTCGCGGAGCAGACCGAGTTGGTGGCCGATCTCGAGCGGGGCAGCCCGTTGCGCCAGCTGCGGGAGGTGAGGCGGCGCTTGCTCGCTGGACCCGCGGGGCTCTTCGCGCATGACCTGCTGGACACGGTCGCCAGTCACCCTGCGGATGCTCTTCTCGTCGAGGGGATGGTGCCCGGCGTCCTGATCGGCGCGGAAGCGAGCGGGCTGCCCTTCGCTGCCCTGCTGGCCAACGTCTACGTGCGTCCGACCCCCGGCCTGCCACCCTTCGGCACCGGCTGGTCGCCGGCCACGGGGCGGCTGGGGCAGGCTCGCGACGCGGCGGCCCGGTACGCGATCCGCCGGGCCACCGGGGGAATGACGCCGCACCTCAATGCGATTCGCTCCTCGTACGGCCTCGATCCGGTCGACGGGATGTTCGAGCTGCTTGACCGCTGCCCCAGGGTGTTCGTCCTGACGAGTCCGTCGTTCGACTTCACCACCGCCCACCTGCCCCCGAACGTCCGCTACGTCGGGCCCCAGCTCGACGACCCCAGCTGGGCTGGCGACTGGCACGACGCGGCCGACGAGACACGGCCACTCGTGCTTGTCGCTCTGAGCTCCATCTACCAGAACCAGACGGAGACACTCACCCGCATTGCCGCCGCTCTGGGTCGACTGCCCGTCCAGGGCGTAGTGACGACCGGCCGGGCTGTCAGTCCCCGGGCCGTCCCCGCCCCAGCCAACGTGCGGGTCGTCCAGACCGCTCCGCACGGACAGGTCCTGCCACAGGCGGCGGCGGTCGTCACCCACGCCGGCCACGGAACCGTGCTCAAGGCGCTCGCGGCCGGAGTACCACTGGTCTGCCTGCCGATGGGACGGGACCAGAAGGACAACACCGCACGGGTCCTGCGGCTGGGCGCCGGCGTCCGGGTGGACCGGACCGCACCGCCGGGGCGGATCGCAGCCGCGGTACTCCGCGTGCTCGAGGACCCGCAGTACCGGAGCGCAGCGAGGGACTTCGCCGCGGTGCTCGCCGAGGAGGCCAGGACGTGTCCGTCAGCCGCCGACGAAGCCGAGGCGCTTCTCTGGTCGGGCTGACGCGTCCAGAGGACGAGTACGCCGTCTGTCTCGCCCGCCGCACACAGCCTCAGGCCGGACTCAAAGGGCACATCAGGTCTTTCGGCGTGAGCTTGCCGGCGATGAGCTCCGACGCCACGTGCTTTTCTGGCGCGAGCGGTACGTCTCGCCGGACAGATCCCCGCCCTGTTCCGGGCAGCGGCCTGCTGCGCTCCGGCGCAGGAGGGCAGAGCCCACTGGCATCAACGCACCTGCCGATCGGCGTGCGGACAGCGAAGAAACGCAAGCAGACGGGGCAGCGCCCGGGCCGGGTGGCGGCGACACGCATGACCTTGGACATGATGCCGACGTTGCCTCGGTCGCTGGCGGCATGCGTACCGAGCCGGCAACGCGCGCCTGCTCCAGAAAGAACTACAACACCCTCGACGCTGACGTTCCCGACGCTGCTCAGTCAACGGGCCTCCGCCGTACCGCGGCGGCGGCCGGGGTTGTCGGCCTTGTGTCCCGCATCCGCGCTGGTACTAACGGCCGAGCACCAAGAGGTGCTCGGACTCTGATGTTTGAACCCCAAGGACGCCCTGGAGGATCAGAAGGCAGCAGCATGCGTGCGCGATCGCGCGGTCTGGTCGGCGCTTGTGCAGCGGAGCCTTGTCGTGGGTGTCTACGCGCATGCAGGGAGCGGGTCCCCACGTCGTCTTTGGTCCACGATCGCGCTCCGGCTCACCGCAACGTTCGACGGCGGCACCCGGTCCGCGGCACGAGCTCGAGTCTCGACCTATGCGCATCTCATGTTCAGGCACTGGTCCGACGCCCCGTTTCCCGACGCGGTGTTTCGAGCGCCCCTCGTTCCCTTTACGGCCTCGATGCCGTATCCACCGTTGTCGTTCGTCACGTTGCTCCGCACGGTGTTGTCGGGGTCGTCGACGTCGATGCCGTCGTCTGTGTTCATCGTGGCCGTGTTTCCAGCGATGAGGTTTTCGCGACTACCTGTAGAGACATGAATCCCGTCGAACCCATTGCTGCTTGCCTCGTTGTTGATGATTCGGTTTCCGCGTGCGCCGTCGGTGAGCAGGATGCCGCCATAGCCGTTCCCGTCATCGTTCTCCTTGGCCATTCGGTTTCCGTCTACGACGTTGCCCTTGGCGTGGCTCAGCAGGATGCCATAACCCGAGCTGACGAAAGACTCGTTGTCCCGAATCACGTTGGCCCTGGAGTCATAGATTGCTATGGCAGCGGCTTGGCCGAAGACGGTGAGCTCAGTCACCTGATTTTGTTGAGCCCCAACTAGTAGGACACCGTACGCACCGTCGGCGAAGCCATTGCGGATGGTGGTTCCTTCGTAGCCGGGATTGCGGACAGCGGCGTACAACCCAAACCGCGGAGCGGTGACCGCGTGCCCTGCCAGATCCACGGTGATCCCGCTGGCGCCCACGACAAGCGCGTCACCGTCTTCGCAGAACAGGTCCGCGCTCAGGGTAACGCTGCGAGTGATCGGCACCCCGCACTGCACCGAGTCACTGGCAGCGCTGGCGGCCGTGGGTGCGCTCGCCGCAACCAGAATGACGGTAGCTGCACTGGCAAGTACGCCAAGTCTCATCACGTCCACCTCCACAAGCGGCCTCAGGAGCAGTGTGGCACGGCAGGCGCTGACGCACCGGGCATCCGATTCGAGCAGGACGATCGGCCACCATGCTCCGGATCGCGGCTGTGGCGGGCCCCCGATGAGACTGGCCATGGCGCTCCTTGCGAGGAGGGCTTTCAGGTGGGGTGGGCGATCACCGGGCCTAGATCCGGGCCTGGGGCGCGAGGGTCAACTGCTCGCCATTTCAGGCGGGTTGTCCGATGCGGCCCACTGCTGGCCCGGTTCCGACAGAGGCCAACCGCCTGCTCCCGATGTCCGCTCTGCCCATGATTTCGGCTCCCGGTGGTGCTGCGTCTTGAGGCTCTCGGGCTTCTCCTGCGCGTGGACGGTGCCCGCCCTTAAAATGCTGCCGACCGTGCTGCGGTGGGGAGTTGGGGGCGTGATGCGTCTTTTTCGCGGGCTAGAAGTCGTCACAGTCTCCGTTGCGGCGGTGGTGCTGGCCCAGGCAGCGCCGAGTCACGCCGCGTCAACGACCAGGCTGACGTGCTTCGGCAAGGCAGCGACGATCGTTGGGACCCCGGGACCTGACATCTTGGGCGGAGGGCCCGAGGACGTCGTCCTCGGGCTTGGCGGCGACGACCAGCTCGCCGGCGGCACAGTCTGCGGTGGCGCCGGGAACGACTCAATCAACGGGAAGACGGGCGAAGGCAGCAGCCTCGATGGAGGCGAGGGCGACGACACGCTCCGAGGCGATGCCGGCCGGTATGACGTGCTGCTCGGCGGACCCGGCAATGACTACGTTGCCGACGAGAACGACCTCGACTACGCGGACTGGACCGACCCGGGCACCGACGTCTTGAAGGGCGGCCCGGGGGACGACTTGGTTGTCTCCGCGTCCGGCCGCAACCTTGCCTACGGTGACGGCGGCGCTGACCGCATCTACGATTACACACGTGTCGGAACGGTGGTCTCCGGGGGTCCCGGCAACGACAGGATGGTTTCCACTGGCGACAACTATGGCGATAACCCGGTGGAGCTCGACAGGGTAGCGGGCGACGCCGGCCGAGACACAGCCGCAGTGAACCGCATCGACAAGGTGTCCAGCACCGAATCGGTGACCTACGTCGACTAGCTGTGATGCTCAGTCACGTTGGTCGAGTCAGTGTGACGACACCGCATCGCCTCCATGACAGATGAAGACCTCCCGGTGTGGAGTGGAGCTGTCTGACGGCTCACCGCACAACCAGGAGGTCTTCGTGTCCCACGCTACCCACTTCAATGCCGTGCTGACCCCACGTGCCCGGTTGCGGCTTGCAGTGCTGATCGTGGAGCACGGCTGGCCGATCGCCCGGGCCGCCGAACGCTACGACGCGTCCTGCAAGACCGCCGCGAAGTGGGCCGAGGGCTACCGCGGCGAGGGAGCGCCGGACGTCGCGTGGGCGTCTTCGAGGCCACAGTCCGAGAGGCGGCCGCCACCTGAGGCCACCCCGTTGGTCTCGAAGGGCCGGGGCCCGCTGAGTCGCGGGGTCAACGAACTCATCATGCGCCGCGGCCACCGCGCTCGTAGCCCGGGCTGGTGCTCCAAGTCGAGCAACGGCCAGGAGCGGTGAGAACACTTTCGGGTCTCGGGGCACTGTGGCTCAGTCAAGGACTATTCACGGCACAGCGCTTCTGACCTGCACGTTCGTCCCGCTGGAGAGCACAGCGCAGAGGCGTCCGTAGTGCGCGACTACCTGGACTGACGGTCGACCGCTCCCATCGCGGTGCAAGCGGGTCGGGTGCCCTGTCGGGCACCTGACCCGCTGTCGTCGGCGGGGAGGGCACTTCGGGAACGCCGGACGGCGGGGCCGGCCGCCGGTAGGCTCGGCTTGTGCCTGTTCTCCAAGCTGGACGAGAGCACTCGGGCGTGGGCCGATCCCGCCGCGGCGTGCGCACTACGATCGTCGGCTGACCATGGCCGTGCTCGCCGACCGACATGACGTCGGGCCGCGCGAGTGGGCGGAGCGCGTTCCGGGCCTGCGTCTGGCCCGCTCCTATCAGCGCTCGTGGCTCCCGAAGGACATCATCGCCGGGCTGGTCCTGTCCGCGCTGCTGGTGCCGCAAGGGATGGCCTACGCCCAGCTGGCCGGGCTGCCGCCCGTCACGGGCCTCTACACCTCGATCCTCTGCCTGATCGGGTATGCGGTCTTCGGACCCTCCCGGGTGCTCGTGCTGGGACCGGACTCATCCCTGGGCCCCATGATCGCGGCGACGATCGCCCCCCTCCTCCTCTCGGGCGGTGACCCTGCGCGCGCCGTCGCACTCGCGTCGATGCTCGCGGTCATCGTCGGCGTCGTCATGGTCATCGCGGGACTGGCGCGGTTCGGCTTCGTCGCCGACCTGTTGTCGAAGCCGACACAGATCGGCTACATGAACGGCCTCGCACTGACCATCATCGTCGGCCAGCTGCCCAAGCTCTTCGGCTTCTCCACCGATGCCAACGGTCTCATCGCCGAGACGAACGCCTTCCTGTCGGGTCTGTTCGCCGGTGAGGCCAACCGTACGGCCGCCCTCATCGGCCTCGGCGCGCTCGCCGGCATCCTGCTCCTGAACAGGCTCATCCCCAAGGTCCCGAGCGTCCTCGTGCTCGTGGCCCTGACCGCCGTGATGGTGAACGTCTTCGACCTGGAGGCCCACGGGGTCGACACCATCGGCGTGCTCCCGCAGGGTCTCCCGGCCCTCACGATCCCGCAGATCACCTGGGGCGACCTCCCGCCGCTGGTGCTGGGGGCCCTGGCCATCGCTGTCGTCGCGCTCGCCGACACGATGTCCACGGCCTCGAGCTTCGCTGCCCGCAAGGGCGTCCGCGTCGAGGGCAACCAGGAGATGATCGGCATCGGAGCCGCCAACATCGCTGCCGGCGCCTTCCAGGGCTTCCCGGTCAGCACCAGCGGATCGCGCACCGCCGTCGCGGATCAGGCCGGCTCACGGTCGCAGGTCACCGGGGTCGTGGGGGCCGTGGTGATCGCCGTCGTCCTGCTCTTCGCCAACTCGCTCATGCGGTACGTGCCCCAGCCGACCCTGGGTGCCGTCGTGATCGCTGCCGCCGTGTCGCTGACCGACGTCGCCGGGATGCGCCGCCTCTGGTTGCAGCGCCGGACGGAGTTCCTCTTGTCCCTCATCGCCCTGCTCGGTGTGGCTCTCCTGGGTGTCCTGCCCGGCATCCTCGTCGCGGTGGGCCTGTCCATCCTCAACGTGTTCCGCCGCACCTGGTGGCCGCACCAGGCCGAGCTCGGCCGGGTCGAGGGGATCGCCGGAATGCACGACACCGTGAGCTATCCCGACGCGGAACGGCTGCCCGGGCTGGTCGTCTACCGATTCGACGCCCCCCTGATCTTCGCCAATGCCCGGAGCTTCGGGGAGACCGTCCGCGAGATGGCTGAGAGCGATTCGACGTTGCGCTGGATCGTCGTTGCCTCCGAGCCGATCACCGACGTCGACACCACGGCTGCGGACATGCTGGAGGAGCTCGACACCTGGCTGAACGCCCGCGACGTGTCCCTGGTCTTCGCGGAGATGAAGGACCCGGTGCGGGCGAAGATCGAGCGGTACGGCTTGACGCGCACCATCGCCCCCGAGCATTTCCTCCCGACCGTCGACGAGGCCGTAGCCGAGTACACGCGCCGAACCGGCGTGAGCTGGCGAGACCCGAAGGAGCCGACATGACGACATCCGATCCGGGCGCCGGACCCGACCCGGGGCCGGCCCCCATGCGGAGGGCCTCGGCGGTCCTGGCGCTGACAGCGTTGGCGGCGGCGTTGCTGTTCCTCGTGGTCGTCTCCATCCGCCGGTGGGACGTTCTGCTCGTGAGCGTGGTCTCGCTCGGGCTCGCGGTGGTGGCCGCCTGGTACGTCGTGTCCCGCCGAGGACGCGTCCGAGCCGCTGCTGCTGCGCTCGCGATCGGCGCGATCGTCGTCTTCGTGGTGGTGGTCCTCGCGAGCGAGAGCGGTCGGGTGCTGGCCGTCGGGCTGGGTCTCGCAGCCATCTCGGCAGCAGCAGCCGGCTACGCGCTACCCCCGACGGCGCAGCTCGATGATCCCGAGGTCGCACCCCGGGCGAGGAACGCGGTCCTGATCATGAACCCACGGTCCGGGGGAGGCAAGGTGCAGCGCTTCGGGCTGGTCGAGCTCTGTCGGCAGCGGGGTGTCGAGCCGCATGTGCTCACCCCCGGAGAGGACTTGCGAGCCGTGGCCGAGGCCGCCGTGGCCGCGGGTGCGGACCTGCTGGGTATGGCGGGCGGTGACGGGTCGCTGGCGATCGTCGCCTCTGTCGCCAGCCGGCACGACCTGCCCTTCGTCGTGGTGCCGGCCGGCACGCGCAACCACTTCGCGCTCGACCTGGGGATCGACCGCGAAGACGTTCCGGGGGCGATGGAGGCCTTCGACAACGGAGTCGACAGGCGGGTGGACCTGGCCGAGATCAACGGGCGGGTGTTCGTCAACAACGCGTCGATGGGGGTGTACGCCAAGGTCGTCCAGTCGGCGGACTATCGGGACGCCAAGGTGCAGACCGCGTCGGCCCTCCTGCCGGACATGCTGGGTCCCGGGGCCCGGCCTCTCGACCTGCACTACAGGCTGCCGTCCGGACAGGAGGCTGTCCCCGGCCAGCTCCTGCTGGTGTCCAACAACCGCTACGACCTGGCGCACCTGCGCGGGGGAGGGACGCGCGACCGCCTCGACGCCGGAGTGCTGGGAGTCGTCGCGTTGCGGATCAGCTCTGCTGCGGACGCGGAGAAGGTGACTCTCCTGGAGATGACGGGCCAGGTCCAGCACTTCGCCGGGTGGAACGAGTGGACCGCGTCCCAGTTCGAGGTGCACTCGTCCGGACCCGTCGAGGTGGGTGTCGACGGTGAGGCCCTCGTCCTGGATCCACCGCTGCGCTTCGTCATCCGGCCGGGGGCCGTCACCATCCGGCTCCCGCGTGCCGCGCTGCAGAGGGCGCGCGACAGCCATCCGGCGCGCCTCACCCTGACGTCGACGCCCGCCGCGCTCTGGCAGACCGCGACCGGCGCCCGCACGCAGGCCGGATGAAACCGATGGCCGGTCCGACCCCTCCTGAGTCCGTCGAGGCCCGGCTCGCCGCGCGATTCTCGGCTCGTGACGATCCCCGGCTGTCCAGCGTGGTGCGGCTGTTGCGCTCGATGGACACGGTCGACCGCAATGTCTACCGGGCCGTGGCGGGGCTGCCCACGCCCTGGCTCGACACCCCGCTGCGCCGGAGCTCGGACTTCGCCAACTTCTCCAAACCGTGGTTCCTGACTGCCGGCGCCTTGGCCGTGGCGGGGGGAGAGAGAGGACGGCGAGCTGCCCTCACGGGGGTGGCCGCGATCGGGGTGACGTCGTTCCTGGTCAACCAGCCGATGAAGCTGGCGGCCCGTCACCGTCCCCGCCGTTCCCGGCTGGGCGTGCCACAGACGCGATGGGTCGGTATGCCGTCATCCGCCTCCTTCCCCTCCGGCCACTCCGCGTCGGCGGCCGCGTTCTGCGTCGCGGTCAGCGCGGGAGTGCCCGAACTGCGCTGGCCGCTGCGCGCGGCGGCAGCGGTCGTGGCGTTCTCCCGTGTGTACACGGGAGTGCACTACCCGGGTGATGTCCTGGTCGGTGCGACCGTGGGCGCGGGGCTCGGGCGGCTGGCAGCGATCGTGGCCTCGCGGCTGCACCACCGCTGACCACGTCCGGGCACGAGAAGGTCCCGGCACGGTCCGACCGGGGACCTGTGGCTTTCAGTCCCGCGCTCCAGGTGCCACGACGTACGCGGCGAGCAGGCCGAGCGCCGAGCCCGAGGGCGTAGCCGGCAACGACCTCCGTGAGGGTGTGCACGCCGAGCATGAGGCGGTCGAGCCCGACGAGGAGCGCCACCAGCACACCGACGACCATGACGAGATGGCGCGCTCGTCGCCGGAGGAACAGCGCCGACAGGACGCAGGCCACGGTGACTCCCGCTGCGATGTTCGACGCGTGGCCGCTCGGCATCGCGCTCGATGTGTACTGGAGGATCGGGCGCGCCACCACTGGCCGCGCGAGGTCGACGTACTGCTTGAGTCCGCTGGTGGCCAAGGTGCTGGCAGCTCCACAGACCAGGAACCGTCGCCGCGTGCGCCCGTCGAAAGCCACGCGGCCGGGTCAACCGGCCAGAGGCGACGTCGCGGTCGGGTTGGAGTCCGTCGCGCGGTCGTGCGCCCGCCGGAAGCGAAGGACGATCTTGTACAGCTCACCGAGGACCAGCAGCACGACACCGGGCACGAGGACGATGGCCCATTGCCTCCCGTCGAGGGGCACGGTGTGGAACAGGTCCTGCAGCACGCGCATCTGGGTGATCAGCATCGCACCCACGAGCGCCCAGGCGAAGGCCCACAGGAGCTTGGGGTTGGACAAGGTCGCGCTCCCGAAGGCGCTCTCCTCTGGGAAGCGGAGGTTGAGCGCGAGGAAGATGTTCATGAGCGACAGGCCGACCAGCGCCATGGTCTGCCCCACCTCGAGCGAGTTGTAGGTGGTCTTGCCGATCTGGACCAGCACCAGCGTCGCAGCGGCCATGAACAGGCCGTTGACGAAGAGGCGCACCATCATCGACCTGACGATGATGGCCTGGTTGAAGGGACGGGGTCTGCGCCGCATGATCCCCGGGTTGGCGATGTCCAGACCCATGACGGCGCCCAGCGGCGCCACCACGGCCATGTGGATCCACAGCACCTGCGAAGGGATCAGCAGCGCTGTCCCGGCGATCTGGAACGCACTCGAGCCGAGGAACGCGAGGACGAACATGAACAGGTTGGCGATCTGGATCCGCAGGAACTTCTGCAGGTTGTCGTAGACCGACCGTCCTTCTTCGACGGCGGCCACGATGGTGGCGAAGTTGTCGTCGGTCAGGATCATCTTGGCCGCACCCTTGGCGACGTCCGTTCCCGTGATGCCCATGGCGATGCCGATGTCTGCAGCGCCGATCGCCGGCGCGTCGTTCACCCCGTCCCCGGTCATCGCGACGATGTTGCCGTTGCGCCTCAGCACCTCGACCAGCCTGACCTTGTGCTCGGGTGCCACCCGGGCGATGACGCCGATCTCGTCGACCTGCCTGGCCGCCTGCTCGTCGTCGAGGGCGGCGAACTCGGCGCCGGTCATGGCCCGCCCCTCGATGCCCAGCTCGCTGGCGATCGCAGCGGCGGTGACGGCGTGGTCGCCGGTGATCATGCGGACGCGGATCCCGGCCTGCTTGGCCTCGGCAATGGCCTTCGTCGCCTCGGCCCGGGGTGGGTCGACCTCGCCGACGAGGGCCGCCAGCTCGAGGTCCTGCATGAGGTCCATCAGGTCGGCGGAGGGATCGAAGGTGGCCGGGTCGAACTCGCGTTGGGCGAATGCGAGGACGCGCCGCCCCTGGCTGGCGATGCGCTCGTTCTCGGAAAGGACCTTCTCGCGCATCTCGGCCGTGAGCGTCTGGCTCACCCCTCCGGGCATCCGGGCCCGGGTCGAACGGTCGAGGATCACGTCCGGCGCGCCCTTCACGTACGCCCGTACGACAGGTCGACCGTCCGCCCCGGGCATCGTGTGGAAGGTGGCCATGAACTTGTAGTCGGAGTCGAACGGCACCGCTGCGATGCGCGGGTGGTTCAGGCGGAACTGCCTGACGTCGATGCCGCCCTTCTGGGCGAGCACGTAGAGTGCGCCCTCCGTCGGGTCGCCGACGACGGTGCCGTCCTGGATGTCGGCGTCGTCGCAGAGCGCGCACGGGAAGAACACGTAGTCCAGGTTGGCTTCGGGTTCACCCGTCGTCCGCTGCACCTGGCCGTCGAAGCTGTAGCCCTCACCGCTGACGGTGTAGTGGTGAGCGACGGTCGTGAACTCCCGGACGGTCATCTGGTTCAGGGTCAGGGTGCCGGTCTTGTCGGAGTTGATCGCCGAGGTCGAGCCCAGCGTCTCCACGGCGGGAAGGACCTTCATGATCGCGTTCTTCCTGGCCATGTTGACCGAACCCACCGACAGGATCGTCGTCACGACAGCCGGGAGGGCGTCCGGGATGGAGCCGACGGCGAGGGCGACCCCGATGCCGAAGAGGACCGTGAAGGACTCTCCCTGGGCGAGTCCCATGATGAGGATGGCGATGAAGGCGAAGAGTGCGGCGCCGATGATGAAGACGGTGAGCCGGTCGACCTGCTTGGTCAGGGGGGTCTTCTCCACCTTCTGCCCGGCAAGCAGGTGCGCGATGTGCCCGACCTCGGATCCCATCCCCGTCGTGGTCACCAGGATCTCGCCGTGGCCACGCGTGACGTTGGTGTTCATGAACGCCATGCACGTTCGGTCGCCGATCGCCACGTCGGTCGTGCCGAGCGGTTCTGTCGTCTTCTCGACCGCGACGCTCTCGCCGGTCAGAGCGCCTTCTTCGACCTGGAGCGTGGCGGCGACGATGACCCGGCCATCTGCCGGCACCCGGTCACCGGCATCGACGAGGACGATGTCCCCGGGCACGATCTCAGCGGCGGGGATCTCGAGGATGGAGCCGTCGCGCCGCACCTTGGCGACCGCCTCCAGCATCGCCCCGAGAGCCGCCGCTGCCGCGTGGGCCTTGCCCTCCTGGTGGTACCCCAACCAGGCGTTGAAGAGGGTGAGCAGCGCCAGTCCCACCGCCGTGCCCCACTCACCGATCAGCAGGCTCACGATCGCCGCGACGACGAGCACGATCTGCATGTAGTCCGCGTAGTGCTTCAGGAACTGCTTCCAGATCGGCTCCGGCGGCTCCTCTGCTATCGCGTTCGGGCCCGACGCCCCGAGCCGCCGCTCCGCCTCCAGCTCCGTCAGGCCCCTGACCGGGTCGACACCCAGCCGTTGGGTCACTTCGTCCACCGGGAGGGCCCACCACGCGACGGCGTGCTCCCGCCGGGCAGTCACGGTCGGAGCGGTGGCCTTCTGGGACATGCTTTCCTCCCTGGGACGACGCGGTCAGCCGTGAAGAGCTCGTCCCACTCAGAACGGTGTGGGGATGAAGCGCGGCGGCAGGGCAGGGGCCTCGTAGTCACCGGCTGCCTGACGCAACGGCAGCTCGACGTCCCTGACCTTCAACGGCTCGTAGGGAACCTGGCTCAGCAGGTGACTGATGATGTTGAGCCGGCCGCGCCTCTTGTTGTCGGTGTGCGCGACGTGCCATGGGGCCCACGGGGTGTCGGAAGCCGCGAACATGGCGTCCCGAGCGCGGGAGTAGTCGTACCAGCGGCCGTAGGACTCCAGGTCCATGTCAGAGAGCTTCCACACCTTCCGAGGGTCGTGGATGCGGTTCTCGATGCGGCGAGTCTGCTCGTCAGGGCCCACCTCGAGCCAGTACTTGATCAGGATCATCCCCGAGTCGACCATGGCCTTCTCGACACCGGCGATCTGCTCGAGGAAGCGTTCGGTCTGGGTCGGCGTGCAGAACCCCATCACCCGCTCGACCCCGGCGCGGTTGTACCAGCTGCGATCGAAGATCACCACCTCGCCGGCGGCCGGGAAGTGTCTGATGTACCGCTGGATGTACATCTGCGACCGCTCCCGCTCCGTCGGCGCCGGCAACGCGACCACTCGGAACACCCGCGGGCTGACGCGCTCGACGAGTCGCTTGATCGTGCCGCCCTTGCCTGCCGTGTCCCGCCCCTCGAAGACCACGCAGACCTTGGCCCCGGACGACTTCACCCACTCCTGCATGGCCACGAGCTCTCCCTGCAGGGGCGCAAGCTCCGCCTCATAGGTCTTGCGACGCAACTTCGAGCGGTCCGAGGACTCGTCCCACGTTCCTGCGGACCCGACCGGGTGTTCCTCGGTTGCGTCCGCCCTGCTGGCCCTTTTCTTGCTCATCGCCGGCCTCCTGCACGACGCGCGTCGCGTCAGCGGTTGTGGTCCACGGAAACGTTCGCCGCTTTCGTAGGCTAACTCGCGCGAACGCACCGCGTCCGACCTTCCCCGAACGTCGTCTCCCAGCCGGCTACCAGCGAACCCCGGTCCGGGCCTGAGCCACCTGCGCTACCGTTCGCTCGCTGCAGCGCCCGCAGCATCTTCGACGTGGAGGTCTCGATGACGGTCATGAAGTCCCTCTGGGCCAGTGTCCAGGGTGACCCGGTCTTCATGCGTCGGGTCAACGGGTGGTTCACCATCTTCTGGCTCGTGATGATCCCGGTGTCCTTGGTGACGCACTGGGTCGACTCCGTCGTCTACGTCTCGGCCTTGTCCCTGTGGGCTCTGGTCTCGGGCCACTGGTCGGCCTGGCAGGCCGCCCGCGTCGAGGTGAAACAGCACGAGGAAGCCCAGGCTGCCGAGAAGCGGGATCTGGCCGAAGAGGTCGTCGAACACCTGGTGGAGACGACGGACGTGCGGGCCCAGCCCGCCTCTTGAGCTCGGTCGAGCCAGCGCCTCGTGAGCGGTCAGCGGCGTCGGGGGAGCAGGCGATCGGGAAGCGAGCGCCAGAAGGAGACACCGGCTGCCGGCCAGAAGAAGGACCGCGCCCGGGCCTGCCAGGCACGTGTGCGCCCCACCTGACGCCGGATCGACCGGATGTCGTCGTGCAGCCGGGACGCCTCCTGCGGCGTCGTCCGCTCGGGGCGGTCGTAGCGCGACTTCTCCAGGGTGGCCGTGACCCGTCGCATCGCGGTGGCGTTCTCCTGGTCGAGATGGCCGCTCACGACGTAGCGCTCGCGGAGCTGGCGCAGCGTCACCCCGTCCGGGGCGCCGATGCCCAGGTCGCCGAGGTGCGAAGTGAGGTCGTCCCACTCGACCTCGATGAGGTCCTGCTGGGTGACGGCCCGCCGTCGCCGTCGCCAGCGCAGGAGCGAGGCCGTGATCGGCATGGCGAAGGCTGCGAGCAGACCGACCAGCACCGCGACGAAGAGCACGACGTTGCGGAAGGTGAACAGCGCACCGAGCGAGGCGAAGAAGCCCTGCTGCTGCGGCACCGGTGCGGCGGCTGCCTCGGTCGTCGTCGGGCTCGGCCTTCCGGTCGCGGCGCCTCGTGAGCCGGACTCGGTGACCTGGCGGCCGCCACCGGTCGCGCCGGAGCCGGCTCCGAGCACGGCATACGGCGGTGGAGTGCCCGCGCGGGCGCCCGGTGTCGGCTCGAAACGCAGCCACCCGTAGCCCTGGAAGTAGAGCTCGGGCCACGCGTGGGCGTCGCTGGCGCGGACGACGTAGTGCTCACCCGAGAGCTGCCCGGGCAGGAAGCCGATGGCCATGCGGGCCGGGATGCCCTGCGCCCGCGCCAGCATGATCATCGCCGTCGCGAACTGCACGCAGTACCCGCGTCGGGTCTCGTAGAAGTTCTGGATCGGATCGAGCAGGCGTCCCTGGCCGTCGCGGAGCGGCTCGCCGAGGTCGAGCGAGTAGGTGTAGCGGCTGGTGTCGCGCAGCTGGTTCTGGATGGCGATGGCCTTGTCGAGCGCGTTGTCCTGGCCACGGGTGACTTCGTCGGACCAGCGCTGCACGAGGTCGCGCGAGCGGTCCGGGAGGGTCAGGTCGTCGTCGGTGATGTCGGGGGAGTCCGGGGCTCCGGCCTCACGCAGCTGGGGTGGCGACGGAGCTAGGTCGGCGTAGGTGACGCGGTAGCTGCTCACGGCTCGCCCGACACGCACATCGCGGGTGACGGGGTCGATCGTCCACGGCGTGCCCTCCATCGCCACGGCGACGACGGGGTAGGGCGCGGCGATGCGGGGCGCGGCCAGGGTGTTGTCCGAGACGGTGATGACGTAGTCGCGGCGCTTGTCCTGCGGCGGCAGCGGCGCCGGGTTGTCGGGCCGGGGGCCGGTCGTGCTCGCGACGCTCCACAGACCCCGGGAGTAGTACGACGTGGCGAGCACGCGGAGCGGTGCCCGCGTGAACGCCGTCGTCGTGTAGGTGAGGATGGGCGACTGGTCCTGGTTGTTCAGGCTCCGCGACAGGTCGAGCGTGTCGTTGAAACCCACCGAGCCCTCGCCGCCCCCGTCACTGCTGCGTCCGAGGCCCTCGGTGAGGTAGCGCGGGGGGAAGTGGGGGATGACGGCGGGGACGACGACGGCAATCACGACGGCGACGGCGCCCAGCCTGAGCGCACCGGCGGTGAAGGAGCGCAGGGCGTCCCGGTCGTGCTCTGCGGCTTCGATCTCGCTGTCCCCGGCCGGGTTGGCCGTGCCCCAACGGCCGAACTGGGCGCGCGCCGTGGTGTGCAGCATGACCAGCCACACCGCGACCGGCACGACGAAGTAGCGCAGTGCGAGTGCCGTCTCACCGTTGGCGGCCGTGATGAGGTATGCCGTGAGCAGCGGCAGCCCCGCGGCTGCCGGGCTGCGCCACGTGGCCGCGAGGGCATCCACGGCGATCGCGACGAGCCCGACCGCCACGACGAGGCAGAAGGTGATCCCCTCGTTGAGCGGCGCCGGCGCGGAGTAGCGGTTGACCGTCTCGAGCGCCTGGAGGCCGAGGGAGTTGGCGGCCTCGAACGTCGCCGGCGTCGGCACGAGCAGGACGAAGGTCGAACCGTTCGAGCGGGCGAGGATGACGTAGGCGGTGACGAGCACCTGGGTCAGGACGACGAGTCCCCGCGAGCGGGTGAGTCCCCGTCCGAGGAGACCGAGCCCGGCGACGAGGATGATGACGAAGAACGCCTGCGGCAGCCACGTCGTCTCCGTGAAGAGGCTGGTGATGGGGTAGATGGCGCTGAGCGTCGCGAGCGCGGCGAGCACGGTCATCCTCCAGCGGCGGCGCGTCATCGACTGCCTCCCACGGCCGCGGCCGTCAGAATGGCCCAGACGTGTGCGACGTCCTCGTCGCGCCGGACGGCGATGGCCCGCCACCCGGCGAGCCGAAGGGTGTCGACGTGGGGCTCGGCCTCCTCGGCGTCGCTGGTGCCGAAGCTGCGCGCGTCGAGGACGAGGGCCAGCCCCGTCGTCCCGGGCTGACGCAGGCTGGCGACCCGGGAGGTGACGTCACGACCCGATGGCCCGACGATGGCCACGAGGAACCCGCCCGCGGCGGCGAGGGCCTGCCCGGCGCGAAGGATCTCGTCCTCCCCGGTGTCCTCGCGCAGGGTCGCCACGGCGAGCACGTCGAGGATCTCGTCGGGCGTCATGGTCTCGGCGGCGCGGGTGGTCTCGACCGTCTCGGCGCAGACGAGGTGGACGGCATACCCCGAGTCGCACAGGTGGACCGCCACCGACGCGGCAGCGGTCACCGCCCACTCGAACGAGCTGCTCGCTCCCGAGCCGCCGTGCGCCGACGGCCGGGGGTCGACGAGCACGACCGCGCGCCGCTGGGCCGGCCGGTCCTCCTGGCGCACCATGAGGTCACCGGTGCGGGCCGTAGCCGGCCAGTGGATCCGGCGCAGGTCGTCGCCGTCGCGGTACTCGCGGATCGTCACGTCGTCCTCGCCGTGCAGGGCGATGAGCTGGGCCTGCTCGCCCTCCGAGCCCACGCCCGCGCTGGGGCGGCGGTTCGACGAGAGGGGGTGCACGGCCGGCAGCACGACGAGGTCGGCGGTCCCCTCGAGCACGGCGTTGCGGTTGGCCAGCCCGAAGGGATCCTGCACCTGCACCCCGAGGGGGCCGAGGTGGTGGCGTCCGCGCAGGTGGGAGCGGACGGCATAGTCGATCGAGCGCACGCGTCCCGACGGGATCCGGCCGACGACGAACCGTGGCCGGTCGCCGAGGACGTATGCGAGGCGCTCCTCCGCGAGGAAGATCGGCGTCGTGGCGGTCGAGACGTTCTCGAACGAGAGCGTGACATGGGCGTCCTGGCCGACGCTGATCCGCTCGGGGTGGGTGTGTCGCTCGATGCGCATCCGGGTCTTGCGGGTGCGCACGAGCACCGCCGAGATGAGCGGGAGCGCGATGAGGAGGACGCCGAAGCGGGTGAGGTCGCGGAATCCGAAGATGACACCGGCGAGCACGAGGACGGTCCCCGAGCCGATGAAGGCCCGGCCCCTCGTCGTCAGGACGCTCCGCAGTGAGCGCATGGATGCCGCCCCCTCAGCGGGCTGCGGGCGGCACCGGCACCTGGTGCAGCAGGTCGGTGACCACCTCGGCGGTGGTGCGACGGGCGAGCTGGGTCTCGCTCGACGGCATCAGACGGTGCGCGAGGACGGGCCCGGCCAGCATCTGCACGTCGTCGGGGATCACGTGGTCGCGACCCTCGAGCGCGGCGTAGGCCCGCGACGCCCGCAGCAGGTGCAGGGCTGCACGGGGAGAGGCCCCGAGCCGCAGCGCCGGGGTCGACCGCGAGCGCGTCACGAGGTCGACGATGTACTGGCGCACCGCCGGGCTCGCGTGGACGCGGCTGACCGAGTGCACGACCCGGTTGATCGTCTCGGCGTCGGTGACGGGCGTCAGGGCGTCGAGCGGCGAGCTCGAGCCATGGCTTGCGAGCAGGTCGAGCTCTGCACCGGGCGCGGGGTAGCCCATCGAGATGCGAGCCATGAAGCGGTCGCGCTGGGCCTCGGGCAGAGGGTAGGTGCCCTCCATCTCGATGGGGTTCTGCGTGGCCATGACGATGAAGGGGGCCTGCAGCGTGTAGGTCGTCCCGTCGACGGTGACCTGTCGCTCCTCCATGGACTCGAGCAGTGCCGACTGCGTCTTGGGCGACGCGCGGTTGATCTCGTCGCCCACGACGACGTTGGCGAAGATGGCGCCTGGGCGGAACTCGAAGCGGCGGGCGTCCTGGTTGAAGATGCTGACGCCCGTCACGTCGCTCGGCAGCAGGTCCGGCGTGAACTGGATGCGGCGCACCGTGGCGTCGATCGAGCGCGCCAGCGTCTTGGCGAGCATCGTCTTGCCGACGCCGGGGACGTCCTCGATGAGCAGGTGCCCCCCGGCGAAGAGGACGGTGACGGTGGTGCGGACGACGTCTGCCTTGCCCTCGATGACGCTGGTCATCGCCCCGATGAGGCGCTCGGCGACCTCGTGGATGAGACCGAGGTCGGCCCCGTCGGTGCTCCCGTCCGTGCTGGAGCGGGCGGATGAGCCGGGTGACGCCGTGGTCTCGATCCCCGTGTCCGTCGTGGTCACGCTGTCCTCCGTCTGTCGTCCCCATGTCGTGGCCCGCCCCGCTCGTCGCGGATGAGCCACCCGTCAGGTGATCTTCTCCCATGGACCCTCGTCACCGGTAGGGCCGCCTCACTCCTGACCGGATGGAGGTCCGTCGTGCATCAGTGCCGTGGACCCTGCGGCCTCAGCACCACTTTCCTCCACCTCCGACGTCCGGGGGAGTCGTTCGGTTCGTTCGGGGTGGTTCACGAGGGTTCGGGACGGTTCCCCCGCCCGCGCCTGGTGTGCGTATGCCGTCTGGCCGGGTCCGTTGCCCTCCACTTCGCTCCACCGTCGCTGACCTGCGCAAACGCAGGACTCGCCGGTGACAAATAGCCCAAACATCATTGACGGTGGAGGAGAGTGGAGTATCGTGGGGCATCAAGGCAGTGAATGGGTGCGCTCGCGGGTCGACAAAGGGGAGGTGGCGGACCATGTTTCTCGGGACGCACACACCCCGGCTCGACGAGAAGGGCCGGCTGTTCCTGCCCGCGAAGTACCGCGAGCGGATGGCCGGCGGACTGGTCGTCACTCGCGGCCAGGAGCGCAGCCTCTTCATCTACCCCATGGACGAGTTCGTCCGGGTCGCCGACCAGATGCGCCAGGCCCCCACGACGAGCAAGGTCGCCCGCGACTACATGCGCGTCTTCCTCTCCGGCGCCTCGGACGAGGTCCCCGACAAGCAGGGCCGCTTCACCATCCCCGCCAACCTGCGCCAGTACGCCGGCCTGGACCGCGAGGTCACCGTCATCGGTGCCGGGTCGCGCCTCGAGGTCTGGGACAGCGCGGTCTGGAACGCCTACCTCGAGCAGACCGAGCAGAGCTTCGCCGACACGGCCGAGGAGGTCATCCCCGGCCTGTTCTGACCGACCCGCACCTCCCCGCACCTCCCAGCACCACCACCACCAGCACCACCAGCCAGCACCACCTGAGCGCCGGCCTCCAGCCGCTTCGCTCCCGGGACGACTTCCCCCGTCCCGGGCGACGTAGCGGATGGGGACCAGCTCCCAGGTGACGCAGCACCACCACCGGCCCGGCCCCCCACCCAGCACCACCCGAGCACGAAGGACGCAGCATGACCGACCGAGGACCGGCGCAGGGACGACACGTCCCCGTGATGCGCGACCGGATCCTCGACCTGCTCGCTCCTGCCCTCGAGCGTCCCGGGGCGGTGCACGTCGATGCCACCCTCGGAATGGGTGGTCACGCCGAGGGCGTGCTGGAGCGGTTCCCGGAGAGCACCGTCGTCGGCATCGACCGCGACCGCGAGGCCCTCGCGCTGTCGGGGGAGCGCCTGGCGCGGTTCGGCGACCGGTTCCGTCCCGTCCACGCGGTCTACGACGAGATCAAGGACGTCGTCGCCGACCTCCACCTGCCGGCCGTGGACGGCATCCTCTTCGACCTGGGCGTCAGCTCCCTCCAGCTCGACGAGGCGGACCGCGGCTTCGCCTACCGCGTCGACGCTCCTCTCGACATGCGGATGGACCAGTCGACGGGTCAGACGGCGGCCGACGTCCTCAACACCTACTCGGTGGACGACCTGACGCGGATCCTGCGCGACTACGGCGAGGAGCGCTTCGCCCGGAAGATCGCCAAGGCCGTCGTGCACGACCGGGCCATCGAGCCCTACACCTCGTCCGGCCGGCTCGTCGACATGCTGCGCCGCGTCATTCCGGCCGCTTCGCAGCGCCAGAGCGGTCACCCGGCCAAGCGGACCTTCCAGGCCCTGCGCATCGAGGTCAACGACGAGCTCGAGGTCTGGCGCCGGGCCATCGACGAGGCGATCGACGTCCTCGCCGTCGGTGGACGGATCGCGGTCCTGTCGTACCACTCCCTCGAGGACCGCGCGACGAAACACGCGTTCGCCGCGGGGGCGACCTCGAGCACGCCACCCGGTCTTCCCGTCGAGCTCCCCGAGCACGCGGCATACCTCTCCCTCGTCACCAGGGGCGCCGAGATGCCGGACGACGCGGAGGTCACGGCCAACCCACGGGCGGCGTCGGCTCGCCTTCGCGTCGCGGAGCGTGTCCGCGACACCCACGGCAGCACCGCCAGCAGCACCGACAGCAGCACCGACAGCAGGACCAGGAAGGGAACCACCCGATGAGCCAGATGACCGCCACGGCCCGGCCGCTCCGCGCGCCGCGGCGCGGGCCAGCCCCGACACCACTACGGGTCATCCCGAGCAGCATCACCCGCACCGGCACCGGCACCTTCGCCGCGACGTGCATCGCCCTGCTCATCGCGGGCCTCATCGCCCTGCTGCTGCTCAACACCGCCCTGGCCCAGGGCTCGCTCGCCCTCGGAGACCTGCAGCGCGAGTCGGCGCGCCTCAGCGACACGGCCGGCAACCTCCAGGAGCAGATCGACCGGGCATCGGCGACCGGTTCGCTCGCCCGCAGTGCGTCCGAGATCGGGATGGTGCGCATGAACACGCGGGGTTACATCGACCTGTCCAAGGGCACCGTCTCGGGCGCGCCCGAGCCGGCCACGCAGAACAACGCCTTCCCGATCGTCACCAGCCCGACGCCGCCCGCGGTCACGGCCACGGTCAAGAAGGTCCTGTCCTCGGCCACCCAGCTGGGCGCGGCCGCGTCTGCTGCGTCGGCCGCCTCGTCCGCCTCGTCCGCGCCGGCACAGGCCGCCACGCCGACAGTGCCCGGTACCGGCGTCACGACCCCCGCAGCACCCACACTGGGTACGACACCCGATGCGTCGACGGGGCAGGCCACGGGCGGCGCCGCGTCGAACGGTGGCGGGCAGGCCCAGCAGACGACGGTGAGGTGACTTCGTGACGCAGACCCGAGGGACCGATCCAGGACGGACCGGTCGGGGACCTGCGCCCGCACGAGAGATCCGCCGCAGCTCGTCCGCAAGCACGACACGAGCAGGTCAGGCCCGGCAGGGGACTCCCGCGCGCACCAGCACGCGCAACGGCCCGGTACGGACCGGTCCTGCACGGACCGGTGGGGCGCCCTCCCGGGGACGCGGACCGGCGCCGAAGCAGGCCGCCGCTGGTCGTGGCCCGGTCGGACCTCGAGGACCTGGAGGACCTGGAGGACCTGGGACGGGGACCGCGGCGTCCGCTGACGCTCTCACGAGCCAACCCGCGCCGTCGTGCGCGGGTCATGTTCGTCGCCATCCTCTTCATCTTCACGATCTTCGCCGGGCAGCTGCTGCGCATCCAGGCCTTCGACGCCTCGGCGACGCAGGAGGCCGCGCTCTTCAAGCGTTCGGTGAGGACAGTCACGCCGGCCATGCGCGGTCAGATCCTCGACACGAACGGTCAGGTCCTCGCCGACTCGGTCGAGCGCTTCACCATCGCGGCCGACCCGACGGTCATTCCCGAGTACGCCGTGAAGATCGACGGCGTGCGCACCAAGGTCGGCGTCACCCGTGCCGCGGCCGACCTCGCGCCCCTGCTCAAGATGTCGCCGGCGGACCTCACCGCGCTCTTCACCCGGTCGGGCACCCGCTACGTCGTGATCAAGAAGGAGGTCAACCCGGCGATCTACCGCGAGATCCGGGCCCTGGCCATCCCGGGCATCTCCGGCGAGCGCACCGCCCAGCGGATCTACCCCACGTCGATGGCCCTGGGCCAGCTCGTCGGCTTCGTCCGACCGGGTGACCAGAGCGGCGCGGGCGGCATCGAGCAGATGCTCGACAAGGAGCTGAGCGGGACCCCCGGGGTCAGCGTCGCCGAGCGGGCCCGGGACGGCTACATCATCCCGGGATCCCAGCGCGTCGACACCCCGGTCGCCAACGGCCGTGACGTCAAGCTGACGATCGACGCCGACCTGCAGTGGTACGCCCAGAACGCGCTCGCCAAGCAGGTGACCGCCGTCGGCGCGGAGTCGGGCACGGCCGTCGTCATGGAGGTGGCCACCGGGAAGATCCGGGCGGCCGCCAGCTACCCGACGTTCGACCCCAACGACCTCGCCGCAGCCAAGCAGGCTGCGCTGGGCAACTACGCCTTCAACGACGCCTTCGAGCCCGGCTCGACCGGCAAGCTCATGACGATGTCGGCGGCCCTCGAGCAGAAGGTCATCACCCCCGACACCGGTGTCATCGTGCCGCCTCGGCTGCCTCGCGCAGGGACCCCGTTCAAGGACAACGAGCCGCACGGTGTCGAGAACATGACGGCCACGGGCGTGCTCGCCAAGTCGTCCAACATGGGCACCATCATGATCGGAGAGCGGGTCCCGCCCGCCGTCATGGAGGGCTACTACCGCAAGTTCGGCATCGGCTCGAAGACGCCCGTCGGCTTCCCCGGCGAGTCGACCGGTCTGCTGGCCGGCGCGAAGGACTGGGTGTCCACGCGCCGCTACACGATCCTCTTCGGTCAGGGCTACTCCGTCACGGCCGTCCAGCAGGCGGGGGTCTTCCAGACCATCGCCAACAAGGGCGTACGCGTCCCGCCGTCCCTCGTGGAGGGCACCGTCAACGACAGCGGCACGCTCATCCCGTCCGCGCCCACGACGCCCCTCCGCGTCGTCAGCGAGGACACCGCGGTGAAGGTCTCCCGGATGATGGAAGAGGTCACCGGCAAGGACGGCACCGCCAGCGCGGCCCGCATCAAGGGCTACCGCGTCGCCGGCAAGACCGGAACCGCCGACCGCTACGACGACAAGCTCAAGCGCTACAACGGCTTCACGGCATCCTTCATCGGTTTCGCGCCGGCCGAGGCCCCGAAGTACGTCGTCGCGGTCTTCATCCAGAAGCCGAGCGCCGGCATGTTCGGCGGCGCCCTGGCCGGACCCGTCTTCAACCAGGTCATGTCCTACCTGCTCGAGCGCACCGGCGCTCCGCCCAGCCCGAAGTCGCCCCTGAACTACCACGTGTGGGCCGACAAGCCCCTGTCGTCGGACGACCCGACGGTCATCAGCGATGCACGGGCGAAGCGGGATGGCCTGTAAGTTGGGATGACGTGTCACCTACCCCCCTTCGACCGGCCGCGTCCGGCGTGCTCCTGCGCGACCTGACGGCCCGGATCGGCACCGGATCGCCCGTGCGCACGGCAGGGCCTGACGCCGGCGACCTGTTGATCACCGGCGTGACGCTCGACAGCCGCGCCGTGGCCCCCGGCGACGTGTATGCCGCGTTGCCCGGCTTCAACGTGCACGGAGCCCGTTTCGTCGCCGATGCCGTGGCTGCCGGCGCGGTCGCGGTCCTCACGGACGACGCCGGCCTGACCGAGCTGGCAGAGGTGCCAGCGGCCGTCCCGGTCCTCGTGGCCGACGACCCGCGCGGTGTACTCGGAGCGGTCGCGGCCGAGGTCTACGGACACCCGTCCGAGGGCCTGACGATGATCGGCATCACCGGTACCAACGGGAAGACGACGACCGCCTACCTCGTCGAGTCAGCGCTGCGGGCCCATGGGCAGCGGACCGGCCTGATCGGCACCGTCGAGACGCGGATCGGCGACGAGCGCATCGAGTCGGTGCGCACGACCCCGGAGGCGACGGACCTGCACGCGCTGCTCGGCCTCATGCACGACCGGGGGCTCGACGCGTGCGTCATGGAGGTGTCGAGCCACGCCCTCGCCCTGCACCGCGTCGACGGCGTCGTCTACGACGTGGCGCTCTTCACCAACCTCTCCCAGGACCACCTCGACTTCCACGCCTCGATGGACGACTACTTCGGGGCCAAGGCGTCGCTGTTCACCCCGCAGCGGTCGCGCACGGCGGTCGTGTGCGTCGACGACGTCTGGGGTCGCCGTCTCGCAGCCGAGGCGACCGTGCCGACGACCACGCTCGCCACGACGACCCATCGCGCAGGCGGCGGGGACGGCGCGGAAGGCGCGGACTGGGTCGCCGAGGCGGCCGCCCAGGGCGACGTCGGCGACGCCGGTGCGTTCACGCTCCTCGAGCGCTCGACAGGTCGGGCGCTGCGGCTCGTGTCACACCTGCCGGGCCACTTCAACATCGCCAACACCGCGCTCGCCGCCCTGGCGCTCCTGCGCATCGGCCTCGCACCGTCCGAGGTCGAGGCCGCGATGTCCGTCGCCCCCGAGGTGCCGGGTCGGATGGAGGTCGTCGCAGCCGGTGGCCCGGAGGGCCCGCGCTGCGTCGTCGACTTCGCCCACACGCCCGACGCCGTCGACGCTGCCCTCGCCGCCCTCCGCGGCTCGACTGCGGGCCGGCTCATCGCCGTCCTCGGCGCCGGCGGCGACCGCGACCGCGGCAAGCGCCCCGCCATGGGCGCCGCCGCAGCACGCCAGGCCGACGTCGTGGTGGTCACGGATGACAACCCCCGCTCCGAGGACCCGGCCGAGATCCGGTCGGCGGTCATCGCGGGGGCACGCGAGGCGGTCCGCGACGACGCGCCGCCGGTGACCGAGATCATCGACGGTGGGCCGCGTTCGAGCGCCATCGCCGAGGCCATCGCGCTCGCGGTGGTCGGCACGGGGGAGGACCGCCCTGTCGACACCGTCGTGGTGCTCGGCAAGGGACACGAGAAGGGTCAGGAGATCCACGGAGTGAAGCACCCGTTCGACGACCGCGACGCCGTGCGCGCCGCCCTCGCAGCCGTCAGCTCATCGGGGGTGACGCCGTGATTGCCTTGTCGCTCAGCGAGATCCGCGATCTCACAGGTGGTCTCGTCCACGGCACCGAGACCCCCGACACCATCGTCATCGACGGCCCCGTCACGACCGACTCGCGGGAGTGCGGCCCGGGCAGCCTCTACGTCGCCCGGGTCGGCGAGACCGCCGACGGCCACGACTTCGTCGCGTCGGCGGTCTCGGCCGGCGCCGTGGCGGTGCTCGCGTCGCGTCCCGTCGACGGCGTGCCGTGCGTGCTCGTCGACGACGTCCAGACCGCCTTCGGCGGGGTCGCGAGAGCCGTGGTCGACCGCGCCCCCGAGCTTCGCATCGTGGGCGTCACCGGATCGTCGGGCAAGACGAGCGTCAAGGACCTCCTCGCGTCCGTGCTGTCGTCGGTCGCCGAGACGGTCGCGCCCGTCAACTCGCTCAACGGCGAGATCGGGGTGCCGCTCACCGTCTGCCGCGTCACCCCGACGACCCGGTTCCTCGTCGCCGAGATGGGCGCCCGCGGCATCGGCCACATCGACTACCTGACGCGCATCGCACCTCCCCAGGTCGCCATCGTGCTCAACGTCGGCAGCGCCCACGTCGGCGAGTTCGGCTCGCGCGAGAACATCGCCCGCGCCAAGTCCGAGCTGCCCCGCGCCGTCCCGGCCGAGGGCCTGTCCATCCTCAACGCCGACGACCCCGTCGTCGCCGCCATGGCCCCGGGTCTCGCCTCCAGGGTGCAGCTCTTCGGGCTCGCCCCCGAGGCGGACGTGCGTGCCGAGGACGTCTCCCTCGACGAGCGCGGCAGGGCCGCATACACCCTCGTGTGCCCGCAAGGGACGGCGCGAGTCTCGCTGCAGCAGAGCGGTGCCCACCAGGTCGGCAACTCGCTCGCCGTCGCGGCTGCCTCGCTCGAGCTCGGTCTGTCGCTCGACCAGGTGGTCGCCGGTCTGAAGGCAGCGGTGGCGGTGAGCCGCTGGCGCATGGAGATCACCGACCGCCCCGACGGGGTGGTCGTCGTCAACGACGCCTACAACGCGAACCCCGAGTCCATGCGTGCAGCGCTGGACGCCGTCGCCGCGATGCACGTGGCGGGGGAGCGCTGGGCGGTCCTCGGCTCCATGCTCGAGCTCGGCCCCGACGGCGACGCCGAGCACGCGGCCGTCGGGTCGTATGCCGCGTCGCTCGGCTTCGACCACGTCGTGGCCGTCGGCGACGGCGCCAGGCCGCTCGCCGACGCGTTCCCCGGCTCGCACTGGGTGCCAGACACCGATGCGGCCCACGACCTGCTCGCCCCGCGACTGCGTGCGGGCGACGTCGTCCTGCTCAAGTCGAGCCGGGACAGCGGGCTGCGCTGGCTCGGCGACCGGCTCGCCTCCGAGGGCGGCGATCTCGCGTCGACACCGGTCGCCGCCACCACCGGAGAGGCGGCCGCTCGGTGAAGGGCGTCCTGCTGGCAGCGTCGTTCTCGCTGCTCATCTCGTTGTTCGGCACGCCGCTGTTCATCAAGTTCCTCGTCAAGCGCGGCTACGGCCAGTTCATCCGCGACGACGGGCCGACCTCGCACCACACGAAGCGCGGCACGCCGACGATGGGCGGCGCCATCATCCTCGCGGCGATGCTGGGCGCCTACTTCTTCTCGCACCTGTTCACGCTCAACCCGCCGACCGCGAGCGGGCTCCTCGTGCTCTTCCTCGCCGCTGGCCTGGGCTTCGTCGGCTTCCTCGACGACTTCATCAAGATCAGCAAGCAACGCAGCCTCGGGCTCCGGTCGAAGCAGAAGCTCGTCGGCCAGGCCCTCGTCGGCATCATCTTCGCCGGGCTCGCCCTCCAGTTCCCGAACGAGCAGTACCGCACGCCCGCCTCGCTGCTCGTGTCGTTCGTGCGCGACACGAACATCAGCCTGGCCCTCGGGGGCAGCACCGTCGTCGGGGTGATCCTCTTCGTCATCTTCGCCAACGTCATGATCGCCGGCGCGTCCAACGGCGTGAACCTCACCGACGGCCTCGACGGGCTCGCGACGGGCGTCTCGACGATGGTCTTCGGCGCCTACGTCCTCATCAGCATCTGGACGTACAACCAGAACTGCCAGACCAACCCGGGGATCAAGTGCTACGAGGTGCGAGACTCGCACGACCTCGCGCTCGTCGCCGCCGCCGGCATGGGTGCCTGCTTCGGGTTCCTCTGGTGGAACGCCACGCCGGCCAAGATCTTCATGGGCGACACCGGCTCCCTCGCCCTCGGCGGCGCGCTGGCGGGTCTGGCCATCACGACCCACACCGAGCTCCTCCTCGTCATCCTCGGCGGGATGTTCGTCCTCGAGACGCTGTCGGTCGTCGCGCAGGTCGCGTCGTTCAAGACCACCGGTAGACGGGTGCTGAGGATGGCGCCGCTGCACCACCACTTCGAGATGGTGGGGTGGAACGAGGTGACGGTCGTGGTCCGCTTCTGGATCATCGCCGGACTCTTCGCCGCCTTCGGCCTCGGCGTCTTCTACGCTGAATGGGTGGTGGGGTCCCAATGAGCTTCGACCCGCTCTACGAGCCCCGCGAGGGGCTGACCCACCGCGACGCCGACTGGTCGGGCCTCCACGTCCTCGTCGTCGGCCTCGGCGTGTCCGGCTTCGCGGCCGCCGACGCCCTGGCCGACCGCGGCGCGCACGTCGTCGCGGTCTCCCGCGACGAGACCGAGGCGATCCGCGAGCGAGCGGCGATCCTCGGGATCCTCGACGTCGACGTCCGTCTCGGCCCGGAGCACGTGGTCGAGCCGCCGTCGGGGACCGAGCTCGTCGTCACCTCTCCCGGGGTGCCGCCGCACGACCCGCTCATGCTCGCAGCGGCGTCGGCCGGCATACCCGTGTGGGGAGAGGTCGAGCTCGCCTGGCGCATGCGCGCCCGCGAGGGCGCGGCCCCGTGGCTCACCGTCACCGGCACGAACGGCAAGACGACGACCGTCAACATGCTCGCCTCGATCCTGCGCCACGCGGGACTCCGGGCCACGTCGGCGGGCAACGTCGGCACACCCCTCCTCGAGGCCGTGCTCCACCCCGAGCCCTACGACGTCCTCGCCGTCGAGCTCTCGAGCTTCCAGCTGCACTGGCAGCGGTCCATCTCGGCCGTCGCCTCCGCGGTCCTCAACGTCGCCCCGGACCATCTCGACTGGCACGGCAGCTACGCCGAGTACCTCAGGACCAAGGGCAAGATCTACGAGAACACCCACCTGGCCTGCGTCTACAACGTCGATGACATCCAGACCGAGCAGCTCGTCATGGAGGCCAATGTCGTCGAGGGCTGCCGGGCCATCGGGTTCACGACCGGCATCCCGGCGCCGTCGATGGTCGGCGTCGTCGAGGACGTGCTCGCCGACCGCGCGTTCATCGAGCAGCGCCAGCGCTCGGCTGCCGAGCTGTGCACCCTGGCCGACCTGCGGGGGGACGCGCCGTCGGTGGCGCCGCACTACGTCGCCAACGCGCTGGCGGCTGCGGCCCTGGCCCGTGCGTACGGCGTCGGGCCCCTCGCGGTCCGGGACGGCTTGCGCGCCTTCCGTCCGGACCGGCACCGCATCGCCGAGATCGCGACGGTCAAGGGTGTCCGGTTCGTCAACGACTCCAAGGCCACCAACCCGCACGCAGCCGCAGCGGCGATCCGCTCCTTCGACTCGGTCGTGTGGGTCGCTGGAGGCCTGCTCAAGGGCGCCGACGTCGACAGCCTCGTCGAGGAGATGGCCTCACGTCTGCGCGGCGTCGTCCTCATCGGGGCCGACCGCGACCAGATCGCCCAGGCCCTTTCCCGACACGCGCCGGATGTCCCCGTCGTGGACCTGTCCGAGACGGACACTGGAGTCATGGACCGAGTCGTCAGGGAGGCTGCGCGTCTCGCCCAGCCGGGCGACGTCGTGCTGCTGGCGCCTGCTGCCGCGTCCATGGACATGTTCACGAACTACGGAGCACGCGGAGACGCCTTCGAGGAGGCGGTCCGGCGGCATCTGGAGGCACACGGGGGGCTGGAGTGAGCGCGACGACCGCTGAGGACAAGGCGGGGACGTCCGGCACCTCGGGCACCCGGGCGGGGTCCCGGTCCCTTCCCGTCATCGGCAAGCTCGAGTCGCCGCTGACGACGTACTACCTCATCCTCGGGGCCACCTCGACGCTCGTCGTCTTCGGCCTGATCATGGTGTTCTCGGCCTCCAGCGTCGAGGCGCTCCTCGCCGACGAGGCCTCCTACACGGTCTTCCTCCGCCAACTCCTCTTCGCGGTCGTCGGCGCGGTCGCGGCCGGATTCGCCAGCCGCCTCGACGTGCGGTGGTGGAAGCGCCTCGCCTTCCCGGTCATCGCCGTGTCGATCCTGCTCCTCGCGGCAGTCATCCCGTTCGGGCGCAGCGTCAACGGCAACCAGAACTGGCTCGCGATCGGGCCGGTCCAGTTCCAGCCGTCGGAGTTCGCGAAGCTGGGCCTCATCCTGGTCGGGGCGGCGATCTTCGCCAACCGGTCGGCACGCATCACGAGTCTCGTGCACGTCGTCGTGCCCTTCCTGGTGCCCTTCTGCCTCCTCGTCATCGGCCTCATCCTCGCTGGGAAGGACCTCGGCACGGCGATGGTCGTGATCGTCATCGTCGCAGCGGTCCTGCTGGTGGCCGGGGCTCCCATGCGCATCTTCGCGGCGGGCGGCGCTCTGGCCGCCATCGGGGTCGGACTGCTCGTGACGGGCAGCAGCAACCGCACGAGCCGCATCACCGACTTCCTCGACCCGACGTGCAACACCAACCCCGACGGGTGGTGCGGGCAGTCGGTGCACGGCCTCTACGCGCTGGCCGACGGTGGCTGGTGGGGCGTGGGACTCGGCGCGTCCAAGGAGAAGTGGGCCTGGCTCTCCGAGGCCCACAACGACTTCATCTTCGCCATCATCGGTGAGGAGCTCGGGTTGCCCGGCACCCTGATGATCCTCGTCCTCTTCGGCATCCTGGCGTGGGCGTGCTTCCGGCTCGTCAGCCGCACCCAGGATCGCTTCGTCCGTGTCGCCGCAGCCGGCATCATGACGTGGCTGCTCGGCCAGGCCATCATCAACATCGGCGCGGTCATCGGTCTCTTCCCCGTCATCGGGGTCCCGCTGCCGCTCGTCTCGGCCGGAGGCTCGTCGCTCGTCACGACGTTGGTGGCCCTTGGCATCCTGTTGTCCTTCGCGCGCAACGAACCCGGCTGCAAGGCGCTGCTCGACGCGCGTCCGAACCTCGTCCGTCGTTCCCTCGCGGTGCTCCCGTCCCGCGTCCGATCCGTCCCGCAACGTCGTAGAAGCCGGTGATCCCGCTGTCCTCGCCCACCTCCGTCCTGCTCGCCGGGGGAGGCAGTGCCGGTCATGTGTCCCCGCTGCTGGCCCTCGCCGACGCCCTGCGTCGACGCCACCCCGACCTGCGGGTGACGGCGCTCGGCACGCAGGAGGGTCTGGAGGCGCGCCTCGTGCCGGCGCGTGGCTATGACCTGAGGTTCGTGCCGAAGGTGCCCCTCCCTCGGCGCCCGAGCGTCGACCTGCTCCGTCTGCCCGGTCGGCTCAAAGCCGCTGTCGACGCCGCCGGCGCCGCCATCGACGAGTCGGGCGCCGAGGTCGTCGTCGGCTTCGGTGGCTACGTCAGCACGCCCGCGTACCTCGCTGCGCGGCGCCGGCGCGTACCGATCGTCATCCACGAGCAGAACACCACGGCCGGCATCGCCAACCGCCTCGGGGCCCGCTGGGCCGCCGCGGTCGCGACGACGTTCGCGAGCACCTCGCTGCGAGGCGCTCAGCGCATCGGGATGCCGCTGCGGCACGAGGTCGCGACGCTCGACCGGGCCGCCCGCCGCGATGAAGCGCTCGCGCACTTCGGGCTCGAGCCGTCGTGGCCGACGCTGCTCGTCACCGGCGGCTCCCTCGGAGCGCAGCGCCTCAACGACACCCTGCGAGCGCGCGTCGAGGCCCTGAGCCGGGCCGGGGTGCAGGTACTCCACGTGACCGGCCTCGGCAAGGAGTTCCCGGCGGAGACGCCCGTCGGTGGGGCGCCGTACGTCGTCGTTCCCTACGCCGACCGCATGGAGCTGGCGTATGCCGCGTGCGACCTCGTCGTCGCGCGCGCGGGCGCCAACACGGTGTGCGAGCTGACGGCCGTGGGTCTGCCGGCCGTGTACGTCCCGCTCCCCGTCGGCAACGGTGAGCAGCGGCTCAACGCCTCCGAGGTCGTCGCAGCCGGAGGCGGTCTCCTCGTCGACGACGCGGCCTTCACCCCTGCGTGGGTCGATGCCGAGCTGCTGCCCCTGGCGGCCGACACCGCGCGCCTCGGCGCCATGGCGGCTGCTGCCCGCGCGCTCGGTGAGCCTGCCGCCGACGAAGCCCTGGCCGACCTGGTCGACGAGGCGGCAGAAGGCAGGAAGAGCCTGTGAACCGGACGCCGCGCACCCCCACCGTCGACGACCCGTTCGCTGCGGCGCGCTTCGACTTCCGGGCGCCCGTGCCAAGTGCCGCCGACTTCGGACGCGTGCACTTCCTCGCCATCGGAGGGGCCGGGATGTCGGGCGTGGCACGCATCATGCTGGCCCGCGGCATCCGGGTCACCGGCAGCGACGCCAAGGACGTCCCCGTCCTCAAGGCCCTCGAGAGCGAGGGCGCCGGCGTCTGGGTCGGGTTCCACGAGGCACACCAGGAGCGAGCCGACGCCATCGTCATGAGCTCGTCGATCCGTGACGACAACGTGGAGCTCGTGGCCGCGCGCGAGCGGGGGGTGCCGGTGCTCCACCGGGCGCAGGGTCTCGCCGCACTGATGCAGGGTCGGCGGCCGGTCGCAGTGGCAGGAGCCAACGGCAAGACGACGACGACGTCGATGCTCACCGTGGCGTTGCAGGGCTGCGGCCTCGACCCGTCCTTCGCCGTCGGCGGCGAGCTGGCCAAACACGGCACGAACGCCCACGACGGCGCCGACGACATCTTCGTCGTGGAGGCCGACGAGAGCGACGGCTCGTTCGTGGTCTATGGCCCCGAGGTCGCGATCGTCACGAATGTGCAGCCGGATCACTTCGACTTCTACTCGAACTTCAAGGTTGTGCAGGCTGCCTACGACGCCTTCGTCGCAACGATCCGCCCCGGCGGGCTGCTCGTCACGTGCGCGGACGACGCCGGCGCCGTGGCCCTTGCAGAGCGGGCCCGGGCAGCCGGCACGCGCGTGCTCACCTATGGCTTCGACCCGACGTCCGACGTCGTGCTGGGCGAGCACCGCCAGGACGGCGTCACCTCCTCGGTCACCCTGCGCGACGCCGGCGTCGATCGCCGGATGACGCTCGGCGTGCCCGGTCGCCACAACGCGCTCAACGCCGCGGCCGCGTATGCCGCGGCCGTCCACGGCCTCGGCGAGGACCCCGACCGCGTCATCGCCGGCCTCGCGTCCTTCACCGGCACGCGACGGCGGTTCGAGCCGAAGGGCGAAGCGGGGGGCGTCGTCGTCGTCGACGACTACGCCCACAACGCCGGCAAGGTCGCTGCGGTCGTCGAGACCGCCAAGGACCTCGTCGGGGACAGCGGGCGCCTCGTCGTCGTCTTCCAGCCGCATCTCTACAGTCGGACGCGTGACTTCGCCGCCGAGCTGGGGTCGGGTCTCGCGCCCGCGGACGTCGTCGTGGTCATGGACGTCTACGCCGCCCGGGAGGACCCCCTGCCGGGGGTGTCCGGCCGGCTCGTGGCCGACGCGGTGACAGCCGCCCGGCCGGAGGCCGACGTCCACTACGTGCCCTCGTGGTCGGCCGTCGCCGACACGGTGGCGGCCCTGGCTCGAGCCGGTGACCTCGTGCTGACGGTCGGCGCGGGCGACGTGACGATGGTCGGCCCGGAGGTCTTGCGGGTCCTCGGGGGTGGGTCGCCGTGATGCTCGAGCGAGGCTCGTCTCGCCGTCGCGTCGCGGGTACCGGACTCGCCTCCGCACGCAGGCGCTTCGAGCGCCGCGCTGCGGCAGCACGTCGGCGGCCCCGCCTCGTCGCCGGTGTCCTGGCGGCCGTGCTGGTCCTCGGCGGCCTCGTCGCCTGGCTGGGATGGTTCAGCAGTGTCCTGACGGCCTCGAAGGTCGAGGTCCACGGGGTCGGCTGCCACCGCGTCGGGTCGGGTGCGCAGCGTGGCCAAGGTGCCCCTCGGGGGACCGCTCATGCGGGTCGACACCGACGCCGTCACCACCCGTCTGCTCGCGGACCGTGCCTGGAGCAGCGTCTCGGTGAGCCGGAGCCTGCCCGACACCGTCGTCATCACGGTCACCCCGCGCGTCGCGGTGCTCGCGGTGCGCAACCCCAAGGGTGAGGTGGACGTCGTGGATCGCGACGGATACACCTTCCGGACCGTCGGCAGCGCACCGGCCGACGTGCCGCTCGTCAGCTCGGGAGCCGCCCAGGTGACCAAGGCGGGTGTCGAGGCGGCGCTGGCGGCCCTCGGGTCGCTCGACCCGTCGCTGCGTGCCGACGTCTCCGGCGTGTCCGTGTCGGCAGCCGACCAGGTCTCCTTCACCGTCACGGCGAAGGGTGGGTCACGCAAGACGGTCGTCTGGGGCGGCGCCGACGACGGCAGGCGCAAGGCGAAGCTCGTGAAGATCCTGCTGGGGGAGCCGGGGTCGACGATCGACGTCAGCGTCCCGTCGTCACCCGTGACGCGCTGACCTGCGGGGGCGGTCCGGGACCCGGATTCCCGGGCGCGAGCAAGCGCGTGGGAGAGTGGTCCCCGGCGGTCCGGACCTCGTGTCCGGTGGTGCTGGTGTGGCGCGTGGGGCTCGGTTCCTGGAATTGGGGTAATCCCCGCGACGACACGCCGCCTCGTGGGTTGAACGACCCTGTGGCTCGTCATACCGTCGGGGCACCAGTTCGTGACCAAACCGTAACCTTTACCTTCACGTTGAGGGTTTGAGGGCCACATGCTCCAGTCGAACCGGACCCACCACGCACCTCCCATCCCCAGACCACCCGGCAACACGGCATCACCAGTCAGGAAGGCCCACTCTCGTGGCAGCAGCACCGCAGAACTACTTGGCCGTCATCAAGGTCGTCGGCATCGGCGGCGGCGGCGTCAATGCCATCAATCGCATGATCGAGGTCGGCCTCAAGGGCGTCGAGTTCATCGCCATCAACACCGACGCCCAGGCGCTGCTCATGAGCGACGCCGACGTCAAGCTCGACGTCGGCCGTGAGCTCACCCGTGGCCTCGGCGCCGGCGCCGACCCGGAGGTCGGCAAGAAGGCCGCCGAGGACCACGCGGAGGAGATCGAGGAGGTCCTCAAGGGGGCCGACATGGTCTTCGTCACCGCCGGTGAGGGTGGTGGCACCGGAACCGGTGGCGCGCCCGTCGTGGCTCGCATCGCCCGTCAGCTCGGCGCGCTCACCATCGGTGTCGTCACGCGTCCGTTCACCTTCGAGGGACGCCGCCGCGCCAACCAGGCCGAGTCGGGCATCGGGAGCCTCCGCGAGGAGGTCGACACCCTGATCGTCATCCCCAACGACCGACTGCTCTCGATCAGTGACCGCAACGTCTCGATGATGGACGCCTTCCGCTCGGCCGACCAGGTCCTGCTCTCCGGTGTCCAGGGCATCACCGACCTCATCACGACGCCGGGTCTGATCAACCTCGACTTCGCCGACGTCAAGTCGGTCATGCAGGGCGCCGGCTCGGCGCTCATGGGCATCGGCTCCGCACGGGGCGAGGACCGCGCGGTCCAGGCCGCCGAGCTGGCCATCAGCAGCCCGCTCCTCGAGGCGTCCATCGACGGTGCCCACGGAGTGCTCCTGTCGATCCAGGGTGGCTCCGACCTCGGTCTCTTCGAGATCAACGAGGCGGCCCGTCTCGTCCAGGAGGCGGCGCACCCCGAGGCCAACATCATCTTCGGTGCGGTCATCGACGACGCGCTCGGCGACGAGGTCCGCGTCACGGTCATCGCGGCCGGGTTCGACAGCGGCGGTCCGACCCAGCGCCACGACGACCGTGCGCTCGGACAGGTCATGGGACGCCCGCAGCAGGCCCAGCAGCAGCGGGCGGCCGCGCCGGCGCCCCAGCAGGCGCAGCCGGCCCACTCCAACGGTGCGTCGCAGCCCGTCTCCCAGCAGGCTCACCAGCTGCCCACGCAGCAGTCGACCCAGCAGTCCACCCAGCAGCAGCCGCAGCACCACGCACCGGTTGCGGCAGCGCAGCCGGTGCAGCAGCCGCCCCGCCAGGTGACCTTCGACGAGGGCGACGACCTCGACGTCCCTGACTTCCTCAAGTAGGCCGTCGTAGGGTCGGCTCGTGTTCTACTGGCGCACGACCATCGAGACCGATGACCACGACCGCCCCGCCGACGCTGTCGAGATGGCCTTCACCGGCCGGTCGGCAGGCCGCGGCGGCGGGGCGTTTGCCGGCCTGAACCTCGGGGGCCACGTCGGGGATGCGGCCGCCGACGTCGAGGCCAACCGCGAGGCCCTGGCGCACGAGGTCGACCTGTCGCGCGAGCGGCTCGTCTTCATGAACCAGGTGCACGGCACCGACGTCGTCGAGGTCGACGGTCCTTGGGCCGGTGAGGCGCCGGCTGTCGACGGGATCGTCACTCGTGCCACCGACCTTGCTCTCGCCGTGCTGGTGGCCGACTGCGTCCCGGTCCTGCTGCACGACGTCCGGGCGGGGGTCGTCGGAGCCGTCCATGCCGGTCGCCCCGGCATGGTGAGCGGGCATCGTCGGGCGTGCCGTGACCGCGATGCGCGACCTCGGTGCGACCTCCGTCTCCGCGACGGTGGGGCCGTCGGTCTGCGGGCGCTGCTACGAGGTGCCTGCCGACATGGCCCACGCTGCCGCCCGGACGGCTCCGGCGTCTGCGGCGCGCTCATGGACCGGGACCCCGGCAATCGACGTCGCCGCCGGAGTGGTCGAACAGCTGGCTGCGGCCGACGTCGCGGTGCAATGGGTTCCGGGCTGCACGCGCGAGAGTGGTGACCTCTACTCCTACCGGCGCGACGGTCGGACCGGCCGCTTCGCGGGCGTGGTCGTGCGCCGCGCGGTCTCGGCGTGACGGGCGACGCGCAGCCGCGACTGGAACAGCTGCGTGACAACCTCGCAGCCGTCCACGAACGCATCGCCCGCGGCTGCGCCGAGGCGGGCCGCGACCCCGAGGCCGTGACCCTTGTCGTCGTCACGAAGTACTTCCCGGCCTCTGACGTCCTGCTCCTCCACCGGCTGGGGGTCCGGCACTTCGGCGAGAACCGCGACCAGGAGGCGAGCGAGAAGTTCCGCGAGGTGCGGCGCGCGCTCTCGGAGGCCGGCGCGCACGACCTGACACTGCACTTCATCGGGCAGCTCCAGAGCAACAAGGCCGCTCACGTCGCCGGCTACGCCGATGTCGTCGAGTCCGTCGATCGAGCCAAGCTCGTGGCCGCCCCTTGCCAAGGGTGCGCACGCCGCCGACCGGCGCCTGGAGGTGCTCGTCCAGGTGAGCCTCGATGGCGCGACCTCACGCGGTGGCGTGCTGCCACTCGAGGCCGACTCCCTCGCGGACGCCGTTGCGGCCTCGGCGGCTTCTCGAGCTGCGTGGCGTCATGGCCGTCGCACCGCTCGGCGCCGACCCCGACGAGGCCTTCGCCCGCCTGCACGACGTCGCGGACGGCATACGTGCTCGGCACCCGAGGGCGGACTGGATCTCCGCCGGGATGAGCGCCGACCTCGAGGCGGCGCTGCGCCACGGCGCGACACACCTGCGTGTCGGGACGGCAATCCTCGGTTCGCGCCCGTCACTTCTGTAACGTCGGCCACGATCACAATTCGACGTTTGGGAGCTGGCCATGGCAGGGGCACTGCGCAAGACGATGGTGTACCTCGGACTGAGCGAGGAGGACCAGCGTCATGAGCGTTACGACGAGTACGACGCCTACGACGAGTCCGACCGCTACGACGACACCGAGCACACCGCAGCGGTGACTCAGCTGCCCACCAAGCGACCCGTGGCCGCCGTCGTGCGCGACGTCGAGGTCGGCTCGCTCAACCGCATCACGACGATCCACCCGCGCACCTACAACGAGGCCAAGAACATCGGCGAGTGGTTCCGCGACCAGGTGCCGGTCATCATGAACCTCAGTGACATGGACGACGCCGACGCCAAGCGTCTCGTCGACTTCGCGGCTGGGCTCGTCTTCGGCCTCCACGGCACGATCGAGCGCGTCACCTCCAAGGTGTTCCTCCTGTCGCCGGCTCACGTCGAGATCTCCGCCGACGAGGCAGAGACGCCCGCGGTCTCCAACCGCGGCTTCTTCAACCAGAGCTGAGCGTCGCCGGTCCCCGACCAGGAGCGGTGAGCCGGGGTCGCGCTGGCGTCGACGTGCACCCCGGCTATCACTCCGGCCGCAAGATCAGGGACACTGACGGACATGGACGCGTTCTGGACCATCTACGGGGTGGTGGTCTTCACCTTCTTCATCGCCCTCATCGGTCGCTTCGTCATCGACTGGGTGCAGGTGCTGGCTCGGTCGTGGCGCCCCTCCGGGGTCGTCCTCGTCGTGGCCGAGGCGGTCTACACCGTGACCGACCCTCCCTTGCGCGCCCTGCGCAAGGTGATCCCGTCGCCGAACCTCGGCGGCGTCCGACTCGATCTCAGCTTCCTCGTCCTGATGTTGCTGACCTCTCTCGCTCTCAACGTGCCGAGCTTCTTCTGACCGACAGGTGGCCACCTGTCGCCCGCTGCGCGGGCGCCGGTGTCGACAGCCGGACCGGCGAGCCTGCCTTTGGTTCGCGACCGGAAGGTTGGATAGCGTTGGCCCGAACCATTACGTCTGCATCGAGGTGACACATGGCACTTACGCCTGAACAGGTGCTCAACAAGCACTTCCAGACCACGCAGTTCCGTCGTGGCTACGAGGAGCGGGACGTTGACGACTTCCTCGATGAGATCGTGGCGGAGATGCGCTCGCTCATCGAGCAGCGTGACGACTACCTGAAGCAGCTCAACGACTGCCGCGCGAGCAAGAACCAGTCGGCGGTCCGTGCCGATGGTGCGACCGCGGCCATGCCCGCCGTCGGCCGGCCCGGCGACGAGGCCAAGCTCGGCGGCCTGACCGCCAAGATCCAGGACGCCGAGCGCGCCTTCAAGGCCGCGGCGGATCGCGCTGCCAAGGCCAAGGCCGACGCCGAGAACGCCGAGCGTGCCGCCAAGGAGCGCATCGAGCGCGCGAAGGCCGAGGCCGACCGCGCCGAGGCCGCGGCCAAGTCCGCGGTGGACTCGCAGGCCCTCGACGACGCCCAGGCCAAGCTCAACGGCCTCAACTCACAGGTGGCCGATGCCGAGGCCAAGCTCACCAAGGCCCAGGAGAACGCCCGCGCCGCCGAGGAGCGTGCCGCGAAGGCGCAGGCCGACGCGGATGCGGCCGCGGCCGAGGCGGCACGCCTCCGTGACGAGGCCGCCAAGGCCGTGCACCGGCGCCCGGTGCAGCTGGTGTCGCAGCGGCAGCAGCCCCCGCCGCCGCGACGGGCAACCTCGACGCTGCCGGGGTCATCGCCCTCGCGCAGCGGCTCCACGACGAGCACGTGGCTGCCGGCGAGACCCGGCGCGACGAGCTCATCTCCGAGGCCGAGGACCGCCACCGCGAGATGATCGCTGCGGCCCAGGCCCGTCACGACGAGCTGATCAGCATCGGTCAGAGCCGCCACGACGAGGCGTCCCAGCAGGCGGAGCAGATCTCGGCCGCGGCAGCCGCCCAGCGCGACCAGATGATCGCCGAGGCGACCTCGCAGCGCGACCAGATGCTCGACCGAGGCCACCCACAAGCGCGACGAGATGCTCACCGAGGCACGCGAGCGCGCCACCGGTATGGTCGCCGAGGCCCAGCAGAAGAAGGCCGCCGTTCTCGAGGAGCTCGACAAGCAGAAGGGTCTGCTCGATCGGAAGATCGCCGAGCTGCGCGGGTTCGAGAAGAACTACCGCTCGAACCTCAAGTCCTACATCGAGGGACAGCTGCACGACCTCGACTCCAGCGCCCAGGAGCCGGCGCACGCCGAGGCCGGAGACGGCCACCAGGGCTGAGTCCCACCTCGATCAGACGTATGCAGGCCGTCCGGGAACGCTCCCGGACGGCCTGCGTCGTCCGTGGGTGAGGAACACTTCGCCCGCGTGAGCGTTTCGCGTTTGTGCGCGACTCGTGCGGGGCTTATTGTCAGCCCCACTTGTCAGCGTCGACGGCATGAACGACGGAGGGTCTGATGGCGGCGAAGAAGACGGCAGCGGCGACAGCCGCGGCCCAGCGGTCACCCGCGAGGACGACGTCGGCGACGAAGACCGCACCGGCGAAGAAGGCGTCTCCCGCGAAGAAGACGACGACGAAGGCCACAACCACGAAGAAGGCGTCGCCGGCGAAGACAGCGAGTCCGACGACGAAGACGTCAACCGCCCAAAAGGCCGCACCGGCGAAGAAGGTGTCGTCCTCGACCCAGGCCGCACCCGTCAAGAAGCCCTCGCCCGCCAAGCAGGTCCCGGCGACTAAGAAGGCGACGCCTGCCAAGAAGGCGCACCGGCGCGAAGAAGGCGACGAAGAAGGCGACGCCTGCCAAGAAGGCGACGCCGGCGACGAAGAAGGCGACGCCGGCGACGAAGGCGCCGGCGACGAAGAAGACGACCTCCACCACCACCCGAGCAGGCGCCGCGAGCGCGAAGTCCGCGGCCAAGGCGCCTGCGACCACGAACCAAGAAGGCAGCTGTGACGACGAGCTCCACTGCAGGACCCCGCGCGGCGACGAAGAAGGCCGCGGCAAGCACGACCAGAGCCAGTGCCACCAAGATCGCCGAGCAGCTCCGGGTCAAGGACGACGAGAGCCCGTGGAGCGTGGAGGAGATCGGCGAGGTCCGCGGCGTCCTCCTCGAGGAGATCGAGCAGCACCGGGTCGAGCTCAAGCTGGCCGAGGACGAGCTCGACGACCTGCTGCGCGCCTCGGGCGACGGCTCGGGCGACGACCAGGCTGACGCGGGCGCCAAGACGGCCGAGCGCGAGCACGAGATCTCGGTGGCCGCCAACGCCCGCGCGAGCCTGCGTCAGGCCGAGCACGCGCTCGAGCAGCTGGATGCCGGGACGTACGGCATCTGCGAGAACTGTGGCAACCCGATCGGCAAGCTTCGACTTCAGGCCCGTCCTCGTGCGACCCTGTGCATGACATGCCAGGAGAAGCAGGACCGCCACTGACGCCCGACCACGCCACGTCGACCCCCCGAGCGGGGGTCGACGGCGTGTCCACCCCTACGACCGATACGACCGCTACGACCACCGGGACCGTGAGCTCGAGGACCGCCGAGGAGAATCGCCCGAGGCCTGACCGGCGCAAGCGCCTGTTCGTTCTCCTCGGTGTCGTCGCGGTCCTCGCCTACCTCACCGACCAGCTGAGCAAGATCGTCGCCCTCGACGTGCTCGCCAACGGTGAGCCGCGACCCTTCGTCGGGGAGCTCATCCGCTTCAAGCTCATCGGCAACCCCGGGGCCGCCCTGTCGCTCGGTGCGAGCAACACGTGGGTCATGACGGGAATCGCGCTCGCGGTTCTCGTCGCGATCATCGTCGTGGCGCGCCAGCTGGGGTCCCGAGCCTGGGCGGTCGCGCTCGGTCTGCTGCTCGGTGCCGCGATCGGCAACCTCACCGACAGGTTCGTCCGACCGCCGGGTGGGGGCCAGGGGCACGTGGTCGACTTCATCGACTACAACCGCTGGTTCATCGGCAACGTGGCTGACATCTGGATCGTCTCGGCGGCCGGGCTCATCATCATCCTCGCGTTGCTGGGGATCGGGGTCGACGGCCGTCGCGACCACAGCCGCGGCGTCGCAGCGCCCACGGCGGGCAGCCACGCCGCCGTGGACACCCACGAGGCCGCCGGCGACACCACCGACGAGACCGACGAAGCCACCCACGAAACCAACCACGAAACCACCGGCGAGACCACCGGGAACGGCGAGAGCGACATGACGCGAGCGAACGACGAGGCGCCCGGCGCGCCCGAGACGCACGAGGTGCGCCGCCCTGGAGGCGAGCATGCCTGACGTGCGCACCGTGCTCGTGCCCGACGGCCTCGAGGGCGAGCGCGTCGACGCCGGTGTCGCGCGGCTCTTCGGGGTCTCGCGCACCAAGGCCGCCGACCTGGCCGCCGACGGCCACGTCGTGCTCGACGGCAAGTCCGTCGTCAAGTCCGAGCGGCTCTCCGCCGGCTCGATGCTCGAGGTGTCGCTGCCCCGCCCCGAGGAGAGCCCGAGCCTGCAGATCATCGCCCAGCCCGTGCCCGGCATGTCCATCGTCCACGACGACGACGACATCGTCGTCGTCGACAAGCCCGTCGGCGTCGCAGCGCACCCGAGCGTGGGGTGGAGCGGCCCCGACGTCGTGTCCGGGCTCGCGGCTGCCGGCTACCGCATCTCGACCTCCGGGGCCCCCGAGCGCCAGGGCATCGTGAGCCGACTCGACGTCGGCACGTCGGGACTCATGGTCGTGGCGAAGAGCGAGTACGCATACTCCCGGCTCAAGCAGGCGTTCCGCAGCCGCACGGTCGACAAGACGTACCACGCGCTCGTGCAGGGGCTGCCCGACCCCGTCGTCGGCACCGTCGACGCGCCCATCGGGCGCCACCCCGGCCACGACTACAAGTTCGCGGTGATGAAGAGCGGCAAGCCGTCGGTCACGCACTACGAGGTTCTCGAGGCCTTCCGACACGCCAGCCTGCTCGACATCCACCTGGAGACGGGCCGGACCCACCAGATCCGCGTCCACTTCGCGGCGTTGCACCACCCGTGCTGCGGTGACCTCACCTACGGGGCCGACCCGAAGCTCGCTGCACGACTGAAGCTCGACCGCCAGTGGCTGCACGCCGTCGGGCTCGGGTTCGAGCACCCCGGCACGGGGGAGTACGTCCACTTCGAGAGCCCCTATCCGGAGGACCTCCAGCGCGCTCTCGACATCGTCGCGACCTTCTGAGACCTGCACCCTCGACGTGAGGGTGAAGCCTGACGACGCATGCCGTCCGGCCGGCTCGTGGGACCGGTGTGCGGTGGACGCCCGGGGTCGGTGACACCCGGCCCCGACACGCGGAGGAGTGTCCTCCCGGAGGCTTAGACTCGTCCACGATGTCGACCGAAGCCGCCCCGCGAAACGATCCGAACTTCGTGCACCTCCACGTGCACACGGAGTACTCCATGCTCGACGGGGCCGCCCGCATCGGCGACCTCTTCAGCGAGGCGGCGCGGATGGGCATGCCGGCCCTCGCGACGACCGACCACGGCTACGTCTTCGGCGCCTACGAGTTCTGGAAGAAGGCGCAGGGCACCGGCGTCAAGCCGATCATCGGCGTCGAGGCCTACATCACGCCCGGCACGCACCGCACCGACCGCACGAAGGTCAGCTGGGGCGACGGTGGCCGCGACGACGTCTCCGGCAGCGGCGCCTACACCCACATGACGATGCTCGCCCAGAACAACCAGGGCATGCACAACCTCTTCCGGATGAGCTCCATCGCGAGCCTCGACCAGGTCTACACGAAGTGGCCGCGCATCGACCGCGACCTGCTCTCGACCTACGGCAAGGGCCTCATCGTCACGACGGGCTGCCCCTCGAGCGAGATCCAGACCAAGCTCCGGTTCGGGATGTACGACGAGGCGCGCGAGGTGGCCGCCGAGCTGCGCGACATCTTCGGCAACGAGAACGTCTACGTCGAGCTCATGGACCACGGCCTCGACATCGAGCGGCGCACCCAGAAGGACCTCATCCGGCTGGCCCGCGACCTCAAGCTGCCGCTCGTCGCGACCAACGACCTGCACTACACCCGCGCCGAGGACGCCAAGGCGCACGCGGCGCTGCTCTGCGTCCAGTCCGGCTCGACGCTGATGGACCCCAACCGGTTCAAGTTCGACGCCGACGACTTCTACCTCAAGTCCGCGGCCGAGATGCGCCACCTGTGGCGTGAGCTGCCCGAGGCGTGCGACAACACCCTGCTCATCGCCGAGCGGTGCGAGGTCTCCTTCACCGAGGGGGAGGGGCGCTACATGCCCCGGTTCCCCTGCCCCGAGGGCGAGGACGAGACGACGTGGTTCATCAAGGAGGTCGAGACCGGCCTCCAGCGCCGCTTCCCCGACGGGGTGCCGGACTACGCCCGCAAGCAGGCGGCCTTCGAGGAGGACGTCATCGTCTCCAAGGGCTACCCGGGCTACTTCCTCGTCGTCGCCGACTTCATCAACTGGGCCAAGCGCAACGGCATCCGCGTCGGCCCCGGCCGTGGCTCGGGCGCCGGCTCGATGTGCGCCTACGCCATGGGCATCACCGACCTCGACCCGGTGCCGCACGGTCTGATCTTCGAGCGGTTCCTCAACCCCGAGCGCATGTCGATGCCCGACTTCGACGTCGACTTCGACGAGCGCCGGCGCGGTGAGGTCATCCGCTACGTCACGGAGAAGTACGGCGAGGAGCGGGTCGCCCAGATCGTCACCTACGGCACGATCAAGGCCAAGCAGGCCCTCAAGGACGCGAGCCGCGTGCTCGGCCACCCGTTCGCGATGGGTGAGAAGCTCACCAAGGCGATGCCCCCCGACGTCATGGGCAAGGGCATGCCGCTCGCCGACGTCTTCAAGCCGGACTCCAAGCGCTACAACGAGGCCGGCGACTTCCGCGTCGTCCACGACGAGGACCCGCAGGCCCAGGAGGTCGTCGCGACGGCGCTCGGCCTCGAGGGCCTGAAGCGCCAGTGGGGCGTGCACGCCGCCGGCGTCATCATGAGCAGCGAGCCGCTCGTCGACGTCATCCCGATCATGCGCCGCCTGCAGGACGGCCAGATCATCACGCAGTTCGACTACCCCAGCTGCGAGTCGCTGGGTCTGGTCAAGATGGACTTCCTCGGCCTGCGCAACCTGACGATCCTCGACGACGCCATCGAGAACATCAAGCTCAACCGCGACGAGGACATCGACCTCGACGAGCTGTCCAAGACCCTCGACGACCGCGCCACCTACGACCTGCTCGGTCGGGGCGACACCCTCGGCGTCTTCCAGCTCGACGGCGGCGGCATGCGCTCGCTGCTGCGCCTCATGCAGCCCGACAACTTCGAGGACATCTCGGCCGCCCTCGCGCTCTACCGGCCGGGCCCGATGGGCGTCAACGCGCACACGAACTTCGCGCTGCGCAAGAACGGCAAGCAGGAGGTCGTCCCGCTCGACCCCCAGCTCAAGGGCAAGCTCCAGCAGGAGATGATCGACGCGCTCGACCCGATCCTCGGGATGACCTACGGCCTGGTCATCTACCAGGAGCAGGTCATGGAGATCGCCCAGAAGCTCGCCGGCTACACGCTCGGCAACGCCGACCTGCTCCGACGGGCCATGGGCAAGAAGAAGAAGGAGGTCCTCGACGCCGAGTACGTCCCCTTCTCCGAGGGCATGAAGTCCCAGGGCTTCAACGAGGCCTCGATCGCGGCGCTCTGGGGCGTCCTCGTCCCCTTCTCGGACTACGCGTTCAACAAGGCGCACACGGCGGCATACGGCCTCGTGTCGTACTGGACGGGCTACCTCAAGGCCAACTACCCCGCCGAGTACATGGCGGCCCTGCTGACGAGCGTGCGCGACGACAAGGACAAGTCGGCGCTCTACCTCAACGAGTGCCGGCACATGGGCATCAAGGTGCTGCCGCCCGACGTCAACGAGTCGATCGCCAACTTCGCGGCCGTCGGCACCGACATCCGCTTCGGTCTCGCCGCGATCCGCAACGTCGGCCTGCCCGTCGTCCAGGCGATCATCAAGGCCCGCGACGACAAGGGCGCCTTCGCCTCCTTCAAGGACTTCCTCTCCAAGGTGCCGGCCGTCGTGTGCAACAAGCGCACCATCGAGTCGCTCATCAAGGGTGGCGCCTTCGACTCGCTCGGCGAGAGCCGACGCGGCATGGTCGAGGTCCACGAGCGCTACATCGACGCGCTCGTCGAGGTCAAGAAGCAGGAGGCCATCGGCCAGGACAGCCTCTTCGGCAGCTTCGGCGACGACACCGGCGACGCCGGCGGCCAGGACGGGCCGGGCGCCTTCGACGGCCTGCCGCCCGTGCCGACGCTGGAGTGGGACAAGGCCAGCCTGCTCTCGTTCGAGCGCGAGATGCTCGGCCTCTACGTCAGCGACCACCCGCTCTTCGGCATCGAGCACATCCTCGCCACCCACGCCGACACCTCGATCGCCTCGCTCATGGGCGACGACCCCAAGGCGGACGGCACGCCGGTCACCGTGGCCGGGCTCATCACGAGCCTGCAGCTCAAGCGGACGAAGAAGGGCGACCTCTGGGCCATCGCGACCGTCGAGGACCTCGACGGCGCCATCGAGTGCCTCTTCTTCCCGTCGGCCTACATGACCTACTCCACGATGCTCGCGCAGGACACCGTCTGCGCCGTCAAGGGTCGCATCAGCGCCCGCGACGACTCGATCTCGATCTTCGCCCAGGAGCTGACGATCCCCGACATCAAGGAGGGTCCGCGCGGGCCGGTCGTGCTGACCCTGCCGCTCGGTCGCGCGACGCCGGCCGTGGCCGAGAGCCTCAAGCGCGTGCTGGGCGAGCACCCGGGCGCGACCGAGGTGCAGGTCAAGCTGACCCAGCCCGGGCGGTCGGTGCTCATGTCCCTCGACGACTCGCTCCGCGTCACCGCCACCTCCGCCCTCTTCGGCGACCTCAAGGCCCTGCTCGGTCCGGCCTGCCTCAGCTGATGCGAGAGGCGGACCGCCGGCGGATGCGCCGGGCGCGGATGGCCGCGCTCGGCCTGACGCCGCGGCTGGGCACGCCGTCGTCCCCTGTGTCGGCGCTCGCGGTCGCCCGGAGACTCGGGGCCCTGCAGGCCCAGGACTACGCGAGCGGCGCGTGGTCCCTCGGGGTGCGCTCGGGGCTGACCCTCGCCCAGGTCGAGCAGGCCGTGCACGACCGCGAGGTCGTGCGCACGTGGCCGATGCGCGGCACGATCCACTGGGTGCCGGCCGAGGACGCCCGCTGGATGTGCGAGCTGCTCGCAGCGCCGCGCAGCACGACGCTCGCCACCCGGTTCACCCAGCTCGGGATCACCGAGGCTGACGTCGAGCTGTCCGGCAGGCTCTTCGAGGAGCACCTGCGCGAGCCGATGAGCCGGCCCGACGTCGCGGCCCTGCTCGTCGAGCACGGCATCGACCCGACCGGCCAGCGCAACTACCACCTCATCGGGCACCACTGCATGAGCGGTCTCATCTGCCAAGGTCCGCTCATCGCCAAGCAGCCGAGCTTCGTGCTCATGGATACGTGGATTCCCCACTCCCGCAAGCCTTCTCGCGAGGAGGGCCTGGCTGTCCGTGGCCGAGCGCTATGTCCGCAGCCACGGGCCGGTCACCGAGAAGGACCTCGCCGGCTGGATCCTCAAGCCGCTCAGCCTGACCCGTGAGGCACTGGCACTCGTCGCGGACCGGATCCGTGCGCGAGGAGGTCGACGGACAGACCTGGCTGGTGCATGTCGACGCCTGCGAGGCCCCGGACTCTCCCGGCGGCGTGCACCTGCTGCCGCAGTGGGACGAGTTCCTCCTCGGCTACAAGTCGCGCGACGTGACCCTGCCGCCCGAGCACTTCGCCGAGGTCGTCCCGGGACGCAACATGGTCTTCAAGCCGACGCTGGTCATCGACGGCCAGGTGGCCGGCACCTGGCGCAAGGTGCAGAAGCGTGCACACGTCATCGTGGAGGTGAAGCCGTTCGCCGCAGCTCCCGGCTCGTCGGTGGGGTGAGGTCGAGTCCGCAGCCGCGGGCTACGGCGCCTTCCTCGGCACCGAGGCCGAGGTCGTCCGCCTCGGGCCGGCCGGCGGGAGCGGCTGAGTGGCTCGCGGACCCATCCCGCCGTCGCCGCTACCACCACGCCACGGCGTGGACGCCCAGCGCTTCCGTATGCCGCAGGCCGGCCCGTGGACGTCGCCTGCGCGACCACCTCGTCGAGCGGCTCTCGCCCGGCCTGACGGCCGACGAGGTCGACCGGATGCTCCGGGCCGGCGAGTTCGTCGACGGCTCAGGCACGCCCGTGCCGTCCGGACGCGCCCTTCGTGCCGCAGTCGGCCGTCTGGGCGCACCGCGACCTCCCGGCTGAGGTGGCGCATCCCGAGGAGCCCGTCGTGCTGCACCGCGACGAGCGCATCGTCGTCGTCGACAAGCCGCACGACATGGCGACGATGCCGCGCGGGCGGCACGTCGTGCAGAGCGCGCTGGCTCGCACCAGGGTGCTGACGGGCGAGCACCGCCTCACTCCGGCGCACCGCCTCGACCGCCCGACGGCGGGGGTCCTGATGTTCACGACCGAGCAGCGGTGGCGCGGCGCCTACCAACGCGTCTTCGCCGAGGGGCTGCGCGCACAAGGAGTACCTCGCGGTGGCGCCGGTCCGGGCGGGGCTCGACCTGCCCCTCGTCCGGCGCACCCACCTCGTCAAGGAGCACGGCACCCACCAGGCCCACGAGGTCGCCGGGGGCCGAGCCCAACGCCGAGACCCTCGTCGAGCTGCTCGACGCCGCCGTGGGCACGGCTCGCGGGCAAGAGGACCTCGGGCTCTACCGCCTCACGCCCCGCACGGGGCGCACCCACCAGCTGCGGTGCCAGCTCGACGGGCTCGGCATCCCGATCGTCGACGACCCGCTCTACCCGGTCGAGCGCGACGTGCCCCTCGACGACTTCAGCGCGCCGCTGCAGCTGCTCGCGGCCGTGCTCGCCTTCGACGACCCGGTCGACGGGACGCCGCGACGGTTCGTCACGCGGCGCCGCCTCGGCTGCCTGGCCGGGACGCTGGCCGGCCCTCTGAGCGCCGCCACCGACGACGCGACATGGCCACGTCACCGAGCGTTCAGGCGACCGTGCCCATCTCGACGCGCGAGGACGTCTACCGCGGTCTAGGGTGACGCGCAGACCGCGCGGAAGAGCCGGTCCCAGGGAGGAACTCATGCGTCAATCTCGTCCTGCCCTGCGTCGGGTCGCTGCGGTCACCACCGCCGCGCTCGCCGTGGGCATCACCCCTTTCGTCGCGGCCGCACCGGCCTCAGCGGCGGCCCCGACCGAGCTGTTCATCAGCGAGTACGTCGAGGGCTCGAGCAACAACAAGGCGCTCGAGATCTACAACGGCACCGGCGCGCACCGTCGACCTCGCTGCGGCCGGTACAACGTCCAGGTCTACGCCAACGGCAGCCTGACCGCCGGCGTCCACGATCGCCGCTCGACCGGCACGCGTCGCGTCCGGCGACGTCTTCGTCTTCGCCAACAGCTCGGCCGGCACCGCGCTCAAGTCCGTCGCCGACCAGCAGAGCGGCAACGCCAACTGGAACGGCAACGACGCGGTCGTGCTGCGCAAGGGCACGCACGGTGCTCGACGTCATCGGCCAGATCGGCGTCGACCCCGGCGCCGAGTGGGGCACCGGCCTCACCTCGACCGCGGACAACACTCTTCGCCGCAAGTCGTCCGTCACCGTCGGGCGACACGAACGGCACCGACGTCTTCGACCCCGCCGCCCAGTGGGACGGCTTCGCCATCGACACGTTCGACGGTCTCGGCAGCCACACGGTCGACGGCGGCCCGGCGACGGACGTCGCTCCCGCCGTCACCTCGACCACCCCGGCCGACGGCGCGTCGAACGTCGCCGTCGACGCGAGCCCGACGGTCACCTTCTCCGAGCCCGTCGACGCCGCAGCCGGAGCCTTCTCGCTCTCGTGCTCGATCTCGGGCGCCAAGACCCTCGCGGTCACCGGCGGTCCGACGACCTTCACGCTCGACCCGTCCGCCGACTTCGCCCTCGGCGACGCGTGCACCCTGACGGTCGTCGGCTGCTGCCGTCACCGACCAGGACGCCATCGACCCGCCGGACCGCCTGGCCGGCGACGTCGTCGTGCGCTTCTCGGTGCCGGCCGCGCAACCCCTGCGAGGCCACCGCCACCCCCGTCCCGGCCATCCAGGGCAGCGGCGACACCGCCGCCATCACGGGCACGCGTCACGACGCGCGGTGTCGTCGTCGGCGACTACGAGGGCCCGTCGCCGGCCCTGCGCGGCTTCTTCATCCAGGACCCGAAGGGCGACGGCGACCCCGCGACGTCCGACGGCATCTTCGTCTTCGAGGGCAGCAACGCCGACAGCGTCAAGCTCGGTGACCTCGTCACGGTGACCGGCAACGCCGAGTGAGAACCAGGGCCAGACCCAGGTCAGCGCCGGCAGCGATCACGGTCTGCGGCACCGGCACGGTCGCCCCGACCGAGGTGCGCTTCCCCGTCGCGAGCGGCACGGCCCTCGAGCGCTACGAGGGCATGCTCGTGACGCTCCCGCAGGCCATGTCGGTGACCGAGCACTTCCAGCTCGGCCGCTTCGGCCAGGTCACCCTCTCGCAGGGCGGCCGCCTCGAGCAGCCGACCAACGTCGTCGCCCCGGGCGCCGACGCGGCCGCGCTGCAGGCGTCGAACAACCTGCGCAAGATCATCCTCGACGACACCACCCAGGCCCAGAACGTCGACCCGATCGTCTTCGGTCGTGGCGGCCAGCCGCTCACGGCGTCCAACACGCTGCGCGGCGGCGACACCGTCACCGGCCTCGACGGGTGTCCTCAACTACACCTGGGGCGGCAACGCGGCCAGCGCCAACGCCTACCGCATCCGCCCGGTCTCCCCGGCGGCCACGGTCGACTTCCAGCCGACCAACCCGCGGCCGACGAGCCCGCCCGCCGTCGGTGGCGACACCCGCGTCGTCGGGATGAACCTGCTCAACTTCTTCAACACGCTCGACACGACCGGCAACAACTGCCGCGGCGGCCTCACCGGGGCGGTCATGGACTGCCGCGGCGCCAACACCGCCGCCGAGTTCGACCGCCAGTGGCGCAAGACGGTCGCCGCCGTCTCGGGCACGCAGGCCGACGTCGTCGCCTTCATGGAGATGGAGAACGACGGCTACGGCACCGACAGCGCCGAGCAGTTCCTCGTCGGCAAGCTCAACGAGAAGGACGGCGCCGGCACGTGGGCGTTCATCGACGCCGACGCCCGCACGGGACAGCCCGATGCCCTGGGCAACGACGCGATCAAGGTCGGCATGCTCTACAAGCCGGGCGCCGTCACGCCGGTGGGCACGACGGCGGCGCTCAACACCGTCGACTTCGTCAACGGCGGTGACTCGGGCCCGCGCAACCGTCCCTCGCTCGCCCAGGCGTTCCGCGACAACACGACCGGCGGCACGTTCGTCGCCGTCGCCAACCACCTCAAGAGCAAGGGCAGCGCCTGCGACACCCCCGACGCCGGCGACGGCCAGGGCAACTGCACCGAGGTGCGCGTCCGCTCGGCGAAGCTGCTCGCGAGCTGGCTGGCGACGCGACCCGACGGGCACCGGCGACCCCGACGTGCTCATCCTCGGCGACATGAACTCCTACGCCAAGGAGGACCCGATCACGACGCTCGAAGGGGCCGGCTTCACCAACCTCATCGAGCAGCGCAACGGCCGCGAGGCGTACTCCTACGCGTTCGACGGGCAGTGGGGCTACCTCGACCACGCGCTCGGCTCGGCGTCGATCAACAGCCAGGTGACGGGAGTCGGCGACTGGCACGTCAACGCCGACGAGCCCTCGATCCTCGACTACAACACCGAGTTCAAGACGCCGGCGCAGGTGCTCGAGCCTCTACGCGCCTGACCAGTTCCGCATCTCGGACCACGACCCGGTGGTCGTCGGACTCGACCTGACGAACGCCGCCCCGGTCGTCGGCCCGGTCACGCGGTCCGTCGACGGCCGTCTCGGTCGGCGCGCCGGCCGCGGTGTCAGTGCGACCGTTCACGGACGCCGACCCGCTCGACACCCACACGGCGTCGATCGCGTGGGGCGACGGCAGCGACCACTGCCGGCACCGTCACCGGTGGCACCGTGAGCGGCAGCCACGTCTACACCGCAGCTGGCGTCTACACCGTGACGTCACGGTCACCGACCAGTGGGGCAACGCCGGCACCGGCACGACGACCGTGGTCGTCTACGACCGAGCGGCCGGGTTCCTCACGGGCGGAGGCTGGTTCGTCTCTCCGGCGGGTGCCGTGGTCGGCGCTCCGTCGGCGAGCGGCAAGGCGGAGTTCTCCGTGTCGGCCAGGTACGCCGCAGGTGCGAGCCGTCCGGACGGGTCGCTGACCCTGTCGACACCGGGCCTGACGCTCGCGTCCACGGGGCTCGACTGGCTCGTCGTCACCGGTGACACCGCCCGCCTCGCGGGCCCCGCCACCGTCGGCGGCGCGTCCGGCTACCGCTTCGAGGCGACGGCCACCGACGCCGCGACCGACACGATGCGCGTCGTCGTCCGCGACGTGTCCGGCGCCGTCGTCTACGACAGCGGCACGCAGCGCGTGCAGGGCCAGGTCAAGATCCACTGACCCGCGAGCGCAACGCATGAGCACGGCCCGGGATCGGCTGCGATCCCGGGCCGTTCGGCGTTCGCGTGCGCTACCGAGGCAGCGGGCCCGACCCCGAGGAGCGAGGAGAGACTGGTGCCGGTGACGGCGTGAGCGGCAGGGCCTGACCCGGGCGCGGGCCGTCCTCCTAGACTGCGCGGATGCTGCAGCCCCCCGACCGCGCGTCGCGACCCTGTCGCCCGCGAGCACCACGGCGACCTCTTCGAGGACCCCTACGCCTGGATGGCCGACCGCGACTCGGACGAGCTGCGCGAGCTGCTCGTCGCCGAGAACGCCTACGCCACCGAGCGCACCGAGCACCTGCGTCCGCTGGCCGAGCAGGTCTTCGAGGAGTTCCGCTCGCGCATCGAGGAGACCGACCTCTCGGTGCCGGTGCGGCACGACCGCTGGTGGTACTACTCGCGCACCGTCGAGGGGGAGCAGTACGCCGTGGAGGCGCGGGTGCTGGTCGCCGACCATCCCGAGCGCCCGACCCTCGAGGCGGGACGTCCGCCTGCGGGTGAGCAGGTGCTCCTCGACCAGAACGAGGAGGGCCGCGACCACGAGTTCTTCGCCGTCGGCGCGAGCGAGGTGTCACCGTCGGGTGACCTGCTGGCGTATGCCGTCGACGTCGTCGGCGACGAGCGCTACGACGTGCGCGTGCGCCGGATCGAGGACGGCGGTCGTCCTCGATGACACCGTGCGCCAGACCGGGGGATCGCTCGCGTGGTCCCTCGATGCCCGACACCTCTTCTACACGCGCGTCGACGACGCCTGGCGACCCCACCAGGTGTGGCGTCATGAGGTCGGCACTCCGGCCGAGGACGACGTGCTCGTCCACGAGGAGACCGACGAGCGCTTCTTCGTCGGGGTGGGCAGCTCGCGCGACGACCGCCTCATCCTCATCGCGATCGGGTCCAAGACCACGAGCGAGTTCCGCCTGCTCGATGCCGACGACCCCCTGGGCACGCCGCGGGTCGTGGCCGAGCGACGACAGGGCGTCGAGTACGACATCGAGCCGTTCGGGGACCAGATGCTCGTCACCCACAACGCCAACCGGGTCAACTTCGAGCTCGCCGTGGCGGCAGTGACGAGCACGTCGGCCGACGACTGGGTGCCGTTGGGTGTCACGAGCGAAGACGAGTACGTCACGGGCGCAGAGGGATTCGACGACTTCATCGCGGTGTCGCTGCGACGTGAGGGCGGCACCGGCGTGCGCGTCGTGCTGCGTGACCCGGCCGCACCGAACGGCCTGGGGGAGGCGCACGACATCGCCGTCGGTGAGCCGATCGGCACCCTGCACGTCGGCGTCAACCCCGAGGCGTCCACCTCGTCGCTGCAGATCGTCCACGAGTCACTCGTCACTCCTCGCACCGTCGAGGACTACGACGTCCGCTCGCGCGCCTTCACCCTCCTCAAGCAGCAGCACGTGCGCGGCGACGTCGACCTGACGCAGTACCGCCAGCGGCGCGAGTGGGCCACGGCGGCCGACGGCACCCGCATCCCGATCTCCGTCGTGCACCGTCACGACGTGACGGCGGACGGCACCGCGCCCGGCCTGCTCAACGCGTACGGCGCCTACGGCATCTCGAGCGACCCCTGGTTCTCCGTGCTGCGGCTCTCGCTGCTCGACCGGGGCTGGGTCTTCGCCATCGCGCACGTCCGGGGCGGGTCCGAGATGGGCCGGTCGTGGTACGACGACGGCAAGCTCGAGGCCAAGCCCAACACCTTCACCGACTTCATCGCCTGCGCCGACCATCTCGTCGAGACCGGCATCGTCGCGCCGGACCGCCTTGCAGCAGAAGGCGGCTCGGCAGGTGGCCTGCTCATGGGCGCCGTCGTCAACCTCGCACCGGACCGCTTCCGCTTCGTCCACGCGCAGGTGCCCTTCGTCGATGCCCTGACGACGGTGCTCGACCCGAGCCTGCCGCTCACGGTCGTCGAGTGGGAGGAGTGGGGCAACCCGCTCGAGGACCCGGCGGCATACGCCCTCATGAAGTCCTACGCGCCCTACGAGAACGTGCGGCCGACCCGGCACCCGAGCCTGCTCGTGACGGCCGGGCTCGACGACACGCGGGTCTACGTCACCGAGCCGGCCAAGTGGGTCGCGGCGCTGCGGCACGCCGACCTCGAGGTCGACGAGCCGGCCCAGATCCTCTTCCGCACCGAGATGGCCGCCGGACACGGAGGCCGGTCCGGTCGCTACGACCTGTGGCGCCAATGGGCTTGGGAGACGGCCGTGCTCATCGACCAGACGTCGTGAGCCGGCCGTCCCGTCAGCGCCCGCACCCGGATCAGGAGCCGTAGATCGCGGTGACCCACTCCGGGTGGTCGATGAACGGGTTCCGGTTGTGCTGCCAACGTGTCGAAGATGACCTGGTTGCGGCGCTTCTCGAAGGCGTCCGGCGGGTCCTGCAGGTTCCACTGCTTGAGCACCGACATCTTGCCGATGTGCGGGCGCGGTGCCGTTGCCGACCGGGTTGTCGGGCTCGAGGTCGGCGAACCCGTCACCGCCGTCCCAGCGCACCGCCATGTAGAAGATCATCCGGGCGACGTCGCCCTTGACGGCGTCGCGCGGCTCGAACGAGTCACCGTCGCTCAGGCAGCCGGTGCACTGGGCCACCGCCGAGCCGCCGTTGTCGAAGTCGAGGTTGCCGCGGGTGCTGTTGACCGTGACGTCCTCGGGACGCAGGTGGTGCACGTCCGTGCCCGGGGCCGTTGACGGTGCCGAAGTCGCCGTGGCTCTTGGCCCAGACGTGCTCGCGGTTCCACTGGTCGACGCCGCCGCCGTTGTCGGACTTGGCGATCGAGCGGCCCGAGTAGACCTCGATGACGTTGTTGCTGTTGGCCGGGTCCTGGTCGGTGTCCTTGAGGGCCGTCCAGACCTGGTCGTAGGTGAGGGTCGTGACCCCGCTGGAGATGATCCGGTGCAGCTCGGTGTGCAGGGCGGCCCCTGTCTTGCCGATCGCGGAGGCGTAGTAGGTCGAGTCGTAGGGGCCCGTGGTGCCGGTGGGCGCCGGTGTCGTGCTCGTCGGCGGCGGGGTGCTCGTCGCCGTCCCGCTGAAGGCGAAGGCGCTCGTCGCCGTCAGGCCCGGGTGGGAGAAGTACGCCGACAGTGCGCCGGTGACGTCGATCTGGCGGCCCATGAGGGACGGGTTGCTCTTCAGCCCCCACGCGGACCGGAAGGCCGACGGGATCTGGACGTAGAGCATCCTGCCCGTCGACGTCTCGGCAGCGGAGTCGGCGATGGCGAGGGCGTAGTCGTTGGGGAAGCCGGAGCGCACCACGGTGCTCGTGGCGGTGGGCTGGCCGACGACGTAGCCGCGGACGGTGGCGGACTGGCCGGTCTGGGAGGCGACCGCCTGCGCGACGGTGAGGGGTGCGGCGACGAGCGCGGGCGCCGGTGAGGCGGCCGCCCGAGGAAGGGGCAGCGAGCCGGCCGGGGACCCGGCTGCGCTGGTGAGCGCGAGGCTCGGCGGGACGAGGGCGACGGCCAGTCCGGTGAGGACGGCGGCGATGCGGCGCCGGGGGATGACGACGGGCACGGGTGCTCCTGTAGGGGCGGGGGAGTCGGGTGCGGTCACCCTCCCGCCGCCCGGGAGGACGGCGGCTCCACGAGCGTGGCGGGTCGGCCGTCGACGCCGGGTCAGTCGTTGGTCTCACCTTTGTCAGCGCGGCCCCAAGATTCGGCAGGACGGGTCGCCGGCTCAGCCGCCGGGGAGCCGCGGGGGAGCCGCCGCGGGCTCCGGACGCTGAGACCGTGGTCCGGGCCGCACGCAGCGCCTCCTAGACTTGTGACCCATGATGTCCTCCCTCGACCTGCGCGGCCGCACGCTCGACGTGCGCTTCCTGCGCCGGGCCCTTCCCCGAGCCGAGTTCGACGTCACGGCCGCCCTCGAGCAGGTGCGGCCGATCTGCGAGGACGTCGAGCATCGCGGTGCCGCCGCCCTGCGTGATCTGGGCGAGCGCTTCGACGGGGTGCGACCGACCCACCTGCGCGTGCCCCGCGCGCTGCTGCAGGCCGCCCTCGACCAGCTCGACCCCGACCTGCGGGCCGCGCTCGAGGAGTCGATCCGTCGTGCCCGCATCGTGCACGCCGACCAGCGCCGCACCGACACGACGACGCAGGTCGTGCCCGGCGGCACCGTGACCGAGCGCTGGGTGCCCGTCGACCGCGTGGGCCTCTACGTGCCCGGTGGCCTGGCCGTCTACCCGAGCAGCGTCATCATGAACGTCGTCCCTGCCCAGCTCGCCGAGGTCGGCTCTCTGGCCGTCGCCTCACCGCCGCAGCGGGAGAACGTCGGCGAGTTCGCCGGCTACCCCAACCCGACGATCCTCGCGGCCTGCGCCCTGCTCGGCGTCGACGAGGTGTATGCCGTCGGGGGCGCCCAGGCGGTCGCCATGTTCGCGCACGGTTTCGTCGACGACGACGCCCAGTGGGGCTCCGTCGACGGCGAACCTGTCGTGTGCGACCCCGTGTCGCTCGTCACCGGGCCCGGCAACATCTGGGTCGTCGCCGCGAAGCGCCTGCTCAAGGGGCTCATCGGCATCGACGCCGAGGCCGGACCCACCGAGATCGCCATCCTCGCCGACGACTCGGCGGACCCCGACCACGTCGCGGCCGACCTCGTCAGCCAGGCCGAGCACGACCCGCTCGCGGCCTCGGTGCTCGTGACGGACAGCGAGGAGCTGGCCGAGGCGACCCGGCGGTCGCTCGCGCGACGCGTCCCGGCCACGAAGCACTCCGAGCGCGTCACCGAGGCCCTCGAGGGCACGCAGTCGCGCATCGTCCTCGTCGACGACGTCGACGCGGGCCTCGACGTCGTCAACGCGTATGCCGCCGAGCACCTCGAGATCCAGACCCGCGACGCGTCCGACGTCGCCGCTCGTGTGCGCAACGCGGGTGCCGTCTTCGTCGGCCCGCACAGCCCGGTCAGCCTCGGCGACTATGCCGCCGGCTCGAACCACGTGCTGCCCACCGCGGGGTGCGCGTGCCACAGCAGCGGCCTGTCGGTGCAGTCCTTCCTCCGCGGCATCCACGTCGTCGACTACGACGAGCCTGCGCTGCGCGGTGTCGCCCGCCACGTCGTGACACTGGCGCAGGCCGAGGACCTGCCGGCGCACGGTGAAGCAGTGACGGCACGCTTCGGCGACGAGGTCCCCCGGTGACCGGGGGAGTCCCGGCTGCCTCGGAGGTCCAGCGCCTGCTGCGTCCCGACCTGCGCGGGCGCACACCGTACGGTGCGCCGCAGCTCGACGTGCCGGTGCGGCTCAACACCAACGAGAACTCCTACCCGGTGCCGCAGGTCGTCGTCGACGCCGTCGTCGCGGCGCTCGCCGACGACGTGGCCTCGCTCAACCGCTACCCCGACCGCGAGTTCACCGACCTGCGCAAGGCGCTGACGGCATACGTCGAGAAGCAGTCCGGGGTGACGGTCACGCCCGAGCAGGTGTGGGCGGGCAACGGCTCCAACGAGGTGCTCTCGCACGTCGTCCAGGCCTTCGGTGGCCACGGTCGCGTCGCGCTCGGGTTCACCCCGAGCTACTCGATGCACCCGATCATCACCGAGACGAACGGGACGACGTGGGTCGACGGACTCCGTTCCGCCGCAACCGAACCCGATGCGTTCGACCTGACGCCTGAGTCGGCCGCGAAGCAGGCGCGAGAGCACGACCCCTCGATCGTCTTCCTCTGCTCGCCGAACAACCCGACCGGCACCGCGTTGCCGTTCGAGGTCATCGGTGCGGTCCTCGACGCGGCGCCGAACGCGATCGTCGTCGTCGACGAGGCCTACGCCGAGTTCGCCCGCCCCGGAACGCGATCCGCGCTGACGCTCTTGGCCGAGCACCCACGCCTCGTGGTGACGCGGACCATGAGCAAGGCGTTCGCCTTCGCCGGGGGACGTCTCGGCTACCTCGTCGCGGCACCCGAGCTCGTCGACGCGCTGCGCCTCGTCCGGCTGCCCTACCACCTGAGCAGCCCGACCCAGACGATCGCCCGCATCGCCCTCGAGCACGCGGACGTCATGCTGGGCACCGTCGAGGTCATCAAGCACCAGCGCGACCGCATCGTCGAGCGGCTCACCGAGCTCGGCGCCCGCCCCGTCGCCAGCGACAGCAACTTCGTCCTCTTCGGTGGCCTCCGCGACGAGCAGGCCACGTGGCAGGCGTTGCTCGACGAGGGCGTCCTCGTCCGCGACATGGGCATCGCCCATCACCTGCGGGTCACGGCGGGCGACCCCGACGAGACGATCGGCGTTCCTCGAGGCCATGACCCGTCTCGCCCCCACGCACGTGCTCGCCCCCCGCGCCGACCAGCAGGAGTCCCCCGCATGAGCCGCACCGCGAAGATCATCCGCGCCACGTCCGAGTCGTCCGTCGAGCTCTGGCTCGACCTGGACGGCACCGGCACGTCCGACATCTCGACCGGCGTCCCGTTCTACGACCACATGCTCCACTCGCTGAGCAAGCACTCGCTCATCGACCTCACGGTCAAGGCGACGGGCGACGTCGACGTCGACGTGCACCACACGGTCGAGGACACCGCGATCGTGCTCGGGCAGGCGCTGCGGGAGGCGCTGGGCGACAAGTCCGGCATCTCCCGTTTCGGTGATGCCACTGTGCCCCTCGACGAGGCCCTGTGCCACGCGGTCGTCGACGTGGCCGGACGACCCTACGTCGTGCACGAAGGGGAGCCCGACGGCCAGCAGTACGCCCTCATCGGCGGTCACTTCACCGGCTCGATGACCCGCCACGTGCTCGAGTCCTTCGCCTACAACGCCGGGCTGTGCCTCCACGTCCGCGTGCTCGCCGGCCGGGACCCGCACCACATCGTCGAGGCCCAGTTCAAGGCGGTGGCGCGGGCGCTGCGGGCCGCCGTCGCTCCCGACCCGCGGGTCGTCGGGATCCCGAGCGCCAAGGGAGCGCTCTGACGATGGAGGCGCCCCGATGAGTGCCGACGTCGTCGTCCTCGACTACGGCAGCGGCAACGTCCGGTCGGCCGTGCGCGCGCTGGAGCGCGTCGGCGCCACGGTGACGCTGACGTCCGATCCGCACCGGGCCCTCGAGTGCGACGGGCTCTTCGTCCCCGGGGTCGGCAACTTCCACGCCTGCATGGCTGGTCTGGCGGCGGCGCACGGACCTCGCATCATCGGCCGGCGCATCAGCGGCGGCCGGGCCGTGCTCGGCGTCTGCGTCGGCATGCAGGTGCTCTTCGACGGCTCGACCGAGCCGTCCGAGCACCCGCTCGAGGGGCTCGCCGAGTGGCCGGGGACCGTGGAGCGTCTCCCCGCCGACGTCGTCCCGCACATGGGCTGGTCGGAGGTCGAGGTCGCCGACGGGTCACGACTGTTCGCCGGCGTCGAGCACGAGCGCTTCTACTTCGTCCACTCGTATGCCGTGCAGCAGTGGACGCTCGAGCCGACCGGCGCCTTCGCCAAGGTCGCGCCCCGGGTCACGTGGGCGCGTCACGGTGCGAAGTTCGTCGCCGCGGTCGAGAATGGCCCCCTGACCGCGACCCAGTTCCACCCCGAGAAGTCCGGCGACGCCGGACTGCACCTGCTCGAGAACTGGGTCCGCGGCCTGTGACCGTGCCGACCCCTGCCCGTCCGGGCTGAACGGGGATCGGCCTCGACGAGGAGGGGACCCGTGGCGACGAGGAAGTCGGCTGCCAGCTCGAGCACGAAGCGTCGGAGCCGCACCACGAGACGTACCTCCTCCGGTGCCCTCTACCCGCGGAGGCGACGCAGCCGGCCCGGGCTTCCGACGACGGTGGGGACGGCGCTCGGCGCACTCGTCGTGACGACCCTGCTCGACCTGTCCTGGCCGCTGCGCATCGCGCTCATCGCCGTCGTCCTCGTCGTCGGGCTTGCCTACGTCCTGTGGCGCCATCGTGGCGAGATCGCCGCCGCCGGCGCGCAGAGCGCTCCCGAAGACACCCCGACCGACCCCGTCGCGAAGTGAGCACTCGACGGGTGTGGTGAGTCGAGTGCCCACTTCCCGACCGGCCCCGGCGTGGTCGGGATCTGAGCACTCGACGGGGGTGGTGAGTCGAGTGCCCACTTCCCGACTGGCCACGGCGTGGGCCACCGGACCGTGGTGCCGGGGCCCACGGCATACTCGAGTGGCCAGATCCCGACCCCGAGGAGCGCACGACTCATGACCGACCAGCCTCGCCTCGAGCTGCTGCCCGCCGTCGACATCGCGGGCGGTCGCGCCGTGCAGCTGGTCCAGGGCGTCGCCGGCAGCGGGGGCGAGTTCGGTGACCCGTGGGAAGCCGCGCAGCGCTGGCAGGAGCAGGGCGCCGAGTGGATCCACCTCGTCGACCTCGACGCAGCCTTCGGCCGCGGCAGCAACCGCGACCTCATCGCCTCGATCGTCGGCCGCCTCGACCTGCAGGTCGAGCTCTCGGGCGGGATCCGTGACACCGAGTCGCTCGACGCGGCGCTCGCGACCGGCTGCCGCCGCGTCAACATCGGTACGGCGGCCCTCGAGGACCCTGACTGGACGGCCTCGATCATCGCGGCCCACGGCGACCGCGTCGCCATCGGTCTCGACGTCCGGGGCACGATGCTCGCGGCGCGCGGCTGGACCCGGGAGGGCGGCGACCTGTGGGAGACGCTCGAGCGTCTCGACGCCGAGGGCTGCGCCCGATACGTCGTCACCGACGTCAACAAGGACGGCATGCTCCAGGGCGCCAACGTCGACCTGCTCCGTGACGTGTGCGCGCGCACCGACCGCCCCGTCGTCGCGAGCGGCGGCGTCTCGACGCTCGAGGACATCGCCACGATCCGTGGGCTCGTCGGCGACGGCGTCGAGGGAGCCATCGTCGGCTCGGCGCTCTACCGCGGCGCGTTCACCCTGCCCGAGGCCCTCGACGTCGCCGGACGACCCGGCTCATGACCGCAGCCGGGTCCGGCCACCCGGACCGCCCCGATGACCGGGACCACGGGGACCACCGCGACGAGCAGGGACGTCCCGCGGACTCCGCCGGTCAGGCGTGGGAGGGTAAGTCGATCCCCTCACACGGCTTCTCCGGCGACACGGGAGCGGCCGACGAGAGGCTCCTCGCCGCCCTCGCGGCGGCGCACGAGGCCCCGGGCGACGACGCAGAGGTCACCCTGATGGAGCACACGGCGCAGGCGCGCTGGCTGGTCCCCGTCGTCGCCGTCGCCGCGGAGGTCGACGAGTCCGGACCGCACACGGTCGACACCCGCAGCGACATGGCCGCCGTGACGCTGACGTCCCCGGATGGCTCCCGGGCCCTGCCGATGTTCACCTCCCTCGAGAGCCTTGCGGCATGGGACCCGACGGCCAGGCCGGTCCCAGTCCGTGCGGCAGCCGCGGCGCAGGCGGCGATCAGCGAGGAGTGCCGGGTGCTGGTGCTCGACGTCGCCTCGAGCCACGCGACGGTGCTGCGCCCGAGCATGCTGTGGGCCCTCGCCCAGGAGCGTGCCTGGCAACCCAGCCACCGTGACCCCCACGTTGCGGCCGCCGTACGCGCGGCCGTCGAGTCCGAGCCCCAGGTGTCGGCACATCGCGTCGAGGCCGGCGAACCCGTCGGGGCCGGCGTCCTGCGCGTCGTGCTGGCGCTCGAGCCCGGGCTCGACGCCGACCAGGTGGGGGCCGTCGCCACCCGGATCGGGGAGCGCATCGCGACCGACGGCGAGACCCGTGCGAGGATCGATGCTCTGACCTTCGCGCTCGAAGCAGCGCGCTGAGCACACCACGAGCGGAGGTGCCGGACGTGGACACCACACCCCAGGCGACCCGGGAACACGACCCCGAGGCGCCCGCTGCGCCGGGCCATGTCGCCGACGCCACCACCCGGCACGGGCGAGGGACCGCTTCGGGTGCGCCGAGCGGGCCCCTCGGCTTCATCGTCGACCCGGCCCTCGACGCGCAACGCCGTCGGGACCTGCGGCAGATGCGCCTCGTGGCAACCGGGCTGCTCGTGTTCGCCGCGATCGTCTACGTCCTGACGCGCGGTCACGACGACGGCGTCCTCGGCTTCGTCAACGCGGGCGCCGAGGCCTCGATGGTCGGTGCCTGTGCCGACTGGTTCGCCGTCACGGCCATCTTCCGTCACCCGCTCGGACTGCCGATCCCGCACACGGCCCTCATCCCGCGCAAGAAGGAGATGATCGGGCGCAGCCTGGAGGAGTTCGTCAGCGAGAACTTCATGCGCGAGGACATCATCCGCGAGCGCGTGCTCGATGCCGAGCCCACCCGACGTGCCGCCGAGTGGGCCCTCGCGCCGGGCCACGCGAAGCGACTCGTCGACGAGGTGGCCACGGTCACCGTCCACGCACTGCACCGCATCCCGGACGAGGACGTCCGCGCGATCATCGAGCAGGCGGTGCTGCCGCGTCTCGCCCAGGAGCCGATCAGCTCGCTGGCCGGAGGGCTGCTCGACCAGGTGGTCCGCGACGAGGCGCACGTCGGACTCGTCGACCTCGCGCTCGACGAGGTCCGCGGCTGGCTCGTCGACAACGAGGACCTCTTCGAGTCGCTCATCACCCAGCGCGCGCCTGCCTGGGTGCCCGATGCGATCAACGACCTCGTCGCCCGCAAGATCCATGTCGAGGCGCTCAAGTGGCTGGCCGACATCCGGAACGACCCCCGGCACGATGTGCGGCTGGCTCTCGACAAGCTGCTCATCGACCTTGCCGACGACCTCCAGCACGACCCCGTCACCCAGGCCAAGGCAGAGCGGCTCAAGGAGCGCGTGCTCGCGCACCCGCAGGTGGCCGACACGGCGATGGCGCTGTGGGCATCGTTCCGCGCCGTCGTCATCGCTGCGCTCGAGGACGAGGCGGGGCCGGTTCGGGCTCGGGCCGTCCGCGAGGTGACGGCACTCGCCGAGCGGCTGCTCGCCGACGCCGCGCTCCGTGCCCGCATCGACACCCGCATCTGCGACGCGACGATCTACGCCATCGACCGCTACGGCACCGAGCTGACCCGCATCATCAGTGACACCGTCGACCGGTGGGACGGCAAGGAGACGGCCGAGCGCGTCGAGCTCCAGGTCGGCCGCGACCTGCAGTTCATCCGCATCAACGGCACCCTGGTCGGAGGCCTCATCGGCATGCTCATCCACGCCGTCTCGATCCTCCTGCCCTCCTGAGCCGGGAGCCCTTCCCGTGAGGTGGCGGATGGTGCTGCGCCCGGTGGGGTCATCACCCCACCGGGCGCAGCACCGTCCGCAGCCTCATCCGCGCCGAGCTCAGGCGTGCGCGTCGAGCCGCTCGGTGACGGTGCGGAGGGTGTCGTGCAGGGCACGCAGCTGCTCGCGTGAGAGCCCGCTGCGTGCTGCGATCTGGCGCGGTACGTCGCCGAGGGCGCCGAGCCGGTCCCGGCCGGCCGCGGTCACCGAGACGAGCACCCGTCGCTCGTCCTCAGGGTCGCGCTCGCGTCGCACGAGTCCGGCCGCCTCCATGCGCTTGAGCAGGGGCGAGAGCGTGCCGGAGTCGAGCTGCATCAGCTCGCCGAGCCGGCCGACCGTGAGCGGGCCGTGCTCGCCGACGGTCATGAGCGCGATGTACTGCGGGTAGGAGAGCCCGTGCTCCGACAGCAGCTCCCGGTAGACCGCGTCGAACGCCCGCACGGTCGTGTGCATGGCATAGCAGATCTGCTGCTCGAGGCTGAGGGGACTCGAGGCGGCGGCGGCGGTCGAGTTGGACGGGCTCATGACCCAAGCGTACTATCAAATTGCGCACAACTTAATTGCCAACGATCGAAGGACTTTGATGAGCACCGCCACCCAGACCGCCCAGTACGTCGCCTCGGCCACCGCCTCCGGGCGCGAGGGTCGCGCCGTCACCTCCGACGGCCGGCTCGACGTCACGCTCGCCGCCCCGCGCGAGCTCGGTGGCAGCGGCGAGGGCACGAACCCCGAGCAGCTCTTCGCCGCCGGGTATGCCGCGTGCTTCGCGAGTGCTCTCGGCCTCGTCGCGCGCCAGCGTCGGGTCGAGGACTTCGACGTCGCGGTGACCGCCGACGTCAGCCTCTCCGGGTCCTCGAGCACCGGCTTCGGTCTCGGCGTCGTCCTGCACGTCGAGCTGCCGGAGGGCATCGACCGCGCAGCTCGGCCGCGAGCTCGTCGACACCGCGCACCAGGTGTGCCCCTACTCCAACGCCACGCGCGGCAACATCCCCGTCGAGATCGTCGTCGACTGACCCGCGCACCCCCGCGGTCCACCCACCACTGCGAAATCCCCTGACACCCAAGGAGACCCGATGACCAACCCCCGTGAGGTCCAGCTCAAGAGCCGCCCCGTCGGCTGGCCCACCCCCGACGACTTCGAGCTCGTCGAGAGCGCGCACGTCGACCTCGCCGACGGCCAGGTCCGCGTCCGCAACGAGGTCATGTCGGTCGACCCCTACATGCGCGGCCGCATGAGCGACGCCAAGTCGTATGCCGAGCCGTATGCGCTGGGCGAGGCCATGCACGGCGGCGCCGTGGGCGTCGTCGTCGAGTCGACGGCCGAGGGCATCGCCGTGGGCGACCACGTGCTGCACGGTCTCGGCTGGCGCGAGGAGGCCGTCGTCGACGGCTCCGGCGTCCGCGTCGTCGACACGGCGGTGGCCCCGGCCTCCGCCTACCTCGGCGTGCTCGGCATGACCGGCCTCACGGCATACGCCGGCCTGACGCGCGTCGCGGGACTCAAGGAGGGCGACGTCGTCTTCGTGTCCGGCGCCGCCGGCGCCGTGGGCAGCGTCGTCGGCCAGATCGCCAAGGCGCTGGGCGCGAGCCGCGTCATCGGCAGCGCCGGCTCCGCAGGAGAAGGTCGACCACCTCCTGGACGACCTCGGCTTCGACGCGGCGTTCAACTACAAGGACGGGCGCGTCTCCGACCTGCTGCGCGAGGCGGCTCCCGACGGCATCGACGTCTACTTCGACAACGTCGGCGGCGACCACCTCGAGGCCGCGATCGGTTCGCTCCGCCTCGGCGGGCGCATCGCGATCTGCGGCGCGATCTCGGTCTACAACAACACCGAGGCGGCCCCGGGCCCGCGCAACCTCGCCCGCCTCATCCAGACGCGCGGCACCATCCAGGGCTTCCTCGTCGGGGACCACTGGGACCTCGCGGGCGAGTACGCCCAGCGCGCGGCCGGCTGGATCGCCGACGGCACGCTGACCTCGCGCGAGACGTTCAGCGACGGGATCGACCACGCGGTCGACGCCTTCCTCGGCGTCCTGCGCGGCGAGAACGTCGGCAAGATGCTCGTCCGCCTCTGACCAACCGAAAGAGCAGATCCGTCCGCGCGGCCACGAGAGAGCATCGTCCACGGCGATCGCTCTTTCGATTCAGGTCGCCTCAGCAGGTCCTTGGCCTTGTCGGCGGGCAGCAGGTCGTGGCGCAGGGGTTCGCGCACGAACGACCCGGTGCCGTGCGACACCGACCGCAGGTCGATCGGGTAGCGCGACAGCTCCGCCTGCGGCACCTCGGCGTGCACGACGGTCCAGCCGCCGCTCGGGCCCCATCCCGTCGGCCGGCTCGGTGCCGAGCACCTGGCCGCGCCGACCCCGCAGGTCGGACATGACGGCGCCGAGGTACTCGTCGGCGATGGTGATGTCGACGCGGTCGATCGGCTCGAGCAGCGCCATCGTCGACGCGTTCGCCGCCTCCTTGAGCGCCAGCGCCGCCGCGGTCTGGAAGGCGACGTCGGACGAGTCGACCGAGTGCGCCTTGCCGTCGGTGAGCGTGACGCGGACGTCGACGACCGGGTGGCCGGTGAGCAGGCCCTTCTCGAGCTGGAGCCGGGCGCCCTTCTCGACGGACGGGATGAACTGGCGCGGCACGGCGCCGCCGACGACCTTGTCGACGAACTCGAAGCCCGACCCCGCGCGGGAGCGGCTCGATCTCGATCGAGCACACGGCATACTGCCCGTGGCCGCCCGACTGCTTGACGTGTCGGCCCTGCACCGAGCAGCGCCGCACGAAGGTCTCGCGCAGCGCGGTGCGGTAGGGCTCGGCCGTCACGGTGACGCCGTAGCGGTCGGCGAGCTGGCCGATGAGGTCGTCGACGTGGGCCTGACCCATGGTCCAGAGCACGACCTGGTCGGTCTCGCTCGAGTGCTCCATCCGCATCGTCACGTCCTCGGCGACGAGACGCTGCAGGGCGCCGCCGAGCTTGTCGTCGTCGGACTTCGTCGCGGCCCGGATCGCCACCGGCAGCTGCGGCTCGGGCAGCAGCCACGGCGCGACGACCGCGGGCCGCTCCGGCGAGGAGAGGGTGTCGGAGGTCTCGGCCCGGGTCAGCTTCGACACGAGGGCGATGTCACCGGCGATGGCGGTGCCACGGGGCCGGTGCGTCTCGACGAAGGGCGAGGCGAGCGGGCCGACGCGCTCGTCGTCGTCGTGCGCCGGGTGACCGGCGACCTCGTGCCCGACGAAGTCGCCGAGGTGTCCCGACACGTGCACCGGTCTCGTCGACGCGCAGGGTGCCGGAGAAGACGCGCACGAGTGACAGGCGACCGACGTAGGGGTCGGTCGTCGTGCGCACGACCTCGGCGACGAGCGGCTGCGACGGGTCGCACGTGACGCCGTTGACGGCACCGCCCGACGGGCGAGGTGATCGGCGGGAGCGGGTGCACGGTCGGGTCGGGGAAGGCCCGCTCGACGATCCCGAGCAGCTCCTCGACCCCGGCGCCGGTGAGCGGCGAGACGGGGACGATGGGGAAGAACGTGCCGTGCGCGATGGCGGTGCGCAGGTCGGTGAGCAGCGACTCGGTGTCGATGCTCTCGCCCTCGAGGTAGCGGTCGAGCAGGGTCGCGTCCTCGGACTCCTCGATGACGGACTCGATGAGCGCCGCCCGGGCGTCCTCGTGCTCCTCGGACGTCTCGCCCGTCAGCAGACCGACGACGCCGGTGACCGAGCCGCCGTCGACGACGGGCCAGTGCGTGGCCCGGGCGTCGCCGAAGGTGCGGCGACACGTCTCGACGGTCGTGGCGAAGTCGGCGCGCGGCTGGTCGAGATGGGTCACGACGACGGCGCGGGGCATGCCGACGGCCGCGCACTCGCGCCAGAGCAGCGACACGGGCCGGTCGATGTCGTCGGCGCCGGAGACGACGAAGACCGCGGCGTCGGCGGCGCGCAGCCCGGCTCGCAGGTCACCGACGAAGTCGGGGTAGCCGGGGGTGTCGAGGAGGTTGAGGGTGACCGGACCGGACGTGAACGAGGCGGCGGTGAGGGTCGTCGTGCGGACGTGGTCGCCGGTGCCGGTGCGCTGACCGGGCACGCGCGCCGCGACGAGCGCCTCGAAGAGTGCGGTCTTGCCGGCCCCGCCGGGTCCGACCAGCACGACGTTGCGGATGTCCTGCGGCGAGGCGGGGTTGGGGGCCGCAGGAAGGTCTGATCTGCCGGGCGTCTTTGCCATGACCCCACCCTTCTCCTGTCGCACGGCCGTCACAAGACCTCTGGCGTATGCCGCCCGCCACCGTCATCGAGGGCGCGCGGCCGAGCGCGTCGGGCAGGCGTCCGGCCGCGAATGCGGATGCGGGCCGTCGGCGGGGGATGACAGGCTGGCGGCATGGATCTGGGGGCCTACCGGCCGGTGCTGGCCAACCGCGACACCCGCCAGCGCGCTGCTGCTCGGGTTCCTCATCCGCGTCCCCATGTGGGCCGGTGCGGTGATCCTCACGCTGCACGTCGTGTCGTCGCTCGGCCGCAGCTACGGCGAGGCAGGTCTCGTCACGGCTGCGTCCACCGTGGCGGTCGCCGTCTCCGGCCCGTGGCGCGGCCGGCTGCTCGACCGGATCGGCCTGCGCCGCACCGTCGGTCCCTCGCTCGTCGTCCAGGCCGTGTGCTGGTCGATCGCCCCGTGGCTGGGCTACGCCCCGCTCATCGCGTTCGCGGCGCTCGCCGGGCTCTTCGTCGTGCCGACCTTCTCGATCCTGCGGCAGGTCATCATCCGCTCGGTGCCGAGCGACCAGCGCCGCACGGCCCTCTCGCTCGACTCGTCGGCGACCGAGCTGTCCTTCATGGCCGGGCCGGCCATCGGCGTGTGGCTGGCCACCTCGTGGGACACCGGCTGGGCCCTGCTCGTGTGCGAGCTGACCTCCGTCGCAGCGGGGTTCGTGCTGTGGCTCGTCAACCCGCCGCTCACCTCCGAGTCCGCCGAGAGCGAGCCGGGTCGCGACACGGCCGGGGAGCAGGTTGCCGGTGACGAGCCGGGCGAGGCGGCGCGCGCCGAGGCCATCGCCGCGAGCTCGGACGATGTCGGTGCCGACGTCGTCACCCCGCGCCGCGCGATCCGCGGCTTCATCACCGTCCCCGTCGCGGCGGTCTATCTCGCCGCCGCCTGCTCGACGCTCGTCCTCAGCGGCACCGACGTCTCGATCGTGGCGGCCCTGCGCACCTTCGAGGCCACCGGCTCGATCGGCTGGGTCCTCGCCCTCTGGGGCGCGGGTTCGCTCGTCGGCGGCCTGCTCTACGGCGCCTGGCACCGCTCCTTCTCGGTCTTCTGGCTGCTCGGCGGCCTTGCCGCCACCACCGCGCCCGTCGCCCTCGCCGTCGGGGTGCCGAGCTTCGCCGTGCTCATCACGGTGTCGGGCTTCCTCTGCGCCCCGACGATCACGGCCACCGTCGAGCAGCTGAGCCGCCAGGTCCCCGAACGGTTCCGCGGGGAGATGATGGGCTGGCACGGGTCGGCGATGACCGCCGGCTCCGCCGTGGGGGCCCCGGTCGCGGGTTTCGCCATCGACCACGGCGGCTGGCAGTGGGGGTTCGTCGTCGTGTCCGCCCTCGGTGTCGTCATCGCGGTGGCGGGCCTCGTCGGCTCGCACGCCGATCGGAGCTGGGCCGGCCGGCAGCGGGTCGGCCGGACCGTCCGCCACCGATTCGGAGCACGGGGCCACGACTGCTAACATGGAGCACTGACCAGCCGTCACCAGGTTCCCGCTCCGGCGGAGGCCCGGTGGCGACGTGCAAGAGAAGCTCGCTTCCACCCGCGTCAACCTCACGGTTGCCGGGTCAAGGTCTGCTCGACCGGATGCCGTCCGCGGCGCACGTGTCGAGCCGTGTGACGCGACGGCGACCGTCCGGCATACGCGACCCTTGGGCTCCTCGTGCACACACGGGGAGCCCTTTTCTCGTTGTGGTCGCAGCAGGACGGACGACACCCCGTCTGGTCACCCATTTCTCGAAACTTAGGAGCACCACATCAGCGAGCCTCGCATCAACGAGCGCATCCGGGTCCCGGAAGTGCGCTTGGTTGGCCCCAACGGCGAGCAGGTCGGCATCGTCCGCGTCGAGGACGCGCTGCGTCTGGCCGAGGAGGCGAACCTCGACCTCGTCGAGGTGGCCCCCATGGCCAAGCCGCCGGTCGCCAAGCTCATGGACTTCGGCAAGTTCAAGTACGAAGCCGCCATGAAGGCACGGGAAGCGCGCAAGAACCAGGTCAACACGGTCATCAAGGAGATCAAGCTCCGTCCGAAGATCGACCCGCACGACTACGGCACCAAGAAGGGCCACGTCGAGCGGTTCCTCAAGGCCGGCGACAAGGTCAAGGTGACGATCATGTTCCGCGGCCGCGAGCAGAGCCGTCCCGAGCTGGGTCGTCGTCTGCTCGAGCGCCTCGCCGAGGACATCGCCGAGCTCGGCTTCGTCGAGTCGGCCCCGAAGCAGGACGGCCGCAACATGATCATGGTGATCGGCCCGACCAAGAAGAAGGCCGAGGCCAAGGCCGAGCAGCGCCGCTCCCGCGAGCAGCACGACCAGCGGGCCTCCGACCCGGCGGCGACCACGGCAGCCCCGGCGGCCCCGCCGACGAGCAGCCGGAGGCGCAGGCCCCGCAGGCCCCGCCGGCCCCGCAGACCGACGAGGCCACCGCCGCCGCCGAGTGATCGGCCGGTAGTGACCCGCCGGAGGCGCGAGCCCCCGGCACGACAGACCACGTGCGTCCACTGACGCGCGCAACACGAAGGAGATCGGCCCCCATGCCGAAGATGAAGACGCACAGCGGTGCGAAGAAGCGTTTCCGCCTCACGGGCACCGGCAAGGTCATGCGCGAGCAGGCCGGCGGTCGCCACCTGCTCGAGCACAAGTCGAGCAAGAAGATGCGTTCCATCGCGAACGACGTCGAGCTCGCCAAGCCGGACGCCAAGAAGGCCAAGAAGCTCCTCGGCAAGTGAGCCGGGACCCCCACCCATCAGCACTTCGCTGAGCAGCCGGGACCCCGGTAAGCCAGCAGCAGCAAGCACTGCGTCAAGCAGAGAAGGAGTATTCACGTGGCACGCGTGAAGCGGGCGGTCAACGCCCAGAAGAAGCGTCGCGTCGTTCTCGAGCGCGCCAGCGGTTACCGCGGTCAGCGTTCGCGTCTGTACCGCAAGGCCAAGGAGCAGGTCACCCACTCGCTGGGCTACGCCTACCGTGACCGTCGCGCCAAGAAGGGCGACTTCCGTCGCCTCTGGATCCAGCGCATCAACGCTGCGGCACGCGCCAACGGCATGACCTACAACCGGTTCATGCAGGGCCTCAAGGCCGCTGGCGTCGAGGTCGACCGCAAGATCCTCGCGGACCTCGCCGTCAACGACGCGCCGGCCTTCGCCACGCTCGTCGAGCTCTCCCGCGCCAACGTCCCCGCGCAGGCGGCGGCGAAGGTCGCGGGCGACGCCGCCTGAGCGACGTCCGCCCTCACAGACGACACCTCGAGCGCCGGGACGACGCCCGTGCTGACCAACCCCCGATCCGATCGGGTCAAGGCAGTGCGGTCGCTGTCCCGGCGCTCGGTGCGTGCGCGCACCGGTGAGTTCCTCGCGGAAGGGCCCCAGGCCGTCCGTGAGGCGGTCGCCTTCCGGCCCGACCTCGTCCGCGACGTCTACGTCACCGCCGAGGCTGCCGAGCGTCACGCGGCCATCGTCGCGGCCGCCCGCGAGGCCGACGTCTGGGTGCACGAGGTGACGCCCGAGGTGCTGGCCGCCATGAGCGACACCGAGTCGCCGCAGGGCATCGCGGCCGTGTGCCGGATGCTCGACCTCCCGCTGCCCGACGTCCTCGCGGACCTACCGACCGACGCGCTCGTGTGCGTCCTGACGAACGTCCGCGACCCGGGTAACGCCGGCACGGTCATCCGGGGCGCCGACGCGGCCGGCGCCGACGCGGTCATCGTCAGCGACGCGAGCGTCGACGTCTACAACAGCAAGGTCGTCCGCTCGACGGTCGGGTCGCTGTGGCACGTGCCGCTCGCGGTCGGCTCCAGCGTGCCGGAGATCCTCCAGGCACTGCGTGAGCGAGGGGTGCGGCTGCTGGCGGCCGACGGCGCCGGCACCACGCTGCTGCCTGACGCCGACCTCACCGGGGCGCACGCCTGGGTGATGGGCAACGAGGCCTGGGGTCTCCCGCTGGAGGTTCGTGCCGCCTGCGACGACGTCGTCCGGGTCCCCATCCACGGTCACGCCGAGTCCCTCAACCTCGCCATGGCGGCGACGATCTGTCTCTACGCCTCGGCGGAGGCCCGCCGCACGGGCCGCTGACAGCGCTCGACCGGGCTCCGGTGGCTATCCTCGGGCCATGACCTCTGTCGACGGAACCGGTGCACGATGGCCCGGTTCGGCGTCGGCGACCGACCCCGTCGCCCTCCTGGGCGAGCTGCTGCCCGACGGGCTCGTCGTCGTCGGGCGTGACCGCCGGATCGACTTCGCGAACGCGGAGGCCCTGCGCATCCTCGACTGCGACGCGTCCGACGTCGTGGGCCGGGCCTGTACGAAGGGCTCCCGCTCACCGACAAGTACGGTCGCGACTGGTGGGCGCACACCGACCCGTGGAACGGTCTCGCGAGCCGCCCCGGTCACCGCGAGAAGCTCCTGGTGGCGCCCAAGGGGCATGACGTCCTCGTCACCGCCCGCTACGTCCGGTCCGACGGTGACCACACCGTCGAGCGGGTCATCCTCGGTCTGCGTGATGCCGAGGCCCGACAGCGCGCCGAGCGCGACCAGGCCTCGGTGCTCTCGACGGTGGCGCACGAGCTGCGGGCCCCGCTGACATCGGTCACCGGTTTCACGAGCAGCCTGCTCCGGCGCTGGGACCGCTTCACCGACGAGCAGAAGCGCCTCATGATCGAGACGATCGAGTCCGACGCGACCCGCCTGACGCGCTTGATCACCGAGCTGCTCGACATCTCGCGGCTCGACTCGGACAGCCTCAACCTCCGGCTCGGGCCGCGTCGACCTGCAGGCCCTGCTCACGACGCACGTCGTCCGCTACGAGCTGGGCCGCTCCACCGGCACCGTCGAGCTGCGCCTGGGGGAGCGGGCCCGGGAGCGGGGCCTGCCGCAGATGTGGGCCGACACCGACCGGCTCGAGCAGATCTTCTTCAACCTCATCGAGAACGGCCTGCTGCACGGCGCCGGCAAGGTCACGGTGACGCTCGACCGCGGTGGCGCGCTCGGTGACTCTCCCGAGTCGGTGGTCGTGGAGGTCGACGACGAGGGGGACGGCATACCCCCGTCCGACCGCGAGAAGATCTTCGGCCGCTTCTGGCACGGACCCTCCAACGCGAGCACCGGTCTGGGCCTCTACGTCGTCCGGGGCCTCGTCGAGGCCCACGGCGGCTCGGTGCTCGTCACCGACAGCGACGGGGGCGGCGCGCGCTTCGTCGTGACCCTGCCGGCCGGCCTGCCGGCCGTCGTCGGCAGCTGACCTGCGCCCGCGGGACGGCTCGGCGGACCGGTTCGCAGCCGCCCCTAGACTGGGCAACCGCACGACAGCCACGCGAGAACCCGAGCGAGAGCAGCGAACGCACGCCGATGTCCGGACCCAACACGAACTACGACCCGGTCGAGGTCTCCGCGCTCGACCCGGCGAACGTCGACGCAGCGGTGCAGGACGCGCTCTCGGCGATCGCCGCAGCCGCGTCCCTCGACGACCTCAAGGCCGTGCGCATCGCGCACCAGGGGGAGAAGAGCCCGCTCGCCCTGGCCAACCGCGAGATCGGCGCCCTGCCGCCGAGCGCCAAGGCCGAGGCCGGCAAGCGCGTCGGCCAGGCCCGTGGCCGCGTCGGCCAGGCGCTCACGGCCCGCCAGGCCGAGCTCGAGGCCGAGCGTGACGAGCGCATCCTCGTCGAGGAGCGCGTCGACGTCACCGTCCCCGCGCTGCGGCGTGCAGCCCGGCGCCCGCCACCCCATCGAGCTGGTCGCCCAGCGCCTCGTCGACGCCTTCGTCGGGATGGGCTGGGAGGTCGCCGAGGGTCCGGAGCTCGAGAGCGAGTGGCTCAACTTCGACGCCCTCAACCTCGGGCCCGACCACCCCGCCCGGCAGATGCAGGACACCTTCTTCCTCGACCCGGTCGACTCCGGCCTCGTGCTGCGCACGCAGACGTCCCCGGTCCAGATCCGGACGATGCTCGAGAAGGAGCCGCCGATCTACGTCGTGGCGCCGGGCAAGGTGTTCCGCACCGACGACCTCGACGCGACCCACACGCCCGTCTTCCACCAGATCGAGTGCCTCGCCATCGACAAGGGCCTGACGATGGCCCACCTGCGCGGCGCGCTCGACGCGTTCGTCCGCATCATGTTCGGCGAGGAGACGCGCACCCGCGTCCGGGCCAACTACTTCCCGTTCACCGAGCCGAGCATGGAGACCGACTTCCTCTGCTTCGCCTGCCACGGCGAGGAGACCTGGGGCAGCGCCGAGCCGTGCCGCACGTGCGGCGGCTCGGGCTGGATCGAGCTCGGCGGCTCCGGCATGGTCAACCGCAAGGTGCTGCGCACGTGCGGCATCGACCCCGACGTCTACTCCGGTTTCGCGTTCGGGCTCGGCATCGAGCGGGCGCTCCAGCTGCGCCACGGCGTCCAGGGGATGCACGAGATCGTCGAGGGCGACGTCCGCTTCTCGCAGCAGTTCGGGATGGGGGTCTGACATGCGTATGCCGCTCAGCTGGCTCGCCGAGTACACCGACCTCGCGCCCGGGGCCCGGGGCGCCGACGTGGCCGCCAGCCTCGTCCGCGTGGGTCTCGAGGAGGAGGACCTCCACGGTGGCGACATCACGGGGCCGCTCGTCGTGGGACGCGTCCTCGAGTTCACCCTCGAGCCGCAGAAGAACGGCAAGACCATCCGCTGGTGCACCGTCGACGTCGGCCAGAACGGCCAGATGCTGACCGAGGGCAAGCACCAGGAGATCGTCTGCGGCGCCCACAACTTCGAGGTCGGCGACCTCGTCGTGTGCGTCCTGCCCGGCGCCGTGCTGCCCGGCGGGCTTCGAGATCGCCGCGCGCAAGACGTACGGCCACGTCTCCAACGGGATGATCTGCGCCGAGGACGAGATCGGCATCGGCCACGACCACGAGGGCATCATCGTCCTGCAGCCGCCTGCTCGGTGACGAGAAGGCGGCGACGGTCCAGCCCGGCGACGACGCGATCGCCCTGCTCGGGCTCGGCGAGGAGACCGTCGAGACCAACGTGACGCCCGACCGTGGCTACTGCTTCTCGGTGCGCGGCCTGGCCCGCGAGTACTGGCACGCCCAGGGCAGTCCCGAGGGCGGCTACCGCGACCCGGCCGACATCGGGACGCCGCAGCCCAACACCGGCGGTTACGCCGTCGAGCTCAAGGACGAGTCGCCGATCGAGGGCAACGACGGCTGTGACCGCTACGTCGCGCGGATCGTGCGGGGCATCGACCCGACGCGTCCGTCGCCGGCGTGGATGAGCAAGCGCCTGACGCAGATGGGCATGCGTCCCATCTCGCTCGCCGTCGACGTCACCAACTACGTCATGCTCGCGCTCGGCCAGCCGCTGCACGCCTTCGACGTCGACCGGCTCTCCGGCTCGATCGTCGTGCGCCGGGCCCGCGGCGGCGAGACGCTGACGACGCTCGACGACGTCGAGCGCACCCTGCACGCCGACGACCTGCTCATCACCGACGGCGGCGAGCAGCCGCTGGCCATCGCCGGCGTCATGGGTGGTGCGTCCTCGGAGGTGTCCGACGCGACGACCGACGTCCTCATCGAGGCGGCGCACTTCGACCCGACGACCGTCGCCCGCTCGTCGCGCCGGCACCGGCTCATCACCGAGGCCTCCAAGCGCTTCGAGCGCGGGGTGGACCCGCAGGTCACCGCGGCCGCCGCGCAGCTGGCCGTCGACCTGCTCGTCGAGCACGGCGGCGGCACCGTCGACGACGGCGTCACCGACGTCGACCGCACGACGGAGCGCACGGCATACCTCCTCGACGTCACGGAGCCCGCGCGCATCGTGGGCGTCGACTACCCGCGCGAGCGGGTCGTCGGCATCCTGCGCGACCTCGGCTGCCGGGTCGACGAGACCGGCGAGGGCACCGACGACACGCACGTGCTCGTGACGCCGCCGTCGTGGCGTCCCGACCTCGTCGACGCGCCCGACTACGCCGAGGAGGTCGCGCGGATCGACGGCTACAACAACATCCCGTCGATCACGCCGACCCCGAGCGACGGTCGCGGCCTGACCCACGAGCAGAAGGCCCGTCGGGTCGTCGCCGACGCGCTGGCCGGGGCCGGGCTGACCGAGGTCCTCAGCTACCCGTTCGTCTCGGCGGAGCTCGCCGACCAGCTCATGCTGCCCGCCGACGACGACCGTCGTCACGCGGTCCGGCTGGCCAACCCGCTGTCCGAGGAGCGGCCGCTGCTGCGCACGTCGATCCTCGCGAGCCTCGTCGACACGCTGCGGCGCAACGTCGCGCGTGGCCACAAGGACGTCGCGATCTACGAGATCGGTCTCGTCTTCCGTCCGGGCGGTCCGCTCGGCACGGCGCCGATCCCCGGAGTGGCCGCCCGCCCCGACGCCGACACGCTCGAGCAGCTGTATGCCGCCGTGCCCTCCCAGCCGCGTCGTGCCGGGCATCCTCGCGACGGGCCAGGCCGAGCAGGCCGGGTGGTGGGGCCCGGGCCGTGCCGCCGACTGGAGCGACATGGTCGCCGCCGTGCAGACCGTGGCAGCCGCGCTCGCGGTCCCGGTCGTCGTGGCCAACGACCCCGGCCACGCCCCGTGGCACCCGGGTCGGTGCGCGCGGATCACGCTCGCCGACGGCACGCTCGTCGGGCACGCGGGCGAGCTGCACCCCAAGGTGGTCGCCGCCCTCGACCTGCCGGCCCGCACCGTGGCAGCCGAGTTCGACGTCGACGTGCTCGTCGCCGCGAGCGCCGAACCGGTCCAGGCCCGTCCGTTCTCGACGTTCCCGCCGGCGATGACCGACATCGCCCTGCTCGTCGCGTCCGACGTGGCCGCTGCCGACGTCGAGGCGGCGCTGCGCTCCGGCGCGGGCGAGTCGCTCGAGTCGGTCGTCCTCTTCGACGTCTACGAGGGCGAGCGCATCGAGGCGGGGCACCGGTCGCTGGCCTACCGGCTCACCTTCCGGGCGCCGGACCGGACCCTGACGACCGACGAGGTCAACGGTTTCCGCGACGCAGCGGTGGCAGCCGCGGCCTCGGCGACGGGGGCCGTGCAGCGCTGACCTCTGAATGCACGAATATGCATTGGCGTGTATAGTCATGCATCGTGATCAGGGCAGCAGTGGCGGGGGCGAGCGGCTACGCCGGAGGAGAGATCCTCCGGCTGCTGCTCGCCCACCCGCAGTTCGAGGTCGGAGCCGTCACGGCGGCCAGCAGTGCGGGTGAACGGCTCGGGGGCGTCCACCCGCACCTGGTCCCGCTCGCCGACCGCGTGCTCGAGCCGACCACCGTCGACACGCTGGCCGGCCACGACGTCGTCTTCCTCGCGCTGCCGCACGGCCACTCGGCCGCGCTCGCGGCGCAGCTGCCCGACGCGGTCGTCGTCATCGACTGCGGCGCCGACTTCCGCCTCGAGTCCGAGGCGGCCTGGACCACCTTCTACGACACGGCGTATGCCGGTTCGTGGCCCTACGGCCTGCCCGAGCTCCCCGGGCCGGCCGGCTCGGTGCAGCGCGAGCGGCTCGCGGGGGCGACGCGCATCGCCGTCCCCGGCTGCTACCCGACGGGCATCTCGCTCGCGCTCGCGCCCGGCTTCGCCGCCGGCCTGCTCGAGGCCCGAGGACGTCGTCGTCGTGGCGGCCTCGGGCACGTCCGGTGCCGGCAAGTCGCTCAAGCCGCACCTGCTCGGCAGCGAGGTGATGGGCTCGATGTCGCCCTACGGCGTCGGCGGCGGCCACCGGCACACGCCCGAGATCGAGCAGAACCTCTCGCGCGCCGCGGGGGAGCCGGTCACGGTCTCGTTCACGCCGACCCTGGCGCCGATGCCCCGCGGCATCCTCGCCACCTGCACCGCGCGCCTGCGTCCCGGCACCGACCCGGCAACCGTGCGCGCCGCCTGGGAGACGGCATACGCCGACGAGCCCTTCGTGCACGTGCTGCCCGAGGGCTCCTGGCCCGCGACGGCGTCGGTCGTCGGGAGCAACCACGTGCAGCTGCAGGTCGCCGTCGACGAGCGGCTCGGTCGGGTCGTCGTCGTGTCGGCCATCGACAACCTCACCAAGGGCACCGCCGGCGCGGCCGTGCAGTGCGCCAACCTCGCCCTCGGTCTCGACGAGACCCTCGGCCTCCCGATCGCAGGAGTCGCACCGTGAGTGGCCAGCACCCCGTCCACCTGCCCGCCGGCTTCCGCGCCGCAGGTGTCACCGCCGGCCTCAAGGCGAGCGGCACCCCCGACCTCGCGCTCGTCGTCAACGACGGCCCCGACCACCATGCTGCGGCGGTCTTCACGACCAACCGTGTCGAGGCGGCGCCGGTGACGTGGTCACGGCAGGTGGTCGCTGACGGCCGCGTCGACGCCGTCGTCCTCAACTCCGGGGGCGCCAACGCCTGCACCGGCACCCAGGGCTTCCTCGACACGCACCGCACGGCCGAGCACGTCGCCGAGGTCCTCGGGGTCTCGGCGGGCGACGTCGTCGTCTGCTCGACGGGTCTCATCGGCGAGCTGCTGCCGATGGACAAGATCCTCGCCGGGGCGGACGACGCGGCCGCCACCCTCTCCCCGGAAGGGCACGAGGCCGCGGCCGTCGCGATCAAGACGACCGACACCGTGCACAAGGTCGCGGTGCGCGCCGGGCAGGGCTGGTCGGTCGCCGGAATGGCCAAGGGCGCGGGCATGCTCGCGCCGGCCCTCGCGACGATGCTCGTCGTCCTGACCACGGACGCCGTCGTCGACCCGGTCGACCTCGACGGTGCGTTGCGCGCCGCAACGGCCGTCTCCTTCGACCGCATCGACTCCGACGCGTGCATGTCGACCAACGACACCGTCGTCGTACTGGCATCGGGCGCCTCCGGCGTGGCCGTCGATCGGGGCGACCCTGACGGAGGCCCTGACCGCCGTCTGCTCCGACTTGGCCCGGCAGCTCATCGGCGACGCCGAGGGCGCCTCCCACGACATCGCAATCGAGGTCGTCGGCGCCGCCAGCGTCGACGACGCGCTCGAGGTCGCCCGCTCCGTCGCGCGCAACAACCTCTTCAAGTGCGCGATCTTCGGCAACGACCCCAACTGGGGTCGCGTCCTCGCCGCCGTCGGCACCACCCGGGCCGCCTTCGAGCCCGCGGCCCTGGACGTGACGATGAACGGCGTCCGGGTGTGCCGTTCCGGCGGGGTCGGCGAGGACCGGGCTCTCGTGGACCTCACTGCGCGAGAGGTCCACGTCCTCGTCGACCTCCACGCCGGTGCCGAGTCGGCCACCGTCTGGACCAACGACCTGACCCATGACTACGTGCACGAGAACTCGGCCTACAGCACATGAGCGACAGCACCGAACCGTCCCCGGCCCGCTTCCCCCCGTCCTTCCCGTCCGCCGGTGAGCCACCCGTCAACGTGCGCGGGCTCATCGACGCGGCCGCGATCCGCGTCGCCGCCGGCAAGGCCGCGACGCTCGTCGAGGCGTTGCCCTGGCTCGAGCGCTTCCGCGGCGCACTCGTCGTCGTCAAGTACGGCGGCAACGCCATGGTCGACGACGCCCTCAAGGCCGCCTTCGCCGAGGACGTCGCCTTCCTTCGGTATGCCGGTCTGCGACCCGTCGTCGTGCACGGCGGCGGCCCACAGATCAAGGCGATGCTCGAGCGGGTGGGCATCGAGAGCGAGTTCAAGGGTGGGCTCCGCGTCACGACGCCCGAGGCCATGGACGTCGTGCGCATGGTGCTGACCGGCCAGGTCGGGCGCGAGCTCGTCGGCCTGCTCAACCAGCACGGGCCCATCGCCGTGGGCCTGTCGGGCGAGGACGCGGCCCTCCTCGGCGCCCGCCGCCGCGGCACCGTCGTCGACGGCGAGGAGGTCGACCTCGGCCTCGTCGGCGACGTCGAGAGCGTGAACCCCTCCGCCATCCTCGACATCCTCGACGCAGGCCGTGTGCCGGTCGTCTCCACCGTCGCCCCCGACCTCGACGTCGACGGCCAGGTCCTCAACGTCAACGCCGACACCGCAGCCGCCGCGATCGCCGTCGCGCTCGGCGCCGAGAAGCTCGTCGTGCTCACCGACGTCGAGGGCATCTACGCCGACTGGCCCGACCGCGGCTCGCTGCTCTCCACGATCACGGTCAGCGCGGCCCGCGAGCTGCTCACCCGGGTCGACCACGGCATGGTGCCCAAGCTCGAGGCGTGCATCCGGGCGGTCGAGGGGGGCGTCCCGCAGACGCACGTGGTCGACGGTCGCAAGCCGCACTCGATCCTGCTGGAGATCTTCACCGACGAGGGGATCGGCACGATGGTGCTGCCCGACATCACCGGCCCCGAGCCGACTCCGCCCCCAGCCCCGACGGCCGCCCCGACGGTCGCTCCGACCCCGACTCCCGAGGAGACCCCATGACGGTGGGCAACGAGCTGCTCGGACGCTATGCCGGCGCGATGGTCCAGGTCTTCGGCACCCCGCAGCTGGTCCTCGCCTCGGGTCACGGCTGCTGGGTCACCGACGTCGACGGCAAGCGCTACCTCGACCTGCTGTCCGGCATCGCCGTGAACGCGCTCGGCCACGGCCACCCCGCGCTCGTCCAGGCGGTCGCCAAGCAGGCCGAGTCGGCGATCCACGTCTCCAACTTCTTCACGTCCGAGCCGGCGATCACCCTCGCCGAGCGGCTGCTGTCGATCGCGGCGGCCCCGAGCGGCTCGGGCGTCTTCTTCGCCAACTCCGGCACCGAGGCGACCGAGGCCGCGATCAAGCTCTCGCGCCGCACCGGGCGGACGCGCATCGTGGCCCTGGAGGGGTCCTTCCACGGACGCTCCACCGGGGCCCTCGCCCTGACCCACAAGGCGGCCTACCGCGAGCCCTTCGAGCCGCTCATCCCCGAGGTCGTCTTCGTCCCACCGAACGACGCCGATGCCCTCCGCGCGGCCGTCGACGACTCCACGGCGGCCCTCTTCGTCGAGCCGATCCAGGGCGAGGCCGGGGTGCGCGAGCTGTCGCCGACTACCTGCGCCTGGCCCGGGAGGTGACGAGCGCCCACGGCGCGCTGCTCGTCGTCGACGAGATCCAGACCGGCATCGGTCGCACCGGTGACTGGTTCGCCCACCAGGCCGTCGGGCATCGTGCCCGACGCGATGACCCTCGCCAAGGGTCTCGGCGGCGGGGTGCCGATCGGTGCTCTCGTGACCTTCGGCTCGGACGTCACGGCGATGCTGACGGCGGGCCAGCACGGCACGACCTTCGGCGGCAACCCCCTCGCGTGCGCCGCCGGGCTCGCCGTGCTCGACACCATCGAGCGCGATCACCTGCTCGAGCACGTGCGCCACGTCGGCGCCCTGCTCGACCACGTCGACGATCGACGGCGTGGCCGGCACCCGAGGACGCGGGCTGCTGCGCGCGATCGAGCTGGACGGCATACCTGCTCCTGCAGTCATGGCGGCCGCTCGCGAGGCCGGCTTCATCGTCAACGCGGTGACGCCGACAGCCCTCCGTCTCGCGCCCCCGCTCGTCATCACCGAGGACGAGCTCCAGGGCTTCCTCGACGCCCTGCCGGCGATCCTCGACGCGGCCCGCGCGACGGGGGAGGCGACGCCGTGAGCCGCACCCAGCGCCAGCGCCGCATCGTCGAGCTGCTCGGCTCGCACGAGGTGCACAGCCAGGGCGAGCTGTCCGACCTGCTCGTCGCCGAGGGCACCGAGGTGACGCAGGCGACCCTCTCGCGCGACCTCGTCGAGCTCGGCGCGGTCAAGGTGCGGCGCGGACGCGCGCTCGTGTATGCCGTCCCGGGCGAGGGCGGCGAGGTGGCCGCCGTCGGCTCGATCGGCGACGCAGCCTCCGCCCGGCTGCGACGCACGTGCGAGGAGCTGCTCGTGTCAGCAGCCGCCGCCGTCAACCTCGTGGTGCTGCGCACGCCGCCGGGGGCCGCCAACTACCTCGCCTCGGCGATCGACCAGGCCCGCGACCCCGAGGTGGTCGGCACCATCGCGGGCGACGACACGATCCTGCTCGTCGACCGGCAGCGCCGAGCAGGCGGCCGCGGTGGCCGAACGCCTCCAGTCCCTCGCCGGCACGCGAGACTGAACCCATCTCGGCGCCCCCTTCTGCCACCGACCCCGGACACCATGCCGACGACCCACGCTGATCACCCACGAGGAGAACCCGCGATGACCGACCCCACCCGCACGAGCGCCACCGAGGGCAGCGAGGGTGCCCACGTCGCCCCGGCCGCCCGAGTGAGCCTCTGGGGCGGACGCTTCGCCGGCGGTCCCGACCAGGCGCTCGCCGCCCTGTCGAAGAGCACCCACTTCGACTGGCGTCTCGCACCGCACGACATCGCCGGCTCGCGCGCCCACGCCCGCGTCCTGCACGCCGCGGGGCTCCTCTCCGAGGAGCACCTCGACGGGATGATCGAGGGCCTCGACCGCCTCGAGGCCGACGTGCTCTCCGGAGCCTTCACGCCCGCCGAGGACGACGAGGACGTCCACACGGCGCTCGAGCGTGGCCTCATCGAGCGGGTCGGCACCGACCTCGGCGGTCGCCTGCGCGCCGGCCGCTCGCGCAACGACCAGGTGGCGACGCTCTTCCGGATGTACCTCCGCGAGCACGCGCGCATCGTGGGCGGACTCGTGCTCGATGTTGTCGATGCCCTTGTCGCACAGGCAGATCGGCACCTCGGGGTCGCCATGCCGGGACGCACCCACCTCCAGCACGCGCAGCCCGTGCTGCTCTCGCACCACCTGCTCGCGCACGCGTGGGCGCTGCTGCGCGACGTCGACCGGCTGCGCGACTGGGACGTGCGCGCGAACGCCTCGCCCTACGGCTCCGGCGCCCTTGCCGGCTCGTCGCTCGGTCTCGACCCGGAGGCCGTCGCCCACGACCTCGGCTTCGCCCGTGCCGTGGAGAACTCCATCGACGGCACCGCCTCGCGCGACTTCGTCGCGGAGTTCTCGTTCGTCTCGGCCATGACGGCCGTCGACATCTCGCGGATCGCCGAGGAGGTCGTGCTCTGGGCGACGAAGGAGTTCTCCTTCGTCACGCTGCACGACTCCTACTCGACGGGGTCGAGCATCATGCCGCAGAAGAAGAACCCCGACGTGGCCGAGCTCGCGCGTGGCAAGGCCGGTCGCCTCGTCGGTGACCTCGCCGGTCTGCTGACGACGCTCAAGGCCCTGCCGCTCGCCTACAACCGCGACCTCCAGGAGGACAAGGAGCCGGTCTTCGACGCCGTCGACACGCTCGAGGTGCTCCTGCCGGCCTTCTCCGGCATGGTCGACACGCTCATCTTCAACACCGAGCGCCTCGAGTCGCTCGCTCCGCAGGGCTTCGCCCTCGCCACCGACATCGCGGAGTGGCTGGTGCGGCAGGGCGTCCCCTTCCGGGTGGCCCACGAGGTGGCGGGTGCCTGCGTGCGTGAGTGCGAGCCGCGCGGCATCGAGCTGTGGGACCTCACCGACGAGGACTTCGCCCGGATCAGCGAGCACCTGACCCCCGAGGTCCGGTCGGTCCTGTCCGTCGCAGGGGTCCCTCGCGTCGCGGGACGCCGTCGGCGGCACCGCACCGGTCCGGGTCACCGAGCAGCTCGCGGCTGCCCGCGACCGTCTCGCCGACGCCCGGAGCTGGACGTCGGCGGGCGTCTGACCCTGCCGTTAGCGTGTCGTCGGTGAGCCCCGACGACACCCGCCTGCCGCGCGACGTTCTTCGCCCGCCCGTCCGTCGAGGTCGCCCCCGACCTGCTGGGCCGCCACCTGTCGTTCGGCGGCGTCGTGCTGCGCCTGACCGAGCTCGAGGCGTATGCCGGTGAGGTCGACCCCGGGTCGCACGCCTTCCGCGGCGAGACGCCCGCGGACGCGCGCCCATGTTCGGCCCTCCCGGGCTTCACCTACGTCTACTTCACCTACGGCCACCACTGGTGCGTCAACCTCGTCGTCGGGCGAGGAGGGCGCCGCGTCGGCCGTGCTCGTGCGCGCGGGCGAGGTCGTGGCCGGCCACGACCTCGTCCGGGCGCGCCGTGGGCCGGTGCGTGAGCGGGACTGGGCGCGCGGCCCGGGCCGGCTCGGGCAGGCGCTCGCCATGACCAAGGAGCACACCGGCCGCGACTTCTGCCGCCCGCCGGTCGGCGAGCCCATCGACCTCGTCGTGTCCGAGGGCGAGCCGGCCGACGCCGGACCGCGTGCGCGTCGGGCCCCGGGTCGGTGTCAGCGGCCCGGGGGCGACGCGACGGCCTACCCGTGGCGCTTCTGGGTCGACGGCGAGCCGAGCGTGTCGACCTACCGCCCGGGTGTCGTGCGCCGCCGCAGGTGATGCCCGCCATGCGGGACCGCGCGGTACTCGTTGGCCCGCGCGCGACGGCATACGGCAGGCTGTGTCCGGGTGGGCAGGGAGCCCGCCGGACCGAGAGGACACCGATACCCGTGACGGACATCTTCGACGAGCTGCAGTGGCGCGGCCTGGTGGCACAGACCACCGACGAGGCGGCGCTGCGCGAGGCACTCGCCGAGGGGCCGATCACGCTGTATTGCGGCTTCGACCCGAGCGCGCCCTCGCTGCACTTCGGCAACTTCGTCCAGCTCGTCCGTGCATGCGGCGCATGCAGGCCGCCGGCCACCGGGTGATCTGCCTCGTGGGCGGGTCGACGGGGCTCATCGGCGACCCGAAGCCCGACGCCGAGCGCGTGCTGCAGGACAAGGACACCATCGCCGCGGCGGTGAGCCGCATCCAGCAGCTGGTCGGCCCGCTCCTCGACTTCGAGGGCGACAACGCGGCCGTGCTCGTCAACAACCTCGACTGGACGGCCCCGCTGAGCGCTCTCGACTTCCTGCGCGACGTCGGCCGGCACTTCCGCGTCAACCAGATGATCCGGAAGGAAGCCGTCGCCCGTCGCCTCGAGAGCGACCAGGGCATCTCCTACACCGAGTTCAGCTACCAGATGCTCCAGGCGCTCGACTACCTCGAGCTCTACCGGAGTCGGGGCTGCACGCTGCAGATCGGTGGCAGCGACCAGTGGGGCAACATCACCGCCGGCGTCGACCTGGTCCACCGGGTCGAGGGCAGGTCGGTGCATGCGCTCGCGACTCCGCTGCTCGTCGACTCGACGGGGCGCAAGTTCGGCAAGTCGGAGGGCAACGCCGTCTGGCTCAGCGCCGACATGACGAGCCCGTACGTCTTCTACCAGTACTTCCTCAACGTGGAGGACGCCTCCGTCGTCAGCATGCTCAAGGCGCTGTCGGACCGAACGCGTGAGGAGATCGCCGAGCTCGAGCGGCAGGTGGCCGAGGAGCCGTTCCGGCGGGCGGCCCAGAAGGCCCTGGCCGCCGACGTCACCACCCTCGTGCACGGTGCCGACGCGACGGCGGCGGTGCAGGCGGCCTCCGAGGCGCTGTTCGGCAAGGGGGACCTCGGCGGGCTCGACGCGGAGACGCTGGGTGACGCGACGGCCGAGCTGCCCGGTGCCGCCCGTGGCTGTCGGGACGTCCGTCGTGGACGCCCTGGTGGCGGTCGGACTCGTCGACTCCCGCAACGGCGCCAGGCGTGCGATCGGCGAGGGCGGGGCGTCGCTCAACAACGTGAAGCTCACCGACCCCGAACGGGTGCTCGGCGAGGACGACTTCCTGCACGGCGCGGTCGCCGTCATCAAGCGCGGGCGGCGCAACCTGGCGGCTGCCCGACGAGCGTGAGTCGCGCCCGTTCCCGAGGTGACACAGGGCCACATCGGGACGTTGGTTGGCGGCCGAAGGGGCGGATCCCGTTGCAGGAGAACGGGATCCGCCCCTTTCGTGCTCAACTGCGGTGCGGGGGAGGGCGGATTTGTGTTTCTCCGGAGGGGCGGGTTAATGTTCTCTTCGTCAGCCCGACAGGGAGGAACGGACGCCACCGCGAGCGAGTGATCGCGAGCGAAGTAGGCCGGTCCCGGGGTTGGCCATCATGGTTCGGAGCAGTCCGGTTCGTCCGGTAGGGTTCTGAATCGCCCCGGTGTGGCGCTCGACCTGGTCGAGCAGCTCGTTGGGGTGGCTGAGGTGCTCCGGTTGATCCGGTAGGCTTCGGTGAGCAGGACCGCTGAGACCAAGCGGGTCGGACTCGGTCGTCCCTGAGGGCGGATCGCGGGTTTGACTCCCAAGGTGCGGCGGGTAAGTTTGAAGGGTTGCCCCGGAGGCTGGCTCACTGAGTTGGTTGATGGTGTGTGTCCGATTCTTGAGAACTCAACAGCGTGTCAAAAATCGATGCCAATTACCTCGTCTCGAGGCGCTGGCTTGGTCTGCTCGCTTGTGGTGGTGGTGATGGTTGGTTTTGGGCGAATTATCCTTTGGTTGAAACTGAATGATCAACTCTTTTTGAGCTGGTTGTTCGACTTCAGTCAGGTTTTCGAGCCCTTCATGGGTTCAAAGTTTGCTCGCTGCGCCTTTTTGGGGGTGGTGGGTGTTTGAACATCAACGGAGAGTTTGATCCTGGCTCAGGACGAACGCTGGCGGCGTGCTTAACACATGCAAGTCGAACGGTGATGATCAAGCTTGCTTGGTCTGATCAGTGGCGAACGGGTGAGTAACACGTGAGTAACCTGCCCCAGACTCTGGGATAACCCCGGGAAACCGGAGCTAATACCGGATATGACACCAACGGCGCATGCGTATGGTGTGGAAAGTTTTTCGGTCTGGGATGGACTCGCGGCCTATCAGCTTGTTGGTGAGGTAGTGGCTCACCAAGGCGACGACGGGTAGCCGGCCTGAGAGGGCGACCGGCCACACTGGGACTGAGACACGGCCCAGACTCCTACGGGAGGCAGCAGTGGGGAATATTGCACAATGGGCGAAAGCCTGATGCAGCGACGCCGCGTGAGGGATGACGGCCTTCGGGTTGTAAACCTCTTTCAGCAGGGAAGAAGCGCAAGTGACGGTACCTGCAGAAGAAGCACCGGCTAACTACGTGCCAGCAGCCGCGGTAATACGTAGGGTGCGAGCGTTGTCCGGAATTATTGGGCGTAAAGAGCTTGTAGGTGGTTTGTCGCGTCTGCTGTGAAAATCCGAGGCTCAACCTCGGACTTGCAGTGGGTACGGGCAGACTAGAGTGTGGTAGGGGAGACTGGAATTCCTGGTGTAGCGGTGGAATGCGCAGATATCAGGAGGAACACCGATGGCGAAGGCAGGTCTCTGGGCCATTACTGACACTGAGAAGCGAAAGCATGGGGAGCGAACAGGATTAGATACCCTGGTAGTCCATGCCGTAAACGTTGGGAACTAGGTGTGGGTCTCATTCCACGAGATCCGTGCCGCAGCTAACGCATTAAGTTCCCCGCCTGGGGAGTACGGCCGCAAGGCTAAAACTCAAAGGAATTGACGGGGGCCCGCACAAGCGGCGGAGCATGCGGATTAATTCGATGCAACGCGAAGAACCTTACCAAGGCTTGACATACACCGGAATCACTCAGAGATGGGTGCGTCTTCGGACTGGTGTACAGGTGGTGCATGGTTGTCGTCAGCTCGTGTCGTGAGATGTTGGGTTAAGTCCCGCAACGAGCGCAACCCTCGTTCTATGTTGCCAGCACGTCATGGTGGGGACTCATAGGAGACTGCCGGGGTCAACTCGGAGGAAGGTGGGGATGACGTCAAATCATCATGCCCCTTATGTCTTGGGCTTCACGCATGCTACAATGGCCGGTACAAAGGGCTGCGAAACCGCGAGGTGGAGCGAATCCCAAAAAACCGGTCTCAGTTCGGATTGGGGTCTGCAACTCGACCCCATGAAGTCGGAGTCGCTAGTAATCGCAGATCAGCAACGCTGCGGTGAATACGTTCCCGGGCCTTGTACACACCGCCCGTCAAGTCACGAAAGTCGGTAACACCCGAAGCCGGTGGCCCAACCCTTGTGGGGGGAGCCGTCGAAGGTGGGACTGGCGATTGGGACTAAGTCGTAACAAGGTAGCCGTACCGGAAGGTGCGGCTGGATCACCTCCTTTCTAAGGAGCATCTCCACCGCCGGCTTCGCTGGTGGTGGCAGAGCCCGGTCTGTCCCCGAGTGTGGGGCAGCGGGTGCTCAAGGGTGGAACATCGATTAGTTGGCGCCGACCTGGTCACCGACCCTCAAGTACAAGCTGGTCCTCCTTTCGTGGGGGGATCGCAGTGGAACGAGGTGGTGGTTCCGGGGTGGTGCCTGACACGTTGTTGGGTCCTGAAGGATCGGACGACGCAGTGCCGGGCCTGCTCCTGAGGGAGTGGGTCTGGTGGTGTGCCGGCTGGTTTCTTCTGGTCGTGGGCCCCGCCGATCATGCGAGGTTCTCCGTGTTGGGTGTGGGGTGCCGGTTGTATTTTGAGAACTTCACAGTGGACGCGAGCATCTTTGTAGTGTTCAAGTTTTTAAGGGCACACGGTGGATGCCTTGGCACCAGGAACCGAAGAAGGACGTAGGAATCTGCGATAAGCCTCGGGTAGTCGATAACCAGACTGTGATCCGAGGATTTCCGAATGGGGAAACCCGGCTGGAGGCAAGTCCAGTCACCCGCACCTGAATATATAGGGTGTGTGGAGGGAACGTGGGGAAGTGAAACATCTCAGTACCCACAGGAAGAGAAAACAACATGTGATTCCGTGAGTAGTGGCGAGCGAAAGCGGATGAGGCTAAACCGGGCGTGTGTGATAGCTGTCAGGCGTTGCACGTTCGGGGTCGTGGGACCCGCCAGCTGGCTCTGACAGGCCTGTAGGGAGTAAGAAATCTGCGTCATAGTCGAAGAGCATTGAAAGGCTCGGCATAGAGGGTGCGACCCCCGTAGACGAAATGGTGTGGACTCCCGGTGGATTTCCCAAGTAGCACGGGGCCCGAGAAATCCCGTGTGAATCTGGCAGGACCACCTGCTAAGCCTAAATATTCCCTGGTGACCGATAGCGGACAAGTACCGTGAGGGAAAGGTGAAAAGTACCCCGGGAGGGGAGTGAAATAGATCCTGAAACCGTGTGCCTACAATCCGTTGGAGCCTCCCGCCGTTGGGCGTGTGGGGTGACAGCGTGCCTTTTGAAGAATGAGCCTGCGAGTTAGTGCTCAGTGGCGAGGTTAACCCGTGTGGGGAAGCCGTAGCGAAAGCGAGTCCGAATAGGGCGTTTGAGTCGCTGGGTCTAGACCCGAAGCGGAGTGATCTACCCATGGCCAGGTTGAAGCGCAGGTAAGACTGCGTGGAGGACCGAACCCACTTAGGTTGAAAACTGAGGGGATGAGCTGTGGGTAGGGGTGAAAGGCCAATCAAACTCCGTGATAGCTGGTTCTCCCCGAAATGCATTTAGGTGCAGCGTCACGTGTTTCTTGCCGGAGGTAGAGCTACTGGATAGCTAATGGGCCTCACCAGGTTACTGACGTTAGCCAAACTCCGAATGCCGGTAAGTGAGAGCGTGGCAGTGAGACTGCGGGGGATAAGCTCCGTAGTCGAGAGGGAAACAGCCCAGATCACCAGCTAAGGTCCCTAAGCGTGTGCTAAGTGGGAAAGGATGTGGAGTTGCTGTGACAACCAGGAGGTTGGCTTAGAAGCAGCCACCCTTTAAAGAGTGCGTAATAGCTCACTGGTCAAGTGATTCCGCGCCGACAATGTAGCGGGGCTCAAGCACACCACCGAAGCTGTGGCATTGACATATTTGCTCGGCACCGACACCTGCGGGTTCGGTGTCCAGGCGTGTTGATGGGTAGGGGAGCGTCGTGTGGCCAGGGAAGCGGCGGTGTGAACCAGCCGTGGAGGCCACACGAGTGAGAATGCAGGCATGAGTAGCGAATGACGGGCGAGAAACCCGTCCGCCGAATAACCAAGGGTTCCAGGGTCAAGCTAATCTGCCCTGGGTAAGTCGGGACCTAAGGCGAGGCCGACAGGCGTAGTCGATGGACATCCGGTTGATATTCCGGAACCGGCGAAGAACCGCCCATGACGAACCGTGTGATGCTAAGTGCCTGAAGCACGCCCACCGGACCTTCGGGTCCAACGGGTGTGTGGAGCGCACGACCCGATCTCGTAGTAGTCAAGCGATGGAGTGACGCAGGAAGGTAGCCTCCGCGTGGCGATGGTTGTCCACGTCCAAGGGTGTAGGGCGCGATCCAGGCAAATCCGGATCGCTGCATTCAGTTGCAAGCCTGAGACCTGATAGTGACCGCGAATGCGGGAAGAGGGTGATCCTATGCTGCCGAGAAAAACTTCTAGCGAGGTTCGAGCCGCCCGTACCCCAAACCGACTCAGGTGGTTAGGTAGAGAATACCAAGGCGATCGAGTGAATCGTGGTTAAGGAATTCGGCAAAATACCCCCGTAACTTCGGGAGAAGGGGGGCCCTGATCGTGACGACACTTGCTGTCTGAGCGTGATCGGCCGCAGAGACCAGGGAGAAGCGACTGTTTACTAAAAACACAGGTCCGTGCCAAGTCGCAAGACGATGTATACGGACTGACGCCTGCCCGGTGCTGGAACGTTAAGGGGACCGGTTAGCCTCACGGCGAAGCTGAGAACTTAAGCGCCAGTAAACGGCGGTGGTAACTATAACCATCCTAAGGTAGCGAAATTCCTTGTCGGGTAAGTTCCGACCTGCACGAATGGCGTAACGACTTCTCCACTGTCTCAACCACGAACTCGGCGAAATTGCACTACGAGTAAAGATGCTCGTTACGCGCAGCAGGACGGAAAGACCCCGGGACCTTTACTACAGCTTGGTATTGGTGTTCGGTACGGCTTGTGTAGGATAGGTGGGAGACTGTGAAGCTGTCACGTCAGTGATGGTGGAGTCAACGTTGAAATACCACTCTGGTCGTTCTGGATATCTAACCTCGGTCCGTGATCCGGATCAGGGACAGTGCCTGGTGGGTAGTTTAACTGGGGCGGTTGCCTCCTAAAAGGTAACGGAGGCGCCCAAAGGTTCCCTCAGCCTGGTTGGTAATCAGGTTTCGAGTGTAAGTGCACAAGGGAGCTTGACTGTGAGACAGACATGTCGAGCAGGGACGAAAGTCGGGACTAGTGATCCGGCGGTGGCTTGTGGAAGCGCCGTCGCTCAACGGATAAAAGGTACCCCGGGGATAACAGGCTGATCTTGCCCAAGAGTCCATATCGACGGCATGGTTTGGCACCTCGATGTCGGCTCGTCGCATCCTGGGGCTGGAGTAGGTCCCAAGGGTTGGGCTGTTCGCCCATTAAAGCGGTACGCGAGCTGGGTTTAGAACGTCGTGAGACAGTTCGGTCCCTATCCGCTGTGCGCGTAGGAAACTTGAGAAAGGCTGTCCCTAGTACGAGAGGACCGGGATGGACGAACCTCTGGTGTGTCAGTTGTTCTGCCAAGAGCACCGCTGATTAGCTACGTTCGGAAGTGATAACCGCTGAAAGCATCTAAGCGGGAAGCACGTTTCAAGATGAGGTTTCCAGGCCCGCGAGGGCGAGAGGCTCCCAGCTAGACTACTGGGTTGATAGGCCGGATGTGGAAGCACAGCAATGTGTGGAGCTGACCGGTACTAATAAGCCGATAACTTGACTTACAAAGATGCTACGCGTCCACTGTGCGGTTCCCGAGATACAAACGGGAACCGCGAACCACCACACGCTACGACCGTGTCGTGGTTCGCGCCCACTGAATTGATATCTCCATAGAGTTTCGGCTGTCATAGCGAAGGGGAAACGCCCGGCTCCATTCCGAACCCGGAAGCTAAGCCCTTCAGCGCCGATGGTACTGCACTGGTGACGGTGTGGGAGAGTAGGACGCAGCCGGACACACTTTGTCAGAGCGCCCCGGACGGAACTTCATTGATCCGTCTGGGGCGCTCTTTCTTTTTGTGCTCGATGACGCCAGAGGTGGCGCCGACCACGGTCGGCGCGGAAGGATGCAGAACATGAGTGACCAGGACGGCAACGACAGCCGAGGCGACCGCCGCGACCGCGACGGCGGTCAGCGAGGCCCCGCACGCAGCGGCGGGGCCGGACGGGGCTCGGGAGCGCCCCGGTCGGGCGCCCCGCGCTCTTCGGCCCCACGACGCGATGACCGTGGCGGCTACCGCTCGGACGACCGACGCTCCAGCGGGAGCCGTGACGACCGTGGCGGCTACCGCTCGGACGACCGACGCTCCAGCGGCGGCCGTGATGACCGTGGCGGCTACCGCTCGGACGACCGCGTGCGCGGCCGTGACGACCGTGGCGGCTACCGCCCCTACCGCTTCCGGACGTGACGACCGTGGCGGCTACCGCCCCTCCGCTTCCGGACGTGACGACCGTGGCGGCTACCGCCTCGGACGACCGACGCTCCGCTGGCCGGCCGTGACGACCGCGGGGGCTACCGCTCGGACGACCGACGCTCCAGTGGCGGCCGTGATGACCGTGGCGGCTACCGCCCCTCCGCTTCCGGACGTGACGACCGTGGCGGCTACCGCTCGGACGACCGACGCTCCAGCGGGAGCCGTGACGACCGTGGCGGCTACCGCTCGGACGACCGACGCTCCAGCGGGAGCCGTGACGACCGTGGCGGCTACCGCTCGGACGACCGACGCTCCGGTGGGAGCCGCGATGACCGTGGCGGCTACCGCTCGGACGACCGACGCTCCGGCGGCGGCCGTGACGACCGTGGGCCCCGACGTTTCGATGACCGGCCCCGTGGCGGCGCCGGGCGCCCGCAGGACGACGACCGGCGCGGCGGTCCGCGCCTGACGCCCAAGTCGCCGCGCAAGCCCGAGCCCGCGATCCGCGAAGGCGTCACCGGCCACGAGGTCGACCGCGGCGTCAAGAACCAGCTGCGCACCCTGTCCAAGGAGAACGCGGAAGGCGTCGCCCAGCACCTCGTCATGGTGGCCGAGCTGCTCGACGTCGAGCCCGAGGCCGCCCTGGCCCACGCCGAGACCGCCGTGCGCCGCGCCGGACGCGTCCCTGCCGCGCGCGAGTCCCTCGGCTTGGTCGCCTACCGCCTCGGCGACTGGGCACGGGCGCTGGGTGAGTTCCGTACGGTTCGCCGGCTGTCCGGGTCGAGCCACCTGCTGCCGCTCATGGTCGACTGCGAGCGCGCGCTCGGCCGTCACGACAAGGCGCTCGAGCTGGCGCAGTCGGACGAGGCCACCAACCTCGCCATCGACGACCGGGTCGAGCTCGCGATCGTCGTGTCCGGGATCCGCCGCGACCTCGGGCAGCTCGATGCCGCAGCCGCCGGTCTCAGCGACCTCGTCAAGCGGATCAACCCGAACCGCCCGTCGGCGGCGCGCCTCTTCTACGCCTATGCGGACGCCAAGCTCGCTGCCGGCGACCTCGAGGTGGCGCGTGACTGGTTCGCCAGGGCTGCGGACGCCGACCACGAGCTCACCACGGATGCCGCCGAGCGGCTCGAGGAGCTCGACGGCGTGGACGTCACTGACCTGCTCGGCGACGATGACGACAACGAGTACGGCGACGTCATCGAGTCCGACGACGAGACCGACGACGAGTCCGACGACGAGTCCGACGACCGACACTGATCGCAACCCGGTCAACGGGTCCGATCCGACGGGTCGGACCCGTACACGCAGGCCCCACCCCCTGCTCCGCCGACGGCCTCCGCCGTAGGGTCGTCCCCGAGGAGAACGCATGGACACGGTGAGGTCGGGCGAACCGCTGGTCGCAGGCTATGACGGGGTGGTGTGCGACCTCGACGGTGTCGTCTACCGCGGGGCGGACGCCGTGCCCGAGGCTGCGGACGCCCTTCAGCAGCTCGTGGCTCGGGGCATGAAGGTCGTCTACGCCACGAACAACGCGTCGCGCGTACCGGCCGAGGTCGCCGCCCAGATCGCTGCCTTCGGGGCCCCCGCGACGGCCTCGGACGTCGTGTCGAGCGCGCAGGCGGGTGCGGTCCGGCTGGGTGGCCACCTCGAGCAGGGAGCATCGGTCCTCGCCCTGGGTGGCGACGGTGTGGTCGAGGCCCTGAAGGACGTCGGCCTCGTCCCCGTCTCCCCGGACGGCGATGCCGACGAGGTTGCCGGCGTCTCTGCCGTGCTCCAGGGATACGGCAAGCAGCTGCGCGTGAGCGACTTCGAGTCGGCAGCGCGAGTGTTGACGACGGGGCTGCTCTGGGTCGCCACGAACGACGACGCGACCCTGCCCCTTCCGTGGGGACAGTCACCCGGGAACGGCGCCTACGTCGATCTGCTGGCCACCGCTCTGGGGCGACGACCTGACGTCGTCGGCAAGCCGCACCCTCCGCTCTACCGGTTGGCGCTGGACCGCCTCGGGACGCGCCCGGACAGGACCCTCGCGATCGGGGACCGTCTGGGCACCGACATCGTCGGCGCCGAGGCGGCCGGCATCGACTCGGCCTGGGTCCTGACCGGCGTCGACCGGCCGACCGACCTGGTGGCCGCCGATGCGTCCCCGACGTATGTGCTCGCCTCGCTCGAGCAGCTCCTGCAGCCGTATGCGGCCCCCTTCCCGGACGCGGACGGGTGGCGGTGCGGCGCCGCCCGGGTGACCCACACCGACGACGGGCTGCACGTCGACCGGGGGAGCGGGACGCCCATCGAGGTGGTGCGGGCCGGCCTGGCCGCGCTGCTGCGCCTGCGCGACGAGAGATCGGACCGCGACCGGCTGTGCCGCGACGCCGAGGCGCTCGACCGGCTGCTCGACGACTCGGCGGCAACGCCTCCCACCGCCGACCCGGTAGCGTGACCGCAGCGGACCAGCCACATGACACGGAGGCGACACATGCTTGGGGAGACTGACGCTCGACGCGACGACCTCGGGTCCGGCGAGCCGGCGGAGGTCGAAGGCAGCGCCGGGGAGAGCGGCACGGCGCCCGGCCCGGACGAGGCCCGCGAGGTTCCTGCGCCGCCGGTGACGGGTGACGAGGCGGTCGACGAGGCGATGGCGCTCCTTGCCGAATCACAGCCCGGGTCCTTCGCCGAACGCATCGAGGCGGGAGAGCACGCCCACCGCAGTCTGCAGAGCCGCCTCGGCGGCCTGGGTGGGGCGTGACGCGTCGGCTCGACGTCGAGCTCGTCACCCGCGGACTGGCCAGGTCGCGCACCCAGGCGCGTGAGCTCGTCACCGCGGGAGTGGTGCGCGTCGACGGCAAGCCGGCGAGCAAGCCTGCCCTCCCGGTCGACGAGTCGTCGACCATCGAGCTGACCCGGGAGCCGGAACGCTGGGTGGGCCGCGCCGCCCTCAAGCTGCTCCACGCCCTCGACACCTGGCCCGTCCACGTCGAGGGTCGACGCTGCCTCGACGTGGGGGCGAGCACGGGCGGATTCACCCAGGTGCTCCTCGAGCGAGGGGCGGCTCACGTCACGGCACTCGACGTCGGCCACGACCAGCTCGTCCCGTCGATCGCCACCGACCCGCGCGTGCGTGACCTGCCCGGCACCAACATCCGGGACGTGGACGCGGCAGGACTCGGTGGCGCCTTCGATCTCGTGGTCTCCGACCTCAGCTTCATCTCCCTCGCCATCGCCCTGCCCGCCATGCGCACCCTCGTCACCGACGACGGTGACCTGGTCGTGCTGGTCAAACCGCAGTTCGAGGTCGGCCGGGAGCGGCTCAGCCGCACCGGCGTCGTGAGCTCGCCGCACGAGCGCCGACGCGTCCTGCGCGAGGTGGCCGCCGTCGTCGCGGAGCAGGGACTGCACCTGCACGGGGCCACCGCCAGCCCGATCGCCGGCGGGGACGGCAACCGCGAGTTCCTCTTCTGGCTGGCTCCGAGACCCGTACCGGGCGCGACCGTGACGGCGGTGGATGACATGCTGGAGGCCGTCGACCTGGAAGGAGCCCCGTGACGCGCCGGATCCTGCTCGTGGCCCACCCGAGACGCCCCGAGGCGCTGACCGTCGCCAAGGGTGTCGTCGAGCGCCTCACCCACCTCGGCATCGACGTGTCGCTGCAGGCCGACGAGGCCAAGGCCCTCGACCTCAAGGACAGCTCCCGCGTGCACATCGCCTCGGCCGAGGAGCAGGTCGCGGAGGGGTGCGACCTCGTCGTGGTCCTCGGCGGTGACGGCACCATCCTGCGAGGCGCCGAGTTCGCCCGCAGCGTCGACGTGCCCCTGCTCGGCGTCAACCTCGGGCATGTCGGCTTCCTCGCCGAAGCAGAGCGCGACGACCTCGACGCCACGGTCGAGCACATCGCGAACAACAACTACGCGGTCGAGGAGCGCATGACGCTCCATGTCGACGCCAAGCTCCACGGCGACCTCATCGCGAGCAGCTGGGCCCTCAACGAGGTGAGCGTCGAGAAGGCGTCGCGCGAGCGGATGCTCGAGGTCACCGTCGAGGTCGACGGGCGACCCCTGTCGAGCTGGGGCTGCGACGGGGTCATCGTGTCGACGCCCACGGGCTCGACGGCCTACGCCTTCTCGGCCGGCGGGCCGGTCGTCTGGCCCCAGGTCGAGGCGATGCTCCTCGTCCCCAGCGCCGCTCACGCGCTCTTCGCGCGCCCGCTCGTGCTCGGTCCCGACACGCGTCTCGCAGTGGAGATCAAGGCCGCCACGGAGGGGGCCGGTGTCATGTGGTGCGACGGCCGCCGACACGTCGACCTCCCGCCCGGTGCGCGCATCGAGGTATGCCGTGGGGCGCGACCACTGCGACTCGCGCGCCTCACGAGCGCACCGTTCACCGACCGCCTCGTGGCCAAGTTCAACCTGTCGGTGGCCGGCTGGCGCGGCAACGGCAACGGCGGCGGCGTCGTCGCCGCCGTGGACGACGTGGACGACGTGGACGACGTGGACGTCAGTGAGGGTGCTCGGCCCTAAGGTGGTCCCGTGTTCAGCCAGATGAGGATCCGCGGCGTCGGTGTCATCGACGACGCCGTCCTCGACCTGAGCCCCGGGCTCAACGTGCTCACGGGTGAGACCGGAGCCGGCAAGACCATGGTCGTCTCGGGCCTCGGCCTGCTGCTCGGTGAGCGTGCCGACTCCGGCCTTGTCCGCACCGGCTCGACCTCGGCCCTCGTCGAGGGTGTCGTGCAGCTGCCGCTCGACCACCCGGCCCTCGTCCGGGCCGACGAGGCGGGAGCCGACCACGAGGACGGCGAGCTCGTCATCGCCCGCACGATCGCCGCGGCCGGCCGGTCGCGGGCCCACGTCGGTGGTCGCACGGCCCCCGTCTCGGTGCTAGCGGAGCTCGGGCAGATGCTCGTGGCGGTGCACGGACAGGCCGACCAGTGGCGGCTCAAGCAGGGCGACGCCCACCGGGTGGTCCTCGACGACTTCGGCGGTCCTGCCCTCGCCGCCCTTCGCGACCAGGTCGCGGAGCTCTACGACCGGTGGCGCGACTCCGCCCGCGAGCACTCCCGGCTGGTCTCCGAGGCCCGCGAGCGTGCCCGCGAGATCGACTCGCTCACGGCCTCGCTCGAGGAGATCGAGGCGGTCGACCCGCAGCTCGGGGAGGACGCGGCGCTCCGCGCGGAGGACGAGCGGCTGGCGCACGCCGACACCCTCCGTCTTGCGGCTGCGCAGGCGCTCGCCGACCTCAGCGGTGACGACTATGCCGCCGAGCCGGCTCCGAACGTGCGCGACCTCATCGGGTCGGCGCGCGGCGCGCTCACGCCGGCCACTGCCCACGACCAGGCCCTCGCGGGGCTCGACGAGCGGTTGCACGAGGTCGGCACGCTGGTCACGGACCTCGCTGCCGACCTCACGGCATACCTCCAGGACGTCGACCTCGACCCCGAGCGACTCGGCTACGTGCAGGAGCGCAGGGCAGCTCTCGGCGTCCTGACGCGGAAGTACGGCGAGACGGTCGACGAGGTGCTCGAGTGGTCCGGGCGCGGCGCGGCCCGGCTCGACGAGCTCGTGACCGCCGACGACCGGGTCGAGCGTCTCGGCGCCGAGGTGGCCCAGCTCGAGGCCTCGCTCGTCGCCGCAGCGCTCGCCCTGTCCGACGCGCGCCGGGCGGCCGGTGACGACTTCGGCATCCGGGTGTCCGAGGAGCTGGCCCACCTGGCCATGGGCAAGGCCGTCGTCCACGTCGAGCTCCGCCGCCGGACCGACCCCGACGGCGTCGCGCTGCCCGACGGGCAGCAGGTCCGGCTCTCACGGCACGGCATCGACGACGTCGAGATCCTGCTCGCGGCCAACCCGGGTGCCACGCCACGCAGCGTGGCCCGCGCGGCGTCCGGCGGCGAGCTGTCGCGGGTCATGCTCGCGCTCGAGGTCGTGGGCTCGGCGAGCCCGTCGGGCGAGGCGTCCGGTGGTCCGCCCACGTTCGTCTTCGACGAGGTCGACGCGGGCGTCGGCGGCCGGGCCGCGCTCGACGTCGGGGCGCGCCTCGCCGCCCTCGCCGAGCACGCCCAGGTCATCGTCGTCACCCACCTCGCACAGGTGGCGGCGTTCGCCGACCGGCACCTCGTCGTGCACAAGGCCGACGACGGACGCATCACCTCGAGCAGCGTCTCGGTCGTGGAGGGAGACGCCCGGTTGCGCGAGCTCTCGCGGATGATGGGCGGCGACCCCGACTCCGAGGCCGGTCTGGCGCACGCCGGCGACCTGCTCGAGCAGACCGGTGGCGCGCGGATCGGCCACCGGTAGGTCTGTCCTCGGCGATGGGGCACGTGTCCGCCGGCGTGGCCGCGGACCGATGGGCTCCTCAAATCCCGACGTGGCACGATTGAGGCCATCATGGCTCTTTCCATCCGCCGCCGTCCCCGTGCGCACGACCCCGGTCCCGGCGTCGTCGGCAGCGCGCGCGTCGATCGGCGGACCAAGACGCTGACCAAGCGCCTCCAGCCCGGCGACATCGCCGTCATCGACCACGCCGACCTCGACAAGGTCAGCGCCGACGCCCTCGTCGCGGTGCGCCCGGCAGCGGTGGTCAACGCCAGTGCCTCGATCAGTGGTCGCTACCCGAACCTCGGCCCGCAGATCCTCGTCGAGGCCGGCATCCCGGTGCTCGACGCCGCGGGCACGGAGGTCATGACCCTCTCGGACGGCCAGCCGCTGCGGATCGACGGCGCCGACCTCTGGCAGGGCGAGACCAGGGTGGCCACGGGGACGTTGCTCGACGCCCGGGCCGTCCAGGCCCAGATGCACGAGGCGCGAGCCGGCCTCGCCGTGCAGATCGAGGCGTTCGCGACCAACACGATGGAGTACATCCGCAAGGAACGCGACCTCCTGCTCGACGGCGTCGGGGTGCCGCCGATCACGACCGAGATCGACGGTCGTCACTGCCTCATCGTGGTGCGCGGCTACCACTACCGCGAGGACCTCGAGGCGCTGCGGCCGTACATCCGGGAGTACCGCCCCATCCTGGTCGGGGTCGACGGTGGCGCCGACGCCATCCTCGAGTCCGGCCACAGGCCGGACCTCATCGTCGGCGACATGGACTCCGTCTCCGACAAGGCCCTGCGCTGCGGCGCCGAGATCGTCGTCCACGCCTACCGCGACGGCCGGGCCCCGGGACTCGCCCGCGTCGAGGCACTCGGGATCACCCCGGTCGTCTTCCCCGCCGCAGGCACGAGCGAGGACGTCGCGATGCTCCTCGCCGACGACTCCGGGGCCGAGCTCATCGTCGCCGTCGGCACCCACGTCACCCTGGTGGAGTTCCTCGACAAGGGTCGCGACGGCCAGGCCTCGACCTTCCTGACGCGCCTTCGCGTCGGCGGCAAGCTCGTGGACGCCAAGGGCGTCAGCCAGCTCTATCGCACCCGGATCCCGGGCCGCCTGCTCGTGACCATGCTCCTCGTCGGCCTGCTGGCCTTCATCGCCGCGCTGGCGTCGACTCCCGCCGGCCAGGCGTGGCTGCAGGTCCTCGCCGCCCGATGGGACGACCTCCGGACCGCCATCGTTGGGATCTTCACGTGATCGACTTCCGCTACCACCTCGTCTCGATCATCTCGGTCTTCCTCGCACTCGCGGTCGGCATCGTCCTCGGGGCCGGTCCGCTCCAGGGGAACCTCGGCGACCAGCTCAGTGACCAGGTCGCCGCGCTGCGCACCGAGAAGCAGACCCTCAACGACAAGCTCACGGTGAGTGAGAAGCTCGTCGACGGCTCCGACGAGTACGCGGCGGCCGTCCAGTCCCGCATCGTCCGTGGCCGGCTCACTGGTCACCGTGCGGTCGTGGTCGTCATGCCGTCTGCAGACGGCACCATGGTGAGCAACCTCGAGGACGTCGTGACCCAGGGCGGCGCCGCACTGGCCGGGACCGTCACGATCAGCCCCGACTGGTTCGACCCGAGTCAGTCGAGCGACCGAGCGAAGGCCGCACACGACGCCGCGACCGCGCTCGGGCTCAGCTCGTCCGCCACGGGTGACGCCCTGCTGCTCCAGGTCCTCACCGACCTCACGGTCTCGACGGGCGGCACCGGCCCGTCGCCCCAGCGCTCCGCCGCCCTCAAGGTTCTTGTCGACGCGAACCTGCTCGACAGCACCGTGGCCGAGCTCGCGCCGTCGGACCTCGCCGTCGTCGTGTCCGGCGACTACGCCGGCACCGAGCCGGTCGTGACGGCGCGGTCCGACGCCATCCGAGCCCTGGTCACCGCGCTCGCCGGGTCCTCTCGCGCCACGGTCGTCGCCGGGGGCGACACCCTCGCCGCCGCCGGGCAGGCCGAGACGTCCAACGCGGTGCAGGCGGTCCGCGAGAAGTCGGACACCGCCCAGATCATCTCCACCGTGGACCACGCCCGCGCCGGCAACGGCCCGGCGACGGTCGTGCTCGCCGTCGAGGATGCGCTCGACCAGAAGATCGGCCACTACGGCATCGCCCCGGGTGCGACCGCCCGCGTCCCGCGGGTGCTCCCGTGACGCGGAGCCGTCGACACGCGGGGTCGTCCGCCGTCGCGTCGCTCGCTGCCGCGATCGCGTCTGCGGCGGTGTCCTGGTCGCTGTTGCGCGTCGGCCGACACCTGCCGCCCGCGGCCCGCGACCCCTGGGCGCGCACCAACCACGCCGGGTCCACCGTCACCCTTCTCGAGGGGCCCGCCTGGGTCGGGGGCGCCGTGGCCGGTGCTGCGGCCGCGACCGCCGTCGGAGCCGTCGTCTCCCGCCTCGCGCCGGGCTCCGCCGCCGGTCCGGTCCGCCGGGGCGACGGCGATCGTCGCGTTGTCGGCCGGCGCCCTCGGTGCGCTCGACGACCTCGTCGGGGGAGCCGCGGACAAGGGGCTCAAGGGCCACCTCCGCGCGCTCGCGACGGGGCGAGGTCACGACGGGAGCCGTGAAGATCGTCGGGCTCGGCCTGACCGGGCTCCTCGGTGCGGCGCTCGTCGACTCCCGCGGACCTGGACGGGGCGCACCCGGACGGCCGGTCGGATCCGGGCGCCCCCGGTGGACGGCCGTGCTCTCCTCGCTCGTCGGCGGCGCGGTCGTCGCAGGAGCGGCCAACGCCGTCAACCTCTTCGACCTGCGGCCCGGACGCGCCCTCAAGGTCACCGTCGCCGCCGGGCTCCCGCTCGTCGGTGGCGTGGCCGCGGCCACGGCCGTCGGTTCCTCGCTCGGTGTCGTGCGCGACGACCTGCGAGCGTCGTCGATGCTCGGTGACACCGGGGCCAACGCGGCCGGCGCCCTCCTGGGGCTCGCCCTCGTCGAGCGCACCGGCCTCGTCGGCCGGGCGGTCGCCCTCGTGGGCCTCGCCGCGCTGACCCTCGCCTCCGAACGGGTCAGCTTCACGCAGGTCATCGAGGCCAACCCGGTGCTGCGACGGGTCGACGAGTGGGGCCGTGAGCGCCGATGAGCGGCCCTGACACGGCGGCCGGCGACCAGCCCTCCCATCGGGGGCTCCTGGCGACTGCGGGCACCATCGCCGTGATCACGCTCGTCGCTCGGATCGTCGGCTTCGGACGATGGTTCGTCTTCTCGCACTCCGTCGGCGCCACCTGCGTCGGCAGCGTCTACCAGTCGGTCAACGCCGTGCCCAACGTGCTCTTCGAGATCGCGGCCGGGGGAGTGCTCGCCGCCGTCGCCGTCCCCCTCGTCGCGGGCGCGCTCGCCCGCGGTGAGCGCGCGGGCGCCGACGCCACCGCGTCGGCGCTGCTCACCTGGGCGGCTGTCGTGCTCGTGCCCCTCGGCGTCGTGGTCGCGCTCGCCGCGGGCCCGATCGCCGGCGCGCTGCTCGGGACGGGATGTGCCGGGGAGGTCGCGCTCGGCACGGAACTGCTGAGGATCTTCGCGGTCCAGGTCCCGCTCTACGGCGTGGCGATCGTCATGGCCGGCGTGCTGCAGGCGCACCACCGGTTCGTCGGCGCGGCTCTCGCGCCCCTGCTGTCGAGCGTCGTCGTCATCGGGACCTACCTCGCCTACCGCGCGCTCGCCGTCGACCCCGCCGCCCCCATCGACGAGGTCCCGCACGGCGCCCTCGTCGTGCTCGGCGTCGGCACGACGCTGGGCGTCGTGGCCCTCGCGCTGCCCCTGCTCGTCCCGGCGCGTCGGGCCGGCCTCCGGCTGCGTCCGCGGCTGCGCTTCCCCGACGGTGTGGGGAGCCGTGTCCGCGTGCTCGCGGTCGCGGGCCTCCTGGCCGTCGCGGGCCAGCAGGTCGCGACGCTCGTCGTCATCCGTCTCGCCAACGACCGCGGCGGGGCCGGCACCCTGAACGTCTACACCTACGCCCAGGCCGTCACCCTGCTGCCGTATGCCGTCCTGGCCGTGCCGCTCGCGACGGCGGCCTTCCCGTCGCTGGCCGGCGCACACGCCGGTCGTGGTGGATCCGTCGCGGCGCCGCGCGAGGCACCGGCGGACCGGGGGCGACCGGCGCACCCGGAGGCCCGGGACGTCGCGGCCGCAACGCTGCGCCGGGCCTGGCTCGCGACCCTGGTCGTGACGCTCCTCGGTGCCGCGACCCTCGTCGCGGTCGCGATCCCCGTCGGTGCCTTCTTCAGCGCCCTGGACGCCGGCTCCGGGTCCGACGCCTCGCTCGAGACCCTGGCGACGATGGGCGACGCGGTGACGCTCTTCGCCCCGTCGGTCGTCGGCCTCGGCGTCATCGGTCTCCTCTCGAGAGCGTCCTACGTGCGCGGGTCGCCGCTCGCTGGCGGGCGGCCTCGCCGCGGTGGGCTGGCTCGCCTCGGTCGTGCTGCCGCTCGTCGTGCTCGACGCCTCCGGTGCCGGGGGCCCGGAGACCCTGCGGGCGCTGGCAGCCGGCTCGAGCATCGGTCTCGCCCTCGGAGCGTCGCTGCTCGTCGTGCTGGTCGGGCGGACCTGGGGCTGGCGCGCGCTCTCGCTGCCGGCCCGGCCGCTCGTCGCCGCTCTGACCGCAGCCGTCATCGGCGCCGGGGTCGGACGGGGCGTCGCCTCGTGGCTGTCGGTGCACGGTGTCGGCCAGTCGCTGGGCTCCAGCGTCGTCGTCGGAGTCGGTGTGGGCATCGTGGCCCTCCTCGTCATGGCCGGTCTCGCCGTCACGATCGACCCGTCCGTCGTCACCCGGGTGCGGCGCCCGCGACGAGACCCCGAGGCAGCGGACGTGGTCGCATGAGGATCCTCATGGTGCTCGGCCGGTCCGCCGGCGGGGTCGGTGCGCACGTCGACACCCTCGTCGCCGGGCTCCGCGACCTGGGCCACGACGTCGAGATCGTGACGGCGGACGCCACGGCGCAGACCTTCGGCTGGGCGGACGCGCACCGGCTGTGGCCCGTCCACCGCGGCGCGCGCGCCCCCCGCGGTCTCGTGGACTGGCACCGGATCATGCGGTTCGCGGGCACCGTCGACGTCGTGCACGCGCACGGTCACCAGGCCGCGGTCGTCGCGGCCGTGGCCGTCGCGCGCGCCCGGCCCCGGCCCCGGCTCGTCGTGTCCCTGCACAACGACCTGCCGCCGATCCCGCGATCCGCGCCGGCCCGCGCCGGAGCGGCCCTGACCCGCCGCCTGCTCGAGTGGTCGCTGCGCCGGGCCGACCTCGTCACCGGGGCGAGCGCCGACCTCGTCGAGCTCGCCGTCTCGCTGGGGGCGCGCCGGACCGAGCTGGCCACCGTCGCGTCGGCGGCCGTCGTCGGCCTCCTGCAGTCGGAGCCCCTCGCCCCGACCGAGCGGGGTGCCCTGCTCGCCGGAGCCGGCATCAGGCCCGACCGGCCGCTCGTGCTCACCGTCTCGCGCATCGCCCCGCAGAAGGACCTCCCGACGCTCGTGCGGGCCGCCCGGCTCTCCCGGGTCCCCGCGACCTGGGTCGTCGTCGGTGCCGGCGACGAGCGGCTGCGCGCCCGACTCGAGCAGGAGGCGGACGGCATACGCCAGCCGGAGGGGGAGGGGCCTGTCGTCCGGTTCGTGGGGGCTCGCACCGACGTGGGCGACTGGCTCCGGGTTGCCGACGTGTTCGTCCTGACGAGCCGGTGGGAGGCCCGCGCGCTCGTCGTCCAGGAGGCCATGGCGGCCGGTCTCCCCGTGGTGGTGACCAGGACCGGTGGCCTCCCCGACCTCGTCGGCGACGCGGGTTGCCTTGTCGCCGTGGGCGACCCGTCCGCAGTGGCCGCCCAGGTGGACCTCCTGCTCTCGGACCCGGAGACCCGGGCGCGGCGAGGTGCCGCCGCACGGGCCCGCGCCGCGACGTGGGCGACTCCCGACGCCGAGACGCGCCGGTGGGTGGACCGCTACGCCGCGGACCCCGTCGGCATGACGTAGACTCGAAGCCCGTGGTGGAAACGACGAAGCACATCTTTGTGACCGGGGGCGTTGCCTCCTCTCTCGGCAAGGGCCTGACAGCCTCGAGCCTCGGGCGACTTCTCAGATCGCGGGGCCTGCGGGTCACGATGCAGAAGCTCGACCCCTACATCAACGTCGATCCCGGGACGATGAACCCGTTCCAGCACGGCGAGGTCTTCGTGACCGACGACGGGGCGGAGACCGACCTCGACATCGGTCACTACGAGCGCTTCCTCGACGTCAACCTCGTCGGCAGCGCCAACGTGACGACCGGACAGGTCTACAACCACGTCATCGCCAAGGAGCGCCGCGGCGAGTACCTCGGTGACACCGTCCAGGTCATCCCGCACATCACCAACGAGATCGTCGCCCGCATGCGCGCCCTCGCCACCGGAGGTCCGGACGCTCCGGACGTCATCATCACCGAGATCGGCGGCACGGTCGGCGACATCGAGTCGCTGCCCTTCCTCGAGGCGGCACGCCAGGTGCGCCACCTCATCGGCCGCGACAACAGCTTCTTCCTCCACGTCTCGCTCGTGCCCTACCTCGCGCCGAGCGGCGAGCTCAAGACGAAGCCGACCCAGCACTCCGTCGCCGCGCTGCGGCAGGTCGGCATCCAGCCCGACGGGCTCGTGCTGCGTGCCGACCGCGACATCCCCGACCCGATCAAGCGCAAGATCTCGCTCATGTGCGACGTCGACGTCACGGCGGTCGCCGCCTGCGTCGACGCACCGAGCATCTACGACATCCCCAAGGTGCTGCACCGCGAGGGGCTCGACGCCTACGTCATCCGGCGTCTCGGCCTGGGCTTCCGCGACGTCGACTGGACCGAGTGGGACCAGCTGCTCCAGCGCGTGCACGACCCGGAGCACGCCATCGAGATCGCCCTCGTCGGCAAGTACATCGACCTGCCCGACGCCTACCTCTCGGTCACCGAGGCGCTGCGCGCCGGTGGCTTCCACCACGACGCGAAGGTCGCGATCCGCTGGGTCGCCAGCGACGAGTGCCAGACCCCGGCCGGGGCCCAGCGGGCCCTCGGCGGGGTCGACGCGGTCCTGGTGCCGGGCGGCTTCGGCGTGCGCGGCATCGAGGGCAAGCTCGGCGCGCTGACGTGGGCACGCGAGAAGCAGGTCCCGACCCTCGGCATCTGCCTCGGGCTGCAGTGCATGGTCATCGAGTACGCCCGCACGGTCCTCGGCAACGAGGACGCGAGCTCGACGGAGTTCGACCCCGAGACGGCCCACCCGGTCATCGCGACCATGGAGGAGCAGAAGGCGTTCGTCGAGGGCGCCGGCGACCTCGGCGGCACGATGCGTCTCGGCTCCTACCCCGCCGCTCTCAAGGAGGGCAGCGTCACCCGCGCCGCCTACGGGCAGGCCGAGGTCCAGGAGCGCCACCGCCACCGCTACGAGGTGAACAACTCCTACCGCGACGACCTCGAGAAGGCGGGCCTCGTCTTCTCCGGCACGTCGCCCGACGGCATGCTCGTCGAGTTCGTCGAGCTGCCGCGTGAGGTCCACCCGTACTACGTGTCGACGCAGGCGCACCCCGAGTTCCTGTCGCGTCCCAACCGTGCGCACCCGCTCTTCGCCGGTCTCGTCGGCGCCGCCCTCGAGCGTCAGCGCAGTGAGCGGCTCGTGGAGGTCGAGCGCCACCGCGCCGCTGCCGACGCGGGCCGGGCGGAGCGTGACGGGGACGAGTACGCCTCGGTGTCCGCGTCGGGTGCCTCCTCGGACGCAGGCTGAACCGCCGGTGAGCCTGGACGCGCCGAGCGGCACGGGAGCCGACCTCGTCGAGGAGTGGACCGCCGAGCCGGTCCTCGAGTCGACGACGCCCTTCGAGGGGATCATCTTCGACGTCGTGCGCGAACGCGTCGACCTCGGCGCTGGGGGCGTGGTGACGCGCGACTTCGTGACGCATCCCGGAGCCGTCGCCGTGCTCGCCCTGCGCGAGCTGGACGGCGTTGACCACGTGCTCATGATCCGGCAGTACCGACACGCGACCGGGGGTCACGTGTGGGAGCTGCCCGCCGGCCTGCTCGACGTCGACGGCGAGCCGCCGTGGGAGGCCGCCGCGCGCGAGCTCGCCGAGGAGGTCGACCTGACGGCCGACGAGTGGCACGTGCTGGCCGACGACATCACGTCACCCGGCGCGTTCCCCGAGCCCGTGCGGATCTTCCTCGCCCGCCGCCTGCGGGAGGTGGCGGCTGCCGACGCGCACGAGCGCACGGCGGAGGAGCTCAGCCTGCGACCGCTGTGGGTGCCGCTCGACGACGCCGTCGACGCGGCTCTCGCCGGCCGCATCAGCAACTCCGCCACGCTCGTCGGGCTGCTCTCCGCGGGCCTGTCCCGCGGCCGTGGCTGGTCGACGTTGCGGCCGCACGACGCGCCGTGGCCGGCCCGCGAGGCCCAGCGCGCAGCGCGGTCGTGACCAGCGGGCCGCTGGGGACTGCCAGACCCGTGACGTGCCCCTGCGGCACGGGGGCGGCGTATGCCGTGTGCTGCGGCCCCCTGCACGCGGGGGATCGCTCGGCCTCGACCGCCGAGGAGCTGATGCGCTCCCGCTACACGGCCTTCGCGGTCGGTGATGCGGCATACCTCGTGCGGACGTGGCACCCGAGGACCCGCCCCGACGATCTCGAGCTCGACGCGGCGACCCAGTGGGCCCGTCTCACCGTGCTCCGGACGGAGCGCGGAGGCCCGGACGATGACGACGGCGTCGTCGAGTTCGTCGCGCGGTGGTCCGAACCCTCAGCGGGGGCCGCGCGTCGTCGCGGTGAGATGCACGAGGTCAGCCGCTTCGCCCGTCGCGCGGGCCGGTGGCTCTACGTCGACGGCGAGCAGCACTGAGGCGTTCGCGGCCGCCGGCGTCGTCGCCGTCCCCATCGTCGACCCGGTGTCCGAGCGCACCGTGAGCCTCGTCCGGCGACGCACCATGACCGACCGCCCGGCGCTCGCGGCGACCGTCGCGGCCCTGGCCTCCGAGGCCGCGGGTGTGGGAGCGCTGCACGGCGGAAGGGCCGGGGCGCGGGCGGTCTAGGATTGGTCCTCGGTGCCCACCGCCGACGTGCGGGCCGGGTGCCCTGCTCGTCCACTGCTCGTCCACTGCTCGTCCACTGCTCGTCCACTGCTCGTCCACCACCCAGCCGTGGTGGCCCGCCGTGCCGCCCGAACCCATGTCCCGGAAGGACCCTCCGTGCTCCGCACTCACGAGGCCGGCACTCTCCGTGCCGACCACGCAGGCCAGACCGTCACCCTCACCGGTTGGGTGGCGCGGCGTCGAGACCACGGCGGGGTCGCCTTCCTCGACCTGCGCGACGCCTCTGGCGTGGCCCAGGTCGTCGCGCGCGACGAGGTGCTCGCCCAGGGCGGCGCCCACGACGTGCGCAACGAGTTCTGCGTCAAGGTCACCGGCGAGGTGCGCGACCGCCCCGAGGGCAACGCCAACCCCGACCTGCCGACCGGTGAGATCGAGGTCATCGTCAGCGACCTCGAGGTGCTCAACCCCGCGGCACCGCTGCCCTTCCAGATCGACGAGCGGGTCACCGTCGGCGAGGAGGCCCGCCTCAAGCACCGCTACCTCGACCTGCGTCGTCCCGGGCGCGAGCTCGGCCGGCGCCGCGATCCGCCTGCGCTCCAAGGTCAACGCCGCCGCGCGCGCGGTGCTCGGCGCCCGCGACTTCGTCGAGATCGAGACGCCGACGCTCACCCGGTCGACGCCCGAGGGTGCCCGCGACTTCCTCGTGCCCGCCCGTCTCGCGCCGGGCTCGTGGTACGCCCTGCCGCAGAGCCCGCAGCTGTTCAAGCAGCTGCTCATGGTGGCCGGCATGGAGCGCTACTACCAGATCGCCCGCTGCTACCGCGACGAGGACTTCCGCGCCGACCGCCAGCCGGAGTTCACCCAGCTCGACATCGAGATGAGCTTCGTCGAGCAGGACGACATCATCGAGCTCGGCGAGGCGATCATCGCCGGCGCTGTGGCGGCTCATCGGCGTCGAGCTCGACGACGCCCTTCCAGCGGATGACCTACGCCGACGCGATGGCCCGCTACGGCTCCGACAAGCCCGACCTGCGCTTCGGCAACGAGCTCGTCGAGTGCACCGACTACTTCGCCGACACGACCTTCCGCGTCTTCCAGGCCGACTACGTCGGCGCGGTCGTCATGCCCGGCGGGGCGAGCCAGCCGCGCAAGCAGCTCGACGCCTGGCAGGAGTGGGCCAAGCAGCGCGGCGCCCGCGGCCTCGCCTACGTCCTCGTCCAGGAGGACGGCGAGCTCGGCGGCCCGGTCGCCAAGAACCTCACCGACGCCGAGCGGGCCGGCCTCGCCGACGCACGTCGGCGCGCAGCCCGGCGACTGCATCTTCTTCGCGGCCGGTGCCGCCAAGCCGTCGCGGGCCCTGCTCGGCGCCGCCCGCCTCGAGATCGGCAGGCGCTGCGGTCTCATCGACGAGGACGCCTGGAGCTTCCTCTGGGTCGTCGACGCGCCGCTCTTCGAGCCGGCCGCCGACGCCGACGGCCTCGGGTGACGTCGCCCTCGGGTACAGCGCATGGACCGCGGTGCACCACGCCTTCACCTCGCCGAAGAAGGAGTTCGTGGACACCTTCGACACCGACCCCGGCTCGGCGCTCGCGTACGCCTACGACATCGTCTGCAACGGCAACGAGATCGGCGGCGGCTCGATCCGTATCCACCGCCGCGACGTGCAGGAGCGGGTCTTCCAGGTCATGGGCATCTCGCAGGAGGAGGCGCAGGAGAAGTTCGGCTTCCTCCTCGAGGCCTTCGCCTTCGGCGCCCCGCCGCACGGCGGCATCGCCTTCGGCTGGGACCGCATCGTCTCGCTCCTCGCGCACACCGACTCGATCCGCGACGTCATCGCCTTCCCGAAGTCCGGTGGCGGCTACGACCCGCTGACCGCCGCCCCGGCGCCGATCACGCCCGAGCAGCGCAAGGAGGCCGGCGTCGACGCGAAGCCGGCCGGCGTCGGCTCCCGCCCCCCAGGGCGCACCCGAGGTCAGCCCGAAGCAGAGCTGAGCCCGCGGGCTCGTGGGCTGCCCGCAGGCCCCGACGGTCGTATGCCGTTCGCCCGAGCCGGGCGGACGGCATACGCAACGCTGGGGACCGGTCCACGACGGCGCGGGGGCCGCTCGGGCAGGATGGGGTCGTGGCGGAGCGAAGCGTGCGCGCACCGGACGACGTGCTCGTCCACCTCCGCCGCGCCCGCGACGTCGCCGACCGCGACTACGCCGAGCCGCTCGACCTCGAGCGCGCTCGCCGCCGAGGCCCGGCTCTCGAAGTACCACTTCCTCCGCCTCTTCCGGGCGACCTACGGCGTCACGCCCGCCGAGTACGTGTCGAGGCGGCGGATCGAGCGGGCGCAGGACCTGCTGCGCTCGACCAACCTCACCGTCACCGAGGTCTGTCACGCGGTCGGCTTCTCGAGCCTCGGGTCGTTCAGCAGCCGCTTCCGTGCGGTCGTCGGGGAGAGCCCGAGCAGCTTCCAGGCGCGGTATGCCGCAACGGGCGCGCCGCACATCCCCGGCTGCGTCATCTTCATGTGGGGTCTGGCCGAGCGCTCCGCAACCGGGGAGAAGCGGGCAGACCCGGACGCCGCCCTAGCGTGGACCCATGATCACGAACATCTCCATCGTCAGCGTCTTCGTCAAGGACGTCGACGAGTCGAAGCGCTTCTACGTCGACGTCCTCGGGTTCGAGGAGAAGGACGACATCACCCTCGGCGACGGCTACCGCTGGTGCACCGTCGTGCACCCCAACCAGCCGGAGCTGCAGGTCAGCCTCGCCATCCCCGGACCGCCCTTCCCGGACGAGCTCGTCACCGCGATGCGGCGGGCCCTCGACGCCGGCGGCCTCAACGGTCTCGGGCTCTCCGTCGACGACTGCGAGAAGACCTATGCCGAGCTGACCGCGAAGGGCGTCGAGTTCCTCCAGCCGCCCTCGGCCCGGCCCTACGGCACCGAGGCCGTGTGCCGCGACAACTCGGGCAACTGGGTGGTCCTGGTGCAGGAGGCCGACCGGAAGGTCGTGGCGGCGGACTTCGCCTGAGACGCCCGTCAGCCGGGCCGGTCAGCGGTCGATGACGACCGGGCGGCTCGACCAGGCGCAGAGCCGGTCGTAGCCGAGCGAGAGGTAGAGCCCGCGGGCGACCTCGTTGTGCGGAGTACATCCCCAGGGTGCAGACGCCGGCCTCGGCGACGGCCCGTCGCGTGACGGCGCCGACGATCGTGCGGCCGAGCCCCTGCCCGCGCAGTCGGGTGTCGACGGCGACCGACGACAGGTGCGGCGCGCCGCCGCGGGTGGTGCCCCAGGCGGCGACGGCGGCCAGCGAGCCGTCTGGATCCTCGATCGCGAACCAGCGCTCACCGTGTCCCGGCTCGGTGTCGGCCGTGGGGGAGTGCGCCTCGAGGAACGCCCGCGACCTCGGCAGCGCGGGCGACGTCGTCGATGGCGAGCACCCTTTCGTGCGAAGGGTGCTCGGTCGGGGGCGGTGGTGGTGTGGAACCACTCCCAGTCGCCGCCGTCCAGCACGCGGTAGCGCTCCCGCAGCCGGGGCTCCAGGTGCTGGGGCACGCTGACCGAGAACGCCCGGCGCCCGGGGGAGACGGTCGCCGCGATCTCCGGCAGGTGGTCGAGCAGCGCCGTGACCCCGTCGTCGCCGCCGAGGACGTTGACGGTGCGGCGCACGCCTTGCGGGTGCGCTGGAACGCGACGGCGTCGGTCGAGCTCCACCACGTCGCGGCGAGGTCGTCGGTGACCTCCCACCGGACGAACGGGTGCCGGCCGGTCGCCGCCAGCAGGTCGTCGAGTCCGTGCCCGGTGACGCACCGCGGTCACTCGGTGATCCCGAACCGGTCGTGGAGGCGCCGCAGCGGCGCTGGTGCCCACCAGTTCCAGCGTCCGAGCACGCGTCATCGTCGCCGGGACGAGCAGCATGCGGACCAGCGTCGCGTCGATGACGACGGCCGCCACGAGCGCCACCCCCATCTCCTTGATGATGAGGATGTCGCCGGCGACGAAGCCGGCGAAGACGATGATGATGAGCAGAGCCGCCGAGGTGATGATGCGGCCGGTGCGCTGGAGGCCGAGCGAGACGGCGCGGTCGTTCTCGCAGCGCCGTGCCGGTGGAACTCGACGATGCGCGACAGCAGGAAGACCTCGTAGTCCATCGACAGGCCGAAACCGAAGGCGAGCACGAGGAAGGGCACCATCGACTCGACGGCCCCGACCGACGTGAAGCCGAGCAGCCCCTCGAGGTGGCCCTCCTGGAAGATCCACACGACGACGCCGAGCGCGGCTCCGAGCGAGATGACGTTGAGCAGCAGGGCCTTGACCGGGAGGATGACCGAGCCGGTCATGAGGAAGAGCAGGACGAACGTGCCGAGCACGACGAGCGCCACGGCATACGGCGCCCGGGCCGACATCGAGTCGAGGAAGTCGATCTGGCCCGCCGCCTGGCCGGTGGTCAGGGTCTCGAAGGGCGCGCTCGTGGCGCGGATCGTCGTCACGAGGTCCTGCGCCTCGTCCGACGTCGGCCGCTCCGGCGACGCGGATGTCGACCCGCTGGTCGGTCGGCCCCGAGGGGCTGGACGACGAGGCCCTCGACACCCGGGTCGGCTTCGGAACTGCTGGGCCCACGAGGTGACGGCAGCAGTGTCCGGCGAGCCGGCGACGACGGTCACCTCGGGGGCGGAGAGCGCGGGGTAGTCCCGGGCGAGCTGCTCGAAGAAGACCCGCTGCGGCGCGTCCCTCGGGAGCAGCTCGGTGCCCGACGACGTGAGCTTCATCGACAGGGTCGGCAGGGCCAGCGTCGACGAGCACGACGACGACGCCGAGGATGACGAGCGACCGGGCGGCGCTGCACCCCGACGGCGAGGCGGGAGAAGACGCCGACGTCGGCGGCTTGCTCGACTGCCTTGCGGGACAGGCGTTTTGCGCCGACGACGCAGAGGGCCGGCACGAGGGTGATCGCGACGACCATCGCGACGAGGACGACGCTGACGCCGGCCACGCCGATGGCGCGCATGATCGAGGCCTCGAAGACGAGCAGGCCAGCCAGGGCGATCGCGACGTGAGGCCGGAGAAGAGGACGGTGCGGCCGGCCGTCGCCACCGTCCGCTCGGCGGCGTGGGCGATCTCCTCGCGCGTGGGCACCCGGTGCTGCCGGTGGCCGAGCTCCTCGCGGAACCGGCTCACGGTGAGCAGGCCGTAGTCGATGGACAGCCCGAGGCCGAGCAGGGTCACGATGTTGACGACGGTCGCGTCGAGCTCGACGACGTGCGAGAACCCGAAGAGCGACAGCAGGGCCCCGCCGATCGAGACGACGCGCCCCGACGATCGGCATGCCCGCCGCGACGAAGCCGCCGAAGACGAAGAACATGACGATGAAGGTGAGCGGCAGGGCGATGCCCTCGCCCCGCAGCAGGTCTCGCTCGACGGTGCGTCGTGATCGCCTTGATGACCTTGCTCGGGCTGCCGACGGAGCCCTGGGCGTCCATGGCCGACGGCGACCGCGAGCAGCCGCTGCTCGGCCTGCGGTCTCGGCCTCGTCCTGGGCGGCCTTGTCGAGACCCGGCTCGAAGTCGACGACGGTGACGAAGCCTCCCGCGGCCGGGCGTCCCGCCCTTGAGGAGCGGCGCCACCGACGGGTCGGTGAGGCCGCCCGGCGACGAGCAGTGGCGACCGCACGTTCTTGACCCCGGGGACCTGGGCGACCTCGCGCGTCGCGGCTGCGCCCTCGGCCACGACCGCCGGCGTCGGTGAGGTCGGCACCGGTCACCTGCATCGTCAGGGTCTCGAGGGCGGGCTGGCTCTGCGCGATGACCTGCCTGGGCGCGCGACGACTCCGACTCGACGGTCGGGGCGCCGGAGTGCAGCCGCTCGAAGAGCGACTCACCGGTGACACCGCCGACCGCGACGGCGAAGCACGCGATCGCGATGACGACCCAGGCGACCACCCAGCGTGCGAGGGTGGCGGGCGATGAGTCCGCCGAGGCGAGCCAGACGGGTGCGCGGCGCCGGGCTCGCGGGCTGGAGGGGTTCTGCACGCGGATAGCCTTCCACAGTGATGTCGAACAGCACGGAGGACCTCTTCGGTGCGGCCTCCGCCGCCGACCGCGGCGAGCAGCCGGCCTCGGCCGGTGTCGCCCCGCTCGCCGTTCGCATGCGGCCGCGCTCCCTCGACGAGGTGCGCGGGCCAGGCCAAGGTGCTGCGGCCCGGCAGCCCGCTGCGGCGCCTCATCGAGGGATCCGGCGGCGCGGCCGGCCCCTGTCGGCGATCCTCTGGGGGCCGCCCGGCACCGGCAAGACGACGCTCGCCCACCTCGTCGCGACCGCGGCCGACCGCCGCTTCGTCGAGCTGTCGGCCGTCACGGCCGGCGTCAAGGACGTCCGCTCGGTCATGGAGTCAGGCCGTCCGCGAGCGCGACCTCTACGCGCGCCAGACCGTGCTCTTCCTCGACGAGATCCACCGGTTCACCAAGGCCCAGCAGGACGCCCTGCTGCCCGGGCGTCGAGAACCGCACCGTCATCCTCGTCGCGGCCACGACCGAGAACCCGTCGTTCAGCATCATCGCGCCGCTGCTGTCGCGCTCGGTGCTCGTCACGCTCGAGTCCGCTCTCCGACGACGAGATCGCCGAGCCTCGCTGCGCGCGGCCTCGACCGACGAGCGGGGCTTCGACGGCGCGCACACCCTCGACCGCCGACGCCACCGACCACCTCGTGCGGATCGCCGGCGGCGACGCGCGCCGCGCCCTGACCTCGCTCGAGGCCGCCGCCGGCGTCGCCCTCGACGCCGCAGCCCGCCGGCCGCCTGCCGACGACCCCGTCGAGATCACCCTGGCCCACGTCGAGCAGGCCGTCGCCCAGGCGGCCGTCCGCTACGACCGCGCCGGCGACCAGCACTACGACGTCGCGAGCGCGCTCATCAAGTCGATGCGCGGCAGCGACGTCGACGCCGCCCTGCACTACCTCGCCCGGATGCTCGAGGCGGGGGAGGACCCCCGCTTCATCGCGCGCCGCATCGTCATCTCCGCGAGCGAGGACGTCGGCATGGCCGACCCCACGGCCCTGCAGACGGCGGTCGCCGCGATGCACGCCGTGCCCAGATCGGCATGCCGGAGGCGCGGATCATCCTCGCCCAGGCGGTCGTGCACAACGCCATGGCACCCAAGTCCAACGCGGCATACCTCGGGATCAACGAGGCGATCGCCGACGTGCGCGCGGGTCGCGGCGGCGCCGTGCCGGCGCACCTGCGGGGGAGCGGCTACGCCGGGGCCGAGCGTCTCGGCCACGGCAAGGGCTACGTCTACGCCCACGACGAGCCCGACGGGGTCGCCGCGCAGCAGTACCTGCCGGACGACCTGCACGACGCCGTCAGCTACTACCGGCCCACGGACCGCGGCTTCGAGGAGCGCCTCCGGGCGCCGCTGGGAGTGGCTCTCGGGACGGCTGGGACGCACGCGCCGGTGACCGGCTGACGCTCGGGGACGCGGGTCCGCTCGAGGCTCGGGAGTCGAGCGTCGAGGATTGTTGCGGGCCTGTCGAGCATGGACGGACGTTGTGTGGCGCGAGCGTGGTGGTCGGTAACGATTTGTCATCCATGCACGTCTCGATGCTTGGACAGCGCGAATCCGTGTGGCAGGCTCACGTCGTCCCGGCAGGGCTGGCACCCGGACCATCTGGTGCGCCCCCGAGGATGTCCCGGGTGACGCAACCCCGGGTCGGATGTGATCCCACAAGGATGGAGACAACGCGTTGAACGCTATGCCGGAGCCCTCAGCCGAAATGCTGACCGAGGAATCCGAGGAGAAGGCCTTCGACGCCGGCTCCGTGAGCACCAGGATGTGCGCACCGGACGGTCGCCCGGTCAGGTCGCCTGGGCCCGGCTCAAGAAGGACAAGGTCGCCATCGTCTGCTTCGTCGATCATCCTCTTCTTCATCCTCGTGGCGATCTTCGCGCCGTTCCTCTACTCCCTCGCAGGCCGTCGACCCGATCACCGGCGCCAAGGCCGACCCGTACACCGTGCACACCGAGCTCGTCGACTTCAACGGGCTCCCGACGGTGGGCATGAGCTCGGCGCACTGGCTCGGGGTCGAGCCGCGCCTCGGACGCGACCTCTTCGCCCGCTGGGCCTTCGGCGCGCGCCCCTCGCTCATCATCGGCTTCGTCGCCGCGGTCGCCTCGACGATCATCGGCGTGACGCTCGGCCTCATCGCCGGCTACCTCGGCGGCGTCGCCGACAAGGTCATCTCCTGGATCATCGACTTCTTCCTGTCGCTGCCGATCCTGCTGCTCGTGCTCGCCATCGTCCCGATCATGCAGAAGAGCCTCGCCGGCAGGCGGCGACCTCACGCCCGAGCGAGACCTCGACGATCCGCTTCTGGGTGCTCATCGTCATCCTCTTCGTCTTCGGCTGGATGGGCCTGGCCCGACTCGTGCGCGGTGAGGTCAAGAGCCTGCGCGAGCGGGAGTTCGTCCAGGCCGCCCGCGCCATCGGCGTGCCGACCCGCTCGATCCTCTTCCGCGAGATCCTGCCCAACCTCGTCGGCCCGATCATCGTCTCCGCCTCGATCGCCGTCCCCGCCTACATCACCTACGAGGCCACGCTGAGCTACCTCGGCGCCGGCCTCGTCGAGCCCACCGCCTCCTGGGGCCGCACCATCGCCGACGCGCAGAACCTCTTCGCCACCTACCCGCTGTGGCTCTGGCCCTCGGTCATCGGCCTGTCGCTGCTCGTGCTCGCCCTCAGCCTGCTCGGCGACTCGATCCGCGACGCGTTCGACCCCACCAGTCGCCGATAACCCCACCCGGTCTCGGTCACCAGATGTTCCCGGCAAAGCGCCGGGACAAGCACAAAGGGAGCAAACAACAATGCGCTGGACCAAAGTCCTGACCGTGGGAGCCGCGGCTTCCCTCGGCTTCGTCGCGGCCTGCGGTGCACCGCCGCCAACAACGGCACCGGCACGGTGCCACGCAACGGTAACGGCGGCAAGGTCGACAGGCGCCGCGGCGGCCCTCGACCCGAACGCCAAGGGCCCCGCCCCGGAGATCCCCGGTGCGAAGAAGGGCGGCATCCTCACGGTGCCCTACTCCTCGACGCCGGCCAACATGGACCCGAGCGACCAGTTCTACCAGGACACGGCGCGTCATCTTCTCGCTGACGCACCGCGCCCTGACGACCTACGTCACGCGCGACGGCAAGCAGGTGCTCGTCCCGGACCTCGCCACCGACCTCGGCAAGGCGTCCGAGGACGGCCTGACCTGGACCTTCACGCTCAAGGACGGCATCAAGTACGAGGACGGCACCCCGGTCAAGGCCGCGGACATCGTCTTCGCCGCGAAGCGGTCGTTCGACCCCGACCTCGCCGCCAACGGTCCGACCTACCAGCGCGAGTTCTTCAAGGGCGGCGCCGACTACCAGGGCCCCTACAAGGGCGACAAGAACTGGAAGGGCGTCGAGGCCACCGACGACAAGACCGTCGTCTTCCACCTCGAGAAGCGCTTCGAGACGCTGCCCTACTTCGTCTCCTTCAACCAGTTCACGCCGATCCCCGAGGCGAAGGACAAGAAGGCCGACTACCAGCTGCACCCGCTGGCCACCGGCCCGTACATGTTCGACAAGTACACCCCGGGCACCGAGCTCGCCCTCAAGCGCAACCCCAACTGGGACCCGGCCACCGACCCGGCGCGCCACAACTACCCCGACGGCTTCCACTTCAAGTGGGGCGTCGACACCATCAAGACGCAGACGGCCATCCTCGCCTCCAACGGCGACGACGCCACGAGCCTCAACTGGGACGCCGATCGACTCCTCGCTCATCCCGCAGATCGAGGGCGAGAAGAAGGCCCAGTTCGAGGAGGGCCCCTCCTCCTGCGTGCTCATGGTCAACATGGACGCCCGCAAGATCCCGCTGCCGGTCCGCAAGGCGATCGCCGTCGCGTACCCGTTCGACTCGATCCACAAGGCCGGCGGCTGAGACGACGCACTCGTTCTCGCCCGCCAGCACGATCATCCCGCCGCAGATCCCGGGCCACCTCGACTACACGGCCGAGGCCGCCCCCGGCGTCAAGATGAACGGCCAGGGCGACGGCGACCCGGACAAGGCCAAGAAGATGCTGGCCGACGCCGGCTACGGCCCCGACAAGCCGTTCGAGCTCATCTACTACTACACGAACGACGACGACATCGCGCAGAAGGTGAACCAGGTCCGCAAGCAGGCGCTCGAGAAGGCCGGCTTCAAGGTCACGGACATCGGTGCGCCCGAACGCCGAGCGTCGCAAGCTCGTCGGTGACCCGAAGGGCAAGTACAACATGCTCCAGTCGCCGCGTGGCTGGTGCTTCGACTGGCCGTCGGCCGACTCCATCATCCCGCCCACCTTCGGCACCGATCGCGCTCTCGCAGGGCGGCACGACCTTCGGCAACTGCTCCGACGCCAAGATCGACGCCGAGATCAAGCGCATCCAGCAGCTCTCGATCACGGAGCAGGGCCCGGAGTGGGGCAAGATGGACAAGTGGCTCACGGAGAACTACCTCCTGGCCATCCCGGACAACAACGACAAGGGCAACTCGGTCTTCGGCACGAAGGTCAAGAACGTCCACAACAACCCGAACAAGGGCATGCCCGACCTCACGGACGTCTGGCTCGACCAGTAAGTCGGCAGTGACAGCCCTCCTTCCGGAGGGCAGGACCTGATCCGACAGCCGTGGTGGGTGGCCCGGGACTCCCGGGCCCCCACCACCGGCGCCCACCTCGTTTGGAAGGCATCCCGTGCTCACGTACATCCTCAGGCGGTTGGCTCTCGCCCTGAGCGTCATCCTGGCCACCCTGGTCTCGACGTTCCTGCTCTTCTTCGCGGGCCCGTCCGACCCGGCGCTGGCCATGTGCCCCGAGACGCCACTGCAACGCGCAGCGGCTCGCGGCCATCACGACAGAGCCTCGGGCTCGACAAGCCGCTGGCGCAGCAGTTCCTCGACTACTTCAAGGGCCTGTTCGTCGGGCGCGACTTCGTCTACGCGGGCGACACGGTCCAGTGCGGCGCGCCCTGCCTGGGCTTCTCCTTCGTGACCCGTCGTTCCGTCAACGACGAGCTCTTCACCCGCTTCCCGAACACCGTCGTCCTGGCGCTGATGGCCGCGGTCGTGTTCCTGACCGTCGGCGTCGACGCTCGGCATCTTCGCCGCCGTGCGGCGCGGCACCTCGACGGACCGCGCGGTCGTCGGCGCCTCGCAGGTTCTCGGCGCCATCCCGTACTACGTCCTTGCGCTGCTCGTCGCGCTCTACCCGGTCATCCTGTGGAACGTCCTGCCGCAGTACTCGGCGATGTCGGCGGGAGTCGGTCCCTACTTCATGGGCATGCTCGCGCCGGCGCTGATCCTCGGCCTCGTGACGTCCGCCGTCGTACGTGCGCTACACGCGCAACTCGATGATCGAGACGCTGTCGATGGACTACATCCGCACCGCCCGCTCGAAGGGCATCAGCGAGCGCACCGTCCTGTTCAAGCACGGCTTCCGCGCCGCGATGAGCCCGATCGCCACGATCCTGGGCCTCGACATCGCCGCGCTGCTCACCGGCACGCTCATCACCGAGCAGATCTTCGGTGTCGACGGCATCGGCCGTCGCTGGCCTGCCGCGCTCCGGGCCTAGGACCTGCCCGTCATCATGGGGACGCGTGCTCATCGGCGCCGTGGTCGTCGTCGTCATGAACCTCGTCGTCGACATCGCATACTCCTTCATCGACCCGCGAGTGAGGCTTTCGTGACCGCCACCGACCAGCACCATCTCCACCCAGACGCGCGGAGGCCCGCAACCGCCGGCGACGTCGTCCTCGACGTCAACGACCTGTCGGTGGCGCTTCCCCACCGAGGAGGGCGTCGTCAAGGCCGTCTCCAACCTGAGCTACCAGGCCCGCCTCGGGCGCACGCTGGCCATCGTCGGCGAGTCCGGCTCCGGCAAGTCCGTGTGCAGCATGGCCGTGCTCGGGCCTGCACAACCCCAAGCGCACCCAGATCACCGGCAGCATCAAGCTCGACGGCCTCGAGCTCGTCGGGGCCTCCGGCGAGTCGACCTTCCAGAAGATCCGCAGCACCAAGGCCGCGATGGTCTTCCAGGACCCGCAGAGCTCGCTGCACCCGTTCCACAAGATCGGCAACCAGATCGCCGAGGCCTACCGGGCGCACCACAAGGTGAGCAAGCAGGTCGCCCACAAGCGGGCCGTCGAGATGCTCGACCTCGTCGGCATCCCCAACCCGCAGCGCCGGGCCAACCAGTACCCGCACGAGTTCTCGGGCGGCATGCGCCAGCGCGCCATGATCGCCCTGGGCCTGGTCAACAACCCGAAGCTGCTCATCGCCGACGAGCCGACGACCGCGCTCGACGTCACCGTGCAGGCGCAGATCCTCGACCTCGTCAACGACCTCCAGAAGGAGTTCGGCTCCGCGGTCATCCTCATCACGCACGACCTCGCGGTCGTGGCCGAGACGGCCGACGACATCCTCGTGATGTATGCCGGCCGCGGCGTCGAGAAGGGCGACGCCAAGGAGGTGCTGGCCCAGCCGTCGATGCCCTACACCTACGGCCTGCTCCAGTCGCTGCCCTCGCACTCGCGAGGACCTCGCCGAGCTCAAGGCGATCAAGGGCACGCCGCCCAGCCTGCTCAACCTGCCGTCGGGCTGCTCGTTCAACCCGCGGTGCGAGTTCAAGACGCAGGTCGAGGGCGACACGTGCTGGACCGAGCTGCCCGAGTGGCGCCCGACCCCGGGCCTGGCCAACCGCGAGATCCGTTGCCACCTCGCCGACCCCGTGGCCACGCTGCAGAACGACGAGGGAGTCCGATGAGCGACCAGACCACCGCTGCTCAAGGTCACCGACCTCCAGCGCCACTTCCCGTTCCGCGAGGTCCAGGGCCTGCGGATGGTCAAGGCGACGGTCAAGGCCGTCGACGGCATCAGCTTCAGCATCAAGCAGGGCCAGACCCTCGGCCTCGTCGGGGAGTCGGGTGTGGCAAGTCGACGACGTCCCGGCTGGTGACCCGTCTCGACGAGCCCACCGGGGGCACGATCGAGTTCGAGGGTCGCGACATCTCGCACCTGAAGGAGCACGAGCTGCGCGGCATCCGTCGTGACGTGCAGATGATCTTCCAGGACCCGTACTCCTCGCTCAACCCGCGACACACGGTCGGCTCGATCCTCAGCACGCCGCTGCGCGTGCACGGCCTGCACAAGGGCAAGGAGAAGGCCCGGGTGCAGGAGCTGCTCGAGCTCGTGGGCCTCAACCCGGAGCACATCAACCGCTACCCGTCGGAGTTCTCGGGTGGTCAGCGCCAGCGCATCGGCATCGCCCGGGCGCTCGCGGTGGAGCCGAAGCTCATCGTCGCCGACGAGCCGGTCTCGGCCCTCGACGTCTCCATCCAGGCGCAGGTGATGAACCTGCTCGCCAAGCTGCGCAACGAGCTCGACCTCGCCTTCATCTTCGTCGCCCACGACCTCGGCGTCGTGCGCCACTTCTGCGACCAGGTCGCGGTCATGTACCTCGGCAAGATCGTCGAGTACGGCGACAAGAAGAAGATCTACGAGGCTCCCGAGCACCCGTACACCCAGGCCCTGCTCTCGGCGGCGCCCGACATCAACGTCGCTCGCGGCATCGCCCCCAAGGAGCGCATCCGCCTCGTCGGCGACGTGCCGAGCCCGATCGACCCGCCGAGCGGCTGCCGTTTCCGCACCCGGTGCTGGAAGGCGCAGGACATCTGCGCCGCAGCAGGAGCCGCCGCTCGTCTCGGCCACCGCCGACGCGTCGACCCGGACCTTCCGCGAGGGTGGCGTGCACCTGCAGGCGTGCCACTTCCCCGAGGTCAAGACCGACCTCGTCGCCGAGGTCGCCGACGCCTGACCGTCGCGACGGCAATCGAGCAGGCGACGTATGCCGCTGGGCCGGCTCCCGCACGGGAGCCGGCCCAGCGGCATACGCGCGGTGGGCGGTCTGGCGTTGGGACGAGGCTCACGAGGTCCGTTAGGGTTGAAGGACCTCGGCGTGAGCGTGCGCCGACGACCGAAGGACGATGAACGTGGCCCACGAAGGGACCCAGGCCGAGCGGTGTCGGCCTGCAGCCGGCGAGGCGAGCTCCCCGGGGTCAGCCGCGCCCCGTGAGGCGCTGGGCTGACCCCGCCCCGCCTGCCCGTCCGCCCGCAGCACCCGCACCTGGGACGGGCCTCCCGCAGACCACACCCGTCGACCCCAAGGACACATCATGGAAACCGCTGAGATCAGGCGTCGCTGGCTCTCGTACTTCGGCAGCCGCGGCCACACCGTCGTGCCGAGCGCGCCGCTCGTGCACGAGGACCCGAACCTGCTGTTCGTCAACGCCGGCATGGTCCCGTTCAAGCCGTACTTCCTCGGTCAGGAGACCCCGCAGTTCTCGCGCGCCACGAGCGTGCAGAAGTGCGTGCGCACCCTCGACATCGAGGAGGTCGGCAAGACGACCCGGCACGGCACGTTCTTCCAGATGAACGGCAACTTCAGCTTCGGCGACTACTTCAAGGAAGGCGCCATCGAGCTCGCCTGGGAGCTCATCACGCGCAGCCAGTCCGAGGGGGACTCGGCTTCGACGAGAAGGACCTCTACGCGTCCGTCTACCACGAGGACGACGAGGCGATCGCGCTCTGGAAGAAGGTCGCCGGCCTGTCCGACGACCGCATCGTCCGGCTCGGGCGCAAGGACAACTACTGGAACATGGGCGTCGCCGGCCCCGGCGGTCCCTGCTCCGAGATCCTGCTCGACCGCGGCCGCGAGTTCGGCGCCGACGGCGACTGGGAGGCGGGCGACCGCTACCTCGAGTTCTGGAACCTCGTCTTCATGCAGTACGAGCTCGAGAACGTCCGGTCGAAGGAGGACTTCGACATCGTCGGGCGACCTGCCCAAGCGCAACATCGACACCGGCATGGGGCTCGAGCGCGTCGCGTTCCTGCTCCAGGGCGTCGACAACATCTACGAGACCGACGAGGTCTTCCCGGTCATCGCAGCCGCGGAGGACCTGACCGGTCGACGCTACGGCTCCGACCACGAGGACGATGTCCGCTTCCGCGTGGTCGCCGACCACGTCCGCTCCTCGCTCATGCTCATCGGCGACGGCGTCACGCCGGGCAACGAAGGCCGCGGCTACGTGCTGCGCCGCCTCCTGCGCCGCGCGGTGCGCTCGATGCGCCTGCTCGGCGTCGACGCG
>CAWKJV010000003.1:0-63547 GCA_963849965.1 uncultured Actinomycetota bacterium | reverse complement strand
TGGTCGACCGACTTGTGCCACCACTGCTGGCCCGACTCGGGCAGCGTGTAGATCGGGTCGTAGTAGACGTACTCGCGCGACAGCGCCTCGGTGTCGTCGCCCTCGATCGAGGTGCGGTAGTTCTTGCGCCAGTAGGAGATGCCGCGCTCGGTGTCGTACTCCTCGACCTGGTGCACCCAGCGCTTGCCGACGAACGGCACGTCGCAGACGATGCGCGGCGTCGAGAAGCCGGGCAGGTAGCCCATGATCGAGTGCTGGAGGTGCTGGGCCTCGGCGAGCGAGAGCCGCCAGTGCTCGGCGAACGGGATCATGTCGCACATGTAGAAGTAGTACGGCGTGATCTGGGCGCCGTCGGCGAGCGCGAAGCACAGGTCGAGCAGCTGCTCGGTCGAGTCGTTGACGCCGCGCATGAGCACGCCCTGGTTGCGCACGTCGCGCACGCCGGCGTCGAGCATCGCCTTGGAGGCGCGGGCGACGGACGGGCGTCAGCGACTGGGCGTTGTTGACGTGCGTGTGGATGGCGAGCGAGACGCCGCGCGCGCGGGCCTTGGCGCGACACGCGGCCGACGCCCTCGACGACGTCCGTCGGCGAACCAGTGCTGCGGCAGGCCCATGAGGGCCTTCGTCGCGAGCCGGATGTCGCGGATGTTGTCGATGTCGAGCAGCTGGTCGAGGAAGGCCTCGAGGTTCTTCCACGGCATGTTGGCGACGTCGCCGCCGGAGACGACGACGTCGCGCACGACGGGGGAGGCTGCGCAGGTAGTCGAGCATCGCGGCATACCGGTCGACCGGCTTGAGGTCGAACTTCAGCTTGGCGACCTGCGGGGTCGAGTTGCCGACGAGGTCCATCCGGGTGCAGTGGCCGCAGTACTGCGGGCAGGTCGGCAGCAGCTCGGCCAGCACCTTGGTGGGGTAGCGGTGCGTCAGCCCCTCGGCCACCCACATGTCGTGCTCGTGGAGCGAGTCGCGCGAGGCGTGCGGGTGCGACGGCCAGTCGGTGCGCCGGTCGGAGAAGACCGGGAGCATGTAGTGGCGGATCGGGTCGGCGTAGAAGGCCTCGGTGAAGTCGTGGCCGGCCGACGGCATCGCGCGAGTCGGTCGACGGGCACCATCGTGTTGAGCATCTGCGGCGGCACGAGCATCGACATCGTCGCGCGCTCGGCCTGGTCCCTGGCGAGGTCGTCGTAGAAGCGCTCGTCGAGCAGGTCGCCCATGAGGGCTCGCAGCTGCTTGATGTTCCTGACACAGTTGACCCGCTGCCACTGCGCGCTGTCCCAGTCGGCCTGGGTGACGCCGCGCCCAGCCCGGGAACCGCGTCCAGTCGGGCTCGACGAGCTCGCGACGGCGGTACTCGTATGGCTGCTCAACCATGCCATGCGCGACACAGTAACGCAGCAGGATTCGCTCAAACATGTCCGGCCACGGATTTGAAGATCGGCATGACCGCCCTATGCTGACGGATGATCTGTCGTCCGTACCATTGCGACAGAAGGATTTGTGATCGTGTCGGACCCGCAGCCGCCCCGTCGCACCGACGCACGTCCGCGTCGTCGTCGCCGGTCGGCCTGCACCGCGTGCTCGAGCCCACCGGGGACGCGATCACGCTCCCGCAGGCTGCCCAGCGCCTCGACGCGCGCCCGGAGCTGTGGCCCGACGAGGTGCGCATCGCCGTCGAGACGCTCAACCTCGACGCCGCCTCCTACCGCCAGCTCGCCGAGAAGCACACGCGCGACGGCGCCGTCGACGGCGCGCGCCGTGCGCGCACGAGGTGCTCGACATCGTCGCGACGCGCGGCAAGATGCAGAACCCGGTCACCGGCTCGGGCGGCATGCTCATCGGCACCGTCGAGGAGGTCGGTCCGGACAGCCCGCTCGGGCCTGCGGGTGGGCGACCGCGTGGCCACGCTCGTCTCGCTCTCGCTGACACCCCTCGCCATCACCGACGGCCTCGAGCGCTGGGACGGCCTCTCGGAGCAGGTGCCCGCCGCCGGCCACGCCATCCTCTTCGGCCGCAGCATCGCCGCGCACGCTGCCCGACGACCTCGACCCGCACCTCGCGCTCATGGTCATGGACGTGTGCGGCGCGCCGGCGCTCGTCGAGCGGGTCGTGGGGGAGTATGCCGCCCGCGGCGTCGCGCCGACCGTGGCCGTCCTCGGCGGGGCCGGCAAGTCGGGCTCGCTCTCGCTGGCCGCCGCCCGCCGCGCCGGCGCCGGCCGCACCATCGGCGTCGTCCCCGTCGAGCGCGAGCGCGCGGCTGCTCGAGCCGAGCGGCCTCGCCGACGCGGTCGTGCTGGCCGACGCGCGACCCCGCTGGGTCTCGCGGCCGCCGTCGAGTCCGCCGGCGGCCCGGCCGACGTCACGGTCGTCTGCGTCGACGTGCCCGGCTGCGAGCAGCCCGCGATCCTCGCCACCGCCCAGGGCGGCACCATCATCTTCTTCAGCATGGCGACGAACTTCGCCGCCGCCGCGCTCGGCGCCGAGGGCCTGGCCGCCGACGTGCGGATGCTCGTCGGCAACGGCTACGTGCCCGGCCACGCCGAGACGGCGCTCCGGCTCGTCCGCGAGGTCCCGGCCGTCCGCGCCCTCTTCGAGGGCCGGCTGGCCGCCGAGACGGCAGGATCTGACGCATGAGCCGCACCCACCACCTGCTCGAGCTCGACCCGGCCGTCGTCCGCCGGGCCCGCTCGCTCGCCCGGCAGGCCGCCGCGCCCGTCGTCAAGATCGCGCAGCAGCCACACGACCGTCTCGGTCGAGCGCGCGACGCTGCGCCTCGCCGGCCTCGCCGGCGCCGACCACGAGCGCGTGCCGTGGGTCAACCACCTCGTCACCGCCGTGCGCGACGAGGTCGGCCTCGAGCACGGCGTCACGACGCCGGTCTACGACGCCCTGCTCCGTGGCGAGGCCCCCGACCTCACGACGCTCGCCCAGAAGGCCGCGAGCGGCAACGTGTCCTTCCGGCTGCCGACCGGCCGCGAGGCCACGGCGGCCCGTCGCGCGGCGACGAAGGGCGTCGGCGCCGGCCTGCGCACGATCGACCGCTCCCGCGCCACGCGCGACCGCCTCGTCAAGCGCCACGGCGACCCGAAGACGAAGCCGTGGATCTACCTCATCGTCGCGACCGGCGACATCTACGAGGACATCCCGCAGGCCCAGGCCGCCGCGCGCGAGGGCGCCGACGTCATCGCCGTCATCCGCTCGACCGGGCAGTCGCTGCTCGACTACGTGCCCGGAGGGGGCCACGCGCGAGGGCTTCGCCGGCACCTACGCGACGCAGGAGAACTTCCGGCTCATGCGCGCCGCGCTCGACGACGTGAGCAAGGAGCTCGGCCGCTACGTGCGCCTGACGAACTACGCCTCCGGGCTCTGCATGCCCGAGATCGCGGCCCTCGCCGGCATGGAGCGTCTCGACATGATGCTCAACGACTCGATGTACGGCATCCTCTTCCGCGACATCAACCCGATCCGCACCTTCGTCGACCAGCGCTTCTCGCGCCAGGTCCACGCCCGCGCCGGCATCATCATCAACACCGGCGAGGACAACTACCTCACGACGGCCGACGCGGTCGAGGCCGCCCACACGGTCACGGTGAGCCAGCTGCTCAACGAGCGCTTCGCCAAGGAGGCCGGGCTCGAGGACTGGCAGCTCGGTCTCGGGCACGCCTTCGAGATCAACCCCGAGATCCCCGACAGCTTCCGGATGGAGCTGGCCCACGCGCTGCTCGCCCGCCAGCTCTTCCCCGACGCGCCGCTGAAGTGGATGCCGCCGACGAAGCACATGACCGGCGACGTCTTCCGCGGCTACCTGCTCGACGGCTTCTTCAACCTCGTCGGCGCCATGACCGGCCAGGGCATCCTGCTCGTCGGCATGATGACCGAGGCCGTCGTCACGCCGTTCCTCTCCGACCGCGACCTCGCCCTGCAGAACGTCCGCTACGTCATGAACGCCGCGAGCGGGCTCACCGAGGACTTCCACCCGCCGCGCGACGGCTACATCCAGACCCGCGCCCGCCAGGTGCTCTCCGAGGCCGTCGACCTGCTCGACCGCATCGTGCAGCGACACCGACGCGGCCGGCGACGCGCCCCTGCTCGCCGCCATCGCCGACGGCACGTTCGGCCTCATGAAGCGGCCGGCCGACCGGCGGCAAGGGCCTCGACGGCGTCGTGCGAGCGCGCCGACGACTACGACAACCCGGCCATCACGGCCCTCGACGCCTGGACGCCGCCCGCAGCCACCCGGCACACGTCCAACGGACGAGGGCCACGCCGATGAGCGCCGACATCATCCGGCCCTACGGCGACACGACGGGCGACGGCATGGTGCAGATGTCGTTCACGCTGCCCCTGCCGCACGACAAGAGGGCCGAGGGGGCGGCACTGCAGCTCGCGCGCAAGATGGGCCTCGACCCCGCCCTGCTCGTGCACGCCAAGGCCATGGGCCCGGACTTCACCTTCTTCGTCGTCTACGGCAGCACGACGCACCTCGTCAACCTCGACGAGGTCCACGTCGTCGAGCGCGAGTACCCCCTGCTGTCGGCCAAGGACGCCAACCTCGCGATCAAGAAGCAGCTGCGCCGCAAGCTCGTCGTCGTCGGTGCCTGCATCGGCACCGACGCCCACACGGTCGGCATCGACGCCATCCTCAACATCAAGGGCTTCGCCGGCGAGAAGGGCCTCGAGTACTACCGCGAGATCAAGGTCGTCAACCTCGGCGCCCAGGTGCTCGTGCCCGACCTCGTCGCCCGGGCCCGCGCCGAGAAGGCCGACGCCGTGCTCGTCAGCCAGGTCGTCACGCAGAAGGACGCCCACATCCACAACACGACGCAGATGTCCGCCGCCTTCCGCGAGGCCTACCCCGCGGGGCAGGTGCCCATCCTCATCGCCGGCGGACCGCGCTTCGAGGACGGCTCGGAGAAGGCGCTCGGCGTCGACCGCATCTTCGGCCGCGGCACGACCCCCGGCGAGGTCGCGAGCTACCTCGTCCACGAGATGACCCAGCGAAAGGCGAAGAAGTCATGACCGAGCGCCCCACCACGGCGAGCGTCGGGCAGCGGGTCACGCACCGCCGCTACGTGCCCTACAGCCACGCGCACTACGCCGGCAACCTCGTCGACGGCGCGTACTCCCTGGCCGCCTTCGGTGACGTCGCGACCGAGATGTGCATCGTCACCGACGGCGACGAAGGGCTCTTCGCGTCCTACAGCGACGTGCAGTTCAAGGCCCCCGTCCGCGCCGGGGACGTCATCGAGATCTCGGCCGAGATCATCCGCGTCGGCCGGCGCTCGCGAGAGATGGACTTCGAGGTGCGCGTCGTCGCCCGCGGCACCCCGGAGCGCGGGACGTCCGCGGCCGAGTCGCTCGACCCACCGGTCGTCGCCACGACCGCCCGGGGGGTCGTCGTCGTCCCCTGACCGCCGACGTCCCGACCGCACCGAATACGGTGAACCCCGTGCGGCGCCTCCTCCTGTCCCTCATCGCCGGCGGCCTCCTCTGCCTGGCGTTCCCGACCTTCGACGTCTGGGTCGCCGCCCCGGTCGCGCTCGCCCTGTGGGCGTGGGCCTGGGCCGGTGCCGGAGCTCGCCGCGGCTTCCTGCTGGGGCTGGCCGGTGGTCTCGTCTTCTTCGTCCCGACGCTGAGCTGGTCGGGCATCTACGTCGGCGCACTGCCCTGGATCGCCCTCGCGAGCCTGGAGGCCCTCTTCATCGGCGCTGCCGGCGCGCTCTACGGCTGGTTGAGCCGCCGGGGGAGCGTCCGACCGCTCGCCTTCGCGCTCGTCTGGGTCGTGACGGAGGGTCTGCGGGCCCGTGCACCCTATGGCGGCTTCCCGTGGCTCAAGCTGGCCTTCGGCCAGGCGGACTCGCCCTTCGGGCGCCTCGTCGCCCTCGGCGGAGCCCCCTTCGTCGCCTTCGTCATCGCGCTGAGCGGGGCCCTGCTCGCGCTCGCGGCCCAGCACGCCCTGACGGCGATCAGCGCGTACCGGGGGAGCGACGCCGCCGCCGGCGCCTCGGTGCGTATGCCGTGGGGTCGGCCGGCCTCCCTCGTGGCCGCTGCGCTCGTGCTGGGCGTCGCGGGGCTCGCGGTGCCGCTGCCGACCGACGGGCCGACCGCCCAGTTCCTCGGCGTCCAGGGCAACGTGGCCCGGCCGGGGCTCGACTTCAACGCGGAGCGCCGGCAGGTCCTGGACAACCACATCGCTGCGACCCTCAAGGCCCAGGGGGAGGTCGATGCCGGTCGGGCACCCGCCCCGGACCTCGTCGTCTGGCCCGAGAACGCCTCCGACATCGACCCCCTGCGCAACGCCGACGCCAAGGCCCTCATCCTCGAGACCGTCGACGCGCTGCGGCGCCCCCTCATCGTCGGCGGCCTCCTCGAGGAGCCCGCCGGCTTCGTGTCGAACGTGTCCCTGCTCTTCGAGCCCGGCAAGGGCAACACCGACCGCTACGTCAAGCGGCACCCGGTGCCCTTCGCCGAGTACATCCCCAACCGGTCGTTCTGGCGCAACTTCAGCACGGAGGTGGACCTCGTCAGTCGGGACTTCGTCGCTGGCCCGGCGCCCGGGGTCTTCCGCGTGACCACGGCGTCCGGGCAGCAGATCCGGGCCGGGCTCGCCATCTGCTTCGAGGTCGCCTACGACGACATCATGCGGGACGCCGTGCAGACGGGAGCCAACGTCCTGGTGGTCCAGACGAACAACGCGACGTTCGGCTACACCGCCGAGTCGCCCCAGCAGCTGGCCATCAGCCGCCTGCGCGCCATGGAGTTCGGCCGCTCGGTCGTCCACGTGTCGACCGTCGGTCAGAGCGCCCTCATCACGCCCGACGGAACCGCGCACCAGGTGACGTCGTTGTTCACACAGGCGGTGGTTCGGGGGGCACTACCCTTGCGGGACGCCACGACGCTGGCGACCCGGGTGGGTGAGGCCCCGGAATGGGTCGCCGCCGCTGCACTGCTGACGCTGCTCGCCCTGGGCCTCTGGGGCGGTCGCGGCAGTCACGGAGGTCGCCACGGTCGCCGGGGTGGCGCGGACGAGCAGGACACGACGAAGGACGAGGATGACGATGATGCAGCGTGAGCCGGTGACCCGGGTGGCCGTGCTCATCCCGACGTACAACGAGCGGGACAACCTGCCGGGCATCGTCGCGAGGGTGCGCGCCAACGTGCCCGCCGCCGACGTCGTCGTGCTCGACGACAGCTCGCCCGACGGCACCGGCGAGATCGCCGACGCCATCGCCGCCACGGACCCGCAGGTGCGCGTCGTCCACCGCGCGGCGAAGGAGGGCCTCGGCAAGGCGTACCTCGCCGGCTTCGCGATCGCCCTCGACGAGGGCTACGACGCGGCCGTCGAGATGGACGCCGACGGCTCGCACCTGCCCGAGCAGCTGCCCTCCCTCCTCGCCGCCCTGGGCAGCGCCGACCTGGTCATCGGCGCCCGTTGGGTGCGGGGCGGCGAGGTGCGCAACTGGCCGGTGCACCGCAAGGTGCTCTCGGTCGGCGCGAACGTCTACACCAAGGTGCTGCTCGGCATGCACGTCAACGACGCGACGGCCGGCTACCGTGCCTACCGCACGAGCGCCTTGCGCACGATGGGGCTGGCCGGCGTGCAGTCGCAGGGCTACTGCTTCCAGATCGACCTGACGCTCCGGGCCCTCCGGGCCGGTCTCACGGTGGTCGAGGTGCCGATCACGTTCGTCGAGCGCCAGGTCGGCGTCTCGAAGATGGGCCACGACATCGTCCGTGAGGCCCTGACGAGCGTGACCCGCTGGGGTGTGGAGCACCGGATGGGCCAGCTGCGCACGGTGGCCGGCCGGGTCCGGAGCCGTGAGCCCGTCGGGGACCGGCCATGAGCTCCGCCCCGAAGGCTCGACGGGTGCGTCTGACGAAGCTGGCCCTGGTTGCCCTGCTGCTCCTGCCGATCATCGAGATCGCCGTCATCGTCGCGGTCGGCGAGGCCATCGGAGGGTGGCCCACCTTCCTGCTGATCGTCGCGACGTCGCTGCTCGGGGCGTGGCTCATCCGCCGTGAGGGCGCCAAGGCCTGGCGCGCCCTCGACCAGGCGGTGCGCAGCGGGCGGATGCCGACACGCGAGATCGCCGACGGCATCGTCGTGCTCGTCGGGGGAGGCCTGCTGCTCGTGCCCGGCTTCGTCACCGACGTCGTCGGCCTCGTCCTCGTGCTGCCCTTCGTGCGTCCCGTCGCGCGCAACCTGCTCGCGGCGGTCATCTCGCGGCGCCTCGTCACCCAGACCATGACCTACACGAACCTCACGGTGACCGAGGCGCCCGAGTGGGAGCAGCGAGGAGGCGCCCGAGGGCCCGCATCGCTCGACGTCGAGCGACGACGTCGTCGAGGGCGAGATCATCGACGAGGACTGAACCCGGCCCCGACGGTCGGCCGCGGTCTGCGGGTCCTGCGGGACGGCATACCGAATCGGCAGTCGGGGACAGCAAAGAGCCCGCCTCCACGAACGGGGCGGGCTCCCTGCAGGGGTCTGTGGGGGAGGGTCAGGCGGTCTTGCGCCGACGCGGCTTCTCCCCGCGGGACTCGCGCAGCAGCGTCAGGCGCTCCTCGAGGAGCTCCTCGAGCTCGGGGATGGAACGACGCTCGAGGAGCATGTCCCAGTGCGTGCGCTGGTGCTTGACGGGCTTGGCCTCGGGCTCGGGGCCGCCACCCTGGAGCTTCGCGTCGAGACCGCAGCGGCACTCCCACGTGGGCGGCACGTCGGCCTCGATGGAGAAGGGGAGCTCGGTACGGTGGCCCTCGGGGCAGACGTAGGCGGTGAGCTGGCGCTCACTCGGTACGACGTTCTCGTCGGATTCCATGCTCCTCGCACCGAGGTTGGAACCGCGTAGTGCTCGATCGGCCATCTGGACCCCTCCAAGACTCGTGTCTGTGGACACCGCTCTGGTGTCATACCCTCACAGACGCTTGAACGAGCGTGACGGCTCAGTTGTTCCCTGCGCGTCCGGGATTGTAAGCCGGTCTCAGACGACGGCAGGGACCGGGTTGCCGGCCTGCTCGATGCCCTCACGCATCCGGACCCGTGCGAGCAGGACGCCGCCGAGGGCGAAGAAGACGATGAGCGCGATGATCGCCCAGCGGTAGCTGAGCGTGAACTGGTAGACGAGCCCGAAGATGAGCGTGCCGAACCAGCTCGTGCCGCGCTCCATCGCCTGGTAGAGGCTGAAGTACTCGGCCTCGCGGCCGCGGGGGATGAGCTGGCTGTAGAGCGACCGGGACAGGGCCTGGGTGCCGCCGAGGACGAGGCCGATGAGCAGTGCCAGCGCGAGGAAGATGACGAGCGACTTCGAGGGCACGAGGAAGGCGAAGACGACGACGACCGTCCACAGGCCGATGCCGTAGAGGACGGTGCGCCAGGCCCCGATGGACGCCGCCACCCGACCGAAGAGCCGTGCGCCGACGAAGGCGACGAACTGCACGAAGAGGAAGACTCCGAGCACCGTCGTCTCCGAGAAGCCGAGCTCCTTGGAGCCGTAGACGCTCGAGCTGCCGATGACGGTCTGGATGCCGTCGTTGAAGAAGAGGTACGCGAGGAGGAACAGTTTCGTCTGGGGGTAGTTCGCGAGGTCGCGGAACGTGCTCCGCAGCTGGGCGATGCTGCCACCGACGACCCCGGCCGAGCGCTCGACGGGCGTCTCGACCGTGCCGGTCAGGTGACGCAGCCCGAGGTAGGGGATGATCGTGAAACCGGCCCACCAGAGTCCTGCGGACAGGATGCTGATGCGGGTCGACAGGGCCCGGTCGAGCCCGAGGTCCTCGTGGAAGAAGTCCAGGCCGAAGTTGAGCGCGAGCAGGATGCCGCCGCCGAGGTAGCCGAACGCCCAACCCTTCGAGGAGACGCGGTCGCGCTCGTTCTCGTTGGCGATGCGGCACAGGATCGAGTCGTAGATGACGAGCGAGGCGCCGAGGCAGATGCCGGCGACGACGACGAGCGCGGCTCCCAGCTGCCAGTTCGTGCCCGCGACGAAGAACATCAGGCTGGCGGCCAGGGCACCGGCCCACGCGAACCCGCCCAGCAGGCGGGTCGGGTGCGGGCTGCGGTCGGCGATGGCGCCGATGAAGATCAGGACGATCGCGGAGAGGATCGTCGTGAAGGTCACGGTGAAGAACCACAGCGACCCCGGCGCGACGGGGATGCCGAGCACGGAGAGGTTCGTCGTGCAGTCCTGGCCGTCGGGCAGGCCGGGACAGGCGGCCTCCTCGGCGACGGTCGTGAGGTAGGGGCTCATGAGCACCGTGGCGGTGGTCGTGACGTAGGCCGAGTTGGCCCAGTCGTACCAGTACCAGGCCCGCTGCTCCCGGGTCTCCGGTCGTGCGGCGTTGACGACGACGTGCGACATGCGAGGACTGTCCCACACGGCCGGGCGCCCCGACAGGGGGAGCGGCGTCGACACGCGGCGTCGACACGCGGCGTCGACACGCGGCGTCGACACGCCGCGTCAGCGGCTCGTGAGGATGACGAGCTGCTGTGTGGCCCGGGTCATCGCGACGTAGCGGTCGACGGCCCCCTCGATGCCGTCACCGAACCGCTCCGGGTCGACGAGGATGACGAGGTCGAACTCGAGCCCCTTGGACAGCGCGGGTGTCAGCGCCCGGACGCGCTCGCTCTCCTCGAGTGGCGGGCCGCCGATGACACAGGCGGTTCCGTCGGCATGGGCGGCCAGCCACGACTGCAGGATCGCCACGAGGTCGGCTGTCGCGCCGTGCTGGACCGGCACGCCGCTCACGCGGATGGAGGTCGGGACGTTCGCATCCGGCAGGGCGGCCCGGATGACCGGCTCGGCCTCCGTCATGACCTCCGCGGGGGTGCGGTAGTTGATGCTGAGCGCGGCCAGGTCGACGCGGTCGAGCCCGATGCGGGCGAGTCGCTCGTGCCACGACTCGGTGAAGCCGTGACGGGCCTGTGCCCGGTCGCCGACGACGGTGAGGCTTCGCGACGGACAGCGGTTCAGCAGCATCCGCCACTCGGCGTCGGTCAGCTCCTGCGCCTCGTCCACGACCACGTGGGCGAAGGGTCCGGCCAGCAGGTCGGGACGGGCGTCGCGCCCTGCGTCGTCGTCGAGGGCGCTCCGCAGGTCCGCACCGCGCAGCATCGACATGACGTGCATGTCGGAGTCGTCCGACGCGATGAGGTGCTCCGCGACCCTGGCCCGCTCCTCGCGCTCGGCGGCGCGGGCCGCGTCGGCCCGGCGCCGGCGCCGGGCCGTCTCCCGGTCTCCGAGCCGCAGCCGGGCCGCGTCCAGCAGGGGCAGGTCCGAGACCGTCCACGCGTCCGGCTCGGCACGCTGGAGCCGACGGACCTGCTCGATGCTGAGGGTGGGCGCGCAGCGGCGCAGGTAGGCCGGGACGGTCCACAGGTCCCCGACGAGGTCGTCGGCGTCGAGCAACGGCCAGGAGCGCTCGAACGCGGTCCTGAGCTCGCGGTTCTGCTCGAGCGAGCGCCGGACCATCGCGGGCGTCGCCTCGGCTGCCACGTCCTGGCCATCGTCGAGGCGCACCTCCAGGTCGTGGCGGTCGAGGAGGATGGTGAGGAGGGCCTCCCAGACGTCGTCGCGAGCCTCGTTGTGGGGGACCTGGAGACCCGCCGCGAACGCTTCTGCCCAGTCGGCGGGGGAGAGCCAGACGTCGGCCCAGGGGGTCGTGACCTCCATCCCCTGGCTGGGTGGCTCCTCGTAGAGGCCGACCGCGGGCTCGATGGCGTCGACGAGCTCCATCGAGGACTTGAGCCGAGCCACCTCCGGGTCGGTCTCGGGCGGCGCCGTGGCGCCCTCGGGGACGAGGTCGCGCAGGGTGCACGTCTGCACGCCTTCCTCACCGAGGCTCGGCAGGACGTCGGCCACGTAGGAGAGGTAGGGCTCGTGCGGCCCGACGAACAGCACGCCGCCCCTGCGGTGCCCGAGCCGCGGGTCGGAGTAGAGCAGGTATGCCGTGCGGTGCAGCGCGACGACCGTCTTGCCCGTGCCGGGACCGCCGTCGACGACGAGGGCGCCGCGGGAGCCGGCCCGGATGATGGCGTCCTGGTCGGCCTGGATGGTGGCCAGGACGTCACGCATCCGCGGTGACCGGCTCGCACCGAGCGAGGCGATGAAGGCGTCGTCGTCGTCGAGGGTCGCCTGGTCCTCGAGGCCGTCGGAGGTGAAGACCTCGTCCCAGTAGTCGCTGACGCGGCCGCGCGTCCAGCGGTAGCGTCGTCGGCTCCGAAGGCCCATGGGATTGGCGTGGGTCGCGCCGAAGAACGGTTCGGCGGCGGGGGAGCGCCAGTCGACCAGCACCCGCCGGCCCGCGCTGTCGGTCAGGCCGAGCCGTCCGATGTATGTGGGATGGGAATCGTTCTCATGAACGATGTGGCCCAGGCACAGGTCGAGCCCGTAACGGCCCAGGGTGCGCAGGCGGGCCGTGAGTCGGTGGACCTCCTGGTCCCGGTCCAGGGCGGCTTGTCCTCTGCCACCCGGTGCCCGGCGCGCGGCGGTCAGGCGGTCGGACAGCTCGGCGGTCGTCTGCGCCAGGGTCTCGGCGATCGCCGCGAAGTGCGCGTCGTCGTGGGCGATGAGGGCAGGGTCGGCCTTGGGCATCAAGCGGTCGGCAAGGGCGAAGGCGCTGGTCGTCTGGGGGTTCACGTGGTGAGCTCCGTCCCGAGTTCAGGTGTCGGCCAGCGATTCTGCGGCATGCACGGGGTCTTGCCGCAAGACCCGGGGTGCGCTATACGTTGGAAGTGGAAGGACGGCGTCGGCGTCCTTCCTTTTTCGTGCTCGATGCCGTGCTCGGGCCGGTGCCGACACGGGCGCTCGTGACGGCACCCAAAACGCCGATAATCGACATTATGTCACTTTGACGTGAGGTGGGGCTCCCCGCAGGGACGTCTACCGGTGGTCCTAGATGCGCTCTCGGAGCCGTAGCCTTGGCGGCGATGCAGTGTGACTACTTCGACTCCGGACGGTGCGGCTCGTGCGCCCTCATGGGCGTCCCGTATGCCGTCCAGCTCGCCGACAAGCACCGTCGGTGCGAGCTCGCGCTGGCCGACGCCGCACCGGACGTCGTCTGGCTCGAGCCCTTCGCCAGCGCCGAGTCCGCCTTCCGCAACAAGGCCAAGCTCGTCGTCGGCGGACGCACCGGCGCCGTGACGCTCGGCATCCTGGACGCCGACGCGAACGGCGTCGACCTGCGGGCGTGCGGCCTGCACGAGCAGCCGCTGCAGCGGCTCATCCCGCACGTCGCAGCGCTCGTCGACGAGATGGCCCTCGAGCCGTACGACGTGGGCGCGCGCCGGGGCGAGCTCAAGCACGTCATCCTCACGCTCTCCCCCGCCGGCACGGTCATGCTCCGCTTCGTCCTGCGCTCGCGCCGTCATCTCGCGCTGCTCGAGTCGCGCCTGCCGACGCTGCTCGCCCGGGTGCCGGAGGTTGCCGTCGTCTCCGTCAACCTCCAGCCGGAGCACAAGGCCGTCCTCGAGGGCGACACCGAGATCGTCCTGACGTCGCAGGACGTGCTGGCCATGCCGGTCAACGGACTGACCCTCAACCTGCGACCCAACAGCTTCTTCCAGACCAACACCGCCGTCGCGGCCGGCCTCTACCGCCAGGCGCAGGACTGGATGCGAGGGATCTCACCCGACGCCGTGCTCGACCTCTACTGCGGTGTCGGCGGATTCGCTCTGCACGCTGCGCAGGCGGGCGTCGGCCGGGTGCTCGGCGTCGAGGTCTCCCCCGATGCCGTGCTGAGCGCCGAGCGGTCGGCCCGGGAGCTGCGCGCGGAGCGCCCGGGACGTCGGCGACGTCGAGTTCCGGGTGGGCGACGCCACCGACGTCGGCGCCCTCGACCCCGACCTGCTCCGGTCCGGAGGTTCGACGGTTGTCGTCAACCCGCCCCGTCGCGGCATCGGCCCCGACCTGGCGCGCTGGCTCGAGCAGTCCGGGGCCGCCCACGTCATCTACTCGAGCTGCAACGTGAGCAGCCTCGCGCGCGACCTCGCGCTCCTGCCGTCCTACGAGACGCGCCGGGCCCGCCTCTTCGACATGTTCCCCCAGACGTCGCACCACGAGGTCATCGTGCTGCTCGAACGCCGATGAGCGACGACTCCCCCGTCGTCGACCGCGCCCGACTCGCCCGGATCCAGAGGCGTTTCGTCGAGTTCGCCGCCGAGTATGCTGCGCTCCCGCTCTATGCGGCGCTGTGTCGTGAGCTGGCCCGAGACGACGAGGCGGCCGCGCTGCTGCTCGCCGCCCGCCCCGGTCAGGCGCGTCCCGTGCTGTGGCTTGCCGCCGTGCACGAACTCGTCCTGCGGAACCCGGATTCGGCTGCGGCACAGTGGTATCCGAGTGTCGTCGGACGAGATGCGGTTGCGTCGGGTGATCCCTGGCCGTCTGTCCGCGAGCTTGTCATGGAGCACCGCGACGAGCTCGTCGAACGCATCGCCACCCACGGCACGCAGACGAACGAGGTCAACCGCGCCGTCTATGTCGCGGTGGGTCTTGTGGCGGCGACCGCTGACCGGCCGGACCTTCCCGTGGCTCTCGTCGAGCTCGGTGCGAGCGCTGGGCTGCTCCTCGGTGTCGACCGGTATGCCGTCGAGCTCGTCTCACCCGGGAGCCGGGTGCTCTTCGGCGACGCCGCCTCGCCGGTGCGCTGTGTGGGGGTCGACCGGGCCGGTGTCGGCGTCCATCTGACCCAGCGCCGCCTCGGCCTGCCGACCGTCGGGGGTCAGGTCGGACTCGACGTCGCACCCGTCGACCTCGACGACGATCGAGGCCGTTCGGTGGCTCGAGGCCTGCCTGTGGCCCGAGGTGCCCGGCCGGATCGAACGGTTCCGCTCCGCGCGGGAGGTCATGCGGAGCGATCCGCCGGACGTGCTCCGCGGCGACATGGTCGAGGGCCTCCCTGAGGCTGCCGAGCGGGCGCGCGCCCGGACCGGGCCCGGGGCCCATGTCGTCGTGCTGAGCTCCTGGGCCTTGACCTACCTCGACCCTGCGCGGCGCGGCGAGCTCGTCAGCCACCTGCGGTCACTCGCGCACGACGTGCCGGACCTCACCTGGTTGAGTGCCGAGCCACCAGGGTGCGTCCCGGGGGTGCCGGTCCCCGACGGTGCCGTCGACGGCGACACCGTCATCGGTCTGAGCCGGTGGCGCGCCGGGGTGGAGCTCGCGCCCGTGGCCCTGGGCACCTGCCACCCGCACGGTGCCTGGGTCGACGTCGACCCGGCAGCCATCGATGCCCTGACCGGATCTGCGAGTCCGCCCTGATCCGAAGGGATTTCGCGGGTTCCGCTGCAGTTCGGCGGCACCGCAGGCGCTGGCCGAGATCGGCCGCGTAGGCGTCGTCAAGGTCGTCGGCGAGATCGCTCGAGAGGACGAGCGCGGCAGCGGCGATCGTCGGCACGGCGGCGGCCTCGTAGGACGACGGCTTGGCTCTCCGCGCCCGTCTCGAGTGCTCGAGCAGGCCCTCGACGGGCTGCCGCGGCATGGTTTCGCGAGCCGAGTGCAGGCCAAGTCGTCGTCATATGCACTCCAGCTCCTTGGCCAAGGTTGTTACACAAAACCAAAACCAAGGACGCGGATGCGTCAGGTGTGCGGCACCTCCACCGGTGCCTCGACGACCCACCAGGCGGCATACGGGCTCAACGAGGCGCGGCCGTCCGCCCCGCCGAAGACGGGATGGCCGCCGAGAGCGTCGAAGGGGTGCACGATGCCGGCGTCGCTGACGTGACGCATCTCGACGGTCTGCCATGAGGACGTGACGTTGTACACGCAGACCATCGCCCCGCTCGGGTGCGAGCGCACGACGACGAGCACGCCGTCGCCGGTCTCGAGGACGACACGTGTCTGCGCCGACGCGTGCAGCTGGGGCAGCCCGGCGCGCACCGCCGCGAGGTGCCGCAGGCCGGCGAACACCCGGCCGGCCGTCGTGCCCGGATCGTCGCGGTGCGCTGCCAGCGCCCAGTCGATCCGTTCGCGGTGCGCCCAGCGGTTGTCGTCCTCGTGACCCGGCTCCCGCGCCCAGTCCGGGTCGTTCGGCATGCCGAGCTCGTCACCACTCCAGACGACCGGGATGCCGCCCCAGCCGGCCACCACGGCGTGCGCGAGGAAGAGCCGCGCGAGGCCGAGGCCCACCCCGCCCTCGTCGCCGCGCAGCTCCGCGTCCGAGAGGCCAGTCAGGGCAGCCGCCGTGCCGCTGATCCGCTTGTCGCCGGTGGCGGGGTTGTGCTGGAAGACGAGCCCGCGGGCCCACGAGCCCGGCTCGTCCCCGGCATACCAGTTCGACAGGAAGCGGCGGTGAGCGTGGCCGTCGAGCCCCGCGGCGGCGGCGTCGCCGTCGTCGATGGCCCACCCGATGTCGTCGTGGCACCGGACGTAGCAGATCCACGTGCCGCTCGGCGGCGTCGGCGGCAGTGCCGAGAGGGCTCGCTTGGTCAGGCCGGAGCTGCCGGTCGCGAGCATCGACCACACCTGCACCATGAGGCTGTTGTGGTAGGCGAGGTCGCTGACGCGGCCGGCGTGCGGACCCTGACCGAGGTACTGCACGAGATCGCGCGGGCCGACGATGGCCTCGGCCTTGAAGGCCAGCGCCGGGCAGGCGATCCGCGCCACGGTGCGCAGCGCCTGGGTCACGGCGTGCACCTCGGGCTGGTTCTGGCAGTTCGTGCCGAGCCGCTTCCACGTGAACGCGATGGCGTCGAGGCGCAGCACCTCGACGCCGAGGTTGGCGAGGTGGAGCACGATCTCGGCGTACTCGACCAGCACGTCGGGGTTGCCCCAGTTGACGTCCCACTGCCACTCGTTGAAGGTCGTCCAGACCCACCCCTGCAGCTCGTCGTCCCAGGTGAAGTTGCCCGGGGCGAAGTCGGGGAAGACCTCCGGCAGGGTGCGCTCGTAGGCGTCCGGCATGACGCGGTCGGGGTAGACGTGGAAGTAGTCGCGGTAGCGCTGCTCCCCCGCTTGGGCCCGGCGAGCCCACTCGTGCTCTCGGGCCACGTGGTTGAGCACCAGGTCGAGCACCAGCGAGATCCCTTGCCCCCGAAGGTCGCTCGCGAGATTGGTCAGGTCGTCGACGGTGCCGAGGTCGGCCCGGACCGTGCGGAAGTCCTGGACTGCGTAGCCGCCGTCGTTGTCGCCCTCGCGCGGCTGGAGCAGGGGCATGAGGTGGAGATAGCTGACACCGAGGTCGCGGAGATAGTCCACCCGGCTCCGCAGGCCGTCGAGGTCTCCGGCGAACCGGTCGGTGTAGCAGGCGTAGCCGAACATGTCCGGCTGCTGCAGCCAGTCCGGGCGCAGGAGGCGCCGCTGGTCGAGGCGGCGCAGCTCGGGCGACCGGGCGACGAAGGCCGTGACGGCCGACTCGACGAGGCGTAGGGCGAGCGCCCACACGTCATGGTCGGGGTAGAGCACCTGGAGGGCCGCGACGAGGTCGTCGAACCACCGCTCCAGACGCAGCTCCATGGTCTCGCGGTCCGCGCCGTCGAGGCCCGTCAGCAGGGAGCCCATCGACTCCGTGGTCTGTCGCGCCTCTTCGCCGCCTGAAGTCATGGCCCGATTGAACAGCACCGGAGCCCGGTTCGACAGGGGCGTCCGTCGCGAGACAGCGCGGTGAGCGGTTACTCGAAGGCGCTCGGGTCGCCGGCCCCGACGCGGGTGACCACCGGGTAGCTGTCGGAGTAGTCGACGACGGTGGTCGGCTCGAGGCCGCACTCCCCCGAGTCGATGACGGCGTCGATGACGTGGTCGAGCCGGTCCTTGATCTCCCAGCCCTCGGTCATCGGTTCCTCGTCGTCGGGCAGGAGTAGCGTGCTCGACAGGATCGGCTCCCCCAGGGCGCGCAGCAGCTCGCGGACGACCGGGTGCTCGGGGATGCGCACGCCGACGGTCTTCTTCTTCGCGTGGAGCAGGCGCCGGGGCACCTCCTTCGTCGCGGGCAGGATGAAGGTGTAGGGACCCGGCGTCGCCGCCTTGATGGCGCGGAAGACCGAGTTGTCGAGGTGCACGAGCTGGCCGAGCTGGGCGAAGTCGGCGCAGACGAGCGTGAAGTGGTGCTTGTCGTCGAGATGCCGGATCCGCAGGATGCGCTCCTTGCCCTCGGGGTTGTCGAGGGAGCACCCGAGGGCGAAGCACGAGTCGGTCGGGTAGGCGATGAGGCCGCCGGATCGCAGGATCTCGACCGCCTGGCCGATGGCCCGGGGCTGGGGGTCCACGGGGTGGACGTCGAAGTACTTCGCCATGCCCTCACCCTGCCATGCGCGGGCCCCGCCCGCGTCTCCTGGGGCCGCAATGGCGGCGGAGCGCCTTGCGGAACCGTCCGGCTGGCCCGCGGCCCGATGATGTCGCCGATGGTGCTGCAGGTGGGGGGGTGATCACCCCACCACCTGCAGCACCATCCGCAGCGTCATCGGCAGGCCTCGCGCTTGGGCCGGCTGACAGCCGTCGCGTTTGAGCACACCCCTGCGGTGCGCGATGCTGGGCCCATGAGCGAGGACGCGGAGCACATCGAGATCGTCGACGTCCCGGAGCGCGAGCGGTTCGAGGTGCGCGACGCCGGCCGTCTCGTCGGGCTGGCGAGCTACGTCGTCGTGCCCGGCAAGGCCGCTCAGGCCGACCGTGTCGTCTTCTTCCACACCGAGGTCGCCGAGGACAGGGAGGGGCAGGGCCTGGCCAGCCGTCTCGCTGCGGCGGCGCTCGATGCCTCCGTGGCGGCCGGTCGTGTCATCGTGCCGGTCTGCCCCTACATCTCGCTCTACCTGCGTCGGCACCCGGAGCCGTATGCCGCCCACGTCGTCGCACCGACGCCCGCGGATCTGCAGGCGGTCGAGGAGGCTGCAGGCCGCGCCGCGCAGGCCGCAGCGGACTGACCGGCTCCCCGCTAGCCTTCTCCGACCCGGCATCGGGCCGCCCGACAGGCCGCGGGTCAGTTCTTGCCGAAGTACGTGGCTGGCCTGCATGGCCTCGATGACCGACGGAGTCTGGTGCAGGCCCACGGCATAGCCGCCCAGGTCCTTCGACGTGTCGGCGATCGACGATCACCGGACTGACGAGTCCCCAGGGTGAGGGGTGCAGGTCGGGACCCTTCGCTGGGTTGAGCGCGATCTGGGTGCCGAGGGCGTTGGGCAGCGGGTCGTCACCGACGAAGGGCACGTGGTCGACGAAGGACCCGAGCGGGTTCTGCAGCGTCGTCAGGATCTCGCCACGCACGTGGTAGTTGCGAATCTGACCCTGCGACAGTCCTGCGTCGTGGTGACCGAGGGCGGCGGCGGCCAGCACCGTGTTGGGATGGACGCCCGCCGCGTTGAACGTCACGGCCGGGACGTCCGTCGCGACGGAGGCCGTGCTCGCGAGACCGCCGCCCAGTGAGTGCCCCGTCAGCACCATGTTCTCGCTGCCGACGGCCCTGGCGAGGTGCTGGGCGAGCGCGATCGCCTGGAGGTGCTGCGCGCTGAGGTAGCCCATGCCCTGCTGGGCGTTGCGTCGCCCAGTCGTTGACGCTGGTCGGGTCGGTGCCCGCGAAGGCCAGCACGTAGTCGCCCTTCGCGTCGCGATAGATGTTCGCGGCGAAGCCGCCCGGACCCGTGAGCGTCCTGGGATCGATCCCCAGCGCCTCGAGCTGCGAGGCGTCGAGCGCGTCGAAGTTCTCGGTGCCCGTGCCGTCGTAGACGCCCTTGGCCAGCTCGGCGAGCTCGAGATCGATCTCCTGGGGCCTGGTGCCCCGCAGACCGTCGGCGAAGGGCGGTTGAGCCGTCGCCTCGGCACCGACGGAGGCCGACCCGCCGAGCCCGAACGGGAGCAACGGCCCCGGCGTGAGCAGGCTCCCGGTGCCGCCACTGGCCGATCGCTGGGCGCGGGCGTTGTCGCCGAGCCGTGCGGCCATCCGGTCGAGGGTCGAGCCGAGCGAGACAGCGCGCGTCGAGGTGGAGCGCCAGCTCTCCTGTGCCGCATCGGCATCCGCGCCACCCCACGAGCGGCCCAGAACCGACAAGGGCCCTCGTGCCGTTGGCACGGATCACCTCGACCTCGCCTGCGCACGCGGTCAGCTCGCGGGCGGCGCGGTCGAGGGCTTCCGGGTCAGCACCCTTGCGGTAGAGCACGCGTTCCTCCTGTCGACGGTGGCCCCACGGTAGGTGGCGCCGCGCCGACCGGTGCCATGGGGAGCACTCCCCCGCGTGTCGTCGCGAGGAGGCGCTCAGCCGCGGAGGTCGGTCAGCATCGCCTCGAAGGGCGTGACGTCCTCGAAGGGGTCGACCCGGCGGGCGCGGGGCTGCCCCGCGAGCAGGGCCGCGAAGGCCGTGCCCGCGCGCTCGATGCGCTCTCCGAGTCGGCCGGCGTCGACGCTGCCCCAGTCCTCGCTCGCCGCGAAGACCGCGACCGGGGCCACGAGTGCGCCGAGGTGGGCGAACAGTGGCCGCAGGGCGTGGTCGATGGCGAGCGAGTGTCGGGCCGTGCCGCCGGTGGCGCCGAGCAGCACCGGCGTGTCGCGCAGCGTGTCCTTGGGGAGCACGTCGATCAGCATCTTGAACAGCCCGCTGTACGACGCGGCATACACCGGCGTCGCGACGATGACGGCGTCGGCCTCGGCGATCGCGTCGAGACGGACCTGCAGGTCCGGCGAGGCGAACCCGGTGAGGACGTTGTTCGTCAGGTCGTGCGCGACGTCGCGGACGTCGACGACCTCGACGACGACCTCGCGGGGCGCGAGCGCCCGGACGGTCGCCTCGGTGAGGCGGTCGGCGAGCAGGCGCGTCGAGGACGGCTGGGTCACGCCGGCCGTGATGACGGCGATGTGGAACGGGTTCACTTCGTCACCTCCAGGGTGGGCTCGGTGGACGCTGCGGTGCGCGTGCGCGCGGCGGCGAGCCGGCTCGCGTGGGTCGGGGCATCGGGCACGTGCGCGGGCTTGAGGGCGGCGAACTCCTTGCGGAGGACCGGCACGACCTCCTCGCCGAGGATGTCGAGCTGCTCGAGCACCGTCTTGAGCGGCAGACCCGCGTGGTCGAGCAGCCACAGCTGGCGCTGGTAGTCACCGGCGTACTCCCGGAAGCCGAGCGTCTTCTCGATGACCTCCTGCGGGCTGCCGACGGTGAGCGGCGTCTGGCTCGTGAACTCCTCGAGCGAGGGGCCGTGGCCGTAGACGGGCGCGTTGTCGAAGTAGGGCCGGAACTCGCGGACGGCGTCCTGGCTGTTCTTCCGCATGAAGACCTGCCCGCCGAGCCCCACGATGGCCTGGTCGGCGCTGCCGTGGCCGTAGTGCTCGAAGCGGCGACGGTAGAGCTGGACCATCTGCTTGGTGTGGCTGGCCGGCCAGAAGATGTGGTTGGAGAAGAAGCCGTCGCCGTAGTAGGCGGCCTGCTCGGCGATCTCGGGGCTGCGGATCGAGCCGTGCCAGACGAACGGAGGTATGCCGTCGAGCGGGCGGGGCGTCGACGTGAAGCCCTGGAGCGGGGTGCGGTACTTGCCCTGCCAGTTGACGACGTCCTCGCGCCACAGGCGGTGGAGCAGGGCGTAGTTCTCGATCGCGAGCGGGATGCCGTCGCGGATGTCCTTGCCGAACCACGGGTAGACCGGGCCGGTGTTGCCGCGGCCCATCATGAGGTCCATCCGGCCGTTGCTCAGGTGCTGCAGCGTCGCGTAGTCCTCGGCGATCCGGACCGGGTCGGTCGTCGTGATGAGGGTCGTCGACGTGGACAGCAGGATCCGCTCGGTCTGGGCGGCGATGTAGGCGAGCGTCGTCGTCGGGGCCGACGGGATGAACGGCGGGTTGTGGTGCTGTCCGGTCGCGAAGACGTCGAGCCCGACCTCCTCCGCCTTCTTGGCGATGGCGACGGTGGCCTGGATCCGCTCGTGCTCGGTCGGCGTACGGCCCGTCGTGGGGTCGGTGGTGACGTCGCCGACGGTGAAGATCCCGAACTGCATGTGTCCCAGCTCCTTTTGATTGACGATTCAATCATACCGAACGTCACGGGGTCCTCCCCCATTCCCGCTGTGACATCCTGTCGCGGTGAGCGCCGACATCTCCCCCAAGGACCGCTTCATCACGGTCTACGGCCGCAACCCCGTCCACGAGGTGCTCCTCGACGAGGACCTGCACGTCGACAAGGTCGTCATCGCCGACGGGGCCCGCGGCAGCGGCCTGCGCGAGATCCAGCAGGCGGCGCGGCGCCGGGGCGTCGAGGTGCAGCACGCGAGCGCCGAGCGCGTCAAGAAGCTCGCCGGCAACGGCCGACAGGACCAGGGCGTCTTCGCCGACGTCGTGGCGCCGCGGATGCGTCCGCTCGAGGCTGCACTCGAGGCCGACGCGACGTCGTTGCGCGCCGTCCTCGTTCTCGACGGCGTGACGACCCCTGCCAACGTCGGGATGATCCTGCGGTCCGCCACGGCGGCCGGCATCGACGGCATCGTCGTCCCGCGCAAGGGTGTCGCCTCGCTCGACCCGCTCGTCGTCAAGGCCTCGGCGGGGTCGCCTTCCGCTCCCCCATCCTCAAGGCGTTCACGGCCGCCGAGGCCGTGGCCGACCTCAAGCGCGCGGGCTTCCACGTCGTCGGGCTCGACGCCGGCGGCGACGACGACCTGTTCGCGGCCCACCTGCCGGAGCCGGTCGCGTTCGTCCTCGGCAGCGAGACGGCCGGACTGACGCCCGAGGTGGCCGCGCTCGTCGACACGTGGGTGTCCATCCCCATGGCGGCCGGCGTCGAGTCGCTCAACGTCTCCGCCGCTGCCGCCGTCGTCTGCTTCGAGCTGGTCCGCCGCACCCGCCTCTGAGGCTCGGTGGTCGGTCCGACCGACCACCATGAGGTATGCCGTCAGGCCGGGCCACGCCCGCCCGCTCGGCGCCGCCGTGGTTCGTGGCGGTCCGTCGGGCCGGGACACCCGTCAGCCGCCCCCACTTCTCGGCGAGGGCGCGGACGACCTTGAGGTCGCGGGCGGTGCCGGTCGCGCCGGTCAGGCGCTCGAGCCGCACGTTGGTCAGCTTCGCCTGGTGGGCCGGCTTGGTGAGGAAGAGGAGCACATCGGACCCGAGCACGACGACGCGCTCGCCCGGCTCGGCCCAGGCCTCGAGCGCCGCGCGACCGTCGGCGCTGATCCCGCCCGTCGTGAAGGTGACGTAGCGCCGCGCGTCCGCGCCGAGGGGCGAGTCGACCGCGTCCGCGTCGGCGGCCGTCCGCCGCAGCTCGGCGGGACTGCGGACGACGACGGGCACGTCGAAGCCGAACTCGTCGCTGATGAGGCTCCGCAGCGACGCCTCGACCTTCGCCGGGCTGCGCATCGAGGTGGTGACGCGCACGTTGCCGCTCTGGATGTGCGTCACGACATCGTCGAACCCGTTGTCGGACAGGTGTGCTCGCAGACGCTCCATCTTCACCCAGCGCTGTGCCGACGTTGACGGCGCGGAGGAAGCCGATGTAGGTCGCCATGGTCACGCCCCCACGCTCTCGAGCGAGCAGGTGCCCCGGCCGACGGCCTCGACGCGTCCGCCGACGTGGATGCCACCCCGGTCGTCGATGTCGAGGAGCAGTCGCGACGGGCGACCCACCGCGGCGCCCTGACTGACCTCGATCGACACGTCGCGGACGCCCTGCGCGACGAGCCAGCCGCCGAGGTTGGCGCACGCCGATCCGGTGGCGGGGTCCTCGAGGACCGCTTGGCCCTGGGCGTAGAAGAGCCGGGCCTCGATGCTCGTGGGTCCGCTCCACGCCCAGGCGTAGACGTGCGGGGGCCGACCGGGCGACGTCATGTGCTCGGCCATCCGGTGCGCGTCGGGGTCGCAGGCGCGGACGCTGTCCACGTCGTCGAGCCGCACGACGAGCTGCTCGACCCCGGCGTCGACCCAGCTGGCGTCGGAGCGCACGAGCGCCGCGGCGTCGAGGCCCAGCGCGGCCGCGAGGTCCGCACCGCTCGAGGCCACCTCGCGCAGGGTGGCCGCTCGGGCCGTGAGGCGCCAGCCGCCGTCCACGCGCGTGACCGGGATGCGCCCGGCGGGCATGCGCAGGTGCACCGTGTCCAGACCGCCGCCCGAGCGCCGCGACGACCTCCGCCGTGCCCAGCGTCGGGTGGCCGGCGAAGGGCATCTCGTGCCCGGGGGTGAAGATGCGCACGTCCGCCTCCCCCGTGGCGCCGTCCCCGAGCGAGGTCACGAACGTCGACTCGCTGAGGTTGAACTGGCGCGCCCACGCGAGCATCTCCTCGTCGGTGAGCACCGCGGCGTCGGGGAAGACGCAGAGCGGGTTGCCCGAGAAGGGCTGGCCGGCGATCGAGAAGACGTTGAGCAGGTGGAAGGGCAGGTCCATGTCGCCGAGTCTGCCCGAGAGTCTGCCGGAGCGTCGCCCGGATCGGCCAGCGTCGCAGGTCAGCGCGGGTCGCGGGCTCGCCGATACTGTGGCGGTCATGGCCACTCCCGACGGCGTCGTTCCCGGCAACATCTACCTCTTCCGGCACGGCGAGACGGAGTGGTCGCTGAGCGGGCAGCACACCGGGACGACCGACCTGCCGCTGCTGCCCGAGGGCGAGGCGGCCGCCCGCGAGCTCGCCGACGTGCTGCGCAAGCACCGCTTCGAGCGCGTCCTCGTCTCGCCCGCTCCAGCGCGCGAAGCGGACGGCCGAGCTCGCCGGCCTCGGCGACTTCGAGGTCGAGCCGCTGCTGCGCGAGTGGGACTACGGCGCCTACGAGGGCGTCACGACGAAGCAGATCAGCGCCGAGATCGGCCACCCGTGGGAGGTCTTCGTCGACGGCGTGCAGCCCGGCGCCACGCCGGGCGAGACCGTCGAGGAGGTGTCGGCGCGGGCCCAGCAGGTCATCGACAAGGTGTGGCCCGACCTCGAGCACGGCGACGTCGCGCTCTTCGGCCACGGCCACGCGCTCCGCGTGCTGACGGCCACCTTCCTCGGGCTCGACCCGCGCTTCGGCCAGCAGCTCATCCTCGACGCCGGGTCGATGAGCGTGCTGACGCACCACCGGTCCACCCGCTGCCTGGGGATGTACAACCTCTCCCCCTGGCGGCTGCTCTCCGACTGACCGAAGCGCAACGCTGGCGTATGCCGGGTGCCCGGGCTCACGGCATACGCCGGCGGGGTTGGGGCACAGGCTCACCCGCTCGCGATCAGTTGCGCGGGAGGTCCCACGTGTGCACGGGCTCGTTGGCCATCATGCCCTCGATGTAGTGGCGGAGCATCTCGCGCAGCGCCTGGTCGCGGGTCAGGCCCCGGGCCTCGAGCCGGGCGACGCACTCGGTCTGCCACGACGCCCCGTTGATGCCCAGGAGGCATCGCTGCTCGATGATCGTCAGGAAGCGGTCCCGCACGGCCGCAGAGACCCCCCAGCGCTCGAGACCCTCGTGGGCCATGGGCAGCAGGCGGCGCAGCGCGAGCTCGGTGGCCGGCACGTCACCGAAGCCGGGCCAGTAGGTGCTGGCGTCGATCCCGAGGCGGGCGCCCTCCTCGAAGTTGGCCTCCGCTGCCGAGAAGCTCATCCGGGTCCAGACCGGGCGGTCCTCCTCGGCGAGGATGCGCATGGTGCCGTAGTAGAAGGCGGCGTTGGCCATGACGTCGGCGATGCTCGGCCCGGCCGGCAGGACGCGGTTCTCGACGCGCAGGTGCGGCCGACCGCCGACGATGTCGTAGATCGGGCGGTTCCAGCGGTAGACCGTGCCGTTGTGCAGGCGCAGCTCCTTGAGCTCGGGCACCTCGCCGCGCTCGAAGACCTCCTCGGGCTCCTCGTCGTAGAGCTCGGGCAGCAGCGCCGGGAAGTAGCGGACGTTCTCCTCGAAGAGGTCGAAGATCGAGGTGATCCACCGCTCGCCGAACCAGACGCGGGGGCGCACGCCCTGGTTCTTCAGCTCGACCGAGCGCGTGTCGGTGGCCTGGGTGAAGAGCGGGATGCGGGTCTCGGCCCACAGTCGCTGCCCGAGGAAGAACGGCGAGTTCGCGCCGAGCGCGAGCTGCGGGCCGGCGAGGACCTGGGCGGCGTTCCAGTGGTCGGCGAAGCGCTCGGGCTGGACCTGCAGGTGCAGCTGGATCGAGGTGCAGGCCGACTCAGGGGCCAGGCTGTCGGAGTAGCGGGCGATGCGCTCCCCCGTCGGGCCCTCCAGCTCGAGCCAGACGTCCTCACCCCGGGCGTCGAGCACCGCGTTGTTGAGCGCGGCGTAGCGGATGTTCTCGCTGATCCAGTCGCCCTCGAAGTGCTCGGGCATGACGGTCGGCAGGATGCCGATGGCGACGATGCCGGCATGGGCCTCGGCGGCCTTGGCGGAGGCCCGGTTGAGGGACTCGCGCAGCAGCTGCTCGAGCTCGATGGCCGAGTCGCCCGGGAGCGGGCGGGGGTGGACGTTGAGCTCGATGTTGTAGCGCGCCAGCTCGGTCTGGTAGTCCTCGTCGGCGATCTGCTCGAGCACCGTCTTGTTGTCGAGCTTGGGCCCGAGGTCCTCGTTGACGAGGTTGAGCTCGATCTCGAGACCGGTCATGGGCCGGTCGAACTCGAACTCGCTCTTGCCGAGCATGCGCTCGAACACGTCGAGGTCGCGGCGCACCTTCTCGCGGTACTGCTGCCGCTGCTCGCGCGTGTACCTGGCCTGCTCGACGTCGGCTCCCACGTGAGGAGACAACCACACTCGCGGTCTCGACGCGAGTGGCACGCACGCAGCGGCCACCACCTCGGCGCAGTTCCCGTCAGGTGGTGACCGCTGCGGCGTCGGGGATCAGCCCTCGAAGGCCTCCGGCGGCGGGCAGGAGCAGACGAGGTTGCGGTCGCCGTAGGCACCGTCGATGCGGCTGACCGGCGGCCAGTACTTGTCGGCGGCGTGGACCCCCACGGGGAAGGCGGCCTCGGTGCGGTCGTAGGGGTGGTTCCACTCCCCCGCGATGTTCAGCGCCGTGTGCGGGGCGTGTCGCAGCATGCTGTCGGCCACGGCGACCTCGCCGGCGCGGATCGCCTCGATCTCGCCGCGGATCGCGATCATCGCGTCGCAGAAGCGGTCGAGCTCGTAGAGGTTCTCGGACTCGGTCGGCTCGACCATGAGCGTGCCGGCGACGGGGAAGCTCATCGTCGGGGCGTGGAAGCCGTAGTCGACGAGGCGCTTGGCGATGTCGTCGACGGTGACGCCGGTCTCGGCCGTGATCTGCCGGACGTCGAGGATGCACTCGTGCGCGACGAGGCCGTCGTGGCCGGAGTAGAGCACCGGGTAGTGCTCGCGCAGCCGGGCCGCGATGTAGTTGGCGCCGAGCACGGCCATCTGCGTGGCGTGGCGCAGGCCCTCGCCGCCCATGAGCCGGACGTAGGCCCACGAGATCGGCAGGATGCTCGCCGAGCCGTAGGGCGCGGCGGACACCGGGCCGACGCCGGTCTCGGGGCCGGCCTCCGCGGCGAGCGGGTGGTTGGGCAGGTGCGGGGCGAGGTGGGCGCGGACCGCGACCGGGCCGACGCCCGGGCCGCCGCCGCCGTGCGGGATGCAGAAGGTCTTGTGGAGGTTGAGGTGGCTGACGTCCGCGCCGAACTTCCCGGGCTGGGCGAGCCCGACGAGGGCGTTGAGGTTGGCGCCGTCGACGTAGACCTGTCCGCCGGCCTCGTGGACGAGCTCGCACAGCTCGGTGATGGTGTCCTCGTAGACGCCGTGCGTCGACGGGTAGGTCACCATGATGGCCGCGAGGTCGTCGCGGTGCGCCTCGATCTTCGCGCGCAGGTCGTCCATCTCGACGGTGCCGTCCGCGGCGGTCTTGACGACGACGACCTTGAGCCCGGCCATGACCGCGGAGGCGGCGTTGGTGCCGTGGGCGCTCGCCGGGATGAGGCAGACCCGACGATGGCCCTCGCCGCGCGCCTGGTGGTAGGCGTGGATCGCGAGCAGGCCCGCGAACTCGCCCTGCGAGCCGGCGTTGGGCTGGAGGGAGACGGCGTCGTAGCCGGTGATCTCGCACAGCCACGACGACAGGTCGTCGATGAGGGCGCGGATGCCCTCGGTCTGCTGCGCCGGCGCGAACGGGTGCAGGTTGGCGAACTCCGGCCAGGTGATCGACTCCATCTCCGTGGTGGCGTTGAGCTTCATGGTGCACGAGCCGAGCGGGATCATGCCGCGGTCGAGGGCGAAGTCGCGGTCGGAGAGCCGGCGCAGGTAGCGCAGCATCGCCGTCTCGGAGTGGTGCGCGTGGAAGACCGGGTGGGTGAGGAACTCGGACGTGCGCGCCAGACCCTCGGGTATGCCGTGCGCTCCCGTCCCGCTGGTGCCGGACGTCACGTCGTCGGACGTCTTCACGCCGAAGGCGTCGAGGACCGCGTGCACCGTTGCGGGCGTGGACGTCTCGTCGAGGCTGAGCGAGACGCGGTCGGCGTCGACGCGCCAGACGTTGATGCCCCGGTCGGCGAAGGCGGTCGTGACCTCGTCCGCACGACCCGGCACGACGACCGTGAGCGTGTCGAAGAACGACGTCGTCTCGACGTCGAGGCCGCCGTCGATCAGGGCGCCGCGCAGGGCGGCGGTGAGGGCTGCCCACGCGCTTCGCGATGGCCACGAGTCCGGCGGGACCGTGCCACACGGCATACATGCTCGCCATGACGGCGAGCAGCACCTGCGCGGTGCAGATGTTGGAGGTCGCCTTCTCGCGGCGGATGTGCTGCTCGCGCGTCTGCAGGGCCAGGCGGTAGGCCTGGTGGCCCTCGGCGTCGACGGAGACGCCGACGAGGCGGCCGGGGATCTGGCGCTCGAGCCCGCGGTGGACGGCCATGTAGCCGGCGTGCGGGCCCCCGAAGCCCATCGGGACGCCGAAGCGCTGCGCGCTGCCGACGGCGATGTCGGCGCCCCACTCGCCCGGGGCGCTGGCCAGGGTGAGCGCGAGCAGGTCGGCGCAGGCGGTGACGAGGCCCTTGGCCTCGTGGACGGCCGCCGTCAGGGCCGTCCAGTCGACGATCTCGCCGGTGGCGTCGGGATACTGCACCAGTGCCCCGACGACAGGCTTGCCGTCGGCGGCGGCGGCCAGGGAGTCGGCGTCGGTGACACCGCGCAGGTCGGTGACGCGCAGGGGCAGTCCGAGCGCGTCGGCGCGCGTGCGCATCACGGCGATCGTCTGCGGGAAGAGCCGCTCGTCGACGAGCACGACGGCGTCGGCAGGTGCCTTGCTGGCGCGGCGCATCAGCGACATCGCCTCCGCCGCGGCGGTCGACTCGTCGAGGAGCGACGAGCCCGCGACGTCGAGCCCGGTGAGGTCGGTGATGACCGTCTGGAAGTTGAGCAGGGCCTCGAGGCGCCCCTGGGAGATCTCGGGCTGGTAGGGCGTGTAGGCGGTGTACCAGGCGGGGTTCTCCAGGACGTTGCGGCGCACGACCGGCGGCGTCACGGTGCCGTAGTAGCCGAGGCCGATGAGCGAGGTGAGCACCGAGTTGCGCGAGGCGAACCCGCGCAGCTCCTCGATGACGGCGCTCTCGCTGGCTGCCGCCTCGATCCGGAGCGGCGACTGCGACCGGATGGCGCCCGGGATGGCGCGGTCGCACATGGCATCGAGGCGTGGGCTGACCCACCACCTCGAGCATGTGGCGCACGTCGTCACCGGCCGGCCCGACGTGGCGGCTGACGAAGTCGGCCATCACCGTCTCGGTGGATGTTCCGGTGGTGACGGGCACGAGGTGGTCGATCGACATGCGGGCTCCTGACGGGTTCGAGCGGACGACACACGCTCCCCGTCTGTCGAGCACGGTGACGTGTCTCCAGAGTTGCCTCGCCCGCGTGGTCCTGGCGCCTGAGAGGTTCCGGGGATGTTGCCCCTTCGGCGCCTCGCAGGTGCAGCGCACCCCGAGGACTCTCCCACGCAGGGTCGATCGGCACTCCAAATCTACCAGCAGGCGCGGGCCGATCGGTCATGTCGACGGCCCGGCCGGGGTGTCCGGTCGGGCCGTGTCCTAAAGGGTCCTGACGTGTGGTGCGATTGCCGCCGCGGCGGTCAGGCCAGCCGGCGGGCCTGACGGCGAGCGGTGAGCTCGTCGCCGGGGTGGTCCATTGCGGCTTCGTCCTCGACGCGCTCGCTGGGAAGCTGGGCGAGCTCGCCCTCGACCTCGCGCCACACACGTCCGACGGCGATGCCGAAGACGCCCTGCCCACCCTGGACGAGGTCGATGACCTCGTCGGCTGAGGTGCACTCGTAGACCGAGGCGCCGTCGCTCATGAGGGTGATCTGGGCGAGGTCCTCGACACCGCGCTCGCGCAGGTGGCTGATGGCGACGCGGATCTGCTGGAGGGAGACCCCGGTGTCGAGCAGGCGCTTGACGACCTTGAGGACGAGGATGTCGCGGAAACCGTAGAGACGCTGGGTGCCCGAGCCGGTGGCGCTGCGCACCGACGGCTCCACCAGTCCGGTGCGGGCCCAGTAGTCGAGCTGGCGGTAGGTGATGCCGGCGGCCCTGCAGGCCGTCGGGCCCCGGTAGCCGCTGTCCTCGTTGAGCTCGGGCAGGTCGTCGGTGAACAGCAGGCCCTGGGACCCGACGGGCACGGCCCGCGCGGACTCGTGCGCGTCCTCGATGGCGGCCATGCCGTCCTCCTCCTGCTCAGGCTGCGGGCCGCGGTGGTGCGGTCGCGCAGACGACAACCTGATAACTACAGTGACGTCGTTCTACTGAAGGTAGGCCGCGAACCCGATCCGGTCAATCACCCCGGCCAACCCCGAGGCGGCGTGTCGGGAGGCACGTGCAACCCTCGACGTCTACCTGAAGGTAAAGCTCTGGACGTCTCAGTCGGGGCGGTCGGGCAGGTCCGGCCGGTCGCCCGGCCCCTGCGACTCGGGAGCGGGCCCTTCGAAGTCCTCGGCCGACACGTGGTCGAGGAACTCCTTGAAGCGCTCGACCTCGTCGTCCTCCTCGGACGACACGACGATCGCGGCCTCGTCGAGGATGGCGGGCTCGACGAGAACCTTGGCGCCCGTGCGCAGGGCGAGCGCGATGGCGTCGCTGGCGCGGGAGCTCACCTCGGCCTTGCCGTCGATGATGAGCGCGGCGTGGAAGACGGAGTCCTTGAGGGCGACGATCCGCACCTCGGTCAGCTCGTGGCCGAGCACTGCCAGGACGTCTCGCATCAGGTCGTGCGTCAGCGGTCTCGGAGGCACGACACCCTGCTGGGCGTACGTGATCGCGGCCGCCTCGGCCGCCCCGATCCAGATCGGCAGGTAGCGTCCGCCGTCCCGCTCCCGCAGCAGCACGATCGGTTGGTTCGTGGGCATCTCGACGCGGACGCCCAGGACATCGACCTCTCTCACTCCTCCACCGTACCCCGGCCTGTCGACGACGGGGACGGGCCTCAGCGTGCGAGTCCCGCGCGGACGAGCGCGACGTGCAGAGCGATGCAGGCAGAGGCGATCTCGGCCGCGCGATCCTCTCGGGTGCCACTGCCCCGCCGGGTCGCGAGAACCTGGTCCACGAGTCCGATCTCGCGGTCGGCCGCGGTGCGGAAGGGCCGGAGGTGGCGCGCCTCGAGACCGTGACCGGCGAGCGTGCGCGCCGCGGCCGCGATCGCCAGCGCCTCGTGCCCGAAGTGGCCGCGGCCGTCGGGCTGGAGCAGCCCGTAGGTCTCCAGGGCGTGCATCGTCTCGCGGTCGATGCCGGTGGCCTCGCGCAGCTCGGGACCGGTCAGGGAGATGTCACGGCGCGGCAGGAGCTCGTGCGGCTGCGGCACCTCCGGGTCGTCGCTCGGCGCGGGCGGCTGTGGTCGGCCGCCGGCGTCGTCGACCGGCTCCGACAGCCCCCGGTCCAGGGCGTCGAGGGCATCACGGATCACCTTGAGCGGCCAGTAGCGGTCGCGCTGCGCGGTGAGGACGTAGTGCAGCCGGCGGACGTCGTCCTCCGTGTAGGTCCGGTAGCCGGACGCGGTGCGGTGCGGCAGCACGAGCCCCTCGGCCTCGAGGAAGCGGATCTTCGACGCGGTGACGTCGGGGAAGTCCGCGGACAGGGCTGCCAGGACCTTGCCGATCGTCAGACGTCGAGGAGCGGGTGCGGGTGCGGGTGCGGTCCCGTCACCCGCGACCGTGCCAGCGGTCATGCGCCTGCGTGCTGGGCAGCTCCGGACGAGTAGTAGACGAGGCGGAACTTGCCGATCTGCACCTCGTCACCGAGGTGCAGGGGGGCCTCGTCGATGCGTTCCCGGTTGACGTAGGTGCCGTTGAGCGAGCCGGCGTCGCGCACGACGTAGCCACCGCCCTGGGCGACGAAGAGCGCGTGCTTGCGCGAGACGGTCACGTCGTCGAGGAAGATGTCCGAGTCGGGGTGACGCCCGGCCGCCACCTGCTGGTCGTCGAGCAGGAAACGGGCGCCCGTGTTGGGCCCTCGGAGCACGACGAGCAGCGCGGTGCCGGGGCGCAGGGCCTCGATGGTGGCCTGGTCCTCGGCCGTGAGGCCACGCGGGGTGACGGTGTCGACGTGGTCGCTGTCCTGCGACGGCACGCCCTGGAACCGCATGGTGCGGGGTTCGACGTTCATGTCGTCGGGGTCGGGCAGGTCGCTCGACATGCGGTCCTCCTCTGTGGTGCGGGCGGATTCGGGTGCAGCCACTCTAGTTGACCCGGGCAGGTGACAGCGTGCCGTGCGACACGGGCGCGCGGCTGCCCGGCGGGCGGCACGGATCAGGCAGGGACCAGGCGGGATCAGGCAGGGTCAGGTCAGGACAGCAGGACGCCGTGTAGGTCGACGCGTCCATGAGCCCCTCGACGGACGAGGCGTCGGCCAGGCGCAGCTCGAACATCCAGCCCTCGCCGTACGGGTCGGAGTTGATCAGCTCGGGCGAGGCGTCGAGCGCGGCGTTGGTGGCCGTCACCTCGCCCTCGAGGGGCGCGTAGACGTCGCTGACCGACTTCGTCGACTCGACCTCGCCGCACGAGTCGCCGGGGGTGACCGTGTCGCCCACGGCCGGGAGGGAGACGTAGACGACGTCGCCGAGGGCGTCCTGCGCGAAGGAGGTGATGCCGATGCGGACCACCCCGTCGTCGCCGACGCGGACCCACTCGTGGTCGCTGGTGTAGCGCAGGTCAGAGGGGTAGTCCAGCTCGCTCATGTCGCTCCTTCGTCGGTGGGCGGCCCGGGCAGGAGGTCGTGGCCGCGCGTACTGCTGTGCGTTGGCGCCGCAGACGATGCGGCGGCACCTGAGAGGATGCCATGCCCGCGCGGCGCCGCGCAGGAAGTGGGCCCCACTGCGTGTCCGTCGGTGCACGACACACGGCACCCGCGAGCGTCACTCGACCGGCTTGGCGTGGGTCATCTCGGTGGGTCGGTGCAGCGAGGTGATCTCGATGAGGCTCGACTCGGTGACCGCGGCCTCGGCACCCTTCTGCCGCACCGACTCGACGATGCCGCCGGGGATCGTCATGGCCGACGACAGGGTCTTCGAGTCGCCGATCACCTTGATGACGAGGGGGCGGGGCACCGTGCACGCCGTCGACCAGGATCTGGCCGTCGCGGTCCCCCACGAACGACGAGGCCACCACGCGGACGCCGCCGACGTCGATGGACTCCGCACCCGCGTCGCGCAGCTCCTGGATGATGTCGAGGACGATCGGGCCCGTCACGGCGTTGGTCGGGTCGGTGATCCGCATCGTGATCCCCGGCCCCTTCGCGGCGAGGGTCCCGGCGAGGATGCCGAGGGTGTCGACGCGCTTCTGCGCCTGCTCGAGCGCCTCGGCCGCGGTGCCGGTGCCGTTCTTGAGGCGGTCGCGGGTGGACTCCAGCTCGCGGACCTGCTGGTCGAGGCGTGACGAGCGCAGCGAGATGTCGTCCAGCACGCGTACGAGGTCGGTCTGGCTCAGCTCGTCGAGGCCGCGCTGGTTCGTCAGCTGGACCTGCGCCGCGATGCCGGCACCGAGGAGCACGGCGAGCAGGGCGCCCAGGACGTTGGCCCGGGTGGCGCGGGGCCGGCTCATCCTGAGCAGGCGCGTCCACGCCGCCCGCCCCTCGACGGGACCCGGCTCGTCCCGGTCTCGCGCGCCTCGGCCGAGTGAAGTCGACCTCGCGCGCCGTCGTCGACGCTGGTCCCGAAGACGGGGGCGGGCGCGTCGCGGGAGGCTCGACGGCGGGCTGCGGTCGACGGCTCGCGTCGGCTCGCGGTCGACCCGACGGCTCGCGCTCGGCTCGTCGACGGCGGGCACTCGGCGTCACGGGTCGCGTCGCTCGACTCGCTCGACGTCGCGACGCGACGCCGGCCGGCGTCCGGGGCGGGCGGGACGGCCTTCTTGCGCTTTCCCATGCTCAGGCCTTGAACAGGTGCCGACGGATCGAGGCGACGTTGGAGAAGATCCGCACGCCGAGGACGACGACGACACCGGTCGAGAGCTGCGACCCGACGCCGAGCTGGTCGCCGAGGAAGACGATGAAGGCGGCGACGACGACGTTCGACAGGAACGAGACGACGAAGACCTTGTCGTTGAAGATGCCGTCGAGGATCGCGCGGATGGCGCCGAAGACGGCGTCGAGGGCCGCGATGACGGCGATCGGCAGGTAGGGCTGGAGCCACACCGGCACGGAGGGATCGAGGAAGAGCCCCACCGCGAGTCCGGCCAGCAGGCCGAGAACTGGGATCACGAAGGGTTCTCCTGACTGCTGGGTGACGCCGGGCTTCCGGTGCCCGGGATGGCGCCTCGGGCTCGGTGGCGTGTCGGTCGACGAGCCCGGCGTCGCGGGTGCCGGTGCCCGTCGCTGCAGCCTTGACGTGCCGGGCGCGGCGAGCCTACGGGCGGACCGACGGGTTGCGCGACCTCGAGGCGTGCGGCGGAGTCCCCGGGCACGGTCAGTGAGTCGCTCGCCGGCCATGACCGAGCGGATCTTGTACTGGTCGGTCAGCTGCGAGAGGTAGAGCCCGGCGAAAGACGGCTCGAAGAGCTGCTGCATGCCCTGGGAGTCGCCCAGGGCGGTGATGACGTAGGGCCGTGTCAGGGGTCGGAAGTCGACGATGATCGCCTGGCCGGCGAACCGGATGGCCGCGGTCGAGCTGAGCCGGTGGCCGTTGATGGAGATCGCCTCGGCCCCGGCGCCCCAGAGCCCGTTGACGATGATCTGCAGGTCGCCGGAGGTGACCCGCCCCTGCTGGAACCCGCCGCTGGGACGGGTGCCTGCGTTGGCATCGGTCTCGGTCGAGGCGGCGTCGTCGAGCGTCAGGGTCACGCCCGGGCCCGTGAGCGGCACGGCGCCCGCCTGCACCTCGAGGTCCTTGATCGTGGCGGTGAGGTCCGGCGCCGCCCGACTGCTGCAGGGCCAGGGCCTCGAAGTCGCGGACCTGCTTGCCGAGCGCGGCGACCTTGGCCTCCTGCTCGGTCCCGTGCTTCTGCAGGGCCTCGATGCGGGTGACGAGCTCCTTCTTCAGCGGCGGCGGCCGCCGTGGGCTTGGGGCGCAGGGACTGCGCCGCGACGGCGAAGAGGAACCCGGTGAGGATCGCGAGCACGATGACGAGGACCGTGCGGGTCGACGTCGCCCGCGGGAGGCCCGCGGCGGCGCGGCGGTCCGCGGCCTCCTGGTAGCCCGGCGTCGAGCGGCCGCTCCATCATCGTGGTCAGCAGCGTCATCGACTCGTCCGGTCGGCGCTGGGCGCTGTCACGGCGTCACCGCCCGGGGAGCCTGCGCTGAGCACGATCCGGGCGTGGACGGCATACAGCACGGCGGCCAGCCAGTAGAGGACGACGCCCCACCACGCGAAGCCCCACCCGATGGGTCGGGCGAGGTCGCCGATCCAGTCGTCCCGGTGCGCGAGCAGCAGCAGGGGGAAGGCGTAGAGGAGGTTGAAGGTCGCGGCCTTGCCGACGAAGTGCACCGGCAGGCCGACCTGGCCGCGGCTGCGCAGGTAGAGCAGCATCATCGCCATGACGACCTCGCGGGCGAGGAGCACGACGACGAGCCAGACGGGGATGATGTCGCGCCACGTGAGCCCGAAGAGCGTCGCGAGGATGTAGAGGCGGTCGGCGATCGGGTCGAGGAACTGCGCCGAGCCGGCTCTCCATGTTGAACTGCCGGGCGATCTTGCCGTCGAGGTAGTCGGTGACGCCGGAGAAGAGCAGCAGGAGCAGCGCGAGCCCGTCGTGGCTCGGACAGGATGGCCCAGAGGAAGACCGGCACGCCGAGCAGTCGCAGCACCGACAGGACGTTGGGGATCGTCAGCAGGCGCTCCGACACGACGTGCTGGGGCTCCCCCACTTTCTCGATCTCCACGGCGGCAAGCCTAACCGGCCGCCGGAGGCACTCGATGCGCGCGCTCGGCCTCGATCCGGACACAGCCGACATCACGGGGCCGCGGGCCGTATGCGCGGTCATCACGGCTTGAAGGAGGCGGACGCCGGCGCGCTCGCAACCGCACCCCGGACCGCACGAAGGTAGAAGGTCTGCGTGCCGCTGCCCGGGGGGAATGAGTAGGGCGACGTACAGCCCACCCAGCTCGATCCGGGTGAGCTGTTGCCGTTCGAGATCTGGCACTGGTAGCTGTAGCCGGCGACCGGAGTCCAGGTCGCGGTGCCGCTGCTCGCGGTGGCGTTTACGGCCAGTCCGGTCGGCGCCGTCGGCACCGGCGTCACGAGGAAGGACTGCGTCCCCTGGGTGGCTGCGGCGTACGTCGCGTTGCCGGCCTGGTCGGCGTGGACGGTGCACGTGCCGGCGGCGACGTAGCTGACGCGTCGTCCCGCTGACGGTGCACACCGACGGGGTGGCGCTCGTGAAGGTCACGGCCAGTGCCGAGGTCGCCGACGCGGCCACGGTGTAGGGCGCGTCACCGAGCATCGCGGACGCCGGGGCGGTCGAGGTGAACGAGATCGACTGGGCAACCTTGGCCACGGTGAAGGACTGGGTCACCTGGAGGGCTGCGGCGTAGGCGGCGTCGCCGGCCTGGTCGGCGGCGATGGTGCACGTGCCGGCGACGACGAAGGTGACGGTGGACCCTGAGACGGTGCAGACGCCCGTCGTGGTGCTCGAGATGGCGACAGTCAGGTTGGAGGTCGCGGTGGCGGTGACGGTGTAGGCCGCCGCCGACCGTGGCGGAGCCGGGCGCGGTCGACGTGAAGGTGATCGTCTGCGACCGCTTGTCGACGGACTGTGACACCGCGGCAGAGGCCGACGGCGCGTACGGCGCCGACCCGGCATACGCGGCGGTGATGCTGCGCGTCCCGGCGGAGGGCCAGGCGACGACGCAGGTCGCCGTGCCCGAGCTGAGCGTCCGGCTGCCGCCCGAGCACGTGATCGCCGAGCCGGCGTCGCGGAAGACCACCGAGCCGGTGGGCGCGCCGGACGCGGCGGTCACCGTCGCCGTGAGGGTGACGGGCTGGCCCACGACGGACGGGTTCGCCGACGAGGTGAGTGAGGTGCTGGTCGTGACGGTGCGGAGGACGGTCACGTTGGCGCTCGGCGCGCTGACGGCCGTCCAGCCCGAGCGAACCGCGTACACGGCGTAGCGGTAGGTGCCGTCGGGCACCGAGCCGTCGGAGCAGGACGTCGCGGTCAGCAGCGCAGAGGCGGAGCTCGCGCAGGCGGCGGCCTTCACCCCCGTCGCGGTGTCGGTCCGCTCCACCCAGTACCCGGCAGGGACGACGCCGCTCACCGGGGCGGTCCACGAGACCGCAGCGCTCGAGCTGCCTGCAGGGGACGTCGCAGCGACCCCGGACGGCGCGACGAGCGTGCCCGTCGAGGCGGTCCCGGTGCCACGGCCTCCGGTCGTCCAGAAGGCCCATGCGGTGCCGGACACCCCCATGAGAACGGTCAGGATGACGAGAATGCCGAGAGCGCGCACGCCGCGGTTCGGGGCGGCACGGCGTGCGCGCGGCTTCGGGGTGGCTCGGGGGCGCATCACTGCTCGGCCGCCGCAGACCACATCAGGGTGAAAGCCTTGTTCTTGCAGACGTCCTGGTTGACGTTCGGCAGGTTTCGGAGGCGGATCGAAGCTGCGGAGACGCCCTCGGTGGGGAGCGTGACCGTGGCCCGCGGGGGAACCGGCACGACGAGGCCGGTGACGAACCCGGGCTGCCGGACCTCGAGGTTGGTCGCTGTGAGGCAGCCACTCGGAGTGCTGTCCGGGCTCATCGTCAGGGTGAGGCCGGACAGGCGGATCGGCACGCCGTTCGGGTTGCTGACCCGGACCGGGACCTCGCGCCAGAGCCCGGGTGCCAGGTCACTGACGTCACCTGCCAGCGCGAACCGCAGACCGTATGCCCGTGGCGCGTCCCGGTAGGAGAAGGAGTGTGCCGAGGTCGCCGACTCACGACTGGAGCCGTCGACCGCCAGGACGGACAGCCGGTGGCGGACCGGGGCCTCGACCGTCGTGCCTGGCGCGACGCGCGTCATTCCGAGGAGCGCCAGCAGGAGGGCGACGACGACTCCGAGCAACCCCAGGCCAGCAGGCCTGGCAGTGATCGGCGTGTTCACGTGGTCCTCCGCGGTCCGAACGGTGTCGAGTGCTGCCCTGATGGCCTCGGTCAAGCCGAACGGGGTGGGCGCCGGGGTCCAGTCGGCTCCCACCCCGCCCGGGTCTCAGTTGGCGACGTAGTGGATCGTCACCGCGGCGCCCTTGCAGGCGTCCTGCTTCGTGTCGGTCTTGTTGTTGAACTGCATCTTGAAGGTGCCCGTCGTCGTCGCGGCAGGGGCGAGGTCGATGGAGTCCAGGGTGATGGCGACGGCGTTGTCGGAAGTGGTCGGAGCCGCACCGCCGCCGATGAGATAGTTCGACCCGTCGCAGCCGGCCTTGTCGGTCGTGACGTAGGCCTTGACTGAATTGACCGTGTAGTTCTCGGTGCCGGTGTTCTTGACCGTCGCGGTGACCGTCTGCTCGGAGTCTCCGGGGAACATGGCGCCGGTGGCGTTGCCCGTGACCACGAGAGCGCTTGTGGAACCGGCCTTCGTGGTGGCCGTTCCGGTGCCGCCACCGAGGCTCGTCCAGTAGGCGTAGGCGCCGCCGGCCGTCGCGAGTCCGATGACTCCAGCGGCGAGGAGGGCGACGGACCTCTTCTTCGTCGAGTTCCGGGCGTTCTTGGAGTTCGTCCTGTGAGTGCTCATGGAGTCGTCCATGACCTTTCCCTCGAGTGGCTTTACCGTTTCTTGGTGCGTGGCTGGGGAAATATTGGCACTCAAAACGCCAAAAATGGTGCGCCTCGGGCAACATTGCGCATTCCTTGCGGATTGCAGGTGGTCCCACGGGAGTTCTTGCAGACGGCTACGGGACTCCTTGAGGGACAGCACGATCCGCGCGACCGCGACGCGGTCTGAGGGCGGCTTCTCGTACGCTGCTTCCCCGCCTGTTGTTACGGCTCCACGGTTATGGGCACGAAGGAAGCGTCATCGAGCGCCCGCACGAGCTACGGAGCAGTCACATGAGAGCAGTCACCTGGCAGGGAAAGCAGGACGTGCGCGTCGAGGACGTGCCCGACCCCCGAATCGAACAACCGACCGACGCGATCGTGCGTATGACAACCACCAACATCTGCGGCTCGGACCTGCACCTCTACGAGCCGTTGGCGGCCTTCATGACCCCGGGCGACATCATCGGTCACGAGCCGATGGGGATCGTCGAGGCGGTGGGCGGGGAGACCGGCGACCTGAAAGTGGGCGACCGGGTCGCGATCCCCTTCCAGATCTCCTGCGGGCACTGCTGGATGTGCTCGGCCGGGCTGTACACGCAGTGCGAGACCACCCAGGTCCGCGACCAGGGTACGGGCGCTGCGCTGTTCGGCTACACCAAGCTCTACGGTCAGGTGCCCGGCGCCCAGGCCGAGTACCTACGGGTGCCGCAGGCGCAGTTCACCCACATCAAGCTGCCCGAGGGTCCGCCGGACGACCGCTTCGCCTATCTGTCCGACATCCTCCCGACGGCCTGGCAGGCCGTGGAGTATGCCGCCGTGCCCGACGGAGGCACGCTGGTGGTCCTTGGCCTCGGTCCCGTCGGTGACTTCGCGTGCCGCATCGGGGCGTTCAAGGGCTACCGCGTCATCGGCGTCGACCTCGTGCCCGAGCGGCTGAAGCGCGTGGCCGACCGCGGAGTCGAGGTTCTCGACCTCACCGAGCACGGGGACGACCTCGGCGACGTGATCCGTGACCTGACCGGCGGCCGGGGGCCGGACGCGGTGGTCGATGCCGTCGGCATGGAGGCCCATGGCTCGCCGGCCACGAAGGCCGTGCAGAAGGCGGCGGGGCTCCTCCCCGGTTCATCGCCGCGCCCATCCAGGAGGTGGCGGGGGTCGACCGCCTCGGCGCGCTCTACTCCGCGATCGACATCGTCCGTCGCGGTGGCACGATCTCGCTCAGCGGCGTCTACGGCGGGGCGGCAGACCCGATTCCGATGCTGACGCTCTTCGACAAGCAGATCCAGCTGCGCATGGGCCAGTGCAACGTCAAGAGATGGGTCGACGAGATCATGCCGCTCCTGGCGGACGACGATCCTCTGGGAGTGGACGACTTCGCCACGCACAGGCTCCCCCTGGAGCAGGCACCGGAGGCCTACAAGGCCTTCCAGGAGAAGAAGGACGGCCACATCAAGGTGCAGCTGAAGCCCCATGGCTGACAGATCAAAGGCTGGGCACAACTAGAGACCTCCGAGGGGCGGGCTGCCACCGTCGCCCCAGGTGCACGGCCTTGAAACCACAGGGCCGTGCACCAAAGGTCAGGGTTCGCGCCGTAGTCCCGATGTTCGTCAGCGCCGGCTGCGAGGTCGTCGAGGAGGTCATGCACGCGCGGGCCGAGCAGATCCGGCTGATTCTGGCCCGGAAGCAGGGCTCGACCGCCGCGCCCTCGTGATGGCGCTGCGCGAGTTCGCCGAGGCGTCAGGTGGCCTCGCCGCCCACGACCTCTGGGCGCTGGGCTGGAGCGGGCAGGCCGATCCAGCAGTCACGCCTCGTCCGACGGTGGGTAGGCGTCTGCAGAGAGAAGCCTTGCAAGGTGAGCCGCGTTGGCGGCCAACGTCTTCGTGGTGCTTGCGACCGTCTCCGGCGTCTCTGGCAGATCCGCGTAGTCGGTGCCGTGCATGGCCTCGCCGTTCCAGTAGGTGACGCCGCCTGCGGGGATGGTGAAGCCGACGTCGTTCAGGCTCTGGAAACAGACCGCGCTGATGTGATGGGCGCCGTCCTCGTTGCCGACGACGACGATGACGGCGACCTTGCCGTAGGTCAGCGGCCGGCCCTGCTCGTCCTTCTCGGAGAGCTCGGCGTCGAGGCGCTCGAGGACGCGCTGGCATACGCTGCTGTGCTGGCCCAACCACGTCGGGGTGGCCAGGACGAGGATGTCGCTCGCCATGACCTGCTCACGGATGCCTGGCCACTCGTCGCCCTCCCCCATGTCGAGCTCGACGCCGGGGCGGACATCATGGTCGACGACGCGAACCATCGCTCCCGTCACGCGGTGCTCGGCGAGAGCGTCGAGCACCTGCTGGGCGAGCAACTCGGTGCTCGACTCGGCGGGTGACGGGCTCAGCGTGCAGTTGAGGGCAACGGCGGTCAAAGTCATCGTGCAACCTCTCCTTCAGCGATTCGGATGGGGCGAGGTCGGAGATGCGTCAGTGGTCGCGCAGGGCAGAAATGAGCTGGGACTTGCTCATCGTCGATCGCCCTCTGATCCCGATGTCGCGGGGCCCGCTGCTGTTGCGTGGCATGACGTCTCCCTTCGAGTTCGGGCTGTCTTGTAGTGCATACCCAACGGACGCGCCACGCACCCCTGTCGCCGGCGTTCGTCGACGCCACCTTCCTCGTTCCTTGCTGCAGGTTCATGAGGCGTCCAGATGGGTCGTGGGGCAACCGCGTTCACGCGAATTCCCTCAGGGCCCAGTGCTGCCGCCAGATTGACGGCGTGGGCGAGGGCAATCGCACGCCCGATGCCGGAGTCGCCACCGGTGACACCGCGGCGCGGTCCACGCCGACGACCACAAACGGCCCGTGCGAACGTCAGGGAATCTCGAGTGCCTCTCCGGCGTCGCCGGCGAGGGTGCCGGTCTCGACGACTTCGGTGGCGATCTCGCTTAGCTTGCGGTTGGTGTCCTGGCTCGCCTCCCGCAGCTTCGCGAACGCGTGACCCGGCGGGATGCGGAACCGCTCGACGAGGATGCCGACTGCCGTGCCGATCATTCGACTGTTCGTGAGGGCCGCCTCCAGGTTGTCGGCGCGGTCCTCGCTGAGCTCCGCGGCGATGGCGGCAGCGGCGTGCTCGGTCAGCAGGTGGGCGCGTTGAAAAGACCTGTCGTCGAACGCGCCCGCCTCAGCGGCGTAGAACGTGAGGACACCCACGGTGACCTCGTGAATCCGGATGGCCGTGGAGAGCACGGACCTGACAGGGGTGTCGGCGAGCATGCGGGCGGCGTACTCGGGGAAGCGAGGTTCACGTGCCAGGTCGGGACACGAGACGGTGACCCCGCGCTCGAAGGCGTCGATGCCCGGGCTCGAGCCAGAACTGCCCGCGATGTCGGCGATCGCTGCCCCGAGTGCCGGGTCCGTGGAGGCGGATCGTTTGGCGGGCAGCGCCGACAGATGCGCAGTGACCGCGATCGACGCCCAGCGGCACGGCGCAAGCTCTGTTGCGGCAGCTGTGATCAGCTGCAGCTTCGGGACGAAGCCGGGGGTCTCGGTCAGGGCCCGCGCCAGGCTGGCGAAGGCGGCGGCCGAGGAGACGTCGCCGGGATCGTCGTCCGTGCCCGAGATATCGCGAATCCTCGCAGCGCTCTCCTCCGTCGGGTCCTTGAAGGAAGGCGGCATCGTGGTCCTTGAGCAAGAGGGGTGGCAGTGACGTCCACGCCTCCGGCGGGGATGTCGTTCATGACGTCGGCGCCGTCGGACGGAGGAAGTCGACGTCGATGACAAATCCTACCGCTCGAGACATTCGTCCTCCCACGACCAGGGAGCAGCTCGTGGTCGGGGAATCCGAGCCAGTGCGGAGGCGGTGGTCAGCATGGCGACGGAAGCGCAGGATGGCACCATGGAGACTTGGGATGCCCTCCGAGCGCGACGAAACGTACGGCAGTTCACCGAGCAGGCAGTGCCTGACGAGGCGCTCGACCGGATTCTCGAGGCCGGGCGGCGAGCCCCGTCGGCCGGCAACTGGCAACCGTGGGACTTCGTCCTGGTGACGGACAGGGCGCAACTCGTCGAGCTGGCAAAGGTCTGGCAAGGCGCCAAGCACGTCGGTGGCGCGGCGGCCGCGATCGCCATCGTTGCGGCAGAGCCGCAGGACGATCGGCAGTCGGCTCTTCTCCAGTACGACCTCGGTCAGGCCACGTACGCGATGACCATTGCCGCAGCCGACCTGGGCGTCGGCACAGGACACGCCGCGGCCGCCGACCAGGACCAGGCCAGGGCCGTTCTGGGCTTTCCCGAAGGACGCTTCCTGGCCTACCTCCTCTCCGTCGGCTATCCGGCGGACAAACCGTTGGTCGTCATCGAGCGGCTGGACCGACGCCCCTTCGACGAAGTCGTGCATCGCGGGCGGTGGTGACCCAGAGGTAGAGGGCGGCCTAGGACGAGTTGGCCGTGAGGTAGGCGATCACCAGCACGCCCAAGGAGATGGCGACCAGCCCCGCCCCGACCTGGGTCTGGACAGTCCGGCGGGCGGACGCATCGCGCCCCGAGCGTCCCGGTCCCGACAGCGAGCCCCAGACGATGAGCCCGACGCCGAGCACGAGCACCAGGACGACGGCGACCCAGAAGTACGTCATGGCTCCACGGGCCGCCCGTCTGGCGCCACCGGGCCATCGAGGAAGGCCCCGCACCCGCTGCTTGACTCACTCGCCATGGCCCGATGGTCCCACGGCAAGGCTCGGCACGCCGGGTCCGGAACCGGCGAACTCCGGTTTCGGGACGTCTGGAAAGATCGGCTCCTGTGCACCCACCCACGGTTGCGGGCTGGTCCCGGGTTCTCCCCCTGGCTGGGGCGGGCCGGCTCAGGACGGCACTGCGCGACTCTCGTGACCGGCTGGTCGCCTCCGACCCCGGGCTCGGGCGGCTCCGGCAGGGGCTGAAGGCGGTGCTTGCCGTCGGCACGACGGTGCTCGTGGAGTCGGTGTACGCCCGCGTGCTCGGTCTTCCTCCGACGCTGGCCGTGCTGATCGGCGCGATCGTGGCCATGCTCGCCTCCACCCTGGTCAGTGAACCCTCCCGGACGCAGACGGCCAAGACGATGGCCGGCGTTCCCGTCGCGGCCTCGGTGGGCGCGACGCTGGGCGTGGTGACCTCCGCGCGGCACGTGCTCGGGCTGGTGACGTTCGTCGTGGTCTCCTTCGTCGCGGTCTGGGTCCGCCGGTTCGGGCCGCGGTGGTTCACCTACGGCTTCCTGGCCTGGCAGGGGTTCTTCATCGCGCTGTTCCTCCACCCGCCGCTGGCTGCCCTGCCGTTTCTGATCGGTGCCATCGTGGTTGCGTCAGCATGGGTGGGGCTGCTGCTCCTGACGGTTCTGCGGGGCAACCCGCGCGTGCGCCTGCGGCGTACCGTCGAGGCGCTGCGGGCCAGGTCCCGGGCGGGCATCGCAGCGATGCTGGAGGTGCTGGAAGACCCGGACGCGCCGGGGCCGCAGCGCCGGCTGCGGACGCAGCTGGTGCAGCTCTCGGAGATCGCGTTGCTCATGGATGGCCAGCTGGCCGATCCCCGCGCCGTTCCCGCGGGCCTGCGGCGTGGGCAGGTGCGCCGGTGGACCGTCGATCTCGAGATCGCCATGGATGAGGCAGCTGCCGCAGTGGTCGACCTTGCGCGGCACAAGGACGAGCTGCCCGCCGGGCAGCTGAGCGACATTCGCCTCCTCCTGCAGGCGCTCGGATGGGGCATCGGTGAGCAGGCATACCTTCGGATCGACACGCTCGAGCAGGAGTCCACCACGCAGATCCCCGGGCTTCGACGGCTCACGTGGGCCGCGACAGACCTGCTGCGGTTGGTCGAGCAGTGGGACACCGGACGACTGGACGACCCGAGCGCGAACCGTGCTGACGAGGACCCGCTCGACACGACGGAGACCGACGCCGACTTCGAGCCGGTCGTCACGTTGTTCGCCGGCAACCTGCCGGGATCGGCGGCCGTCGCCTCCAGCGTCTTCGAGGACGACCGCAGCCACGGGTGGTGGTCACCCGCCCGGTTGAAGCTGACGACCCGTCAAGCGGTGCAGGCCGCGCTGGCGGCCGCGCTGGCCATCATCGTCGGCGAGTCCATCTCCCCGCAGCGGTACTACTGGGCCGTGATCGCCGCGTTCATCGCCTTCACCGGCGCGTCCAACTCTGGTGAGACGCTCCAGCGCAGCGTGGCCCGCGTGGTCGGCACCATGGCCGGACTGGTCGGGGCGATCGCTCTGGCACACGTGACCACGGGTCGTCCCGTAGCGGTCCTGACCGCACTGTTCGCCTGCATCTTCCTGGCGTTCTACCTTCAGCAGCTGTCGTACGCCGCCATGATCTTCTTCATCACGCTGCTCCTCGGGCAGCTGTACACGTTGTTGAACACCTTCACCGACGCGGTGCTGGTGCTCCGCCTGGAGGAGACAGCCGCGGGTGCGGCCATCGGCGTGGCCGTCTCCATCCTGGTTCTGCCGACCGGTACTCGAGCGACTGCCCGTGCGGCCCGCTCGGGCTTCCTGTTCCAGCTGGCCGACCTGATGGACGGGTGCGCCGACCACCTGCGCGGCAACCGGAACAGCGATCTTCTGGCCTTGACCGTCGGTCTGGATGCGTGGGGGCGCCAGGTCGTGAACACCTACCGCGCCGTCGCCCGCGGCGGCCTGATCGGCGTCGACCGCGGACGGCTGCGCCACCGGCTCAGCGTGCTCGGTGCCTGTGGCGCGCACTCGCGGGCACTCGCCGCCGTGATGTCCGAGTCCAGAGTCGTCTCACCCGAACTGGCGACTGCCTGCAGCGAGCTCGGTGCGCAGTCCCGCGCACTGGGGGACCTCGGCGCCCTCCCCGCGCCCTCGGAGCTGGGTGCCGAGGTCGCCGCCGCCCGCGAGCGCGTCACCACCTTGGCCGCCGTCCTCGCGACCGAGGACCCGCAGGCCAGGCCGGCCAGCATCGAAATCGGCCGGATAGCAGACGCCCTCACCCTGGTGGCAGCGCCCTGAGCAGCCCCTGCTGGCTCGCGGCGACGGCGCGCAGGTCGGTGCGCAGATGGTCCAGGACCTCGGCCGTGAGGCGTTCGCCCGGCACGACCGCCGGTATGCCGGGTGGGGTCGCTGAGGCCCATGTCGACCAGCGGATGGGCGCGCAGCCAGTCGGCGGCCATTCCGGCTACTGGGCGAGTTCGAGATCGAGTCGAACGAGTAGGTGCTCAAGGGCGGCTTCGAACTCCTCATCGGTGTGGTCCTCGGTCAGCGGCGCCTTCAGCCGGCCGAGTGTCGGGAACTCGCCCAGGTCGAGCTCCTGGTCCCGGTTGGGCAGGTCCGCGTCCCCTTCGTCGAGGGGTTCCTCGGCGGGAGACATCTCGGCACCCTGCATGGCCGCTTCGAGAAGCAGGTGCCCGAGCAGGAAGCTCGTGAACGTGCGGTATGCCGCGACCGCCTGCCGGTCACTGAACCCACGGCTGCGAAGTCCGTCGAGGAAGGCTTCGACCACCCGCAGGCTGCGAAGAGGCGGTCGCAGCCATGGCGCGGCTGGGTGACGGGTTGCGATGAGAGGGAAGGCTGCCGGGTGCTCGCGTGCCAGGCGGCGGACATCATGAGCGAGCACCTGCAGGAAGGCCTGCCATCCGTCGGCGGGCTGCAGCTGACTGCCGGTCGGGACCTGGATGGTGTCGACCAAGGCGTCGACCACGGCTTCGAGAAGGTCCTCGCGGCCGTTGACGTAGCGGTAGAGCGACATGGCCTCCACGCCGAGCGCTGCTCCGAGGCTGCGCATCGTCAGCGCGGTGACCCCCTCGGTGTCGATCATCGTGATGGCGCTACTGATGATGCGCTCTCGAGTCAGCGCTGTTCGGGGGACAGTGGGCGCTGCGGCCGAAGCCTCTCCGCCTGCCGGCGGCTGTGCTGGTGGGCGTGTCGCAGAGATGGCGGCCTCCTTCTCAGTCCGTCTCTTGTCTACCGCATCCCCAGCGGTGGTACCACGAAACCTTCGCGGACCCATCCGCCGGAGCGGCTTCGGACGGTCACAGCGAGAAGAGCGTGTGAGTTCCCCGCAAGGGGGTAGGGAACGGGCGGAGTTGACGTCGCGCAGGGCAGGCGAGACGTGCGTCCCTCGGATCTTTTGCGACCGCGCGTGGCTCGGTGGCCCGACAGGGGTATGTCCTCCCTGATCGACTTACAACGTAAGGGAGACCCCGCACCATGACAGACAACCTCAGCACGGCGCTGACCGATCTCTGGAGATCGGTGGCGCTGTTCGTCCCCAAGTTCGTGGCATTCCTGCTGATCCTCCTGATCGGCTGGTTCGTCGCGAAGGCCATCGGCAAGGCCGTTGACAAGGTCCTCGAGCGGGTCGGGTTCGACCGCGCCGTCGAGCGCGGGGGCATCAAGAAGGCGCTGGCCAAGAGCCAGTACGACGCGTCCGGGATCGTCGGCAAGCTCGTCTACTACGCGCTCCTGCTCTTCGTCCTGCAACTGGCGTTCGGGGTGTTCGGGCCGAACCCGATCAGCGACCTCATCACCGGTGTCATCGCCTTCCTGCCCAAGGCCGTCGTCGCGATCATCATCGTCGTCGTGGCTTCCGCCATCGCGGCCGCGGTTCGTGAGCTCATCGGTAACACCTTGGGCGGACTGTCCTACGGCAAGGTCCTCGCGAACATCGCCAGCGTCTTCATCCTCGGGCTCGGGATCATCGCGGCCCTGAACCAGGTCGGCATCGCGACCACCGTCACGACTCCGGTGCTCATCGCGGTCCTTGCGACCGTCGCCGGCATCCTCATCGTCGGCGTGGGTGGTGGCCTCGTCCGTCCCATGCAGTCGCGTTGGGAGCAGTACCTCGAGACGATGTCGCAGGAGACCGGGCGGATCAAGGCGCAGGTGCAGCGCGCGCCCAGCGTCGCGGATCAGGCCAAGGCTGCCAAGGCCCGCTACGACGAGGCCGGTCGCGACGACGTCGAGGCGCGCGCAGCCGACGACTTCTACCACGACCGCCCTGCCGCCGGTGCCACTCGCGTCATCGACGACGGGCTCGACTCGCGCCGTTGAGCGCACCGCGTCAGCGGGGTCGACACAGTCGCGCATGCGGCCGCACCCCGGTCTGACGCTCCCACCTGTGCCGGTCCTGGCAGTTCTGCCAGTTCATCGACAAGCCGTCAGGGCCGGCCTCAGGGCCACCGGCAAGAGCTGCCGGTGGGCCGCCAACGCGAGAGGGCGCCTGCCCTCCCGCGAAGCAGATCCAGCCGAAATCCGGCCGTTGTGTCCGGGCTCGACCTCTTCGGGTCGAGGCGCCGGGTCACAACGCCGGGCCACGTGAAGGAGAAGCACATGATCAGCACGAACGAACTCAGCACGCTGCCGGGCACCACCGTGTACGGCACCGACGGTGAGAAGATCGGCCGAGCCGGACAGGCATACGTCGACGACCAGAGCGGCGACCCGGAGTGGGTCACCGTCAACACCGGCCTCTTCGGCACCAACGAGACCTTTGTGCCCCTGCGCAACGCGGAGCTGACCCAGGACGGACTGACCGTGCCCTACACCAAGGACCACGTGAAGGACGCCCCGAACGTCGACCCCGACAACGGGCACCTCGACGAGGCCGAGGAGCAGCGCCTCTTCGCCCACTACGAGCTCTCCCACACGGGCTCGGGCACGGGTGACAGGGGCGAGGGCATCGTCGGGCACGACACGTCCGGTCCGACCACGGACGAGGCGATGACCCGCTCCGAGGAGCAGCTCCACGTCGGCACCGAGACCCGCGAGGCCGGTCGGGCGCGGCTGCGCAAGTACGTCGTCACCGAGGAGCAGAAGGTGACCGTCCCGGTCACCCGCGAGGAGGTCAGGATCGAGCGCGAGCCGATCACGGAGGCCAACCGTGGCGAGGCCATGGACGGCCCCGCCATCTCCGAGGAGGAGCACGAGGTCGTTCTCCACGAGGAGCAGCCCGTCGTGGCCAAGGAGGCCGTCCCGGTCGAGCGCGTACGCCTCGGCAAGGAGCAGGTCACCGAGCAGGAGACCGTCACCGAGCAGGTCCGCCAGGAGCGCATCGAGGCCGATGGCCCCGGGCTCACGGATGACGACACCCGCGCCTGACATCGACTGACACGACGGCCGCTCGCCCTGGTGCTCCAGATAGCCGCACCAGGGCGAGCGGCATTCCTCTGCGACGTCACGACCGACCGGGGGGCTCTGCCCCGACTCCCCCGGGCCAAACTGCCGGGCCAGCGGTCGATGACGGCCCGGGCGTCGAAGTCGAGGACGTCGATGACGGCATACTGGCCGTCCATCGGAGGGCCATCCGGATGAGCCTGAGCGCGACAGCGCAACAGGTGGTCCCGAAGTCGGCACCAGCGCCGCCGGCGCCCTGCGTCCCGGGCAGCAGCATCCCGTCCCTGGACAAACGGGCATCGAGTAGCGCATGCGGACGGGAGGCCGCCGGCGCGATCGCGTCCCTCGGTGCCTGCCCTGGTCCTACAGTCGGCCCATGCGTAGGGCGGGACGCGCTCAACGGCTGGCCGATGCAGCCGCGGCCTTCACCAGCAACGCCCGCAATCCTGACTTGCGCCGTGCCCAGCTCAGCTTCCTCGGCGCCTGGACGGCCGAGTGGGCGTTCACCGTGGCCCTGGGCATCGTGGCCTACCGCGCCGGTGGTGCCACAGCCCTGGGGCTGGTGGGACTGCTGCGAATGGTCCCCTCCGCTGTCTGCGCCCCGCTGCTCTCGCCCCTCGCCGACCGCGGGCGGCGAGAACGCGTCCTGGTGGCGGTGTCCACCTTGCGCGGCGTCGCGACCGCAGCCGCCGCCGTCGTGGCCGCGACAGAAGGTGCGCCGGCCGCGATCTACGCCTTGGCCGTGCTGTCGACCATCGCCGCGACCCTCTTCCGGCCGGCGCACTCGGCGCTCCTGCCCTCGCTGTGTCACACCGGGCACGAGCTGGCCAGCGCCAACGTGGTCCGCGGCATGCTGGACTCCACCTCCACGCTGGTCGGACCGCTCGTCGCAGCGGTGCTGCTCGAGGTCGCGGACGTGGCTCTCGTGTTCGCCGTTGCCGCCGCGGCCTCGCTGTGGTCCGCGTGGTTGCTGCTGCGGCTGCGGTACGACGCCCCACCGCGCCCCTCGACTCCGGTCCGGCCGCGCCTGTGCAAGAGGCGATCGAGGGGCTTGCCGTGGTCGCCCACAGCCGCGATCTGGCGCTGGTGCTCGGCCTGGCGGCCGCTCAGTGCTTCACCCGCGGGTCACTGACCGTCTTTTCCGTGGTGGTGTCCATCGAGCTTCTCGGCCGAGGGGAGCCGGGAGTTGGCACTCTGATGACGGCCGTGGGCGTGGGCGCCGTCCTGGGATCCCTCGCGGCGTCGCTCCTCGTCGGCACCAAGCGTCTCGGCGCCTGGTTCGCGGCCGGCGTCGCGCTGTGGGGACTGCCGATCGCGCTGGTCGGTGTGGTGCCGAGGGACGCCGTGGCGCTCGTCTTGTTGGCGCTGGTGGGCGTCGGCAACGCCCTCATCGACGTCGCCGGCTTCACGCTGTTGGGACGCATGGCACCGGACGAGGTGCTGGCCCGGGTCTTCGGGGTGCTGGAAAGCCTGGTTGCGGTGTCGATCGGCGTCGGGGCCGTCGTCGCCTCCTGGGCGATCGGGGCGTGGGGGCTCCGCCCGGCGTTGGTCGTCATCGGGCTCGTGTGCCCCGTGCTGGCCGCGGTGTCGTGGTGGCGGCTGCGGGCGCTCGACGACACCGTGGGCGCGCACGACGAGGACGTCGGCCTGCTCCAGAGGATCCCGATGCTGCGCACCCTCCCGCTGCCCTCCGTCGAGCAGCTCGCCCGCGGCCTGGAGCCGCTCCACGTCGCTGCCGGTGACGTGGTCTTCCATCGCGGTGACGTCGGCGACCGCTACTACGTGGTGGAGTCCGGTGAGGTCGACGTGGTAGGCAACGGCCGGATACTCGTCACCCTCGGTCCCGGCGAGGGCTTCGGGGAGATCGCCCTGCTGCGGCGTACTCGCCGGACGGCCACGGTCGTGGCCCGGAGCGACGTTCGGCTGCTCGGATTGCTCTCGGACCGGTTCCTGCCCATCGTCCTGGGGTTCACGCCGAGCGCGCGCCAGGCCGCACTCGGTGTCGAGGAGATGCTCGACCGCTTCGACCCCGAGATGCCGGGCCCGGATCCGCCGGCGCCACCACCTTGAGGGCGGCTCGGGGGTCTGCCGCGGCGGGCATGGCCAGTGCCGACGGTCGGCGCGTCGCCTTCCGCCGACCAAGACTTCGGGGTCCTCGGGTCGTCGTCTCAAGCCTGCCGACACGGGCCGCGTGCTGTTACATTCGAGCAATGTCAACCCGGCGAGCGGTGCTGGTGATCGCTGACATCGGTGGATACACGGAATACATGCAGTTCCACCGCAGCGTCCTCGGGCATGCGGAAGCTGCCACGGCCCGCATGCTGGGCGAAGTCGTCAGCGCTGCACGCGGGTTCGATCTCATTGAGATCGAGGGTGACGCGGCTTTCCTCTCGCGGGATGTACAGAGCCTGCAGAGCCGCGATGTGCTCGACGCCATCACCAGTGCGGCCATCGCCATGCACGCCGCCTTCCATCGGGAGCGCCAGCTCATCCAGCTCAACCTCTGCCCGTGCGGTAGCTGCAAGCAGACCACGGACTTGAAGCTCAAGTTCGTGGCCCATGTCGGGGAGGTCGCCACCCAGGCCATCAAGCGCCGCAAGAAGCTGGTTGGCCTGGACGTCATCCACGTTCACCGCATGCTGAAGAACTCGGTCGACGTGCCGGAGTACCTCCTCTTCACCGACGAGGTATTGCGAGACAGTCATGGGCCCGCATCGGAGATGGCCATGCAGGGGATCGACATGGACCTCGAGGGCATCGGCCAGGTGCGGGCGCACTTCCTGAGTGTCGGCGACCTGGCGGCTCCGCCCCCGTCCTATCCCTCGTGGCCACGCCGCATCGGAGGCACGTTGGCCATGGCAGGTCGAGGCGTCCCCTACGCCCTCGGCCGACGGCGCCCACCGGCGTTGGCGGCAGCCGGCTGAGCCGGACCCGAAGAGCAGGCAGCGAGTGCGGGCCGTTCACGTCGAGGCCATCCACCCCGGCACCGTCACCCTGCTGCGCAGGATGCGGGCGCGGCAGGCCGAGGAGTACCTCGCCGCAGGGTCGGCGTACCGCGACAGCGGCTACGTCGTCGTCGACGCCCTCGGGGTTCCGCTGCGGCCTGCGGCGTACTCCGACGGGTTCACGCGGCTCTGCCGTGAGGCGGGCGTGACGGTCCGGCGGCCGTTCGCGGGTTGTGAGGCGAAACGGTGAAGCAGCAAGCCGAAAGGCGGCCTCGGATTCCTCCGAGACCGCCTCTACGCTGCTGCTTCATTCGGTCGGGCTGACAGGATTTGAACCTGCGACCCCTTGACCCCCAGATCGGTGCGCGTCATCAAGCACGCGCGGGCACGAGGGCAAGACGGCGACCTGAGTGTCGAAATAGGCATCGTGTGCAGGCCGTTGGGCCCAATTTGGGCCCACGCTTTCATTCCGGGTGCTGCGCGGCGAAGACATCGGGTTCGACGGCGAGTGAGGCGTCTCCCGCTTCACCCCACATGTGCCACCGACGCACCTAGTAGCTTCCCAGCCCACCTCAGCGGACGACGATGGGATCGCCGACGGATCGCTCTCCGGACGCGTCCGAGGGATGGATGGTTGACGGGGCGACCGTCGACACTCATGGCCGTGGAGCCGCCGCCGTCGAGGTTGATCGCCTCTCGCATGCCCAGTGCTCGCGCCACCCGCGCTTCTTCCGGAACGGACAGTCCCAGCTGGTCAGGCTGGGGGCCGCCGACGGTGACCAGCAGCGTGCGACCGGCGTCATCGATGCCGGCGAGGGTGCGTGGGTTCTGCTGCAGCGCCCACCCGTAGGCAAAGGATGGGTCATTCGGATGAACCATCCCGTCCGTCACGTGGATGAAGTATTCAACCCCGTCAGCAGGAGCGGCGGGGCCCGAGGCGGGCGGGTTCCGAGCCGGGGCTCGCACGCACAGGCGGGCGACAAGAACCGACAGGAGACCAGTGCCAGGCGCGCCCAACGCGCGCGCCCCACGCGCCCCCACGCAATCTCGGCGACTGCCGCCGGCCCCGCAACCCGGCCGCCCCGCCCGCCACCCAGCCGCCGTCGCCGCCGCCGGAAACGACGGCAGGGTCCAGAACGTCATCTAGCCGACAAAAACAACCCTATGAAGAAAAGGATAAAAGCAATGAAAATCTCGGAAATGTTGCCGTTTGTCACTTCGCCATTCATTCATCCGGACGCGGAATGCACATAAATTGCCACGGCCCAGTAATTTCGCGGAAACCCGGACACCCGCGGCGACTGGTCTTCATGCTGGTTTCATGTCGCCAAATCAAGGCGACTCACGAGGGGGGAGATCTGAAGAAAATCTCTTGGCCAGTGGGGGCCATCGCCGTCGTCTTGGCGGCCTCGAACTTCCCGGCCGCAGCAGCGGCCGGGGGGCCCGCCCTCAGTACGGCCGACGCAGCGACGAGCGGATCATGGTCGGCGCCGTTTACGCCGCCAGGAGCGAATCCCCGGGTCATCGGGGTCCACTCGGTCATGCTCCATACGGGCAAGATTCTGGTCTTCGGAAACCTGCGGCCGACCCAGGGTTACGTCTACGACCCGGTCACCGGCAATGCAACCGAGACGGACCCTCCGGCAGATGTCGAGTGCGGATCCATGACCGCGCTGCGGGACGGGCGGATTCTCGTCGTGGGTGGCCACGCAAAGGGCGCACGTGGCATCAACAACATCATGCTCTTCGACCCGGCCACACTCACCTGGACATCGCAACCGTCCAGCCCCATGGGTCGCTACTACCCGACGTCGACCCTGCTGCCCAACGGCACCGTTGTGATCAGCGGCGGATTCGATATGAACGGCGCAAAGAACCCCGACGTGGAGCTGTGGACGCCGCCTCAAACGGGCAACGTGGGCACCTTGAAGAAGGTCGGGACGAACCACCCCTCGGGCCTCTACCCGCACCAGTGGGTTCTGCCCTCCGGCAAGGTCCTCGAGGTCACCTCGAGCTCGACGTCCATCCTCGATCCCAGCACCTGGACCTGGACCTCCTACCCCAGGCCGAAGCTGAAGCACGGTAGCGGCGAGGGCGCGGTTCTTCTCCCGGGTCCGGCCTCCGGCTCCACGAAGGTCATGCTCATCGGTGGCATTGTCAAGGGCACTGCTACCTCCGCCGTGGAAACCTTCGACGCCGCCAACCCGACCGCCGGATGGTCCCCCTTGGCGTCGCTGCCGCAGGGCCGGGGGCACATCAGCCCGGTCCTGATGCCGGACGGCCAAATCGCCGGCATCGGAGGCAACTCCTCCGGGAACTATGCCGGCGCCATCTACACGTCCCTGATGTACACGCCGGCCAGCAACTCCTGGGCGACGCTCGCCGCCCAGGCTGAGCGTCGAGGGTTACCACTCCTCGGCGGTCCTGCTGCCCGATGGCCGGGTGTTCTCGGCCGGCGACACCGGCGCCGGCGGCGGCGGCAACACGGACGAGATCTTCTCCCCGCCCTACCTGTCCCAGGGGAGGCGTCCGACGATCACCTCGGCGCCCTCCCAAGCCAACAACGGGGCGAGCTTCACGATCACGACTCCCGACACCACCAGCACAGCCGTGCTGATCCGTTCGGGCTCCGCAACCCACACCGTCAACTTCGACGAAAGGATCGTCACCCTCAGCACAACGCCGACAACGACGGGACTCACCGCGGTGGCCCCTTCGCCCACCGTGGGCATCGCCGGCTGGTACATGCTCTTCCTCGTCAACAGCACCGGTGTCCCCTCCACGGCGAAGTGGATTCACATCGGCTAGAAGAGGTGCATAAACCCGAGGGGCTGTCTCGTCTGCGAGGCGGCCCCGCAGGTGTACCAATGGGTCACACCGGACCATCCATGCCCGATCAGCCGCAGCTCGGCCCGATCAGCCGCTGCCGCGCCGGCCTCGGACGGTAAGAAGCCGGACGAGAGTTGGACGAGAAGCCGGCGAAGGAGGAAGCCGACGGTGCGCGTCCAGCCGCGCCCGCCGTCGGCGGCATCCGCGGCGCCGCCGTGCCACATTGCCTGGGCCATGTTGGCCGTGTGCTTCGGCCACGAGGTGGAGGGGCCAGCCGGGCGACGACGCCGACCGGACTCGGTCGGGATGTGCGGGCGGCCCGACCCCCTTCCCCCATGCACACGTTCACGATCCCTCACTGAACGGCTGAACCGTGAAAACCCTCATCCGGCAGCCGGCCCGGCTGCTACTGGTCGTCGCGGCCGCCGCCGCACGTCCCGGTCATCGGTCCCCATCTCGACGAGGCGCCCTACACGGGCGTGCTGTTCATCCTGCTCACCACGGCCTGCTTGCTGCTGGCCGGCATCTCGCTCGTCAGCTCGCACCCGGCCGGGCAGACCCTCGCTGGCCTGGCCTGCGGCGCGGCGATCGTCGGCTACGCTGCGACCCCGCTCGTCACCTTCCCGCAGCTCGGCGACGACGTCGGCAACTGGCTCGAGCCGCTGGGGATCGTTTCCGTGCTCTCCGAGGGCATCGTCGTCGGCGCAGCCGTCCGGCGGCTGAAATCAGAGCGGAACACCTCTTCTGAGCGCTGAGCTCGTAAGCCAGCCCGACGTGCGATGTCAAGCCCCGAGCGAGGTTTCCGGCCCCGCCGCGGCTCGTGCGCGTCGCTCCGCATGCTTGGCTAGGGAAGCAAAGCGCAGGCTCCCGGAAGGGAGCCCGCTGTACCTTGTCCGTTGCGGGGCGGCGCAGGCGCCCGCACACGTTGACCTCAGGGTGTGATGACGCCCGATACCGTTCACGGCAAACTTCTCAGACCCGACGATCGGCTACGCCAACCGGGACACCGTGCACCACAAACCGAGGTGACACGTCCGGGGCGTCGACTTCGCTACGCGACCAAGTGGGACCAGGTGGTGACCCAGTTGGGGCTCGTTGGGCTGGTGCGGCGCGGGCTGCGCCACACGGCGCTGACGTGGATGGCGGACAGCGGCGTCCCGCTCTACGTCCTGCAGCGCGTCGCCGGGCACCAGGACCCCGCGGTGACGGGCCGGTACCTCCACCCCGACTCGGACGCGCTGATCCAGGCCGGTACAGCCTTCTCGACGTGGTGGGCCCAAACTGGGCCCAAGGAGCAATCTTCAGCAGCGATCTCCAAGAGTCGGAGCCGGAATGAAAACGGGGCCTGACCTGTGTGAACAGGTCAGGCCCCGATCGGTCGGGCTGACAGGATTTGAACCTGCGACCCCTTGACCCCCAGTCAAGTGCGCTACCAAGCTGCGCCACAGCCCGAATGCCCCTCGGGGCGAAAGGAACAGTAGCGCACCGGGTGCCGCTGGTCCCAATCGGCCCCCATGGGCCGTGCGGACTCCCCCGAGGTCAGCGGCGGCGCTTCTCGCGGACGCGCACCGACACCTCGATGGGCGTGCCCTCGAAGCCGAACTGCTCGCGCAGCCGGCGCTCGATGAACCGGCGGTAGCCGGCCTCGATGAAGCCGGACGCGAAGATGACGAAGCGCGGCGGACGGGTCGAGGCCTGGGTCGCGAAGAGGATGCGCGGCTGCTTGCCGCCACGCAGGGGGTGCGGGTGGGCAGCGACGATCTCCCCCATGAACGCGTTGAGCCGGCCGGTGGGGACGCGGGAGTCCCAGGACTCGAGCGCGGTCTCGATGGCGGGCACGAGGCGGTCCATGTGCCGGCCCGGTGCGGGCGGAGATGTTGGCTCGGGGCGCCCACGGCACCTGGACGAGCTCCTTCTCGATCTCGCGCTCGAGGTAGTAGCGGCGCTCCTCGTCGAGGGTGTCCCACTTGTTGTAGGCGATGACGAGGGCGCGCCCAGAGTCGATGACCTGCTGCACGACGCGGATGTCCTGCTCGGCGATCGGCTCCTCGGCGTCGATGAGCACGACGGCCACCTCGGCCTTCTCGAGGGCGGTCTGGGTGCGCAGCGAGGCGTAGAAGTCGGCGCCACGGCTCTGGTGGACCCGGCGACGGATGCCGGCCGTGTCGACGAAGCGCCACGTCTTGCCACCGAGCTCGATGAGCTCGTCGACCGGGTCGCGGGTGGTGCCCGCGACGTTGTCGACGACGACGCGCTCCTCGCCGGCGAGGCGGTTGAGCAGGCTCGACTTGCCGACGTTGGGCCGCCCGACGAGCGCGACCCGTCGCGGGCCGCCCTGGGCATACGCGCCGTGGGCCGACACGTCGGGCAGCACCTCGAGGACGGCGTCGAGGGCGTCACCGCTCCCCCGGCCGTGCACGGCGGACACGGGGAAGGGCTGACCCAGTCCAAGGCTCCACAGCATCGCCGCATCGGCCTCGCCGCGCTGGTCGTCGACCTTGTTGGCCACGAGCACGACCGGCTTGCCGGAGCGGCGCAGCAGCTTGACGACCGCCTCGTCGTCGTCCGTCGCGCCGACGGTGGCGTCGACGACGAACATGACGACGTCGGCGAGGTCGATGGCGATCTCGGCCTGCTCGGCGACACGCAGGTGGATGCCGGTGGCGTCCGCCTCCCAGCCGCCGGTGTCGACGATGGTGAAGCGGCGCCCGCCCCACTCGGCCTCGTAGGAGACCCGGTCACGGGTCACGCCGGGCACGTCCTCGACGACCGCCTCGCGGCGGCGCAGGATGCGGTTGACCAGGCTCGACTTGCCGACGTTGGGGCGGCCGACCACGGCGACCACGGGCAGCGGGCCCTGGGCCGCGCCGTCGTCGGCGAGCGGGCCCTGGGCGTCGAGCAGCGCCTGGTCCTCAGGGCTGAGCTCGAAGTCGTCGAGCCCGGCGCGCAGGGCGCGCTCCACGGCGGCGTCGTCGACCTCGGGGGTCAAGACAGAGCCGTCGATGGGGTCGGGGGTCGAGATCGGAGCGCCCTCGTCGATGGGGCGGGCGGTCTCGTCAGTCACGGTGTCCTCGAATCAGTGAACGTCTCTGTGAAGAGCCATTCTCCCACCGCGCGGAGCGTACGTGTGACGCGAGGGCTGTCGCGCAGCTGGTCGCTGGCCATGCCGCAGGCGCTCGCGGCCCGGTATGCCGTCAGGGACGTCGAGCTCGAAGGGCTCCCCGAAGACGACGTCGAGCGTGCTCCGCGGTCGTGGCCACGCGTCGGCGGACCTGCCCGGCACCCGGGTGCCGCGGACGGCGACGGGCACCAGCGTCGCTCCGGTGCGCAGAGCGATCCAGGCGGCGCCCTGGTTGACCTGCTCGACCTCGCCGCCGCCGCGGTTGCCCTCGGGGAAGATCCCGACCGCTCCCCCGCGCTCGAGCACGGCCGTCGCCGCCGTCAGCGCGGCGCGGTCGCCGACGGTGCGGTCGATCGGGATCTGTCCGACGTTGCGGATGAGCCAGCCGAAGAAGCCCCTGAACGCCTCCTGCTTGACGAGGAAGTTGGCGGGGCGCGGCGAGAGCGAGAAGACGAACGGCCCGTCGAGGAACGCCGCGTGGTTGGCGACGAGGATGACCGGGCCGGTGGGCGGCACCCGGTCGGCGTGCCAGGCGCGACCGCGGTACAGGGTGTGGAAGATGCCGATGCCGATCCAGCGGCCGACGAGCGGCCCGACGAGGGTGCGGCGCGACGGGGGCGCCCGAACGCGCCGGTCCGGACGCTCGGCTCATGCTCGGGCCGCTTCGACGACCTGCAGCACGGCAGCGACCGAGCCCTCGAAGTCGAGGTGCGAGGTGTCGATCGTCGTCACGCCGTCGGCCGCGACCGTGAACTCCGACACGGCCGAGTCGGCCCGGTCGCGGTCGACGATCTGGGACCGGGTCGCGGCCACGGCGGCGGCGTCGGCGGCTCCGTGCAGCTCCGTGGAGCGACGGGCCAGTCGTACCTCCTCGGAGGCGGTCAGCAGGATGCGCACGGGCGCGTCCGGCGCGACGACGGTCGTGATGTCGCGCCCCTCGGCGACCACGCCACCCTGCGCCTGCGCGGCCTCGGAGATGAGTCGCCGCTGCAGGACCCGAAGGATCTCGCGCACGGGGATGACGGCGGCGACCGCCGAGACGTTGGTCGAGATGCCCGTCTCGCGGATCGCAGCCGCGACGTCGGTGCCGTCGACCTCGACCGAGGGCGCGTCGGGATCGGTGCCGATCGTCCAGCGGGAAGCCTTGTGCCGCAGCGGTGACCGCCTCGGCGTCGGTGAGGTCCACGCCCTCGTGGAGGCACCACCACGTCAGCGCGCGGTACATGGCACCGGTGTCGAGGAAACCGAAGCCGAGCGACCGTGCGACCTGCTTGCTGACGCTCGACTTGCCGGAGCCGGAGGGTCCGTCTACGGCGACGACGAATCCGGACAGGTGCTCCTCGGGGATCTGCGGCATGCGGACGACGATAGTGCCTTGCCCGGGTCCGCCCGCGAGCCGGGACTCAGTCGTGGACGCGCCACCCGAGCCGGGCCAGCTCGGCTCGCAGCGGCTCGACGGAGGCGGGGACGACGGAGATCTCGGCGACTCCGACGGCCTGCCCGAGCCCGTGCTCGAGGTGCAGGTCCTCGAGGTTGATGCCGGCTTCTCCGACGTCGGTGAGCAGACGCGCGAGCGACCCTGGCTCGTCCGGGACCACGACGGAGACGACCTCGTATGCCGCGGGCGCGGCGCCGTGCTTGCCGGGGATCCGCGCGTGGCCCAGGTTGCCGGCCTCGAGGACGTGGCTCAGGGTGCCGAGCGCGCCGTCCCCGTCGGCGTCCACGAGCGAGTCGAGCGCGCCGACGACGTCGTCGACCTGGTCGCGGACGTGACGGAGCACGTCGCGCACGGCCGGCGCGTTGCCGGCCAGGATCTGGGTCCACAGCCGGGGGTCGCTGGCGGCGATCCGGGTCACGTCACGCAGCCCCTGTCCCGCGAGTCCGACGGCGGACTCGGGCAGCTCGCGCAGACACGCGGCGACGATGCTCGCGGCGAGCTGCGGCACGTGCGACACGGCCGCGACCGCCTCGTCGTGCTCGTGGGCCGGCATGACCCGGACGGCCGAGCCCACGGCGAGCGCGAGCTCGCGCACCCGACGCACCGCTGCGTCGGTGGAGGCCTCGTGGGGCACGACGACCCAGGCGCGGCCGTCGAAGAGGTCGGCCCTCGGCGGCCGCCGCTCCCGAGCGCTCGCGCCCGGCCATCGGGTGTGACCCGACGTAGCGGCTCGAGTCGGCTCCGCGAGTCGAGGACGACGCGCAGCACCGACTCCTTGACGGAGGCGACGTCGGTGACGACGGCGTCGGGCCACCGGTCGAGCGCCGTCGACGACGACTCGGGCGGCGACGTCGGGCGGTGCGGCGACGACGACCACGTCGGGGGCGTCGGCCTCGTCGTCGGCCACGTCGCCTGCCTGGAGGTCGCGGGCAAGACGGACGGCCGTCGGAGACGGGTCGTCGAGCGACACCCGAAAGCCGTTGTGGGACAGGGCGATCCCCAAACTGGTACCGATCAGCCCGGCGCCGACGATACGGACGTGCGTGGTCACCACGCCAGCGTAGCGAGCACGCCGTCACCCAGCCGGGACATCTCGATCACAGGCCAGCGGCCTTGTAGAGCGCTCCGATCTCTGCCTTGTTGAGCCGACGCGTGCGCCCGGACTTGAGGTCGGCGAGACGGATCGGGCCGACCTCGGTGCGCACGAGCTCGAGGACGGGGTGTCCCACCGCCTCGAGCATCCGTCGGACGACGTGCTTGCGCCCCTCGTGCAACACGACCTCGACCATGGCCTTGCCGGGCTGGTGGTCGACGATCCGGAACGAGTCGACGCTCACGGGGCCGTCCTCGAGCTCGACGCCCTCCCGCAGCCTCTTGCCGACGTCCCGCTGCACCGGTCCACGGATCGTCGCCACGTAGGTCTTGAGGACGCCGTATGCCGGGTGCTGGAGCCGGTGGGCGAGGTCCCCGTCGTTCGTGAGCAGCAGCAGGCCCTCGGTGTCGGCGTCGAGGCGGCCGACGTGGAAGAGACGCTGCTCGCGGTTGCCGACGTAGTCCTCGAGCGAGACGCGGCCGAGCTCGTCGTGCATCGTCGTGACGACGCCCTTGGGCTTGTTGAACGCGAGGTAGACGCGGTCCTCGTCGAGGTTGACGCGCACGCCGTCGACGTGGACGACCTGGGTCTGCGGGTTGATCCGCACCCCGAGCTCGGTGACGACCTGGCCGTCGACCTCGACGCGGCCCTGCTCGATGAGGTTCTCGCAGACCCGGCGCGACCCGACGCCACCGGCGGCCATGAGCTTCTGGAGGCGCACGCCCTCGGGGTCGTGGACGTCGATCTCGGGAGCGGCCTTGCGGTCGGGCAGCTTCGTGGGCTGGCTCGCCTTGGTGGAGCCGGCGAACCGCGGCCCGCTGGCCTTGCCACCCCCACCGCTGCGGCCGCCCGCGACGGGCCGACCGGTGCGGCCCTTGCCGCCGGAGCCGCCTCGGGCAGCGGGGCCGCCGGACGAACCGGACCCCTTCTTGCGCGGCTGGCGGGGGGACCTGGAGTACTCGCTCATGCGTGTCCTTCCTCGATGAGCTCGTCGATGACGTCGACGTCCGGTAGGTAGGGCGCGAGCGCCGGGAGGTCGTCGAGCGACGACAGCCCCATGCGTTGGAGGAAGTACGGCGTCGTCCGGTAGAGCATCGCACCGCTCTCCCCGAGGTCCTCGACCTCTTCGATGAGACCGCGCGACGTCAGCGTGCGCACGACCCCGTCGACGTTGACACCGCGGACGGCGCTGACCCGGGCCCGGGAGACGGGCTGGCGGTAGGCGATGACGGCGAGCGTCTCGAGGGAGGCCTGGGTCAGCTTGGCCTGCTGACCGTCGAGGACGAACTTCTCCACGACGGGCGCGAAGTCGGACCGGCTGTAGACGCGCCACCCGCCCGCGACGCTGCGCAGGGTGAACCCGCGCTGCGCGGCGGCATACTCCTCCTCCAGCGCGTGCAGGTGGGTCTGAACGTCCTCCACGGGCAGCTCGAGCGCCGAGGCGAGCGCGACCTCGGTCACGGGTTCGTCGACGACCATGAGCACGGCCTCGAGAGCCGAGCGGGCGCCCCCCGGGAAGTCGTTGATGTCGAAGGCGATCTGCTCGTCGGCACCTCCCAGTTCGTCGGCGCGGTCCTCGGCGGGCTCGCCCGTCCCTTGCGCCGACTGGTCACTCATCGTCTGCTCCTGTCCGTGGGGCGGCGACGCCACCCGGCTCGTCGATCTGCCGCGGGTCGCTGGTCTCCTGCGGGTCGCCGTCGTCGCCATCGTCGGTGCTGCCGTCTTCGTCCTCGTCGAACTCGTCGTCGAACTCGTCGTCGATGGCGATGTCGCCCGCCTCTGTGCCGGTCCAACGGATGTCGAGCTCCCCCAGGGCCTCTGCCTGCTCGAACGCGATGGCGGCCTCCTTGAAGAGCTCGAGCAGCGCGAGGAAGCGGGCGACGATGACGAGCGTGCTGTCGGCATCGGCGACGAGACTGCGGAACGAGACCTGGCCGCGGTGGCGCAGTCGGTCCACGATGATGGCGGCCTGTTCCCGGACGCTGACCTGGGGTGTGTGCAGGTGCTCGAGGCCGACGGTGGGCGCGATCTTCGGCGTCATCGCCCGCGCGGCGATCATCGCGAACTGCTCGGGCGTCACGGCGATGACGAGCTCGGGGAGCAGCTTGGCGAACTCGGGCTGAGGCCGGCCTGGCGCGGCGTGATGCGCCCGGCCGTGGCCATCCGCTCGCGGAAGGTGTTGGCGATCTCCTTGTAGGCGCGGTACTGCAGCAGCCGGGCGAAGAGCAGGTCACGGGCCTCGATGAGCGCGAGGTCCTCGTCGTCCTGCGGTCCCGCCGACGGGAGCAGGCGCGAGGCCTTGAGGTCGAGCAGGGTGGCGGCGATGAGGAGGAACTCGGAGGCCTGGCCCAGGTCCCAGTCGCTGTCCGCGGCCTGGGCCGCCTTGATGTGGGCGACGAACTCGTCGGTCACCTTGGCCAGGGCGACCTCGGTGATGTCGAGCTTGTGCTTGCTGATGAGGCCGAGGAGCAGGTCGAAGGGCCCCGAGAAGACGTCGAGGTGCACCTCGAACGGCGCCGACGACCGGCGCGTGATGACGCCCCCGGGGGTCAGCTCCTCTGCGGGAGCAGCCGGGGCGGCCAAGGCGGCAGCTCCGGCCTGCGCGACGGCGGCGACCTCGGCGAGGGCAGCGTCGTCGGCGTCGACCGCGAGGCGGCCGACGGTGTCCTGCTCGGTCATCGAATCACTACGGATCAAGCCGCGGCACCGCGCGCGATGAGCTCGCGGGCGAGCTGACGGTAGGCGTTGGCGCCCGAGTGGTCCGAGGAGTACGACGTGATCGGCTCGGCCGCGAGCGTCGCGTCGGGGAACTTCACGGTGCGGCTGATGACGGTGTGGAAGACCCGGTCGCCGAAGTGGTCGACGACCGAGCGCACGACCTCGCGGCTGTGCAGCGTGCGGCCGTCGTACATCGTGGCGAGGATGCCGTCGACCTGCAGGCGCGGGTTGAGGCGGTCGGTGATCTTGTCGATGGTGTCGATGAGCAGGGCCACGCCGCGCATGGCGAAGAACTCGCACTCCAGCGGGATGACGACGCCGTGCGCGGCGGTCA
>CAWKJV010000002.1:0-128897 GCA_963849965.1 uncultured Actinomycetota bacterium | reverse complement strand
GCAGCACGACGAGCGCGATGCGCAGCAGCAGCAGCCCGATCGCCGTCGAGAGCCCCACCCAGAGCAGGGCGCCCCGCCGGCGGCGCCGAGCCAGCGCGACAGCGCCCGCGAGCGCGACCAGCCCGATCCACGGCAGCCAGTTCGCGGCGGTGTTGAGCCAGCGGACGACCTGCTGCGCCTTGTCGACGCCCTGGATCTGGGCGATCTCGATCGTCGCGCCGACCGTCGGGAATGTTCGGCGATCCCGAGACCGGCGGCCACCAGCCGGGCCTTGACCTGCTCGATGATCGGGCCGACGTTCAGCACGACGGCCCCGTTGCTCGACACCGTGACGGCGGTGCCCTGGTTCTCCCCGGTCAGGAGACTCACCAGGGCGGCGTGGCCGGCTCGGTTGGCGGCCGTCCACAGCTGGACGAAGGCGTCGCTCGTCACGGCCTTGTGGACCGCCGTCCCGATCAGCCCGGAGACCCCGCTCTCGATCGGGGCCTTGAGTCGCGCGGCCTGGGGTGGGAGCGCCTGGAGCGCCTGGTCGACGTAGGCGCCGATGTCGACGCGGGCGGCGATCTCCCGGTTCACCGCCGCCTCGACGGAGGCCTGGACGTCGGCGTTGGACGCGAGCGGCTCCATGGTCGTGACGTAGCGGTCGGTGTCGAGGACCTGGTTGCGCGCCCAGACGGCGGGCACCGCGAGCGTCAGGCACAGCGCACCGATGATGGTGAGGATGACCACTGCGGTGGTCCGCGCGGCGTGTCGCGCCCGCACGGCCGTCGGCGACTCCAGCTCGGCGTTGCGACGCCGGAGCCGCTCGATCTCGGCCTCGAGGGCGGCCACGTCCCGCATGGGCACCGGTTGCGTCTCGGCCGCGCCCGACTCGCCCGCTGCGCCGCTGGCGACGGCTCTGGGATCGTCCGTACTCATCACGCCTCCCCGCACTCCGGTAACTGGCCGACCGAGTCGGTGTCTGCCGGTCCGACCGACCTGGTCCGGCCACCCGCCCACCATCGCGCCGTCGTAGCGGCGGGTCATCATGCTCTGAGGGTGACCCGGCCGCGATGCCGCGCCGACCTCCCCAGCTCACCCCGAGGGCATGACGTGTGCGCCGGCCCGGGAGGCGAGCATGGGAGCCATGCCACCGGAGCCCGACCGTCCGCCCGCGGGGCCTGCCCGGACCAGCCAGCTCCTCGGCCGAGGCCGGGACCTGCAGGCCCAGGCGGGCAGACGCCTGCTCACCGCCCGGGACGAGCACGTCACGGTCAAGCTCGTCATCGATGCGCTCCGGGAGGACCGGAACACCGGAGGTGCACTGCTCGCGGGCGCCCTCGCCTTCCGGCTCTTCCTGTGGCTGCTCCCTGCCGGGCTGGTCGTGGTGGCGCTCCTCGGCTTCACGAGCGCCGATCAGGTGCACGCTGACCTGACGGGCGTGGGTCTCGGCGGATTCACCGCGGCGACCATCGCCCAGGCCGCGTCGCAAGCCCAACAGGGTCGTTGGGTCCTGCTGCTCATCGGCGTCGTCGGGCTCTACTCGGCCTCGGTGGGGCTCGCCAAGGCGCTCTGGATCGGCACGAGTCTCGCCTGGCACCTGCCGGTCTCCAGGCTGCACCGGTCGCCGCGGGCCGCGGCGGTCGTCGTGGCCCTCCTGCTGCCGACCGCCGCGCTGACCCTCGCCGCCAACTGGCTGCGCACGGTGGCCTACGCGCTCGGGCTCGTCGCCACGCTCGTCATGGTCCTGCTCTACGCCCTGTTCGGCTGGGTCGTGCTCAGCCTGCTCCCGCGCGCCGCCCACGCCTCGGTCGTCGACCTGCTGCCCGGCGCCGTCGTCATCGGGCTGGGCATCGAGGGTCTGCAGCTCGTCAGCGCCTACTACCTCGTCAACCGCATCGCCAGCTCGTCGCAGCTCTACGGCGCGCTGGGGGCGGCAGCCACCCTGCTCCTCTGGGGCTACCTGCTGGCCCGCATCCTCATCGGCGCGTCGACGGTCAACCACACCCTGTTCCGCAACCGCGACGTGTCCCGGCTGCCGGACCGGGTGCCCGCGGGGGACGAGAGCCCCGAACCCTTCTCCGTGCGGGGCCTGCCGGCGCGGCTGCGGACCGACTGGCGCGGGCTGCTCGCCGACCTCGGTCGTGGCGGCGCCCCGAGGACCGTCGCCCCGGCCACCGGCGAGGAGGACGCCGGTCTGCGCGCGGCTCTCACCGTCTGGCGCTTCGACAGCGAGAACGGCGCCGACGAGGCCAGCCACACCCTGGGCGAGCTGGAGCGCCGGGGCGCCATCCGGGTCATCGACGCCGCCGTCGTCACCTGGCCGAGGGGCTCGCGCCGGCCGCGAGCCTCGCAGGTGCTCTCCACGACCGCGAGCGGTGCCCTCGGCGGCTCGTTCTGGGGGCTGCTGCTCGGCATCATCTTCTTCGCGCCCCTGCTGGGGCTCGCCGTGGGCGCCGCAGCCGGTGCCCTGGGCGGGTCACTGCGCGACGCGGGCATCGGCGACGCGTTCATCCAGGAGGTCCGCGACGAGGTCACGCCAGGCACGTCGGCCCTGTTCGTCATGACCTCGGACGTCGACGTGGACCAGGTCCGGGACGCGTTCCTGGCCCACCACCCGACCCTGCTCCACACCAACCTCACCCCGGAGCAGGACGCCGCGCTCCGGGAGTACCTCGCCACCTGACAGCGTCACTGACCGGGTGTCGCCGGACCGGGGGTCGCCGGACCGTCGTCGGCCTCGGGGACGGCGTCCCGCTCCGATGCCGACACCCAGTCGTAGACGACGGACGAGCGCAGCAGGATGTCGGCGACCGACCGGTTCTCGGGGCTGACGACCACCCACAGCAGCACGACGGGGAGGAGGACGCACATCAGGGCGCGGGCCACGGCGACCCAGATCCGCAGGCGCCCCCCGTGCGAGTCGACCACCCGCAGCCCGAGCAGGCGCCCCCCGTAGCTGCGGCCGGTGGTCGCCCAGGCCAGCGCCAGGTAGCAGAACAGGAACCCGAGGAAGGCCAGGAGCAGCAGGCCGAAGCCGGGGTCGGGGAACTTGAACGTGCGCGGACCCAGCACGAAGTACGTGGCGACGGCCCCGGCATACCCCAGCGCGACCGCGACCACGCCTACGAAGGCATCGACGCCCGCAGCCAGCACCCGCGTGACGATGCCGGCGCGATGCCCCTGCACCGAGCGCGCCCCCAAGGGGATCGCGATGCGCGCGATCGGGCCCCGCGGTGGACCCACCGGCGGTTGCACGGCCGTCCTCAGTGCGCGAGACCGGGGTCACCCGGACCGGACCCGGGGCGCGCCCTGTGACGGGCGGGCGCCCCGGGTGGCCCCTCCCCGGCCGCCTCCTCGTACGTCGACCCGGGAGCCCGCTCGGGTCGGTGCAGGAGCCGGTCCACGACGTGCGCCACCCGCTCGTCGGCCCCGATCCCCTGCCGGCGGACCTCGCGAAGGCCCTCGGACGCCATCGAGCCCGTCGAGCTGCGGATGATCCCGGGCAGGTCGATCCCCTCGACGACGTACTCGGCGAGCGCGATGAGGTCGAGCTTGGCGACCACCGCGTCGAGGTCGGCCCGTCCCACCACGGCGTCGACGTCGATGCGGTCGATGATCCGCTCCAGGTCCACCCGCGCCACGACGTCGTCCACGTCGACCCGGCCCAGCACGGCCTCCAGGTCGGCCCGCGCCACGACGGCGTCCACGTCGATGCGGTCGATGATCCGCTCCAGGTCCACCCGCGCCACGACACCGTCCACGTCGACCCGGCGCAGCACCGCCTCCAGGTCGGCCCGCGCCACGACGGCATCCACGTCGATGCGGTCGATGATCCGCTCGAGGTCCACCCGCGCCACGACGCCGTCCACGTCGATGCGGTCGATGATCCGCTCCAGGTCCACCCGCGCCACCACGGCGTCGACGTCGACGCCGGCGACGATGGCATCGAGGTCGACGTGCTCGGGCACGACCTCTGTGAGGTCGACGAGGCCGAGCAGCCCGTCCACGAGCCGGGGAGCCACGCGCTGCCCTACGCCGTATGCGTGGCGCGCGGCGACGCGGCGCTGCCGCGCGCCCCGCTCGACGACGTCGACGACCCGCGGGCGCCAACGCAGCCGCCGCCCGAGGGCGACCCCCTCCGAGGCGAGGGCCGCCAGCGGCCGGACGACGAAGCCCGCCCTCGCGGTGACGCGGCGCGACCCCTCGAGCGCCACGACGGCCAGGCCCAGCGCGACGTCGGCCACGTCGACCGCCGTCCACTCCGGCCCGCGCTCCCCCGCCACAGCCAGGGGCGGGACCCGGGCGGAGTCCGGCTCCTTCGGGAGGCCGATGAGCACGATGGCTCCTCCTGACGACGAACGACGGGGACATCTCGATCGTGGGACCCCCGGGGTGGCCGCGCCTCATCCTCCGCGGGTGACTCCCGGGGACCGCAGGCGCGCCGCACGCGCCGCGAGGTGGCGCCGCTCGGCCTCGTTCGTCGCGGTCGCCGCTGCCCGGTCGAGCGTGGCCGCGGCCGCGACGGTCTCGCCCGCCATCTCGAGGAGCTGGCCGCGCACGGCGAGCCATCGGTGCGTCGTGCCGAGCCGGTCCTCGACCGCGTCGACGACCTCCAGCGCGGCCCGCGGGCCGTGGGCCATCGCCACCGCCACCGCGCGGTTGAGCGTCACGACCGGGTTGCCGGTGACCTCCTCGAGGATCCCGTAGAGCGTCAGGATCTCGGCCCAGTCCGTGTCGGCCGCGGTGGCGGCCCGATCGTGCACCGCGGCGATGGCGGCCTGCAGCTGGTACTCCCCCACCGCCCCGAACGCCAGGGCCTGACCGAGCAGCTCGAGCCCCTCCGTCACGAGGGAGCGGTCCCACCGCGAGCGGTCCTGCTCGGGAAGCGGCACGAGCGCCCCCGAGCCGTCGCTGCGCGCCGGGGCGCCGCGCCTCGAGCAGCAGCATGAGGGCGAGCAGACCGAGAGCCTCCGGGTGCTGGGGCACGCTGGCCACGAGCAGCCGAGCCAGGCGAATCGCCTCGCGGGACAGCTCGATCCGCTGCACCGATTCACCGTGGGTGCTCGCATAGCCCTCGTTGAAGAGGAGGTAGAGGACGTGCAGCACGGAACGGAGGCGGGCGTCACGGTCGTCAGCGGACGGCATACGAAAGCCCTCTCCGGAGGCGCGGATCGTCGCCTTGGCGCGGCTGATCCGCTGCGCCATCGTCGGCTCGGGCACGAGGAACGCGTGCGCGATCTCGGCCGTCGTGAGGCCGCCCACCGCACGCAGCGTCAGCGCGATCGCCGACGCCGGGGTGAGCGCCGGGTGGCAGCACAGCAGGAGCACCGTGAGGCTGTCGTCGTGGTCGACGGGGTCGTGTGCCGGCACCTCCCACGCGATGACGCGCGCCTCCCGCTCCCGCCGGGCCGCGTCGCTGCGCCACAGGTCGACGAGGCGCCGGGAGGCAGCGGTGACGAGCCAGGCGCGCGGCTCGTCGGGCACGCCCGTCGACGGGCCAGTGCCGCGACGCGGCGAGCAGCGCCTCCTGGACGGCGTCCTCCGCGGAGTCGAAGTCACCGAAGCGGCGGCTGACGATGCCGACGACCTGCGGCGCGAGCGTGCGCAGCAGGTCGTCGACGGCGTCGGCAGGGCTCAGTGCGAGGCGCCTGTCGTGCGCAGGAAGGCGTCCATCTCGTCGGTGTTCGAGGGCGCCTGCTCCATGACCTGCCGCACGTGGATCGGCTGGCGCGTCGGGCACGCCGCCGCGGCCCGGGACGGCCGACATCCGCGACGCGATCTCGAGGGCGCGCTCCTCCGAGTCGACCTCGACGACCTGGAAGCCGGCCAGCCACTCCTTGAACTCCTGGAACGGTCCGTCGGTGACGACCGGCGCCACCCCGTCGGACCGGACGATCTTGGCGAGGTCGGGGCCGGTGAGGATCGTCGACGAGACGAGCTCGCCGTTGGCCTCGAGCTCGCCGATGAGCACGCCGTAGTAGTCGAGGTGGGCCTGGACCTCCTCCGGGGTCCAGTCGGACATCGGGGCCGGGTCGTCGCCGGCCTGGAAGTCCACGCCGATGAGGTACTGCGCCATGTCGCTCTCCTTCGTCACGTCGTGCCAGCGTGGCACGCTCACCCGGGGGACGGAGCCGATGACGCGCCCTCGACATCGTGTCGGGACGTCCGGGCAGATCTGGCGAGGATTGGCCCAGAATCCGGGCAGGTCTTGGCACGATGTGCCAACGCCCGCGGACCGCTCGCGCCGGTTGAATCCTCACCATGACAGCAGGCACCTCCTCCGCGCGCCGGATCCGCATCGGCATCGACACCGGCGGCACGTTCACCGACGTCGTCGCGCTCGACGAGGAGTCGGGCGAGCTCGTCACGACGAAGACCCCCTCGACGCCGAGCAACCCCGCCGACGGCTTCCTCGCCGGCGTGCGCAAGGTGCTCGACCTCATGGGCGCGAGCGGCGACGACATCAGCGCCGTCTCGCACGGCACGACCGTCGCGACGAACAAGCTGCTCGAGGGCAAGGTCGAGGCCCTCGGCTTCGTCACGACCGAGGGCTACGAGTTCATCCTCGAGATCGCCCGCCAGGCCGTGCCCGACGGCTACGGCAACTCCTACTTCTGGGTCAAGCCCGCCGCGGATCGTCCCGGCCGACCACGTCAAGACCGTCGGCGGCCGGATCGACTTCGAGGGCAACGAGATCCGCCCGTTCGACGAGGAGCGCGCCGTCGCCGTGGCCCGCTGGTTCAAGGAGCGCGGCATCACGACGATCGGCGTCTGCTTCCTGCACTCCTACGCCGACGACAGCCACGAGCTCGCCATGCGCGAGGTGCTGCGCCGCGAGCACCCCGACGCGGTCGTCTCGATCAGCTCGGAGGTGCTGCGCGAGTACCGCGAGTACGAGCGCTCCATGACGACCCTCGTCGACGCCGCGGTCAAGCCCAACGTGTCCCGCTACGTCGCGCAACATCCACGACCGGCTCGACGAGTTCACCGGTGGGGCGCGCGATTCCCGTTCTACGTCATGAAGAGCAACGGCGGCGTGCTGTCGGCCGACGAGGTCGTCAACCAGCCGATCACGACGGTCCTCTCCGGCCCGGCCGCCGGGGCGCTCGGCGCCGGCCTCATCGCCAGCCGCGCCGGCTTCGACAAGGTCCTGACCTGCGACGGCGGCGGCACCTCGACCGACGTCTCGGTCGTCCTCGCCGGCGAGCCGACCCTGACGACGGAGGGCACGGTCGGTGCCTACCCGAGCAAGATCCCGATGATCGACGTCGTCACCGTCGGCGCCGGCGGCGGCTCGATCGCGTGGATCTCCCCCGAGGGCTCGCTCAAGGTCGGCCCGCAGTCCGCCGGCGCCGACCCCGGCCCGCTCTGCTACGCCAAGGGCGGCACCGAGCCGACCATCACCGACGCGCACGTGACGCTCGGCCGCATCCCCCCGCACCTGCTCGGCGGCGAGATCCCCCTCGACGTCGACGCGGCGCGAGCCGGCATCACCGAGCTCGCCGGCAGGCTCGAGCTCGACTTCGAGCGCTGCGCGACCGGCATCCTCGAGATCTCCGCGTGGAACCAGGCCAACGCCCTGCGCCAGGTCTCGGTCAAGCGCGGTCTCGACGTGCGCGACTTCATGCTCGCGACCTTCGGCGGCTCGGGCTCGCTGCTCGCCTGCCGCCTCGTCGACATCCTCGGCCTCGCCGGGGTCGTCGTGCCGCAGAACCCCGGCAACGTCTCGGCCTTCGGCCTGCTCACCGTCGACGTCAAGAACGACTACGTCCAGACGGCCGTCGCCCGGCACCACTCGCTCGACCACGCCGCCGTGCAGAAGACCTTCGACGACCTCACCGCCAAGGCGGCGAGCGCCCTTGACGCCGAGGGCTTCCCGCGCGAGAGCCACCGCTACACGCGCACCGTCGACCTGCGCTACTTCGGCCAGGCCTACGAGGTCCGCGTCGCCGCCCCCGAGGGCGACGTCGACGAGGCGTATGCCGCGGGCGTCGCCTCGCGCTTCCACGACGAGCACCGCGCGCTCTACGGCTACGACTTCCGGAACGACCCGACGCCAGCAGGTCGAGTGGGTCAACCTCCGCGTCACCGGCGTCGGCCCGATCACGCGTCCCGAGCTGCGCGACCTCGCCGGGGCCGAGGGCGCCGCCGACGTGCGCGAGCGGGCCCACCGCGCGCGTCCGCCCGGTCTGCTTCGACGCGGACGCCGGCTACGTCGACACCGACGTCTGGTGGCGGCCCGACCTGCTCGCCGGCGACACGATCGAGGGCCCGGCGATCATCGAGGAGTTCGGCTCGACGGTCCCGGTCCACCCCGGCTTCGTCGTCCGCGTCGACAGCCTCGGCAACCTCGTCATCACCAAGACCCCGCCGCCCAGACGCACCTCGGAGGCCTGACATGTGCTTCTCCTGCCAGACCGCCAGCACCCGCCTCGCCCCCGCCGACGCCGCGGGCGCCGGCGTCCCAGCGGCCGACACCGCGACCGGCCAGACGGCGACCCCGGTAACCCTGCGGGGCTCCCACGGCCTACGAGCACGGCAACCGGCTGACGCCGGAGGGCACGACGGTCGACCCGATCCTCGTCGAGATCGTCGAGGGCACCCTCGCGAGCGTCGAGATGGAGGTCGAGACGGCCATCGCCCGCACGTCGCGCTCCCCCATGATCCGCGACGCGCACGACTTCCGCGCCGGCATCCACGACCGGCAGCTGCGCAAGCTGACGGGCCGGTCCTACAGCGCCCTCGTGCACCCCATCGCCCGCGACTTCCCGCTCGCCGAGATGAGCGAGGGCGACGTCTTCTTCCACAACGACGTCTACGAGTCCGAGGGCGGCATCGGCCACCTGCCCGACCTCTGCGTCACCGTGCCGGTCTTCTCCGGCGGCGAGGTCGTCGCCTTCGTCCAGGCGTTCGGCCACCACGACGACATCGGTGGCGCCGTGCCCGGCTCGATGCCGAGCAACGCGCAGACGGTCTTCGAGGAGGGCCTCTCCGTCCCGCCGATCAAGCTGTGGGACAAGGGAGTTCCCAACCAGGCGGCGCTGCGCATCATGACGCGCAACAGCCGGATGCCCGACAGCCTCGCCGCCGACCTCGACGCCGAGTGCTCGGCCTGCCTCATGGGCGCGCGTCGCCTGTCCGAGCTCTTCGAGCGCTACGGCCGCGACACCATCGAGGCGGCGTTCGACGCGATCCTCGACAAGACGACCGAGACCTACCGCCGCGAGATCCTCAGCAAGATCCCCGACGGCACCTACGTCTGGGAGGACTACGCCGAGCACGACGGCGTCGACGAGCCGCAAGCTGCACACCCAGCGGATCACCCTGACGAAGGTGTCGACCGGCGGCCCCGGCCCCGGCGACGGCGGCCCGAAGCTCGTCATCGACTTCACCGGCACGGCGCCGCAGGCCAAGGGCCCGATCAACCACTGCGGCGACTACGTCGGCGGCAACTTCCTCAAGAAGTGGCTCGCGCCGATCCTGCGCAACCTCGCCGACACCCCCGAGCGGATGGCCGAGCTCGACGTCAACGAGGGCATCGTGCCGCTCATCGAGATGAAGTTCCCCGAGAAGGGCACGCTGCTCACGCCGATCTACCCGGCGCCGACGAACGCCCGCACCTTCGTCATCCTGCGCCTGCTCGGCGTCCTCGCCGGCGTCGTCGCCAAGGCCGTCGACGGCAAGATGCCCGCCGACCAGGAGACGATCCGCTACACCGGCGTCTACGGCAAGGACCGCGACGGCAACGACTACCTCATGCGCGAGGTGCTCGGTGGCGGCTCCGGCGGGCGCTACTACGCCGACGGCGAGGACACGATCCACGTCGTGCCCGACAGCCGCAACCTGCCCACGGAGTTCACCGAGAGCCGGTTCCCCTTCATCGTCGAGCGGCTCGGTCTCGCCGTCGACTCGGGCGGCGCCGGTCGCTACCGCGGCGGCCTCGGCTACGAGAAGCACATCCGGATGCTCAAGGACGCCCACTTCATGTCCATCGCCGACCGCTCGATCCTCGCCTGCTGGGGCGTCAAGGGCGGCAAGGCCGGTCGCCCCTTCGAGGTGACCGTCGACGTCGGCGGACCCGAGGAGCGCACCGTCGACGCCCTCGCCGACGCCGAGGTCGTCAAGGCCGGGCAGGTCATCCGCATCCGCACCACCGGGGGCGGCGGCTGGGGCGACCCGCTCGACCGGCCCTACGACGAGGTCGAGCGCGACCTGCGCTGGGGCAAGGTCTCCTTCGACGGCGCGCGCCGCGACTACGGCGTCGTCGCCACCGGTGACCTCGACAGCCCCGTCATCGACACCGACGCGTCGGACGTCGCTGCGGGACCAGCTGCGCGACGGACCGGGCCGCCGAGCAGCCCTTCTTCGACCGGGGGCCCGGCTACGCGACGCTCGCGGCGGGACGGACTGCAGCAGATGTCGACTGGGTCTGATCGTGACGACAGTCCTCGTGATCGGCGCGACCGGCAAGACCGGTCGCGCCGTCACGCGCGCGCTTGCCTCGCGCGACGTCGACGTGCGCGCTGCGGTGCGCTCCACCGAGGCCGGGAAGAGAGCGTATGCCGCTGGGGCCCGGTCGATCTCGGTCGTTGACCTCGAGACCGGGGCTGGGCTCGACCAGGCCCTCGCCGGCGTCGACGGCGTCTACCACCTGGCGCCCAACGTGCACCCGGACGAGGTCGGGATCGCCGAGCGCGTCGCCGTCGCCGCTGAGCGAGCAGGCCTGTCCCGCTTCGTCTTCCACTCGGTGCTGCGCCCGGACGACGACTCGATGCCGCACCATCTCCGCAAGGCGGAGGCCGAGAAGGTCATCCGCGCCCACCTGCCCGGGGTCACGGTGCTGCGCCCCGCGGCATACCACCAGAACCTCGTCGACGCGGCGGTCACCGGGCAGCTCGCCGTGCCGTACTCGCTCGACGCACCCTTCACGAACGTCGACCTCGCCGACGTGGCGGAGGTCGCGGCCACGGTGCTGACCCGCCCTGGGCACGAGGGCCTGACGTACGACCTCGCCGGGCCCGAGGTGCTCTCGGTCCGCGACCTGGCGCGCGTCGCGGCGGACGTGCTCGGCCGGCCCGTCCAGGCCGTCCGCGTCGAGCTCGCCGAGTGGGTCGCCGGACCGGGGGCGTCCCTGTCGGCACAGGCCCGCGACGACCTCGCTGGCGATGTTCGCGTCCTACGACCGGGGTGGCCTCGTCGGCGACCCCTCGACGCTGCGCCGCCTGCTCGGGCGCGAGCCTCGGACGTGGGCAGAGGTGCTGGCCCGCACCTGACGTCGAGCAGAGGCGGTGGCCGCCTCAGTCGATGTCGAACTCCTCGATGGTCTGACGCACCGTGTTGGTCGGCGAGTCCGAGCCGTTGGGGCGCTCCTCGCGGGTGATGACGCGCTTGTGCTGCGAGCCCTTGATCCCGTGCCAGATCAGCACCCCGCCGGCCACCATGAGGATGACGCCGACCGTGGGCAGGCTGATGGCGGGCGTGTTGGCCCGGACCGCGAAGGCCAGGATGGCCCCCACGACGGCGAGCAGGACTCCGACTCCCACGTGTGCCCACCTCTCAGCTCGACCGAAGCGCGCCGGACGGCGCCTGCAGACATTATCTCCCCCTACCCGTCGGACCGAAACGGTGGACGGCGAGATCGACGTGACCCGGCCCCGACGCCGGTGCAGCAGGCCGCTGACCCCGGCCCGACGGCATACATCTGCCAATGTCAGGGGTCGCCTTGGGCAGGAGGTGACAACGCGCCCGCTCCGCCGCGCTCCCTAGGCTCACGCCATGACGACCGCCCCGGAACAGGACGCGCCGTGAGGGTGCTCGTGGCGCTGGGCGGCAACGCCATGACCGGGCCCGACGGCAGCGCGACACCGCAGGCCCAGCTCGACGCCATCGCCGTCGCGAGCCACCACCTCGCCGAGCTCGTCGCCGCCGGCCACGAGGTCGTCATCACGCACGGCAACGGGCCCCAGGTCGGCAACCTCCTCGTCAAGAACGAGCTGGCCGCGCACGTCGTGCCGCCGGTCCCGCTCGACTGGTGCGGCGCCCAGACGCAGGGGACGATCGGCTTCACGCTGCTCGACACCCTCGAGGCCGCCCTCGCCGCCCGTCACGTCGAGCGACCCGTCGCCGCGATCGTCACGCGCACCCTCGTCGACGCCGACGACCCCGGCTTCACCCACCCGACGAAGCCGATCGGGCGCTTCCTGCCCCGCGAGCAGGCCCAGACGCTCATCGACCACGGCGAGCGCTGGGAGGACCGCGGCGAGAAGGGCTGGCGTCGCGTCGTCGCCTCCCCCGAGCCCGTCGAGGTCCTCGAGACGCACACGCTCCACACGCTCCTCGCGGCCGGTTACGTCGTCGTCACGGCCGGGGGCGGGGGCATCCCGGTCGTCCGCGGCAGTGACGGCGCCATCCACGGCGTCGAGGCCGTCATCGACAAGGACCTCACGGCCGCCCTGCTCGCCCGCGCCGTCCACGCCGACGCGCTCGTCATCGCGACCGACGTCGCCCATGCCGTCGCCGGCTGGGGCACGCCCGACGCCCACGACATCGGCCGGGTCACGCTCGCCGAGATGGAGGCGTATGCCGCCGCCGGCCACTTCGCGTCGGGCTCGATGGGCCCGAAGGTCGAGGCCGCCCTGCGCTTCGTCCGCTCGGGTGGTTCGCGCTCGATCATCACGGCACTCGACCAGCTCGCCCCGGCCATCGACGGCCACGTCGGGACCGTCATCGAAAACCCTGAAAGAGAAAGGTGATTCACGTGCCCGAAGCCATTGAGGTGCGCAAGGTCCCCATCCACTCGGTCGCGGACGCGTCGGAGCTCGCGAAGCTCATCGACGACGGCGTCATGGAGGCGAGCCGCGTCATCGCCATCATCGGCAAGACCGAGGGCAACGGCGGCGTCAACGACTACACGCGCATCATCGCCGACCGCGCCTTCCGCGAGGTCCTCGTCGAGAAGGGCGCGCCGGCCGACCAGGTCAAGCAGGTCCCGATCGTGTGGTCCGGCGGCACCGACGGCATCATCAGCCCGCACGCGACGATCTTCGCGACGGTCCCGGCCGACAAGGCCGAGCAGTCCGACGAGCCCCGGCTCACGGTCGGATTCGCGATGAGCGAGCCGATCAAGCCCGAGGAGATCGGCTACGTCGCGATGGTCCAGAAGGTCGCCGACGCCGTCAAGGTCGCCATGGAGCGCGCCGGCATCACCGACCCGGCCGACGTGCACTACGTCCAGACCAAGACGCCGCTGCTGACGATCCACACGATCCGCGACGCGAAGTCCCGCGGCCACGAGGTCTGGACCGAGCACACCCACGAGTCGATGGACCTCTCCAACGGCACGACCGGCCTCGGCATCGCCGTGGCCCTCGGCGAGATCGAGATGCCGACCGACGCCGACATCATGCACAACCGGTCGCTCTTCTCGTCGGTCGCCTCGTGCAGCTCGGGTGTCGAGCTCGACCAGGCGCAGGTCGTCGTCGTCGGCAACACGAAGGGCATCGGCGGCCGCTACCGCATCGGCCACTCGGTGATGCAGGACGCGCTCGACGCCGACGGCGTGTGGGGTGCGATCAAGGACGCCGGGCTCGACCTGCCGGAGCGCCCGCACACCAGCGACCTGCAGGGCCGGCTCGTCAACGTCTTCCTCAAGTGCGAGGTGAGCCAGGACGGCACCGTGCACGGCCGCCGCAACGCGATGCTCGACGACTCCGACGTGCACTGGCACCGCCAGATCAAGTCGGCCGTCGGCGGCGTCACGGCGTCGGTGACGGGCGACCCGGCCGTCTTCGTGTCGGTGTCGGCCGCCCACCAGGGCCCCGACGGCGGTGGCCCGGTCGCCGCGATCGTCGACCTCGGCGAGGGCGACCCCACCGGCTACCGCTGGACCCGCTGACCCCGCTGACCCGCTGACCGCGCGGCCTCGTGCCGTGTCCGGCGGAAGCCCACGACAGTGCTGCGCACCACGCAGCACTGTCGTAGGTCGTCGACGGCCTAGGTCCCACACGAAGTCGAGTGCCCACTTCCCGACGTCGGAAAGTGGGCAGTCGACGCGGGAAGCCGGACCGTCGTCGGGGTGAGGCGGGGTGTGGAGTGGCCCTCAGTGGGCGAAGTGGCGGGTGCCGGTGAAGTACATCGTCACGCCGGCGGCCTTGGCCGCCTCGATGATCTCCTCGTCGCGGATCGAGCCGCCGGGCGCGACGACGGCGCGCACCCCCGCGTCGAGCAGGATCTGCAGCCCGTCGGCGAAGGGGAAGAACGCGTCGGACGCGGCGACCGAGCCGCGGGCCCGCTCCTCGCCCGCGCGCCGCACCGCGAGGTAGCAGGAGTCGACGCGGTTGACCTGGCCCATGCCGACGCCGACCGCGGCGCCGTCCTTGGCGAGCAGGATCGCGTTGGACTTCACGGCGCGGATCGCGCGCCACGCGAACTGCAGGTCGGCGAGCGTCGCGTCGTCCGCTGCCTCACCGGCGACGAGGCGCCAGTTCGCGGCGTCGTCGCCACCCGTGACGTCGCCGCCCTCGCCGCGCACGACGGCGTCCACCTTGTCGACGGTCTGCACGAGCAGGCCGCCGCTGACCGCGCGCGTCTCGATCGGGTCGGCCGCCTCGGCCATGCCGGCGGGCAGGCGCAGGATGCGGAGGTTCTTCTTGGCCGTGAGGATCTCGAGGGCCTCGGGCTCGTAGTCGGGCGCGATGATGACCTCGGTGAAGACCGGCTTGGCCGCCGCCGCCATCGCCGCCGTGACCGTGCGGTTCGCGGCGATGATGCCGCCGTAGGCGCTCACCGGGTCGGTCGCGTGGGCCCGCTCGTAGGCCTCCTCGATCGTCGCGCCGACGGCGATGCCGCACGGGTTGGCGTGCTTGATGATCGCGACGGTCGGCTGGTCGCCGTGGTCGTGCGCGGCGCGCACGGCGGCGTCGGTGTCGACGTAGTTGTTGTAGGACATCTCCTTGCCGTGCAGCTGCTCCGCGCTGGCGACGCCCGGGCGCCAGTGGCGGTAGAGCGCGGCGCTGCTGGTGCGGGTTCTCGCCGTAGCGCAGCGCCGCCGCGCGGTCGAAGGTCGCGCCCGTCCACGCCGGGAAGCCGGTGCCGTCGGTCGTGTCGGCGTACGACGTTGCCCATCCAGTTCGCGACCGCGTTGTCGTAGCTCGCCGTGTGCACGAACGCCTCGGCCGCGAGCCGCTGACGCTCGGCCAGCGTGAAGCCGCCGGCCCCGAGCGCCTCGACGACGTGGGCGTATGCCGCTGGGCTCGTCACGATCGCGACGCTCGCGTGGTTCTTGGCTGAGGCGCGCACCATCGACGGGCCGCCGATGTCGATCTGCTCGACGCACTCGTCCTCGCTCGCGCCCGACGCGACGGTCTCGCGGAACGGGTAGAGGTTGACGACGACGAGGTCGAACGGCCTCGACGCCGAGGTCGGCGAGCTGCTGGACGTGGTCGGGGTTGCGGGTGTCGGCGAGGATGCCGGCGTGCACCTTGGGGTGCAGCGTCTTGACCCGGCCGTCGAGGCACTCGGGGAAGCCGGTCAGCTCCTCGACCTGCGTCACGGGCACGCCCGCGGCGGCGATGGTCTTCGCGGTCGAGCCCGGTCGAGACGATGGCGACCCCGGCGGCGTCGAGCGCGCGGGCGAGCTCGTCGAGGCCGGACTTGTCGTAGACGGAGACGAGGGCCCGCTTGATCGGGCGGCGGCCGTCGGTCTGTGGACGGCGCGGCGGACGGGGCGGCGGTCATGGGTGCACTCCTGGTTCGGTGACATCGGTCGCGGCGCGCCCGGGTCGGTCGGACCCGGTGGCTTCCGTTCTCGCGAGGCACCCAGGCGGTCGATGCTCCCGACGTCACTCCCCGGTGGTGTCCCACCCGCGCCAGTCGTGTGCGACCAGCCTACCGGATCGAGAGGGCAGTTCGTCGCACTGAGCGAGGACGCTCCTTAGATCAGCCGATGCGAACGCGTCGGCCGTCGACGGCGAAGCCCTCGCGGGCCAGGCGGCTCACGACGTCGACGAGCAGGTCGCGCTCCTGGACCTTGATCCGCTCGTGCAGGCTCTCCTCCGTGTCGTCGTCCTCGACGGCGACGACCCGCTGCTCGATGATCGGCCCGGTGTCGACGCCGGCGTCGACGACGTGGCACGTCGTGCCGGTCACCTTGACGCCGTAGGCGAGGGCGTCGCGCACCCCGTGGGCGCCGGGGAAGCTCGGCAGCAGGGCCGGGTGGGTGTTGACGACCGGGGCCGCGCCCGAGCGTCGCCGGGCCGAGGATCCGCATGAAGCCGGCCGTCACGACGAAGCGCGGCGACGCGGCAGCCACCCGCTCGGCCAGCGCGACGTCCCACGCGGCCCGGTCGGAGTGCTCGTTCGGACGCCACGGCGAACGTCGGTATGCCGGCCCGCTCGGCGCGCTCGAGACCCGAGGCACGGGCGGTCGGCACCGACCGCGGCGATGCGCACCCCGTAGCCGGGATCGGCCGAAGCCTCGATGAGCGCCTGCAGCAGCGTGCCGGATCCCGAGACGAGGACGACGACGTCCACCGGGACGCTGGCTGGGGCTTCGCTCGTCACGCCGCGGAGTGTATCGGTCGGGGTGATGCGGGGCCGGTCGGTGCCATGGACGAGGATGGGCGCGTGACCGACCCCGACCTGCAGGACGAGACCGTCTTCGCCCGAGAGAAGGCCAAGCGCACCCTCCCCGTCGCGCTGCTCGTGCTCCTCGGCCTCACCGCGATGTACCTCCCGCTGCCCAAGCGCTTCGTGGCCTTCGTGCCGCTCGTGCTCGCCGTCGTGCTCACGGTGCGCCTGCTCCGCTTCCTGTCGCCGCGCACGGGCAGGGAGAAGATCTGGCCGGTCGTCACGCTCGTCATCGCCGGGATGCTGCTGTCTACCCTGGCGATGCAGGTCGCGTTCTACGACACGGTCAGCGCCTACGAGGAGTGCCTCGCCGGTGCCCAGACGAGCATCGCCGCGGGCAGCTGCGCGCCGCTGCGGGACGCCGGGCTCTTCGGTCTCGTCGTGCGCTGAGGAGCGCTGACGGAGCGCAGCGGAGCCCTCAGCTTCACAGGGACCGGTCAGTCCTCGTCGGTCGCCTCGGTGGGCGCCTCGGTGGGTGCATCTTCGGCGGCGGGCTCCGGGGCCTGCTCCTGCTGCCGTTCGCGCCGGCGCTCACGCAGCACGAGCGCGCCCGCGTAGAGCAGCGCGCCGCCGACGACCTCGACCGTGAGGGCGGCCGCGAACGGCCCGAGGGGCGCGCCGACGGCAGAGAGCCGGTCGACCCCCACGGCCCCGTTGCCGAGGGCCGTCACCACGACGACGACGGCGACCGCCAGGAGCGCCGTGACCGCGGTGGCGGTCAACCGGGCGCGCACGTTGCCGAAGAACTCGAGCTCGGCGTCGACCCGGCGCCCGAGCCAGACGCCGAGGAGCACGGGAGCCAGCACCACGGCATACAGGATCGCCGGGTAGTCGGCGGCCTGCGGCAGGGCGCCGAGCACCGGCACGAGCGGCAGCATGCCCGGCTGGGCGCCGGCGGGCGTGATCGTCGAGCCCAGCGCGACCTGGAAGCCGGGACCGGACAGGAACGACAGGGCCCACGTGGCCGCGTTGCCGAGGAGGGCGAGCTGGGCGAGGGCGATGACGGCGAGGGCCCCGACGTTGGCGGCGTACTGGTCCTGGACGTCGGCGATCGTCGACCACGACACGACGACGCGCAGGACGACCACGACGAGCCCGAGCGCGAGCAGCTGGCCCGCCCCGCGCCACCCGGCGCGCCACACCGACGGCAGCCAGGTCGGTCCCCTCCGGAACCACGAGCGGACGAACGCCGGTGCCGTGTCGTCGTCGGGACGGAGCAGGACGAAACCGAGCGCCGCGAGTGGGACGAGGAGCGACCCGAGAACGGCCGCGACACCGGGCGTGGCGGGGCCACCGAGCGTGAAGAGCGCCAGGACCGCCGACACGAGTCCGTAGCCGAGGACGAACCCCGGAACCACACCCCACTGGGCGACCCGGCTCCAGGCGCCCGCTCCGACGCGCAGTCGCTCCGTCGCCGCCAGACGCCGGGCCCAGCGGACGTCGATGTAGACGAAGACGAGCAGGAGCAGCAGCGGGGTCACGGAGAGCGACACGGCGCCGGCGCCGACCGACTGGCCGTGCCCGAGGAACCAGATCGCGCTCGCGACCGACACGGCCGAGAACCAGCCGACCGACGTCTCCGGCGCCGCGACCCAGCCGATGAGGGCGGGCAGCACGACGACCGACCACGTCCCGATCGCCGCGAGGGCGCCGGCCCGGAGCGAGGCCGGCATGGCCGTCGCAGGGCTCACCGACGAGGTCGTCGTCGCAGCGGGGGTGGTGGTCGTGCTCGGCGGGGCCAGTGGTCTCACTCCTGCGCTGCGGTCCGGTGGTTCATCCCCATGGTCACAAGATCCTCGCCTCGGAGCGAGCGCCCACGCCGGTGTCACCGGAAACGGCGAGCGGGCGGCCACCCGGAGGTGACCGCCCGCTTGAAACGCTTGTCGCGCAGACTACTTGGCGATGCCCTGCATGATCTCGCGCATGAGGTCGGCGGTCTCGGACGGCGTCTTGCCGACCTTGACGCCGGCGGCCTCGAGGGCCTCCTTCTTGGCCTGCGCCGTGCCCGAGCTGCCGGAGACGATGGCGCCGGCGTGGCCCATCGTCTTGCCCTCGGGGGCGGTGAAGCCGGCGACGTAGCCGACGACCGGCTTCGTCACGTGCTCCTTGATGTAGGCCGCCGCGCGCTCCTCGGCGTCGCCGCCGATCTCGCCGATCATGACGATCGCGTCGGTGTCGGGGTCGTTCTGGAACGCCTCGAGGCAGTCGATGTGCGTCGTGCCGATGATCGGGTCGCCGCCGATGCCGACGGCCGAGCTGAAGCCGAAGTCACGCAGCTCGTACATCATCTGGTAGGTCAGCGTGCCCGACTTGGAGACGAGGCCGATGCGGCCGGTGCCGGAGATGTCGGCCGGGATGATGCCGGCGTTGCTGACGCCCGGGGTGATGAGGCCGGGGCAGTTCGGGCCGACGATGCGCGTCGTGCCCTTGCTCCTTGGCGTAGTTGTAGAACTCCGCGGTGTCCTTGACCGCGACGCCCTCGGTGATGACGACCGCGAGCGGGATGCCCGGCGTCGATCGCCTCGACCGCGGCGGCCTTGGTGAACTGCGCGGGCACGAAGATCACCGACACGTTGGCGCCGGTGGCCTCGATGGCCTCCTTGACGGTGCCGTAGACGGGGACGGAGACGCCGCCCTCGAAGTCGACGGTCGTGCCGGCCTTGCGCGGGTTGACGCCGCCGACGATGTCGGTGCCGGACTTGAGCATGCGCTGGGTGTGCTTCATGCCCTCGGAGCCGGTCATGCCCTGGACGATGACCTTCGAGTCGGCGTTGAGGAAGATAGCCATGGTTCGTCGTTCTCTCTTCTCTTGGCTCGGGGTCAGTTGGCGGGCCGGGCGGCGAGCTCGGCGGCGCGGCGCGCGGCGCCGTCCATCGTCGGCTCGATCGTCACGAGCGGGTGGTTGCGCTCCTGCAGGATGCGGCGACCCTCCTCGACGTTGTTGCCGTCGAGGCGCACGACGAGCGGGCGGTCCTCCTCGTCACCGAGCGCGTCGAGCGCGCCGACGATGCCGTTGGCGACGGCGTCGCAGGAGGTGATGCCGCCGAAGACGTTGACGAAGACGCTCTTGACCTGCGGGTCCGACAGGATGATGTGCAGGCCGTTGGCCATGACCTCGGCGCTGGCGCCGCCACCGATGTCGAGGAAGTTGGCCGGCTTCTGGCCGCCGAACTCCTCACCGGCGTACGCGACGACGTCGAGGGTGCTCATGACGAGGCCCGCGCCGTTGCCGATGATGCCGACGGAGCCGTCGAGCTTGACGTAGTTGAGGTCCTTCTCCTTGGCGGCGGCCTCGAGCGGGTCCGCGTGGGCCGTGTCCTCGAGGGCCTCGTGGTCGGCGTGGCGGAAGCCGGCGTTCTCGTCGAGCGTCACCTTGCCGTCGAGGGCGACGATGTCGCCGTCCTCGGTCTTGACGAGCGGGTTGACCTCGACGAGCGTCGCGTCCTCGTCGCGGTAGACGGTCCACAGCTTCTGCAGGACGTCGGCGATCGCGGCCTTGTCGGCGTCGTCGAAGCCGGCGGCGTCGACGATCTCCTGCGCCTTGGCGGCGTCGATGCCCGTGTTGGGGTCGACGGCGATGCGCGCGAGGGCCTCGGGGCGCTCGACGGCGAGCTGCTCGATCTCCATGCCGCCCTCCTTGGAGCACATGGCGAGGTAGGTGCGGTTGGCCCGGTCGAGCAGCACCGAGAAGTAGTACTCCTCGGCGATGCGGGCGCCCTGGGCGATCATCACGGTGCCGACGGTGTGGCCCTTGATGTCCATCCCGAGGATCGCCTCGGCCGCGGCCTGCGCCTCGTCGGGGCTCTTCGTCACCTTGACGCCGCCGGCCTTGCCGCGGCCGCCGGTCTTCACCTGCGCCTTGACGACGGTGACGCCGCCCGACTTCGGCCCGATCTGCTCGGCGGCCGCTCGGGCCTCCTCGGGGGTGGTGGCGATGGCGCCGGCCAGCACGGGCACCCCGTGCTTCTCGAACATGTCGCGGGCTTGGTACTCGAAGAGATCCACGGGTGGGGTCCGTCCTCGTCGTCGATTCGTATCGTCGTCGATCGCGTCGCTGCGGCGTCCCGGGGCTCCCGTGCTCGCGCTCGGACGGGCCCTGCGCCGAGGCGCAACCGAATCAGGCTGTCTCTCGGACTCTAGTGGCTCGGGCCGGTGGCGACGGCATCGGGTGCGCCCGACCGGACGAAGATCACACCGCTCGTCTCGCCCACGCCGCGGCACGGACGTGGGCCCGGCCGCTGCCGTATGCGGGCGTGATGCCGTAGTGCCGTGGTGTGCCGTGCCGGTCCTCAGGCGGGGTGGACGTGCTCGCGGACCCAGCCGACGATCTCCATCGTCGTCGCGCCGGGCGTGAAGACCTTGGCGACGCCGAGCTTCTCGAGCTCGGCGATGTCGTCGTCCGGGATGATGCCGCCGCCGAAGACGACGATGTCGCTCGCGTCACGCTCGGCGAGCAGCTCGACGACCCGGGCGAAGAGGGTCAGGTGCGCCCCGGAGAGGACCGAGAGCCCGACGACGTCGGCGTCCTCCTGGATGGCCGCCTCGACGATCTGCTCGGGCGTCTGGTGCAGACCGGTGTAGATGACCTCCATGCCGGCGTCGCGCAGCGCCCGCGCGACGACCTTGGCGCCGCGGTCGTGCCCGTCGAGGCCCGGCTTGGCCACGACGACCCGGATGACGTCGGTCGACACGGAACCCGGGCCGCCCACGTCGCGCGCGGTCTCGTCAGCAGGAACGGCAACGGCCTCGGCGCCAGCGGACTCGCTCATGCCCGGCACTCTAGCCAGCCCCGTGAGACGCGACGCGCGATAGTGATGCATCGCCCACCCATCGGGGTACGTTCAGCAGGTGGCAATGGCAGCACGAGCGGCGACGACGCCGCGGCAGGCACGCACCTCCGACGGGTGCCGCGCAGAAGGGTCCCCGGGCCTTCGTCGCGGCCGTCGGGGAGGTCGCCGGTGCGCTGCTGACGCCCACCGGGCTCGCCGGCGCCGCCCTCGAGGCGTCGTGGATGGGGCTGCACCTCGGCCTCTACCCCCTCGGGCTGCTCGGTTCGCGCGCGAGCGACCGGCGTCAGGGCTACCGGCTCGGGCACCTGCCCCCCAGCCAGCGCGGTCTCGCGATCCAGAACGTCGAGGCGGCCGAGACCCCGATCCTGCTCGTGCACGGCATGGTCGACAACCGCTCGATCTTCACCGTCCTGCGCCGCGGCCTCGTGCGCCGCGGCTTCGGCCGCATCGAGACGATCAACTACTCCATCTTCACCGGCGACGTGCGGGCAGCGGCCGCCGCCCTCGGCGCCGAGGTCGAGCGGATCGTCGAGGAGACCGGCTACGAGCGCATCCACGTCATCGGGCACTCGATGGGTGGGCTCATCGCGCGCTACTACGTGACGCGGCTCGGCGGCGACCAGCACGTGCACACCCTCGTCACGCTCGGCACCCCGCACCAGGGCAGCTACCTCGCCTACACGTGGAACAACGGGCTGACCCGCCAGCTCCGCCCGGGCAGCGCCCTCATGGACGAGCTCGCCGCCCCGGTCAAGGAGTGCCAGACGCGCTTCCTCGTCTACTGGTCCGACCTCGACCAGGTCGTCGTCCCCCAGCACAATGCCGCGCTGCACCACGCCGACCTCAACGTGCACAACATCGCCCTGCACGGCGTCGGACACATGAGCCTGCCGATCACGAGCAGCGTGGTGCACGGCATCTCCACCGCGCTGGCCCACCTCGACACCTCGGGCGCGACGGTCACCCCCGGAGTCAGCTCCCTGGGCAGTCGGCGCTCCGGCCCGGCGACGAAGCCGCCCCGCGAGGGTGCCGCGGGTCGCGCCTCGCGCGTCGCGCTGACGCCCTCTGCCGCGGACCCGAGTCGGCCGGACGTCTGGGCGGCAGGCCCGCGTGTGGATCACCTGTGTGCGCGGCCGTGCGGATGTCCTAGGGTCGTGCCCAGTCGCGTCCCTCCACCGCGACGCCGAACGACCAGGGACGTGGCTGATTTTGGATCACGAAATGGTCACGTTACGCTGACGGCTCTCACCTTCTGTGACCGATAGGTAAGTCTTTCGTGCCCAAAACCAGATACACCGGCCGGCACCGGCCGGCAGCCAAGCCTTCGCGGGGTCGACAGTTCGTCGTCCCCGTTGCGCTGCTCTCCACGACCGTCGCCGGTGGCCTCGTCGCCCGTGACGCCGGTGCGAGCGAGCTGCCCCAGGCGGCTGCCATGAAGAACGTGTCGAACTCGGCCGCGCTCGGTCTCACCGAGGACTCCGCCGCCGTCGCTGCGGCGGCGAACCGCGCCGGCGCCCGCTCCTCGCGCGACATGGCCCGGGACGCCAAGACCCTCATCGTCGGCGCGAGCCGGAGCGCGGCCCAGACTGCGGCCCAGACTGCCGCCCAGGCCCAAGCCGCGGCTGCCGCCGCCCAAGGCGAAGCGCGACGCGGCCGCCCGCGCGATCGCCCAGGCCCACCGCTGGGTCTCCCCCGTCGCCGGCTACACCCTCACCTCCGGCTTCGGCCTTCGCTGGGGCAAGATGCACCCGGCCCAGGACCTCGCCTGCCCGGTCGGCAGCCCGGTCCACGCGCTCTCGAGCGGCACCGTGGTCTTCGCCGGGTGGTCCACCGAGGGCTACGGCAACCTCGTCAAGATCCGCTACTGGGACGGCACCGTCTCCTGGATGGCGCACAACAGCCGCCTGCTCGTCGCCGTCGGCGACGCGGTCTCCCCCGGTCAGCACATCGCCTTCAGCGGCAGCACCGGCCACTCGACCGGCCCGCACGTGCACCTCGAGATCCACCCCGGCGACGGCAGTGCCGTCGTCCCCACCACGTGGCTCGCCGCGCGTGGCGTCACCCTCTGACCGACGCCCCATCGCGGCACGAGGCCCGTCCCCCTCGGGGGCCGGGCCTCGTCGCGTCCGTGCACGTATGCCGTTGCGCCGCAAGGGCGCCCACCCGTCCGCCACACCTCACGAGACGGCATACGGCATACAGCACGGCTCAGAGCTTGACGAGCGGGGCGTAGCGCAGCAGGAGCCGCTTGGTCCCGGTGTCGGCGCCGAAGTCGACGTGGGCCATCGACTTGTCGCCGTCGCCCTCGACGCGGACCACGGTGCCGAGGCCGAACGAGTCGTGGGTGACGCGGTCGCCTGACTGGAGCGCGATGACGGGGCGCTTGCCGGCGCTGCGCACCCCGGGACGGGCCGCCAGCGTCGCGACGGCGGGGCGGTCGGAGCCGCGGGCACCGCTGAACGACGGGCCGAGGCGCTGCCAGTCGAGCAGGTCGCCGGGGATCTCGTCGAGGAAGCGCGACGGCGGGTTGTACTGCGGCGCACCCCACGCGGACCGGACGGCGGCGCGCGAGAGGTAGAGCCGCTCGCGGGCCCGGGTGATGCCGACGTAGGCGAGACGGCGCTCCTCCTCGAGCTCCTTGGGGTCACCGAGCGCGCGCATGTGCGGGAAGGTGCCGTCCTCGAGGCCGGTGAGGAAGACGACGGGGAACTCGAGGCCCTTGGCCGTGTGCAGCGTCATCAGGGTGACGACGCCCTGCGCCTTGGCCTCCGGCTCGTCGGGGATCTCGTCGGCGTCGGCGACGAGCGAGACCTGCTCGAGGAACTCCTCGAGCGCGCCTGCGGGGCCGACGTCCTCGGGCTCGACGCCCGGCGCCAGCTCGCCGCCGGACTCCTCGAGCTCGGTGGCGCGGCGGTCGTCGTACTCCTGCGCGACGGCGACGAGCTCGGCGAGGTTCTCGACGCGGGTCTCGTCCTGCGGGTCGTGGCTCGCGCGCAGCTCGGCGAGGTAGCCGCTCTCCTCGAGCGTCATCTCGAGCAGGGCCGCGACGCTGTCGTCGGCCTCGTAGGAGGTGCGGAGCTTCTCGAGCAGCGCGGTGAAGCCGTTGATGGCGGCGACCGAGCGGGTCGCGATGCCCGGAGCGTCCTCGGCGCGGCCGAGCGCCGCGACGAACGGGATGCGCTCGCGCTCGGCGAGGGCCGCCACGCAGGCCTCGGCGCGGTCGCCGATGCCGCGCTTGGGCGTGTTGAGGATGCGGCGCAGGTTGACCGTGTCGGTGGGGTTGGAGACGACGCGGAGGTAGGCCAGGGCGTCCTTGACCTCGCGCCGCTCGTAGAAGCGCGTGCCGCCGACCACCTTGTAGGGCAGGCCGACCCGCACGAGCACCTCCTCGATGGCACGGCTCTGCGCGTTGGTGCGGTAGAAGACCGCGACGTCGCCGGGCTTGACGCCCTTGTCGGCGAGGTCGTCGATCTCCTTGGCGATGAAGGCCGCCTCGTCGTGCTCGTTGTCGCCGACGTAGCCGGTGATCATCGGCCCGTCGCCGGAGTCGGTCCAGAGGTTCTTGGCGCGGCGCGCCTCGTTGCGGGCGATGACGGAGTTGGCGGCGCGCAGGATGCGCTGCGTCGAGCGGTAGTTCTGCTCGAGCAGGATGGTGCGGGCGTCGGGGTAGTCGTTCTCGAACTCGAGGATGTTGCGGATCGTCGCGCCGCGGAAGGCGTAGATCGACTGGTCGGAGTCGCCGACGACGCACAGCTCGGCCGGCGGGACGGCATAGGCCCCCTCGGGTCCCTTGACCTCGCCGACGAGCTCCTTGATGAGCTGGTACTGCGCCTGGTTGGTGTCCTGGTACTCGTCGACGAGCACGTGCCGGAAGCGACGGCGGTAGTACTCCGCGACGTCGGGGAAGGCCTGCAGGACGTTGACCGTCATCATGATGATGTCGTCGAAGTCGAGGGCGTTGGCCTGGCGCAGCCGGCGCTGGTACTGCGTGTAGGCGTCGGAGACGGTGCGCTCGTAGTGGTTGCCCTCGGTGACCTGCGAGGCGTAGGTCTCCTCGTCGATGAGGTCGTTCTTGAGGTTGCTGACCTGCGCCGAGAAGCCGCGCGGCGGGTAGCGCTTCGGGTCGAGGTCGAGGTCGCGCAGCACGAGGCTCATGAGGCGCTGGCTGTCGGCGGCGTCGTAGATCGAGAAGGTCGACTTCATCCCGACCTTGGCCGCCTCGCGCCGCAGGATGCGCACGCACGCGGAGTGGAAGGTCATGACCCACATGGCGCGGGCGCGGGGGCCGACGAGCGCCGCGACGCGCTCGCGCATCTCGGCCGCCGCCTTGTTGGTGAAGGTGATGGCGAGGATCTGGCCCGGCTGCGCGCCGCGCTCGCCGAGCAGCCAGGCGATGCGGTGGGTCAGCACGCGGGTCTTGCCCGAACCCGCGCCGGCGACGATGAGCAGCGGGGTGCCCTCGTGGACGACCGCCTCGCGCTGCTCGCGGGTTGAGCCCCTCGAGCAGCACGGCCGGGTCGAGGTCGGCGCGGCCCTGCGGCGCCGTGTCGACGCCGCCGCGCGCTGCGGCCTCGGCCCACGTCGGGACGCCCTGCTCGGTGACGTCCCCGCCGCGCCCGGTGCGGGCGGTGGGTCCGGAGCCGCCAGCGGCGCCCTGACCGTGCTCGAAACCGGGGATGGGGAGGTCGTCGAAGAGCGTGCTCATGATCGGTCCAGCCTACGTCGAACCACCCACAGCCCCGGACCACGACGCACAGCCGGTCGCGCCGGGAGAGGATGGGCGCGTGAGCGACTTCGAGATCCGGTCGGCCTCGGTCGCCGACGTGCCCGACCTCATCCGCCTCGTCCGGGAGCTGGCGGCCTACGAGAAGGAGCCGGACGCCGCCATTGCGACACCCGACCAGTTCCGGGAGGCGCTGTTCCCTGCTCACGGCGACCCCACGGCATACGCCCTCGTGGGGGTGCGGGAGGGCGCGGTCGTCGCGATGGCGATCTGGTTCCGGAGCTTCTCGACGTGGACCGGCCAGGCGGGGATCTGGCTCGAGGACCTCTTCGTCGAGCCCGACCAGCGCGGCCACGGCCTCGGCAAGGCCCTGCTCGCCCGCCTCGCGCAGCTGTGCGTCGAGCGCGGCTGGACCCGGCTCGAGTGGAATCGTGCTCGACTGGAACACCCCCTCGATCGACTTCTACCGCGCGCACGGCGCCCGCTCGCTCGACGACTGGATCGACCTTCCGCGTCGACGGGGACGCCCTGCCGCAGCTGGCGGCGATGCGGTGACGCGCCCGCCCCGCCGGATGGGCTCGGCCGACGTCCTGTGGCTCAACATGGACCGGCCGACCAACCTCATGGTCATCGTGTCGGTCGTGCTGCTCGAGTCGGTGCCCGACTGGGACCGTGTCCTCGACCTGATGCGCACCCGGATCCTCGAGCCCTACCCCGTCTTCAGCCAGCGGCCGAGACGACCCGGACGCACCCTCGGCCGCTACCGCTGGGAGGACGACCCGGACTTCCACCTCGCACGGCACGTGCGCCGAGCGACCCTCTCCGGCAAGGGAACTGCTGCCGAGGCCGATGCCGAGCTGCAGGCCTACATCGAGGAGCACCTGCCGCACCCGTTCGACCGGTCGCGTCCGCTCTGGGAGGTCCACCTCGTCGACGGGCACGGGTCGGGGGCCGCCCTCGTCTTCCGCATCCACCACGCGCTCGCCGACGGGATCGCCCTGACCCGAGTGCTGCTCGGCCTGACCGAGGACGCCGACGGGGTGCCGGGAGACCTCGTCGGACCGCCGGCGACCACCGACCTCCCGACCATGCCCCTCGGCGCCGACGCGTCCTCGGGGGCCATCGGCTCCGGCGTCCGCCTCGTGCTGGCCTCCGCTCGATCGGGGTGGGATCAGCTGCGCGCCAAGGGCGCCCGAGCTGCCGTGACCGACGCGGCCGGCCTCACCCTCCGCACCGGACAGGTCGTCTCCGACCTGCTGCTCACGACGAACCCGGCCAGCGCGGTCGGCGGCGTGCCCGGGCAGCGCAAGCGTCTCGTGTGGACCCAGCCGCTGCCGCTCCCGGGTCTCAAGCAGGTCGGCAGGCTCGTCGGCGCCACCCTCAACGACGTGCTCATGAGCGCCGTCGCGGGCGCCCTGCACGCCTACCAGGACGAGCACGGCCGCACCCCCGTCGACCTCGCGACGATGGTGCCGGTCAACGTCCGCCCGCTCGACGCGCCGCTGCCGCGCGAGCTGGGCAACCGCTTCGCCCTCGTCTTCCTCCGCTTCCCGAGCCGCGACGCCACGCCGCTCGGTCGACTCGCGCTGTCCAAGGCCCGGATGGACTGGCTCAAGGCCTCCCCCGAGTCCGCGCTCACCTTCGCCCTGATCTCCACCATCGGCCGCTTCCCCGCCGGCATCGAGCGCCGCGTCGTGGACTTCTTCGCCAACAAGGCCATCGGTGTCACGACGAACGTCGCCGGGCCCAGGGAGCTCCGCCATCTCGCGGGGGTGCCGGTGACGGGGGTGCTGGGCTGGGTCCCCGGTTCGGGGCGGCACACGGTGGGGTTCTGCATCGTCACCTACGACGACGCCGTCCGCATCGGGATCATGGCCGACGAGTCCGTCCTGCCGGATCCCGAGGCCCTGCTCGTCGGCCCTCGAGGACGAGGTGGCACTCCTGGTGCGCATCGGTGCCGCTGGGCCCACCTCAGCGGAAGCGGAAGCGTCGTCGGTCGTAGGGTGGCGAGCATGAACCGAGCGACCAGCGTCTTCGTCTCCGAGCCCGGTGACGGCACCGTCCTGCAGGTCCGCGACCACGACCTCCCCGACCCCGGCGAGGGCGAGGTGCAGGTCGAGGTCGCCGCCGCCGGCGTCAACTTCATCGACGTCTACAAGCGCCAGGGCGTCTACCCCGTCCCGACGCCGTTCGTCCTCGGCGAGGAGGGCGCCGGCACCGTCACCGCCGTCGGTCCGGGGGTCTCCGGCGTGGCCGTCGGGGACCGGGTCGCGTGGTGCCAGGCGTCCGGCAGCGAGTCCACGGTCGTCAACAAGCCCGCGCGCCTCGTCGTCCCCGTGCCCGACGGTGTCGACCTCGAGGTCGCCGCCGCCGCCATGCTCCAGGGCCTCACCGCGCACTACCTCGTCACGAGCACGTATGCCGTCGGCCCGGGTGACGTCGCCCTCGTGCACGCCGCGGCCGGTGGGGTCGGGCAGCTCCTCGTCCAGATGGTCACGGCCCGCGGCGGCGTCGTCGTCGCGACGGCCGGATCCGACGAGAAGCTCGAGATCGCAAGGGCGCTCGGGGCCCAGCACCTCATCAACTACTCCACGGTCGACGACCTGGCGGCCGCCGTGCGCGAGGCCGCCGGGCGCGGTGTCGACGTCGCCTACGACGGGGTCGGCAGGTCGACGTTCGACGCCTCGCTCGCGTCGTTGCGACCGCGCGGCATGATGGTCCTCTTCGGCGGGGCGAGCGGGCAGGTGCCGCCCTTCGACATCCAGCGGCTCAACAGCAGCGGCTCGCTCTTCCTGACGCGCCCGACGCTCGCCCACTACGTCGCCGAGCGCGAGGAGTACGAGTGGCGGGCCGGCGAGGTGCTCGGCGCCGTCGCCGACGGGTCGCTCAAGATCGCCATCGGCGGCCGCTACCCGCTCGCCGAGGCGGCGGCGGCCTACGAGGCGCTCGAGGGACGCCGGACGACGGGCAAGCTCATCCTGGTGCCCACCGCATGAGCCGCACGCTCTTCCGGCACGACCGCATCTGGACCGGTGACGCCGAGAACCCCTGGACCGACGCGCTGCTCGTCGAGGACGGGCGTGTCGTCGCCGTCGGTGCCGAGGCCGTCGAGGCGGCGCGGCGGTGACGGTGGTGGCGGCGTCGAGGTCGTCGAGCTGCCCGGCGCCCTCGTCATGCCCGGCCTGCACGACGCCCACATCCACACCGAGTGGCTCTCGCGGGACCTGTCGTCCGTCGACCTGCGCGAGGCACGATCGCTGGAGGAGACGCTCGAGCTCGTCCGCACCCACGCGGAGGGACTGCCCGAGGGCGAGTGGCTGCACAGCGGACGCTGGAACCACAACCGCTGGGCGGTCCCGGAGCAGCCCGACCGCCATGCCCTCGACTCCGTGTCCGGCGACCGGGTGGCCGCGCTGTCGAGCGTCGACGGCCACACCATCTGGGCCAACTCCCTTGCCCTGCGCCTCGCGGGCATCACGCGTGAGACCCCGGACCCGGTGGGTGGCGAGATCGCGCGCGACGCGTCGGGAGAGCCGACCGGCATCCTGCGGGAGTCGGCCCAGGAGCTGCTCGACGCGATCCCCCGCGAGGAGTCGCCGCTGCGGCCGTGGCTCGAGCGCTGCCAGGACTGGCTGCTGTCGGTCGGCCTGACGAGCATCACCGACATCGACGGTGAGGACGCGCGGGCGGCCTACGCCGACCTGCACGCCGACGGCCTCCTGCGGCTGCGCGTCACCAAGTGCACGCGCGACCCCGACCTCGAGCTCGCGATCGCCGAGGGCCGCCGCTCGGGCCAGGGCGACGACGTCTTCCGCGTCGGCCCGGTCAAGTTCTTCAGCGACGGCGCGCTCGGCTCGCACACGGCCCACATGACCGAGCCGTTCATCGGCCACGAGGGCTGTGGCATCGCCGCGATGCCCTACGACGTGCTCCTCGAACGCACCCTGCTCGCAGCCCGATCCGGCCTCGACGTCGTCACCCACGCCATCGGCGACGAGGCGAACCGTCTCGTCCTCGACGTCTTCGAGGCGGTCCGCGGCGAGGGACTCGACAGCCTGCTCCGCATCGAGCACGCGCAGCACGTGCGGCCCGTCGACATCCCCCGGTTCCGGGCGCTCGACGTCGTCGCCTCGATGCAGCCGACCCACTGCACGGCCGACCTCGAGCTCGCCGACGAGATCATCGGCCCGCGCCGGCTCGCGTCGTATGCCTGGCGCAGCTTCCTCGACGCCCGCGTGCGCGTGGCCTTCGGCTCGGACGCACCGGTCGAGGACCCGAACCCGTTCTTCGGGCTCCACGCCGCCGTGACGAGGCAGCGGGCCGACGGCCAGCCGATCGGCGGGTGGCGGCCCGAGGAACGGGTCACCCTCACCGAGGCCGTCCACGCCTTCACCGTCGCTGCGCACGAGTCGGTCGGGCGCACCGACGTCGGCCGCCTCGTGCCAGGTCAGCTCGCCGACCTCGTCGCAGTCGACCGCGACCTGTGGGCGCTCGAGCAGTCCTCGCCGGCCGACATCCGCGACACCGTGGTGCTCCAGACCTGGGTCGGCGGCGACCTCGCCTTCGAGCGGATCTGAGGCACCCGGCATACCCACGACACCCGGATGACGAGCCAGTCGTCGAGGACGAGCTCGTCATAGCGCCAGCAGTCGGCGTCGATGGCCCGCTCACTCGTGTGGAACTCGTGGCTGTCGCCCTCGACGACGAGTCGCAGCCAGCGACCGCGCGCCACCCGGCGAATGGCACCGCAGCGGAGGGCCTCGTCGAGAGCGGTTCGACCGACCGCACTCCTCAGCTCGGCGTGGGTCGCACACCGCCGCGCCGGCGCATCGCCGTGATGATGTCCATCGCGGCAGCGTGGCCGACGCCGGGCGGCCTGCGCTGCGGTCATCCACAGCCGACCGAACGGGTGGGTGACCGCCGTCGATCAGGTCAGCCGGGGACGACGGCCAGCAGGAGCGTCGCGAACCACGTGAGGGCGCCGACGACGAGCAGGAAGACGCCGATGATGGCCATGTTGCCGGCACCGTCAGCGCGTGACACCCGGCGCCGTCGCCGACCCACGACCACCAGGGTCAGCCCCGCGACGAGCCAGACGAGGCCGATGAGCAGACCCGCGAGAACGCCTGCGTCCCAACGCATCTCAGTCGACGACCCAGATCACGGGCGACGTCACCAGATCGCGGCGACGAGCACGTTGACGACCGCGCCGCCACCAGCGGCGTCGAGCAGGTTGCCGGTGTCCTTGCCCTTGCGACCACGGGCGGCACCGATCTCGGCGGCAGCCACCACACCGAGCGCGATGACGAGCTTGACCGCGATCTTGGCGTTGTTGACCGTGTGCTCGTCGTCCTTGATCGCCGAGGCGATGCCGACGAGGGCCAGACCCGTCAGGAGCTGCGCCCGCGCACCCCACACGATCGGCGCGATCACGGTCCGGCCGCTGCGGACGGCGATCCAGCCGCCCACGATCGCGGCCATGCCGAGCAGGTGGAGCGCGACGACGAGGTTGTAGACGAAGTCCATGGCCGACATCCTACGAAGCGTCGTACGTGCCGCCCGCGCTGCCCTCTCCGGCTGCGAGGTCGAGCAGGGCGTCGAGGCGGCGCCACGACGAGGCGAGCGGGTAGTCGCCGAGGTCCTGCACCGGCACCCAGCGGGCGTCGGAGGTCGTGCCGCCGACGTCGTGGATCACGACGTCCCGGCGGGTCCGGACACGTCGCCGCATAGACGATGCGCACCGCGTGGAAGTCCTCGAGCGTGCCCGAGGGCGAGCGCCCGACCCAGTGGTGCGACTGGACCGTGAGCAGCCCGCCGAGCTCGACGTGCTGCCCTGTCTCCTCCCACACCTCGCGGTGGACGCCGTCGACGGGCGTCTCACCCTCGTCCAGGCCGCCACCGGGCAGGCCCCAGTCGCCCGCCACGTGGGTCTGGGTGTTGAACTGCGTCAGCAGCAGCCCCCGAGCGCTCGTCACGACGGCGTATGCCGCGACGCGCTGGTAGGGCTCGCCGACCTCCCCGTCGCCGACGCCCGCGTCACGGGCAGCGCCTTCGTGCCGAGGACGTATGCCGTCCAGCTCGCGCACGCGGTAGCCCAGCTCGAGCGTTCCGTCGTCGCGCATCGTCGCGAAGAACGGCGACTCGATGGCCCACCCCGCCGCTCCGAGGACGACCTCCGGATGATCGCCGTGGCCCAGGCGCACCTCGACCACGCGCCGGTCGTCCGCGTCGAGCGCCACGACGACCAGGCCGCCGGGCACGTTCGTCCTCATCGGCGGACCAGACCCAGTGCGCGTTCGTACTCCGCCACGGCGAGGGACGCGACGTGAGACCACTCCTGCTCCGGCGGGTGGGCGGTGTTCCAAGCCCTCATCCGCGCGACCTCTCCAGGATCCTTGGCCAGGCGCACGATGGCCGACGACATCTGCGAGTCGCTCGACACGACAAGCCCGTTCACGCCATCCGTCACGAACTCACCGACGCCAGAACCGGATCGGCCGATGACCGGAAGCCCGACGGTCCGCGCCTCGAGAGATGCGATCCCGAACGACTCGAGACGAGCGGGTGACAGGTAGACGTCGGCGGCGGCATACAGCTGGCGCAGCTCGTCGCGAGGCACCCGCCCCGGCAGCGACACCCAGTCGAGGCGGCGCTCGCGCACGAGGGCCTCCACCTTGCGGCGGTCGGGCCCCTCCCCCAGCACCGTCAACGACACGGAGCCGGGTCCGGCCGCCCGCGCGGCCTCGGCCACGAGCTCCACGAGAGCGGCCGGTCGCTTGCGGGGCGCGAGGCGCATGGCCGTGACGAGGCGCAGCGGACCCGGCTCGCGGACGACCGGACCCACGGCCCACCGCGCGACGTCGATGCCGTTGGGCAGCACCCCGACCGAGACGCCCGGCCCGACGAGCCGGCGCAGCGGCTCGGCGGCGACGTCGGACACGGCCGACATGGCCACGCCGCGCGACGCCCACCGGCGCACGAACCGGGCCGCCCGGAAGACCGGCGCCACCCCCGCGAGCATGCAGTGCCATGTCATCGCCGTCGGCAGCCCCAGACCCACCGTGACCCGCGTGCTGTCCCAGGCGAACGGCGAGACGACCCCGGTCTGGACGTGCGCGACGTCGAAGCCGCCTTCGACGAGCCGACGGCGCAGCTCCGCGGGCGCGAACGGGTTGATCGGCAGCTCCCACGGCATCCGGGCGGCCAACCGGTGCACCGGCACGCCGTCGACGACGGTCACGGCCCCGTGCATCTCGCCGTCGGCACCCCGGGTCGCGGTGAACACCTCGACCTCGTGGCCGGCTGCCTGCAGGTGCTGGGCCAGGTCGTGCGTCTGGACCTCGATCCCGCCCAGCCGGGGCAGGTAACAGTCGGACAGGAGCGCCACCTTCACGGAAGACACTGTGCCATGGGCCAAGATGGGTGACTGTGCCGCACACGCTCCTGGCCTTCCACGCGCACCCCGACGACGAGGCCCTGCTGACCTCGGGGACGATGGCGCGCGCTGCCGCGGAGGGCCACCGGGTCGTCGTCGTCGTCGCGACGGACGGCGAGCTCGGTCTCGCCTCGAGCGAGTTCACCGACGACGGGCACCCTCGCCGCGACCCGGATGGACGAGCTGCGCGCGAGCGCCAAGGCCCTCGGCGTGGCCCGGGTCGAGCACCTCGGCTACGCCGACAGCGGCCTCGGACCCGAGGTCGCCCCCGACCCGCCCGGCACGACCCGCTTCGTGCGCGCCGACGTCGAGGAGGCCGCCCAGCGGCTGGCCGCGATCCTGCGCGAGGAGCACGTGGACGTGCTGCTCCACTACGAGCCCAACGGCGGCTACGGCCACCCCGACCACCAGCAGGTGCACCGGGTCGGCCGCCGCGCAGCCGAGCTCGCCGGCACGCCGAAGGTCCTCGAGGCCACCGTGCCGCGCGACACGATCTGCCGCGCCATCGACCTCGCCGCCAAGGTCTACCGCTTCCCGCCCGAGTTCGACCGGTCGAGCTTCGACCGCGCCTTCTCGGCCCGCAGCGAGATCACGCATCGCATCAGCGTGCGCCGCCACATCGCCGCCAAGCGCGCCTCGATGCGCGCCCACGTGTCGCAGGCGACCGCCGACGGTGGCGCCGACCGCACCCTGGCCGCCTTCCTGCGCATCCCGCGCCCGCTCTACGACCTCGTCTTCGGGCGCGAGTGGTTCGTCGACCGCGCGGCCCGGCCCGGCGACCCCATCCGGCGGGACGTCTTCGACGGGCTCGCCTGACGCAGACTCGTGGCCTCTCGACGGTTGGGAGGCGGCCATACGTGGCCTCTCGACGGTTGGGAGGCGGGTCTGGGGGATGGCGTATGCCGTTCGGGGCTGGTTGTGAGAACCGTCCGATCGGCGGTCGCCGTGTTCGGCGCGGCGGAGAATGACGGTGTGACCTGGTGGCGCGGCCGCTCACCCGTCGCCGCGGTCGAGCAGATCCGCACGGTCGCCGACGGGCTGCACACGCGCAACTGCCGCCTCCGCCCGGCGCGTGCGCTCCTCGACCGGCTCGAGAGCGAGCTGGTCCCCCACGAGCGCGCGCACGCCGCGCACGGCCCGGCGACGCGCCGGGGACCGGATCGACGGCATACCCGTCGAGCAGGTCGTCACCCGGCGACGTGCTCGTCGTCGGCACCGGCGAGGTCGTCCCCGTCGACGGCCGGGTGCTCGCGACGCGGCACGTTCGACGAGTCCGCCCTGACCGGGGAGCCGATGCCGGTCGAGCGCCCGAACGGTGACGACGTCCGCAGCGGAGTCGTCAACGCCGGCCCGCCGGTCGACGTCGTCGCCACGTCGTCGGCGTCCGAGTCGACCTACGCGAACGTCGTCCGGCTCGTCGAGCAGGCCCAGGCGACGTCGGCACCCTTCGTCCGCACGGCGGACCGCTTCGCCGCACTCTTCGTGCCGCTGACGCTCGCGCTCGCCGGCATCGCCTGGGCCGTGGCCGGGTCCCCGGTGCGCGCCGTCGCCGTCCTCGTCGTCGCGACCCCGTGCCCGTTGCTCCTCGCCGCTCCGGTCGCGATCATGTCCGGCCTGTCACGGGCCTCGCGCATCGGTGTCGTCGTCAAGGGCGGAGCCGCCCTGGAGGCGCTCGCGGCCGGCGAGGTCGTGCTCTTCGACAAGACCGGCACGCTCACGCACGGGCGACCGGAGCTCGCCTCGGTGGTCACCGCTCCGGACGCCCCTGCGGCCCCCGACGTCCTGCGTCTCGCCGCGTCCCTCGACCAGGTGTCGCCGCACCCCCTCGCGAGCGCCCTCGTCGGCGCCGCCCGCAGCCGCGGCCTCGACCTCGAGCTGCCGACCGACGTCCACGAGGTCCATGGCTACGGCCTCGAGGGCCGGTCGGCAGCACCGGTCCGGCTCGGCAAGGCGCGCTGGATCGTCGGCGACGACGACCCGGCGTGGCTGCGGCAGGTGCGCCGCCGGGCCGCGCTCGACGGATGCCTCACCGTCTTCGTCGCCGTCGACGGCCGCCCGGCGGGCGCCTTCCTCCTCGAGGACCCGGTGCGGCCCGACGCACCCCGCATGCTGGCGGCCCTGCGCGAGGTCGGCATCCGGCGCACGGTCCTCGTCACCGGCGACCGGGCGGACATCGCCGAGACGGTCGGCCGCATCGTCGGTGTCGACGCCGTGCTCGCCGACCGCGACCCGGCCGACAAGCTCGACGCGATCCGCGCGGAGTCCGCCGCCGCACGAACCATCATGGTCGGCGACGGCGTCAACGACGCCCCCGCACTGGCTGCGGCCGGTGTGGGGGTCGCGCTCGCGGCGCGCGGCGCGACCGCCTCGTCGGAGGCCGCCGACGTCGTGCTCACGGTTGACCGCGTCGACGCCATCGCCGACGCCATCCTCATCGCCCGCCGGTCGAGACGGATCGCGCTCGAGGCCGTGCTCGTCGGGATGGGCCTCTCCCTCGTGGCCATGGTCGCCGCGGCCGTCGGACTGCTCCCGCCCGCGGCGGGCGCCGTGCTCCAGGAGGGCATCGACGTCCTCGCGATCGGGATCGCGCTGCGCGCCCTGCTGCCCAGCCGCCTGCACACCGTCCCGATGGGACGGCGCCACGCGCCCGGCTGACCCGCGGGAGCCACCGACATACTGGACGTGCCGCGCGGCGCGGCAGCACACCGGGAAGGACGCTCGAATGACGGCGGGACTGGAGCACACGTGGGTGGCCCACTACGCCGAGGGGGTGCCTGCCGAGATCGAGCCGCCCGTCACCTCGCTCGTCGACCTGCTGGCCGGGGCCGTAGGCGGCGTACGGGCCGCGGCCGGCCCTCGAGTTCTTCGGCGCCGAGCTGACCTACGCCGAGCTCGGACGTCGGGTCGAGCTCGCGGCCGAGGGCCTGCGCCGCCTCGGCGTCGGCACCGGCGACCGGGTGGCCCTCGTGCTGCCGAACTGCCCCGAGCACATCGTCGCGTTCTACGCGGTGCTCCGGCTCGGTGCGGTCGTCGTCGAGCACAACCCGCTCTACACGCCGACGGAGATGGCCCACCAGTTCGGCGACCACGGGGCAACCGTCGCGGTGGCCTGGGACAAGGTCGCCGCCACGGTGGCCGGGCTGCCCGGGGTCGAGCACGTCGTCGCCGTCGACCTGACGGCCTCGATGCCGTGGACGAAGCGGGTGGCCCTGCGGCTCCCCCTGCGCCGCGCGCGGGAGCTGCGAGCCCAGCTCACGGGCCCGGCGCCCGGCACGACACCGTGGCCCGACCTGCTCGGGCACGGTCCCCTCGACTCCTCGGTGCCCCGTCCTGCCGTCGACGACCTCGCGGCGATCCAGTACACGAGCGGCACGACCGGCGTCCCGAAGGGCGCCATGCTGAGCCACCGCAACCTCGTGGCCAACGCCGCGCAGGGCCGCGCCTGGGTGCCCGGCCTGCGCCCCGGGCACGAGGTCGTCTACGCGGTGCTGCCGATGTTCCACGCCTACGGCCTGACCCTCTGCCTGACCTTCGCCATGAGCACGGGAGCGCGGCTCGTCCTCTTCCCGAGGTTCGACGTCGACCTCGTGCTCGCGGCCGCGAAGAAGCACCCGCCGACGTTCCTGCCGGCCGTCCCACCGATCTACCAGCGGCTTGCCACAGCCGCCCGTGAGCGCGGGATCGACCTGACGGCAACGAGATTCGCGATCTCCGGCGCCATGGCGCTGCCGCGCGAGACCCTCGAGCTCTGGGAAGACGTGACCGGCGGCCTGCTCGTCGAGGGTTACGGTCTCACCGAGACCTCACCTGTGGCTATCGGCAACCCGATCGGTCTCGACCGTCGGCCCGGCGCGGTGGGCGTCCCCTTCCCGAGCACCGACATCCGCGTCGTCGACCCCGACGACCCGACCCGGGACCGGGACCCGGGCGAGCGCGGCGAGCTGCTCATCCGCGGGCCGCAGGTCTTCGGCGGCTACTGGGGCAAGCCCGAGGAGACAGCAGCAGCCCTGCTCGACGGTGGCTGGTTCCGCACCGGCGACATCGTCGTCGTCGACGCCGACGGTTTCGTCTCGGTGGTCGACCGCATCAAGGAGCTCATCATCACCGGCGGTTTCAACGTCATGCCGTCGGAGGTCGAGGCCGTGGTGCGCACCACCCCGGGCGTCACCGATGCCGCCGTGGTCGGCCTGCCCAAGGCCGACGGCAGCGAGGAGGTCGTGGCCGCCGTGACGACCGAGCCGGGCGTCGAGCTCGACGTCGAGGACGTGCGCGCCCGCTGCCGGTCGAACCTCGCCGCCTACAAGGTGCCGAGGCGTGTCGTCGTCGTCGACGAGCTGCCCCGGTCGCAGATCGGCAAGGTCCTGCGCAGGCAGGTGCGCGACTCGCTCATCGAGAGCTGACGCGCGGACGCGTCACCCGGCCGGACGGCATACGCCGTCACAACCCGCCCCGGCGGAGTTGGTGCGGCCAGAACCGGCCAGATCACCATCACAACTCCGCCCCGGCGGAGTTGGCGCGGCCAGAACCGGCCAGATCACCATCACAACTCCGCCCGGGCGGAGATTTCAGGCAGAGGGCATCTCGAAGACGACGGCCATGGGCGTCTGCTCGGACCCCTGACCCAGGGGGTTGTCGGCGAACATCGCCTCGTAGCGCCCCTTGGGACCGGGCGCGTCCATGCCGAGGACGTTGCGGCCGATGTCGTTGGCGTCCATGACGATCGTGCCGCCGAACGTGCTCCGGTAGGCCTCGGGCACGCGAGCCCGGATCGCCGCGGAGAGGCGCGCGGCGACCTCGTCGGGATCCTTGGGCGCGAGCTTCGCCGACACGTTGGCCGGGTAGACGGAGTACTCGGTCGGCCCGTCGATGGCGCGGATGTCGTTGCCGACGAGCTCGTAGAAGAGGCCCTTGCGACCGAGGACCTTGCCGACCGCGCCGCCGGCAGAGGCGTAGAGCACCCGGGGCAGCCCGACCTCCTCGATGGCGAGCTGCATGGTGAAGGGCGAGCCGAGCCCGATCCCCGCGGGCGTCCGGGTGACGTAGCGCGAGAGGACCCGCGCCGGGCGCGAGACCTTGATGTCCCAGATGAAGTACGAGCGGCCCTGCGTGATGGCGACGATCTTCTCCGAGATGAAGAAGTACCACTTGCCCGTCGTCGCGCCGGCGTGCTCGGCGCCGGCGTCGGGCAGCCCGGCGAAGAACCTGTCGATGTAGCCCAGCGTCTTGGCGTCGAGGTCGTCCTCGCGGGCGTAGAGCTCGGTGCGCAGCGGGTAGCGGCGCACGGCCGTGCCGTCCGTCGTCACGAGGTCCAGCTGCTTGCGCGCGTTGGCCTCGTAGTCGGTCTTGACGCGGGGGGCCGGAGCCTCCTCCGGCTTGTCGTCGAAGAACTCCTGCAGCCACAGCTCGAGGTTGAGCAGGCGCCAGAACGTCATGGAGTCGACGTCGTTGGTGCCCTTGATCCAGCCCTCGAAGGCGTGCAGCACCGCGGTCTGGTCGAAGTACGGACGGTTCGCGAACGACTCGGACAGGAAGATGCCGTAGAGGTGGTTCTTCAGGCGCATGAACCACTCGCCCTGCGGGGTGGTGAAGCCGATCTTGTTGCGGCGCCGGTTGATCGACTCGGGCAGCAGGTCACGGGTGGCGTCGCGCAGGACCCGCTTGTTCCAGCCGTCCTTGATGATCGCCTCGTCCGAGAGGCTGAAGATGAACTTCACGACCTCCTTGTCGAGGAACGGCACGCGTCCCTCGAGGGAGAACCGCATCGTGTTCTTGTCCTCGTAGCGCAGCAGGGACGGCAGCGAGCCGACGAAGAGGTCCTCGATGAGGCGCTTCTTGAGGTTGCTCCCCTCGGTGGCGTAGCGCTCGCCCGTGTGCGCCGCGACGAAGTCGCGCCCGAGCAGCGACGTCGTGGGCACGCCCTTGCGTCCGCGCAGCTTGGCCTTGAGCTTGAACCTGCCGAGCCGGTAGAGCACGTCGAGCGACTTGCTCAGCTCGGCGGCGGCCTTGAGGGCCCCCTGCTCGCGCAGCTGGCGGAGGTAGACGAAGTAGTAGGGGATGTAGCCGGCCATCATCTCGTCGGCGCCCTGGCCGTCGAGCAGGACCGTGACGTGCTTGGTCGCCTCGCGCATGACCTGGTACTGCGCGTAGGGCCCGCTGCTGATGAGCGGCTCCTCCTGCGTGCGCACGAAGTCGACGAGGTCCTCCTTGAACTCGGAGGGCGTCGGCTTGATCTTGTGGCCGGCGACGTGCCCGCGGCAGATGTCGAGGACGTCGTCGACGTAGCGCTCCTCGTCGTTGACGGAGTTGGGGAAGACGGCCGAGAAGGTGTTCTGGCGCGTGCCCACCGACTCGGTGGTCGCGTCGCCGTCGTTGATGAGGCGGTTGATGATGACCGCCACGGCGGAGCTGTCGAGACCACCGGAGAGGGAGGTGCCGACGGGGACCTCGGACTGCAGGCGCAGGCGTACGGCCTCGACGAGGCGGGACTTGTACTCCGCCGCCGCCCGGTCGTCGTAGGGGCGCTGCTCGGTGGCGAGCTCGGCGAGCTCCTCCTTCAGGCGCGTGAAGGGGCGTCGCTCGACCCCCGCGGCCGAGATCGTCATCATCTCGCCCGCCTCGAGGCGCTCGATGCCGTCGAAGAAGGTCTCCCGGCCGTCCTCGTGGATGCGGAAGCGCAGGTAGCGGTAGATGGTGCGGTCGTTGGGGCGCTTGTCGTAGTGGCCGCTGGCCAGGATCGGCTTGATCTCGCTGGCGTAGAGCCAGGCGTCGGCGCCGTCCGGGCCGGCACCGGGGACCCGGCAGACGTACACCGGCTTGATGCCGAAGTGGTCGCGCGCCAGGGTCAGGGCCTGCGTCTCCGAGTCCCAGATGGCGAGTCCGAACATGCCGTTGAACCGGTCGAACGCGTCGGCGCCCCACGCGGCGAAGGCCTCGAGGACGACCTCGGTGTCGCTGTCGGTCTCGAACGCGTGACCGAGGCCCTCGAGCTCGGCCCGCAGGTCGAGGTAGTTGTAGACCTCACCGTTGTAGGCGATGGTGTAGCGGCCGTCCTTGGTCTGCATCGGCTGCTGGCCGTGCGCGACGTCGATGATCGAGAGACGCCGGTGGGCGAGGCCCGCGAGTCCGTCGACGAAGATGCCGTCGCCGTCCGGGCCCCGGTGCACCTGGCAGTCGTTCATCCGCCGCAGGAGCGCCTCGTCCGTCTCGAACCCGTGGTAGCCAGCGATTCCACACATGTCGCCAACCCTAACGGGCTGACGACCGGTCGCCGCGCCGGCTCCGCGGGGCGACACGCTCGCCGAGCCGCAGCGGCCACCGCAGCAGCAGCCACAGGGTGAGCGCGCCGAGGAACATCGAGCCGACGACGTCGCTGAGCCAGTGGAAGTGCTCCCACAGGAGCGCCGCGGCGACCAGCAGGGTCCACGCTCCCGCGGCGAGCCACGCCCGTGTGCGGCGCGCGGGATGCAGCCGGGAGACGAGCTCGGCCAGGACTCCGGCGCAGATCAGCGCGGTGGCGGTGTGGCCGGACGGGTAGGACCCGTTGTCGGTGACGACCTGGCCGTATCCGGGCGCGACTCGCGGGATGACCGCCTTGCCGAGCAGCACGGCGACGGTGAGCACGGCGAGGGCAGGGGCCGCCAGGACGAGTGGCCCCCGCACGCCGATGCGGCCGGAGAGCGCCGTGACGACCGCGATGACGGCCACGACCGCCATCGCCGGGGTCGCGAGGCGGACGATGCCGAGAGCGAGCAGGTCAGGGACGGCCGGCCCGTTGCCGCGACCCGGTGTGAGGCCGTAGACCAGGTCGTCGAGCCGCGCGCTCGGGCCGCCCTGCACCACGCTCACGGTGACGACCGCGAGGCCGGCGGTCAGCAGCAGGGCGACGAGGGGCCCGGTCAGGCGGCGCCGCGCATCCTCCGGTGCGGACCGACGCGTCGGCGCCAGGCTGCGGACCGTGGGCGTGCTCGGGCGCGTCGTCATGGGACCACGCTAACGAGGTCGGCTGTGACGAGGCTCCACGTCGACAGTCCACGCGCCGGACGCTCGGCCCTCCACCGGACGGCCGGCTCAGGTCACTGTCGGGTGCGTCACTCCCACTCGATGGTGCCCGGCGGCTTGCTCGTCACGTCGAGCACGACGCGGTTGACCTCTTCGACCTCGTTGGTGATGCGGGTCGAGATCGACGCGAGCACGTCGTAGGGGACGCGGGCCCAGTCGGCCGTCATCGCGTCCTCCGAGGCGACGGGGCGCAGCACGACGGGATGGCCGTAGGTGCGCCCGTCGCCCTGGACGCCGACCGACCGGACGTCGGCCAGCAGCACGACGGGGCACTGCCAGATGTCGCGGTCGAGGCCGGCCCTCGTCAGCTCCTCGCGCGCGATGGCGTCGGCGCGCCGCAGGATCGCGAGGCGCTCGGCGTCGACGGCGCCGATGATGCGGATGCCGAGGCCGGGCCCGGGGAACGGCTGGCGCCACACGATGACCTCGGGCACGCCGAGCTGGAGCCCGACCTGGCGCACCTCGTCCTTGAAGAGGGTGCGCAGCGGCTCGATGAGCGCGAACTGGAGGTCGTCGGGCAGGCCGCCGACGTTGTGGTGGCTCTTGATGTTGGCGGCGCCCTCACCGCCGCCGGACTCGACGACGTCGGGGTAGAGCGTGCCCTGCACGAGCCACTTGACGGGGTGCTCCTCGTCGCCGCGGTCGTGGACGACATCGCGCGCCGCCTGCTCGAAGACGCGGATGAACTGCTCGCCGATGATCTTGCGCTTGCTCTCGGGGTCGGTGACGCCGGCGAGCGCCTCGAGGAACCGCTCGCGGGCATCGACGATCACGAGGTCGACACCGGTCGCCTCGACGAAGTCCTGCTCGACCTGCTCGGCCTCGCCCTCACGGAGCAGACCGTGGTCGACGAAGACACACGTCAGCTGGTCCCCGATCGCCTTCTGCACCAAGGCTGCCGCGACGGAGGAGTCGACACCGCCGGACAGGGCGCAGAGGACGCGGTCCTCGCCGACCTGCTCGCGGATCGTGGCGACGAGGTCGTCGACGACGTGACCCGGCGTCCAGTCCGGCGCGATGCCCGCGCCCTTCCAGAGGAAGTTCTCGAGGACGCGCTGGCCCTGCTCGGAGTGGAGCACCTCGGGGTGCCACTGCACGCCGTAGAGGCGGCGGTCGTCGTCCTCGAAGGCCGCGACGGGCGTGCCGGCGGTCGTCGCGGTGACGGCGAAGCCGTCGGGCGCGGCGCTGACCGAGTCACCGTGCGACATCCACACGGTCTGGCTCGGCGGCTGCCCGGCGAAGAGCGTCGACTCGACGTCGCTGATGGCCGCGTCCGTCTTGCCGTACTCGCGAGCGCCCGTCCGGGCGACGGTGCCGCCGAGCGCCTGGGCCATCGACTGGAAGCCGTAGCACATGCCGAAGACGGGGACCCCGGCCTCGAGCAGCGCCGGGTCGAGGCGCGGGGCGCCGTCCTCGTAGACGGAGCTCGGACCGCCGGACAGGATGATCGCGGCCGGCTCCTTGGCGAGGATGTCGGCCGCGGTCATCGAGTGGGGCACGACCTCGCTGTAGACCTGTGCCTCACGCACCCGTCGGGCGATGAGCTGGGCGTACTGGGCGCCGAAGTCGACGACGAGGACGGGGTGGCTCTGCAGGTCGGTCGGGTGCGCGTCGCTCACGGGCGCCAGCCTAACGGCTGGCGCCCGGCGGACCGGCAGCGGTCACTCGGGCAGGTGCGCCCGACCGGTCGCTGCGTAGTCCTTGGAGACGTGGTAGGCGCGCTGGTCGAGCCGGAGCGCGTCCGCCCGCGCGGCCCCCAGCGCCTCGGGGCCGAGCCTCCGGAGGGACTGCAGCACCATGACCTCCTGGGCGTCGCCGCCCTGGGCCGCGATGCGCACCAGCCCGACGTTCGGTGCGTAGTACTTGAACTGGTAGCCGTCCTCGGGGGCGTTCGGCGCCCATTCCTTGATCTTGACGACACCGGAGTAGCACCCGGTCGGAACGCAGGTGCGCAGGTCCTTGCCCACGACCTGCCCGACGTCGTAGAAGTCGATGGCCGGCGCGCGTCCCTGGACGAACGGCGGCGTGCCGAGCATCGGCCGGCCCGGCACCAGGATCCCGGCGTGGGCACCCCGCACCCCGTCGATCCACGTGCTGGGCGCACCCTGGAACGTGCCGTTGTCGTACTCCTCGGGGTACTCCCCGCGGGTCCACACGTTGCCCGCGTCGTCCTGGGAGAAGAAGGCGAGCTCTGCCTCGCTGAGGACGCCGTCGTCGTAGTCCCGGTCGAGGATGACGCGCGCGTTGACTCCGTGGACCTTCTTGACGAGGTCGGTGACGATGAACACGATCTCGTGGAGGTGGCTGCCGTCGGCATCCGTGACGGTGCCCTGGTAGGAGAAGCGCATCCCGGGGACCAGGGGGAAGTACCTCGAGTTGGTGTCGAGCGGGTGGGTGAACGCCGCGGGTGGCGGGGCTCGGCACCGCCGCCGCCCCGGGCGCGAGGAACACGGCCATCGCCAGCACCGCGGCGGTGGCGAGCAGAGCGGGGGCCGTGACGGCACGGCGCAGGTCAGGTCGCATGTGCTTCTCCTTCGGTGCCGGCCACGGACGCCGGCTGGTCGAGCGGGCGGTGGAAACGCAGGTAGATCGAGGGGACGACGAACAGGCTGAGCAGGGTGGAGGTCACGAGGCCGCCGAGGATGACGACCGCGAGCGGGTGCTCGATCTCGTGACCCGGACGGGACCCGAGGACCACGAGCGGCACGAGCGCGAGGCCCGTGGCGAGCGTCGTCATGAGGATGGGCGCGAGGCGCTCCTTGGCGCCCCGGATGACCAGCGGGAGCCCGAACTCCATCCCCTCCTCCTGCTCGAGGTGCTGGTAGTGGTTGATGAGCAGGATCCCGTTGCGGGCGGCGATCCCGAAGACGGTGAAGAAGCCCACGAGCGACCCGAGCGACAGGATCCCGCCTGCGAGCCACGCCGCGAGGACGCCCCCGACGAGGGCCATGGGCAGGGTGAGGAACACGAGCACCGCCAGCCGCCAGCTGCGGAACGACGTCTGCAGCAGCAGGAGGATGAGCAGCCCCGCGACGACCGCGGAGGTGAGCAGCCGGCTCTGGGCGGTCTGGCGCTCCTGGTACTCCCCGAGGACCTCGGCGTGGTAGCCGCGCGGGAAGCTGACCCCCGCGAGCTTGGCGTTGAGCTCGTTGACGACCGAACCGAGGTCCCGGCCCTCCACCCCGGCACCGACGTCGAGCCGGCGCGAGTCGCCCTGCCGCTCTATGGCGTTGGGGTTCGGCTCGACCGACACGTCGGCCACGTCCTTGAGCCGGACCCGCTTGCCGGACGGCGTGTCGATGGGCAGCTGCTCCAGAGCGGTCACGTTCGACCGGGTCTCCGGAGTGCTCCACACCACGACGTCGTAGGCCCGGCCGGCGCGGAAGATGTCGCCGACCTCCTCGCCGGCCACGAGCGTCGCGGCGGCGCGCCGGACGTCTCCGGGCTTGAGACCGACCTTCTCGGCCGCGTCCAGCTTGACGCGCACCTGGATCTGGGGGACGTCCTGGGAGATGTCGGTGTGCGCGCCCTTGACGCCCGGGATCGCGGCGAGCAGGGACAGGATCTCCGCGGACTTGGAGCGCAGCACCTCGAGGTCCTCGCCGTAGACGCGGACGATGATCGGCTCCTTGCCGCCGGTGAGCACCTCCTCGACGCGCTCGTCGAGGTAGGTCTGGACCTCGGCGAACAGGCCCGGGTAGGTGGCGGCGATGGCGTCGATCTGGTCCCGGGCCTGGGTGTAGTCGGCGTTGGGGTCGAGGCTGATCCAGTTCTCGCCGAAGTTGACCCCGAAGACCTCCTCGCCGAGCAGCGCCTGCCCGATGTGCGCCCCGAAGCTGCGCACGCCGGGGACCGCACGAATCTGCTTGCTGACAGCGGTCGTGGTGCGCACCGTCTCGGCGTCGGAGTTGCCCGGCACGCCCACCCAGTGCATGAGGAAGTCGCGCTCCTGGAACGCCGGGAACAGGCTCTGGCCGAGACCCGCCCCCACGAACGCCCCGAGGACCGTGACCGCGGCGGCGGCGGCATACACCCCGCGTGGGCGCACCGCGATGCGTCCGAGCGCGGCGACGTAGCCGCGCTGGAGCCAGCGGACCACCGGAGACGTGCGGCGTTCGATCGGTGCCTAGCGCAGCAGGATCAGGCACAGCGCCGGCGTCAGCGTGAGGGCCACCACCATCGAGGCCACGATGGCCAAGGTGTAGGACACGGCGAGCGGCCGGAAGAAGGCGCCGGTCAGCCCCTGGAGCAGGAAGACGGGGATGGCGGCGGCGACGATGATGAGGGTGGCGTAGACGATCGGGCTGCGCACCTCGAGCGAGGCGTGCAGGATCACCGAGGCCGTCGACTCCGAGCTGCCCGACAAGCGGCGTTCGCGCAGCCGCCGGACGATGTTCTCCGCGTCGATGATCGCGTCGTCGACCACCGCCCCCAGGGCGATGACGAGACCGGCCAGGGTCATCGTGTTGATCGTCGCTCCCGCCAGGTGGAGCACCAGCAGGGTGGCCACGAGCGACAGGGGGATGGTCAGCAGGCTGATCAGTGCCACCCGCCACTCGAAGAGGAACAGCATCAGGATCGACGACGACGAGCAGGAAGCCCAGGAGCAGCGACTGGGAGAGGTTGGAGATGGCGAGCTTGACGAAGTCGGCCTGCTGGAAGACGTGGGTGTCGAAGGTGACGTCGGGCAGGCCGGGCTGCAGCTCTGCGATGGCCGCCTCGACCCCGGCGGTCAGCTCGAGCGTGTTGGCCCACGGCAGCTTCTCGACGACGAGGAGGATCCCCGGCTGCCCGTTGACGACCGCGTCCCCGATGAGGGGCTGGTGGGTCTCCGCGACGACCGCCACGTCGCCCAACGTGGGCGGACGACCGCCCCCGGGGGGCGTCGTCGGCCCCCTTGACCGGCACCTTGGCGAGGTCGGCCGGGGTGACGATGGGCAGGACGTTCCTGACGGGCAACCGCTGGTTCGCCGACTCGATCGTCCCGCCCGTACCGATGACGCTGCCGGTCGAGAACCTCAGCAGTCCGGAGTCGACGGCGTCCGCGGTCGTCTCCATGACCTGGTCGAGGGTGACCCCCTTGCCGGCCATCCGGGCCGGCTCGACCTGCACGTTCATCAGCTGGAGGCGCTCGTTCCAGATCGCGACGTTGGCGACGCCCGGCACCTGGAGCAGCCGGGTCGCGGATGTTCCAGTACGCCGTCATCGACATCTCGATGAGTGAGTTCTTCTTCGAGGTCATGCCGATCTGCATGGCGCGCCCGGTGGCCGACACCGGGGCGAGCATGACCGGTGGCGCGGCCCAGGTGGGCAGGGTCGGCGACACGATGGCCAGACGCTCCTGCACGAGCTGCCGCGCCCGCAGCAGGTCGGTGTCGGGCGAGAAGAGCAGCTCGATCGACGACAGCTGCGGGACGGACCGCGAGCGCATGTCGGACAGGCCCTGCAGCCCGTTCAGCCCCTGCTCGAGGGGCACGGTCACGAGCTCCTCGACGTCGGAGGTCGACAGCCCCACGCACGCGGTCTGGATGACCACGCGCGGCGGCGCGAACTCGGGGAAGACGTCGACCCGCATCTGGGAGAGCGAGGTGAAGCCGAGGACCATCAGCACGACGGACGCGGCGACGACGATGAAGCGCAGGTTCAGGCTGGACTGCACGATCCACCGGATGAGCGCCGCGCCGCTCGGTCATTGTTCGCCGCTGATCTCGAGCTCGGCGCCGAGCACCTCGGGGGCGCCGACGACGACGACCTGCGATCCGACTGCCGGCCCTGCGGTCAGCGTGGCGACCTGCCCGGAGATGGACAGCACCCGGATCGGCACCCGCCTGAAGACGTTCTTCGACTCGGCGAGATAGGCCCAGGTCGTGCCGTCGAGGTAGTAGATCACCGCCGCGTAGGGCACGGTCAGCTGGCCGGAGCGGCTCGCCCGGGTGACCGGCGCGGTCGCGATGCCCGCGGCGGCCGCCGCCTCGTCGCTGAGCGTGACCATCTTGACGTCCGACCCCGGGATCGCCTCGACGACGGCAGGCGGGTTCGACTCCGGTGCGGCTGCCGGAGACCTCGCAGGCGGCGACCGCCGGCAGGAAGAGCAGACAGAGGCAGATGCGCCCGGCGTGCTTGGTATGGCTCATCATTCGGGCGATCAATCGAGTCATCGTTCGGCTCCCTTCGGGACGCCACACAGGGCAGGGACCAGGCACAGCACGACGAAGCGAGCTCGTCACCAGACCCGCGAGGAGCGTGACGGCGAAGGGCTGCAGGATCTCCGAGCCGGCGCGGTCGCCCAGGAAGGCGGCCGGCGCGACCGCAAGGGCCACGAGGACGGCCGCGCGGAGCACGGGGACGATGCGTTCCGTGGCCATGGCGGCCACCGAGCCGGCCGGCGGCACCGAGCCGGCCGGCGGCACCGACCCGCCACCGGCTGCGGCCAGCACAGGGACCCGGGCACCGATGCCGCGAGCCGACACGAGACCGCCGACCAGGGTGAGGGCGATGGCCGCGAAGAGGCCCAGCAAGGGACCGGCCGTCCCGAGGCCGCCGACCGACGGGGCGACGAGCACCGCCCCGACACCGCCGAGCGGGGCGAGGAGCACCACCGCGACGGCGGCCCGCCAGCTCCCGGTGGCGGCCTGGACGAGCAGCAGGAGCCCGAGGAGGACGCCCAGCGACACGATGGCGACCCGCCTCGCGTCCGCCTCGCGGTCAGCGGCGTCGCTCAGGACCTGCAGGTGCGTCTCGCTCGGCATCGGTACGCGGTTGACGGCCGTGGTGACATCGGCGACGACGGTCGAGGCCCCGCCCCCGGTCAGGTCCGCGACGACGTCGACGCTGCGCAGCGCCTGGTCGTGGACGATCGACGCGGGCTCGGGTGCGACCGTGACCTTTGCGACGTCGCCGAGGCGCACCTGCGACCCGCTCGGCGTGTCGATCCGCACGTCGCCGAGGCCGGAGAGGTTCGCCCGCGTCGTGGGAGTGCCGAGGACGACGACGTCGAAGACCTTGGCCTGCTCGTAGAGGTTCCCCACGACGAGTCCGCTTGCCAGCGTTGTGGCCTCGCGACGCACGTCGCCCGGTCGCAGGCCGGCCTTGTCCGCGGCCGCGAGGTCGACCTCGACGTGGACGGTCGGCTGCCGCGGGGTGGCCAGGATGTGCGCGCCCTGCAGCCCCGACACGGTGGACATGGCCTTGGCGATCTTGGCGCCCGTCGCCTGCATGGCGGCGAGGTCCTGGCCGAAGACGCGCACCACGATGTCGTGGGCTCCGCCGGCCGTGGCCACGCCCACCCGGTCTGCCGTGTAGGTCATCAGGGCGGTGCTCACACCCGGGTAACGCTGCGCGACGCGGTCGATCGAGTCCCTCACCGACTGGTAGTTCGCCGATCCGTCCAGGGTCAGCCAGAGCTCGCCGTTGTTGACGTCCCCGAGCTGGTCGGAGGTCACGGCCCGACCGGCGTGCCCACCGACGGACGCGATCCCGGGGAGGGCCCGCAGCTCCGACGACATCCGCCCGGACACCCTGGTCATCTCGGTCAGGGAGGTCCCCACCGGCATGTCGACGTGCAGCAGGAGATCGAGGTCGCGTGCCGTCGGCACCAGCGCGCGGCTGCTGAGCGCCACGGCGGCCGCGGACGCTCCCACCCCGACCACGGCGAGCACGGCGACGAGCGACCACACGAGGCGCCGTCGCGTCGCGAACCGGGAGACGGCCCCTGAGAGCGCCCGGGCGACCGCCCGCACCGGCCTGGTCTCACGGCGCGCCGAGACGTGGTCCCGCACGAACAGGAGCATGAGCGCTGGGGTCACGGTGAGCCCGACGACCAGTGCCGCCGCCAGGGCCAGGACGTAGGTGAGCACGAGCGGCCTGGTGAAGGCCGTGGCCAACGAACCGAGGGCGAGCAGCGGGACCAGGGCCAGCGCGCACGCCAGCAGGCCGACGAATGCCGTCCGCCGGGTCGCGCCCAGCGCCTCCGCCACGAGCTCCCGCGCCGATCCGCCCCCGACCGGAGCGCCTTCGGTCCCCTCGGCGCGCGAGCGGGCGCGGACGGACTCGACGTCGCTCGCCACCTCGTTGACGATGAGCACCACTGCGACGAGCAGGCCGGCGAGCGTCATGCTCGTCAGCGTCGTCCCGCGCAGGAAGAGGACGTAGAGGGTCGCGGTCACCGAGACGAGCACCGAAGCGGCGATGACGAGGGCAGCCCGGAGCGACCAGAAGAGGAGCAGCGCGCCGATCGTGAGGGCCACGAGGCCGGCGGCCCCGGCGATGCCGATCGTGTGGACGGCGCTGTCGAGGAAGCTCGCGGGCCGATAGACCGACGTGTCGACGTCGATCCCGCCCAGCCCCGGGCGCAGCCCTGCGAGCGCGTCCTCGACGGCCTTCGTCACCGTCAGGGTGTCCGCCTCCGGGAACTTCTGGATCACGAGGAAGAGCGCCGGCTCGGCCGTGACCGCGTCACCGATGAGCGGCTGGTGGTCCTCGATCACCTGGGCGACGTCGCCGAGCTTCATCGGGGTGTCGGTGCCCTCGACGGAGACCTGGCCCAGGTTCTGGGCCGTGGTGATCGGCAGGACGTGCTGGACGGCGAGGCGCTGGTTGGGTCCCTCGACGAAGCCTCCGGTGCCGGGCGTCGAGGCCTCGACGAAGGTCAGGGGCGAGACCCACAGCGCGTTGCCGGTGGTCTCGATGACCTGCGTCAGGCTGACTCCCTTGGCGTGCAGGCTCGCCGGGTCCACCTGCACCTGCAGCTGCCGGTCGCGCTGGCCGTAGATCGACACGTTGGCGACGCCGGGGATGCCCATCAGCCGGGGACGGATCTTCCACCGGGCGAGGACCGACATGTCGATGAGGGGCACGCTCTTCGAGTGCAGACCGATCATCGCGACCCGGCTCGCCGAGGCGAGCGGCTCGACCATGATCGGCGGGCTGCCGACGTTGGGCAGCGCGTGCGCCTGGGTCAGCCGCTCCTGGACCATCTGCCGGGCGGCGTAGAGGTCAGTCCCCGGTTCGAAGACGATGTCGATGGCCGACAGCCCCGCCTGCGAACGCGAGTGGATCCGGTCGAGCCACGGCACCCCGTTGAGCAGGTCCTGCTCGAGGGGGACCGTGACCAGCTGCTCCACCTCGGCCGCGGACAGACCGAGAGCCTCGGTCTGCACCTGCACCGACGGCGCCATGAACTCGGGGAGGAAGTCGAGCTTGGCCGAGCCCAGCGCGGACGCCCCGAGCACCAGGACACCGGCGGCGATGGCGAGCACCAGCCGGCCGAAGCGGGGGTTCGCGCCGATGAGGGCCCCCGGGCTCATGGCAGGCTCCCTGCCACAACCGCGTGGATCGGGCGCCTCGCGGGCGCATGGCGGGAGGGGCCGAAGAACAACATTCCGCCACCCTTCGCTGGGAGTCCGACGTACGGTGATGATCGAGGCTATTAAGGGGTGAGAGTCTTGGTCTTCCGCCGCCGGAACCCAATTCGCCTCATCCGCTCGTGGGAGCCAGGGGTGCTGCAGGGGGACGGACCTCCGCCCGCGAGGGGACGGGCTTCCTCCCCGGCGACCGTGGACAGTGACCAGTCACCGGGTCCGATCTCCGCTGCCGACGTGGCCCTCGTCCTCGTCGTGACCGTGGCCTCGCTCTTCGGCTTCGTCGAGCGGGCCAGACAGGTCGCCCTCGAGACCGACAACGTGCCGTTGCACTACATGGGTCTCGACGTCCTGGGCACCGGCCTGACCCTCGTCGGGTGCCTGGCCCTGTTGTGGCGTCGCTCGTCCCCCGGGTGGGTGCTCGCGGTCGCCACGCTCACGGCCGTCCTGGCCAACGCCACGGGATACCCGCCGGCGCCGTTGCCGTATGCCGTGGTCGTCGCCTCGTTCACCGTCGCCCAGCGGTGGCCACTCCCCGGCTCCGCCGCGGCGCTGGTCCCGGTGCTGCTGGGCATGGCGGCGAGCGCCTTCTTGCGGTTCGGCACCGAGGTGGACGACGAGGTCCTGACCGAGGTCCTCGCCGTCCTCGCCGCCTGGGCACTGGGCCGGGGATACCGGCTCGGCCGGATGCGCACCCGGCTGCTCGAGGACCGGACGCGGCTGCTCGAGCAGCAGGCCCGGCACCTGACCCAGGAGCAGTCGACCGTGGCGGCGCTGGCCGCCGCCCACGAGCGCGCCAACCTCGCGCGGGAGCTGCACGACGTGGTGGCCAACGACGTCGGCATCATCGTCGCCCGGGCCGGTGCTGCCCGGCGCAGCGAGCAGCTCGGCAGCTGCGGCTCAGGTCGAGGTGCTCGCGTCGATCGAGTCGCTCGGCCGCGAGGCCCTGACGGACATGAGACGGCTGGTCGGAGTGCTCCAGTCGATCGACGACGACGTGGCCCAGGCCACCCGACCCGGGCTGGACCAGCTCGAGGAGCTCGTCGCCAAGGTGGCCGGGACGGGCACCGACGTCCGGCTCGTGGTGACCGGTGACCGACGCAAGCTCTCTCCCGCCGTGGAGCTCAACGCCTACCGCATCGTGCAGGAGTCCCTCACCAACGCGATGAAGCACGCCAAGGGCTCGCCCGTGACGGCCCGGGTCGACTTCGGCCCGGAACAGCTCCACCTGCTCGTCCGCGACCTCGGTGGGGGCGGGGGCCCCGCCCTGACGCCGGGCAACGGTCTGGTGGGGATGCGCCAGCGGGTGGACCTCCTCGGCGGTGCCCTGCACGCCGGACCGGCGCCCGATGGCGGCTTCGTCGTCGACTGCGTCCTCCCGGCACCGGCCGAGGAGGTGGCGCGTGACCCTGCGGGTGCTGATCGCTGACGACCAGCCACTGATGCGCCGGGCGCTCGCAGACTGCCTGAGGGGCGAGCCCGACATGGAGGTCGTCGCCGAGGCGGCGAACGGCCAGCAGGCGGTCGACCTCGCCGTCCGCCTACGGCCCGACGTCGCCATCCTCGACATCCGCATGCCGGTGCTGGACGGGGTTGAGGCCACGCGCCGCATCGTCCAGGCAGCCCCGCCCCTGCCGACCCGGGTCGTCGTGGTCACCACCTTCGACCTGGACGAGTACATCGTCACCGCCCTGCGGGCCGGCGCGAGCGGCTTCCTGCTCAAGGACGCGACGCCGGAGGAGCTGGTCCGCGCCGTCCGCGTCGTCGCCTCCGGAGACGCGCTGCTCGCCCCGGCGGTCACGAAGCGGCTGCTGGAGCGCTACTCCCGCTACCTCCCGGTGACGCCGCTCGGTGGGGACTCACTCTCCGAGCTCACCCCGCGCGAGATCGCGGTCCTGCGCCTCGTGGCGACCGGGCACACCAACGCCGAGGTGGCCTCCGTGCTCCACGTCGCCCCGAGCAGCGTCAAGTCGCACATCGCGCACCTGCTCGCCAAGCTCCGGGCACCCGACCGGGTGCACCTCGTCATCCACGCCTACGAGACCGGACTGGTCCTGCCGAACCAGCCCTCGGGGACAGGGGACGCTCGACCCGTCACCGGGGATCCCCGGCGCCGTCGTGTGAGGCGGTCTCAGCCCCGCTCGGGCTCGCCCGCCAGATAGGCCCGCGAGAGGAGCGCCTCCGTCTCGGCGGTGTTGCGTCGCTCGGCGATCCACGGGACGACGGGGACGAAGCCGGCGAGGAGGTTCTTGACGATGCGGACCGGGCCCCACGCGGCCTTGAGGCCCAGGTTGGCGACGGACGCGGCATACCCCATGTAGATGATCCCGTGCACCGGGCTCCAGTACTCCGTGAGCACGTTGGTCTGCTTGAAGACGTACTTCATGACCATCTCGAGGAGGAGGACGAAGAGCGCGATGCCGGCGATGATCGCGAGCACGCGGTAGATCGACAGGGCCGACCGGATCTGCTGCGGCTTGGCCAGGGTCTGGGGATACGTGCTCACGTCGTCGCGCCTTCTCTCGGTGCAGCGGCGGGCTCGTCCGCCTGCTGCTCTGCTCGGAACATCTTCCACCACATCCAGATCGCGAAGATCCCGAAGACCCACCACTGCACGGCGTAGGCCGCGTTGCGCAGGTTGAGGGGGGCGTCGAGACCGGGCGGTGGCACGCGGGTCAGGCCGGCGGCGGCCAACGGGGTCCCCGTCGTGCCGCCGGCGGGACCGGCGGGACCGGCGGACTCGGCCGAGGCCAGCACGACGACGTTGTAGAGGTCGCCCGGCCACTCGTTGACGAGGGAGGCGAGGTCGACCGAGCGCACCTGCGGCGCCGGCAGCGGAGCCCCGTCGCGGGGCGACTCCCCCGGGCCCAGCGTGCCGGTCACGGTGACGACGCCCTGCGGCGGAGCGGGGACGGTGGTCGGGGTGCCGTCGACGAATCCGCGCAGCACCGGAACGATGCCACCCTCCGTCTCGAGCGGCGTCACGACCCACGACCCGACCCGGCCGCCCAGCCGACGGTCGACGACGAGGAGCGTGCGCGCCGCGGCATACGTCCCCGTGACGGTGACGGCACGGTTGGAGAGCTCGGCCCCGAAGTCGCTGTGCGGCGCGGTGACCGCTGGAGCGGGGCGCGCGGGAGGCTCGAGGCGGCGGCCACGGCGGCCTGGCGCCCGGAGTCGCGGGCCACGCCGAGCTGCCACAGGCCGAGCAGGACGCACGCGGCGACGACCACGACGAGGGCGGCGAGCAGCGCCGACCCAGCGAGGGGTGAGCAGGCGCCGGAACACGCCTCAAGGGTAGGTCACCCCCATCCCGTCGACCTGACCCGCCCCAGTCGCCCGTGCGAGAATCCTTCGCCATGTCCCCGTTGCGCCCATCGCCCCGACGCCGATCAGGTATGTCGTGCCGCGCCGTCGTCGTCCTGGCCGCCGTCGCCGTGTCGTGCGTCCTCGCCTCGTGCGGGGTCACCGACATCCCCTCCCCGCGACGCACCGTCACGGTCACCGTCGACGCCCCGTCCTCGGGCTCGCCCGGCACGTCGGCGGCCACGCCGACCCCCGTGCCGACCGCCAGCGCCGCGTCCGTCACGATCCCGACGGCCCTGGCTGCCGGCGCGCAGCGTGGCGCCCCGAAGTCCTTCGACGAGGCCAAGGGCCGCATCGACGCAGCGAAACCTGCGGCGGGGGTCGCCGACCGGTTCCAGAGCCCCAGCGGCAACATCGTGTGCCGGCGCAGCACCGACTCCAGCGCTGCCGCGTGCGAGGTCGCCCAGGGACGGGTCCCCCCGCCCCTGCCCACGATCTGCCGGCCGGGAGGACCGAAGGACATCGGCCGCATCGAGCTGGGGGCGAGCGGTGCAGTGCCCGTGTGCAACTCCGACACCATCCGCCTGGGCAGCGAGCCGAAGCTCGCCTACGGCGCGCGCACCGAGCCGTCGGGCACGACTGCCTGCCTCAGCGAGGAGTCCGGCGTCACCTGCATCGACACGGCGGGCCGACACGGTTTCTTCCTCGCGAGGGACACCTTCGTCACGTTCTGACGCGCCCGTTCCCGGCGGCCCGGCTCCCGCCGTGTCATCGGCGTGCTCAACTGCACCTAGAATCGGTGCCACGACCTGACTGGACCGAGCTCGACACACCCGACGACCGAGGGGCCGCCGTGGCGCAACTGTTGCTCCTGCACCTGCTTGCCGCCGCGCTCGCGCCGTGGCTGTCCAAGGTCCTGCGCACCAAGGCCTTCCCCGTCCTGGCGCTCGCGCCGGCGGTCTCCTTCGCCTGGCTCGTATCCGTCTCGGGCGATGTGCGCGCGGGCAACCTTCCGACACAACGGATCTCGTGGGTTCCGGGGCTCGGTCTCGACCTCGACTTCCGCGTCACGACGCTGTCGTGGGTGCTCGGGCTGCTCGTCACCGGGGTCGGGGCCCTCGTCCTGCTCTACTGCACGTGGTACTTCACCGACCGCGACCCGACGCTGTGGCGCTTCACGTCGGTCTTCACGGCGTTCGCCGGCGCGATGCTCGGACTCGTCCTGACCGACAACTTCCTCGTGCTCTACATCTTCTGGGAGCTGACGACGGTCTTCTCCTACCTGCTCATCGGCCACAACCCGGCGAGCTCGACGAACCGCCGCGCGGCGATGCAGGCGCTCATCGTCACGACCTTCGGCGGGCTCGCGATGCTCATCGGCATCATCGCCCTGGGCGTCCACCACACGTACTCGATCTCCGCGCTGCTCGCCGACCCGCCGCCGCTGGACGCCGGAACGGTGGCTGCGGTGGCCCTGCTCCTCGTCGGCGCCCTGTCGAAGTCCGCGCTCGTGCCGTTCCACTTCTGGCTGCCCGGCGCGATGGCCGCGCCGACCCCGGTCAGCGCCTACCTCCACGCCGCCGCGATGGTCAAGGCCGGCATCTACCTCGTCGCGCTGCTCGCCCCCGTGTTCGCGGGCGCCCCGGCCTGGCACGCGCTGACCGTCGGCCTCGGCCTCTTCACCATGCTCGTGGGCGGGTGGCGGGCCTTGCGGCAGCACGACATCAAGCTGCTCCTCGCCTACGGCACGGTGAGCCAGCTCGGCTTCATCGTCGCCATCGCCGGCCTCGGCACCAAGGCGTCGGCCCTGTCGGCGCTCGCCCTCGTCATCGCCCACGCGCTCTTCAAGTCGACCCTCTTCCTCACCGTCGGGGTCGTCGACAAGTGCACCGGCACGCGCGACCTGCGTCAGCTCTCCGGGGTCGGTCGGCGCCTCCTCCCCGTGTCGGTGCCGGCGACGCTCGCTGGCCTCTCGATGGCCGGCATCGTGCCGCTCGCGGGCTTCGTGTCCAAGGAGAGCGCGCTCGAGTCGCTGTGGGAGGACGTCCAGACCTCCGCGCCGCTGCCCGCGCCGTGGAGCTGGCTCGCGATCCTCGGCGTCGTGGCCGGGTCGGCGCTCACAGTCGCCTACACGGCGCGCTTCCTCTGGGGCGCCTTCGCGACGAAGCCGGGCGTGCCCCCGACGCCGGTCAGGGCCGCCCACCCCGGCTTCGTCCTGGCACCCGTGCTGCTCGGCGTGGCCAGCCTGCTGCTCGGCCTGCTCGCCCCCCTCGAGTCGCCGTGGCTGCTGCCGTATGCCGTGTCGTTCCCCGAGGGCGCCGAGCCGCAGCCGCTCGCGCTCTGGCACGGCGTCACCGTGCCGCTCCTGCTCTCGCTCGTGTCGGTCGGCGTGGGCCTCGCCCTGTTCGCTGGGCGCGACCTCGTCGCTCGCCTCCAGTCGGGCGTGCCGCCGCTCGTCGACGGCGAGCGCGGGTTCGCGCGCACCCTCCGGTGGGTCGACCGCGGGGCCGTCGAGACGACCGCCGTCACCCAGCGCGGCTCGCTGCCCATCTACCTCGCCGGCATCCTCATCGTCTTCGTCGCCCTGCCCGGTGTGGCCGCGGTGACGCGCGGGACGCTCCCGGAGGTCCGGCTCTGGGACAACCCGGGTCAGGCCGTCATCGGGGTCGTCGTCGTCGCGGCCGCTGTCCTCGTGCTCGTCACGCGTCGTCGGCTCACCGCGGTCATGCTCGTCGGCGCCACCGGCTACGGCGTCTCCCTCCTCTTCATCCTCCACGGGGCACCCGACCTCGCGATCACCCAGATGCTCGTCGAGACGGTGTCGCTCGTCGTCTTCGTCCTCGCGCTGCGCCGCCTGCCGACGAAGTTCACCCGCCACCCGCACTCACCCTCGCGCACCTGGCGCATCGCGCTCGGGGTGGCCGTCGGCGCGTCCGTCGGCGCGATCGCGCTCGTCGCGTCGGGGGGCCGCAGCACGGAGCCCGTGTCGGCCGGATTCCCCACGGAGGCCTACGCATTCGGCCACGGGAAGAACATCGTCAACGTCACGCTCGTCGACATCCGCGCGTGGGACACCCTCGGCGAGGTGTCGGTGCTCGTGGCGGCCGCGACCGGCATCGCGAGCCTGATCTTCGTGCGCACCCGCAACACGCGGCTGTCCCGCGCGACGTCCAAGGCGCTGCCGTCGAGCGATCCCGGGCGCGGCACGTGGCTGCACGGCGGGCGGACGATGCGGACGGAGAAGCGCTCGGTGATCTTCGAGGTCGTGACCCGGCTCGTCTTCCACGTCATGCTCGCCGCCTCGCTCTTCCTCCTCTTCGCCGGGCACAACCAGCCCGGTGGCGGTTTCGCGGGCGGCCTCGTCGCCGGCCTCGCGCTCGTCGTGCGCTACCTCGCGGGCGGCCGCTACGAGCTCGACGAGGCAGCGCCCTTCGACGCCGGACTCCTCGTCGGCCTCGGACTCCTTGTCGCGGTCGGCTCGGCCGTCGCACCGCTCGCGTTCGGCGGCACGATCCTCGAGACGACGGCCGTCGACTTCACCCTGCCGCCCTGGGGCGAGGTGCACGTCGTGACCTCGCTCTTCTTCGACATCGGCGTCTACCTCATCGTCGTCGGCATGATGCTCGACATCGTCCGCAGCCTCGGCACCGGCATCGACCGGCAGATCGCCGAGGAGGCCGCCGACGCCGAGGCGTCCGACGCCTCGGGCGGCGCGTCCGACGGCGAGGAAGGAGGTGGTGACCTCGTGACCGCGCTCGCCCCCGCCCTCATCGAGCCGACCCTCCAGCCGAACCTCACCCTCGTGCTCGTCACCGTCGGGCTCGTCGCTGCCGGCACCGCGCTCGCCCTCGACCGCAGCCTCGTGCGCGTCCTGCTCGGCATGGTCCTCATCGGCAACGGCATCGCCGTCCTCTACCTCGTCATCAGTGGACGCGCAGGACGCGCGCCGTTCGTCGGCGAGGACCCCGCCACGATCAGCGACCCGCTGCCGCAGGCCATGGTCCTGACGGCCATCGTCATCTCGCTCGCGACGATCGGCTTCCTGCTCGCCCTGTCCTACCGGCTCTGGCAGATCTCGGGCACCGACGACGTCCCCGACGACGCCGAGGACGCCCGCATCCAGCGCCTCGCCCTCGAGGACCAGACCTCGTCGACCTACGACCCCTCCGACGCCTCGACGACGACGTCCGACGAGCTCGCCGACGGGGACGGGAGCCCGTGACGCCGATGAACCCGACCCACCTCACCGTGCCCGACCTCGTGCCGCTGCCCGTGCTCCTGCCGCTGCTCGGGGCCGCGCTCGCGCTCGCCTTCCGCCGGTCGCCGCGCCTGCAGCGCAGCGTCAGCATCGCCGTGCTCGCCGCGGTCGTCGTCGTGGCCGGCATCCTCGTCTGGCAGACCGACGCGAACGGCCCGCAGGTGCTGTGGCTCGGCGCGTGGCAGGAGCCGCTCGGCATCTCGCTCGTCGCCGACCGCCTCAGCGCCCTCATGCTGCTCGTCTCGGCCATCGTCACCCTCCTCGTGCTCGTCTTCGCCATCGGCCAGGGCCAGGCCGACAGCGACGACGAGACCGAGAGCGAGACGCCGCTGACGATCTTCCACCCGACCTACCTCGTGCTCGCGGCGGGCGTCTCCAACGCGTTCCTGGCGGGCGACCTCTTCAACCTCTTCGTCGGCTTCGAGATCCTGCTCTTCAGCTCCTACGTCCTCATCACGCTCGGCGGGGCCGCCGCGCGCATCCACGCCGGCACGACCTACGTCGTCGTCAGCCTCCTCAGCTCCGCGCTCTTCCTCGTCGGCATCGCCGCGGTGTATGCCGCGACGGGCACCGTCAACCTCGCCCAGCTCGCGATCCGCGTCGGCGACCTCGCCCCCGGCGTCGCGCTCGTGCTCCAGCTCTCGCTGCTCACGGCATTCGCCATCAAGGCCGCCATCTTCCCGATGTCGGCGTGGCTGCCCGACAGCTACCCGACGGCCCCGGCCCCGGTCACGGCGGTCTTCGCGGGCCTGCTGACGAAGGTCGGCGTCTACGCGATCATCCGCACCCAGACCCTGCTCTTCCCCGACTCACCGCTGCAGGGCCTGCTCATGTGGGCGGCGCTGCTGACCATGGTGATCGGCATCCTGGGGGCGGTGTCGCAGTCGGGCCTCAAGAGGATCCTGTCGTTCACCCTCGTCAGCCACATCGGCTACATGATCTTCGGCATCGCCCTCGCGACGCCGGAGGGCACGGCCGGCGCCATCTTCTACGTCGCGCACCACATCACGATCCAGACCGCGCTCTTCCTCATCGCCGGCCTCGTCGAGCGCCTGGCCGGCACGACGTCGCTCGACCGCCTCGGCGGCCTGGCCGTCGCCTCCCCCGTGCTCGCGACGCTCTTCTTCGTCTCGGCCATGAACCTCTCGGGCATCCCGCCGCTGTCGGGCTTCCTCGCCAAGATCGGCCTGCTCCAGGCGGGCATCGAGCTCGGCACACCGCTCGCGTGGCTGCTCGTCGTCGGCGGCATCGTCACGAGCCTGCTGACGCTCTACGCCCTGACCAAGGTGTGGAGCCAGGCGTTCTGGCGCACGCTGGCCGACGCCCCGCGCTCCGCCGGGACGGCCGCGGCCCGGCCGGACGGCGCCCTCGGCGTCGCGCCGGAGACGGACCCCGCGGGCGCCGTCCTCGTCGACACGGCCCCCCGTCCCCTCCCCCGCACGATGCTCGGGGCCACGGCCGCCATGACGCTGGTCGGGCTGCTCATCACCGTCGTCGCCGGTCCGCTCTTCGCCTACACCCAGCGCGCCGCCGCCGACCTCATGAGCCGCGACCCCTACGTCACGAGCGTCCTGCCCGTGGAGGTCCGCCGATGACCGACACCCGAACGTCCACCGCCGCCGGCGGACCCGCGACCCCACGCCGGCGGCGCCGGGTGCTCCAGCCGCGGGCCGTCGCGACGATCGCCCTCGCCTGGGTCCTGCTGTGGGACCGCGTCACGTGGGGCAACGTCGTCAACGGCGTCCTCGTCGGGCTCCTCGTGACCTATGCGTTCCCGCTGCCCTCGATCGAGTTCACCGGGCGGCTGCGCCCGCACCGGGTGCTGCTCCTCATCGGGCACTTCCTCGTCGACCTCGTCGGCGCCTCGTGGCAGGTCATGCGCCTGGCGTTCGGCCGGCGCCGCCCCCGCAACGCCGTCATCGAGGTGCAGCTGCGCTCCCGCTCCGACTTCTACCTCACGATCACCGCCGAGCTCGTCGCCCTCGTGCCCGGCTCCGTCGTCGTCGACGCGCGACGCTCGACGTCGGTGCTCTACCTGCACCTGCTCGACGTCGAGCGCGAGGGCCGGATCGAGGCCCAGCGCGCCCACGTCCTCGCGGTCGAGCGACGCGTCGTGCGCGCCCTCGGCTCGCGCGAGGAGATCGCCGCGCTCGAGAACGACAGCCCGTCGCCGACCGCCGCAGCGACGCCCGTCCCGACGAGGAGGACAGCCCGTGACCGTCGTCCTCGGCATCTCGCTCGCCATGCTCGGCGCCGCGGCGGCGCTCGTCCTCGTCCGCCTCTTCACGGGCCCGAGCAACCTCGACCGCATCGTCGCCGCCGAGATCCTCCTCGTCATCGTCATCGCCGGCGTCGCGCTCGAGTCGGCGCGGCAGCGGACGACGACCTACCTCCCACTGCTGATGATCCTCGGGCTCGTCGGCTTCGTCGGCGGCGTCGCGGTCACCCGGTTCCTGTCCCGCGACTCCGACGAGCCCGAGGGCGTCGTCCGCGAGCAGCCCGGGCCACGTGAGCCGCACGGGCCGCGCGACCCGCATGAGGAGAGGGAGCAGTCATGACGTGGACCTCGCTGCTCGACGTCGCCGGCGCCGTGTCCCTCCTGCTCGGGTCGTTCCTCTGCCTCGCCGGGCGCCATCGGCCTGATCCGCTTCCCCGACACGCTGTCGCGACTGCACGCCGCGACCAAGCCGCAGACCCTCGGTCTCATCCTCATCCTCACCGGCCTCGCCCTGACGCTGCGCACGTGGGCGGCCGTCACGACCCTCGTCCTGCTCGCCGCGACCCAGTTCTTCACCTCGCCCGTCTCGGCGCACCTCGTCGGTCGAGCGGCCTACCGCAACCGCCGCGTCGACACCGACGACGCCTCGAGGTCGACGAGCTGTCCGACGCCCTCGACCGCGTCGCGGCGACGGGACTCGAGCGCACTGACGCCACCGCGGCCACACGGGCATACGCCCCAACGGGTTTGACCTCGAGCCGGCTTGAGCTCCTACGGTCGGGCGGTGACACGGACCGAAAATGGCATGAGGCACGTCCTCGCCGAACGTACGATGAACCAAGTGATCTCGCTGCCCCACGCCGACCCAGGCACGCCCGACCTGACGAGCCCGACGGCATACCTCCGGTGGGTCGGCAACGGCCAGCGGCGCACCCTCGTGATCGCCATCGCCTTCGGCGTCGTGTGGCTCGTCAGCCAGGCGCTCTTCCCCGCCGCGATGGGCAAGGCCATCGACGAGGGCATCATCGGCGGCGACGCGGGGGCGCTCGTGCTGTGGTGCGGCATCCTCATCGGGCTCGTCGTCCTCAGCGCCCTGTCCGGCGCGATGCGTCACAAGTACGCCGTCGCCAACTGGATGCAGGGCGCGTTCCGCTCGGCCCAGCTCATCGGCCACAAGGCCGCCGACACCGGCGAGGCCCTGACCCGCTCCGTCCCGACCGGTGACGTCGTCGCCACGGTCAGCTCCGACGCCATGCGGATCGGCGGACTCTACGACGTCGCAGCGCGATTCGCCGGTGCGGTCGTGTCCTACGTCGTCGTCGCGCTCATCCTGCTGGACGCCTCGACACCGCTCGGGCTCGTCGTCCTCATCGGCGTGCCGGTGCTCGTCGCCTGCCTCACCTTCATCGTCCGCCCGCTCCAGGCCCGCCAGCTCGCCCAGCGCGAGGAGTCCGGCACGCTCATCGGGCTCGGTGCCGACACCGTCGCCGGCCTGCGCGTGCTGCGCGGCATCGGCGGCGAGCAGACCTTCCTGCGCCGGTATGCCGTCCAGTCGCAGTCCGTGCGCCAGGTGGGCAACCGGGTCGCCGGCTACCAGGCGGCGCTCGACGCGGCCCAGGTGCTGCTGCCCGGCATCTTCGTCCTCGTCGTCGTGTGGCTCGGCGCGCGGTTCGCCATCGACGGCCAGATCACCGCCGGGCAGCTCGTCGCGTTCTACGGCTACACGGCCTTCCTCGTCATCCCGCTGCGCACGGCGACGGAGATGGTCGACCGGGCGACGCGCGCGCACATCGGCGCCCGCAAGCTGACGACGATCCTGCGCGTCGAGCCGGACGACGTCGAGACGCCGGACGCGCAGCCGCTGCCGTCCGGCCCGGCCCGGCTCCACGACCCGCGCAGCGGCGTCACGATCGAGCCGGGTCGCCTCACCGTCGTCGTGTCGGCGCGTCCCGAGGAGTCCGCGGCGCTCGCCAACCGGCTCGGCCGCTTCGGTGCCGGCGAGACCGACGTGCGGCTCGACGGGACTCGCCTCGCCGACGCCTCCCTCGCGGAGGTCCGGCGCCGGATCGTCGTGTCGGAGACCGACCCCCGCCTCTTCACCGGCACGCTGCGCGCCGAGCTCGACCCGTGGGGCGACCACGACGACGCCTCGATCCTCGAGGCCCTCTCGGTCGCGAGCGGCGACGACGTGCTCGAGGCGCTGCCCGGCGGACTCGACAACGAGGTCGAGGAGCGTGGCCGCGCCTTCTCCGGCGGCCAGCGCCAGCGCCTCGCCCTGACCCGTGCGCTCCTCACCGGCGCCGACACCCTCGTGCTCGTCGAGCCGACGAGCGCCGTCGACGCGCACACCGAGGCCCGGATCGCCGGACGGCTCACCGCCGCCCGGGCCGGCCGCACCACGGTCGTCATGTCCGCCAGCCCGTTCCTGCTCGACCAGGCCGACCACGTCGTCTTCCTGCGCGACGGCAGGGTCGCCGCAACCGGCACCCACAGCCGGCTCATGGCCGACGACCCCGACTACCGACGCACCGTCGTCCGAGGAGAGGAGGACTGATGTCGCTGACGCCCCCGTCGACCCCGTCGTCGACCCGGTCGCTGCCCGTCGCCGACATGGCCTCGGTCAAGGACCACACGCGCGGACTCGTCCGACGCCACCGCGGCAGCATCCTCGTCGTCATCGCGCTGCACGCGGTCGCCGCCGTGGCTGCCCTGGTCGCGCCGCGCGTCATCGGCCTGCTCGTCGACGAGATCAGCCACGGCCGCTCGCTCGCCGTCGTCAACCGCCTCGCGCTCTGGATCGCCGGTGCGGTCGTCGTGCAGACCGTCGTCACGTGGTTCGCGCGCCGGGCCTCGTTCGTCATGGGCGAGACGATCTTCGCCGAGCTGCGCGAGGAGTTCATGGAGCGCGTCGTCGAACTGCCGCTCTCGACCGTCGAGCGCGCCGGAACGGGGGACCTCGTCGCGCGCACGACGAACGACGTCGAGGCCCTCTCGCGCGTCATCCGTTTCGGCATCCCATCGATCTTCCTCGGGGCTGTCACGACCGCGATCACCGTCGTCGCGGCCTTCCTCACCGGGTGGCAGGTCGCCCTGGCGATCGTCGTGGGTGTGCCCATCCTCGTGCTGTCGACGCGGCGCTACCTGCGCCACGCCCCCGAGGGCTACCTCCGCGAGCGGGCCACGTATGCCGTGCTCAACGGTGTCGTCACCGAGTCGGCCGACGGCGGCCGCACCATCGACGCGCTCGGTCTCGGCGGCCGTCGCCGGCGCCGCATGGACGACGCCCTGCGCGACTGCTACGACGCCGAGCTCTACACGCTCGGCCTGCGCCTGCGATGGTTCCCGTCGGTGGAGTTCGCCTTCTTCGCGCCCGTGGCCGTCACGCTGCTCTGGGGCGGGTTCCTCATCTCGCGCGACGTCGCGACCGCCGGCACCGTCACCGCCGTGGCGCTCTACGTGCAGCAGATGGCCGGCCCGCTCGACGAGCTCATCTCCTGGCTCGACGAGATCCAGATCGGCGCGACCAGCCTGGCCCGCGTCATCGGCATCGCCGACGTCCCGGCCGACCGCACCGCCACCGGGGCGGAGCCGGCCGATGACCGCCTCGAGGTCGAGGACGTCCACTACTCCTACCGGGCCGGCCGCGACGTGCTGCGCGGCGTCTCGCTCGACCTGCAGCCCGGCGAGCGCCTCGCCATCGTCGGACCGTCGGGTGCCGGCAAGTCGACGCTGGGCCGGCTCATGGCCGGCATCGACGGTCCGCGCGAGGGACGCGTCGAGGTCGGAGGTGTGCGCCTCGTCGACCTCGAGCTCGCCCAGCTGCGCGGCCAGGTCGCGCTCGTGACGCAGGAGCACCACGTCTTCGTCGGGACGCTCGAGGACAACCTGCGCCTCGCCCGCCCCGAGGCCTCGCGCGAGCAGCTGCTCGAAGCGCTGGCCGCCGTCGACGCGCGGGGCTGGGCGCTGGAGCTGCCCGAGGGGCTCGACACCCCCGTCGGGTCCGGAGGTCACCGGCTCACCGAGCCCCAGGCGCAGCAGCTCGCCCTCGCGCGGCTCGTCCTCGCCGACCCGCACACGCTGGTCCTCGACGAGGCGACCTCGCTGCTCGACCCGCGTGCCGCCCGACACCTCGAGCGGTCGCTCGCGGCGGTCGTCGAGGGGCGTACGGTCGTCGCCATCGCGCACCGGCTCATGACGGCGCACGACGCCGACCGGGTCTGCGTCGTCGAGGACGGTCGAATCAGCGAGATCGGCTCCCATGACGAGCTGCTCGAGGCCGACGGCGCGTATGCCGCCCTCTGGCGCTCGTGGCGCGACGAGCCCCAGCCGGCCCGCTGAGCCGGCCGTGGGCGCGAGCCCTTGCTTCGGCAAAGATTCGACAGCACCCGTAACCCGCATCCCGCTGCCTCGTTCTCAGCGCGGTGCCGGGCGGTTTCTCGACCGGTTGCTCGCCCGCACCGCCGGGTGGGGCCGTCTCTGAGGGGTGACGGCCTCACCCTCTTTCGTGCTCGGGCCGGCCATGTGGGGTGGGGCGGGGTGGTGCCGCCCCGCTGCCGCCCGGCTGCTCACCGCCCGGTCACAGGCTGCGTGCCTACCGTCGGAACATGCACGGGCTCGCCCGTCTCGTCACCGCTGCCGGGGTGTGCGCCGCGCTCGCGGGCTGCTCGTCGTCACCGACCGCAGCTCCGGCCGGCACCAGCGGACCCACCGCGCCGCCGACGAGCTCGGCCGCGAGCACGACGACACCGTCTGCTCCGTCGAGCCCCGCTCCGTCGACCCCTGCCCCGGCGCCCCGGCCCACCTCCGCCCCCCGCCAGACCTTGACGAGCCGGGGTGTCGGTCCGGCGCCGACCTCGTACCGCACCACCGTGGTGCACCGCGGCACGGACCATCCCGACGACCTCGTCCTCGACGCGTCGGGGGCCCTGCTCTACAGCGACTACACCAACGGGACGATCAGCAGGCTGCGCGCGGACGGCACGGGCGACGTCATCCACCGCGGCCTCGACGGGCCGGAGGGCCTGGTGCTCCTCCCGGACGGGACCCTCGTCGTCGCCGAGGAGAACACGAACCGGGTGCTCGCCTACGCGCCGGGGGCCGCGAGCCCGCACGTCCTCACGACGCTGCCCGGTCGGCCGGTCAAGGCGACCTGCCACGGGGGCGTCGACGGGATCGCCTGGGACGCGACCACGCACACCCTCGTCGTGCCCGACCCGGTCACCGGCACCATCTACCGGATGCGGCCGGACGGCTCGGACCGCACCGCGCTGTCTGGCGGGTTCGTGCACCCCGTCGGCGCAGCGGCCGGCCCCGACGGGGCCGTCTACGTCGCCGACGAGTGCGGCGGTGACGTGTGGCGCGTCGGCGCCGGGGGCAGCCACACCCGGGTCGCGCGCGCCAGCATGCCCGACGACCTCGCCCTCGACGGCCACGGCAACCTGCTCGTCACGGACGTCCGGCACACCAACCACGACGTGCGGCGGTGGCCGCTCGCCGGAGGCGGCTCCACCGTCCTGGCCCGCGCCGGACTCATCGAGCCCCAGGGCCTGATCGTCGACGCCGCGGGACGCATCTACGTCTCGGACGACCAGAGCGACGTCATCCTGCTCCTGACGCCCACCGGCTGAGCGCAGCCCTCCGGTATCGGCGTCAGGCGTCGACGAGCTGGTAGGCCTCGCCCTGCGCCGGCCGACGGTCGGCCTCGCCGCGCGCCGGCCACAGCGACACGGCCCGCTCGGCCTGCGCGGTGATCGTCAGGCTCGGGTTGACGCCGAGGTTGGCCGAGACGGCCGACCCGTCCAGCACGTGCAGGCCCGGATAGCCCCACACGCGCTGGTAGGGGTCGATGACGCCGTGCTCGGGCGAGTCGGAGATGACCGCGCCGCCGAGGAAGTGCGCCGTCATCGGGATGTCGAGCACCTCGCCGATCGACGACCCGGGCCAGGCGCGCTCGCCCGTCGTGCGCTCGAGACGCTCCGCCATGGCGCGCACCGCGACGTTGCCCTCGGGGATGTACGTCGGGTTCGGCTCGCCGTGGCCCTGCGACGAGGTCAGGTGCCACCCGAGCAGCCCGCGCCGGCGCCGCACCGTGATCGAGTTGTCGCTCGTCTGCATGACGAGGGCGATGACGGTGCGCTCGCTCCAGCGCCGGGTCGACAGCGACCGGGCGAAGACGAGCGGATGGCGGGCAGCGGTGCCGGCGAAACGCAACCACCGGGGTATGCCGCCACCACCGTCGACCTGCATGACCGCGAGCGCTCCCATGAGGTTGGAGCCCTTGCCGTAGCGCACGTTCTCGACGTGCGTCGTGTCCGAGACGTGGAAGCTCGACGTGATGGCGACGCCCCTCGTCAGGTCGACGCCGTCGCGGCACCCGGGCGGTCATCGCCCCACCCAGCGCCTCGGAGTTGGTGCGCGTCAGCTCCCCGAGCCGGTCCGACAGGCGCGGCAGCCCGCTGCCCCTCCGGCTCGGCCTTCATCGCCTGCAGCAGCTGCGCGGTGCCCCAGGCCCCGGCCGCGACGACGACCTGCGCCGGCCGTGACGGTGCGCTCCCCCGCCCGGCGCCGACCCCACGACCCGCTGCGGACGGTCGTGACGGCATACCCCTGCTCCGGCGCAGCCGGGTCGAGCGGGCGCACGCGCGTCACCGTGCGCAGCGGCTCGATCGTGACGCCGCGCCGCTCGGCGAGCGCGAGGTAGTTCTTGACGAGGGTGTTCTTGGCGCCGACCCGGCAGCCCACCATGCAGTTGCCGCACTCGGTGCAGCCCGTGCGCGCCGGGCCCGTCGCCGCCGAAGTAGGGGTCGGGCACGCGCTTGCCGGGCTCGCCGAAGAAGACGCCGACCGGGGTCTTGCGGAAGGTGTCGCCGACGCCGAGGTCGGCGGCCGTGTCGCGCATCAGCTGCTCGACCGGGCCCTCGCACGGGTTGACGGTCGACGCCGAGCATCCGCTGGGCGGTCGCGTAGTGCGGCGCGAGCTCGGCCTGCCAGTCGGTGATGTGACCCCACTGGCGGTCGCGGAAGAACGGCGCCGGCGGCACGTAGAGGGTGTTGGCGTAGTTGAGCGACCCGCCGCCGACGCCGGCGCCCGCCAGGACGAGGCAGTCGGGCAGCCGGTGGATGCGCTGGACGCCGAAGAGCCCGAGCCTGCGGCGCCCAGAGGTAGCGGCGCACGTCCCAGCTCGTCCTGGCGAAGTCCTCGTCCTCGAAGCGGCGGCCCGCCTCGTAGACGTGGACGCGGTAGCCCTTCTCGGCGAGGCGCAGCGCAGCGACCGAGCCACCGAAGCCGGACCCGATGACGACGACGTCGTGGTCGAACTCCATGGGCTCACCCTAGGGAGAGCCGAGGCTGCAGGCTACCGTCAGTAACCTTCGCCACACGCCGGCGCGGCGTCAGTTGCCGAGGTAGGGCGACACGACGACCTCGACCCGCTGGAACTCCTTGACGTCGGAGTAGCCGGTCGTGGCCATCGCCCGCTTGAGGGCGCCGATGACGTTGGTCGTGCCGTCGGCCTGCCGGCCCGGGCCGAAGAGGATCTCCTCGAGCGAGGCCTGCGCGCCGAGCGCGATGCGCTCACCGCGGGGCAGCTGCGGGTGGTGCGCCTCGGGACCCCAGTGGTAGCCGCCGCCGGGGGCGTCGGCCGCCCGGGCCAGGGCCGCCCCGAGCATGACCGCGTCGGCGCCGCACGCGACGGCCTTGACGATGTCACCCGAGGTGCCGACGCCGCCGTCGGCGATGACGTGGACGTAGCGGCCACCCGACTCGTCGAGGTAGTCGCGGCGGGCCGCGGCGACGTCGGCGACGGCCGAGGCCATCGGCGCGTGGATGCCGAGCGCGGTCCGCGTCGTGTGCGCGGCGCCCCCGCCGAAGCCGACGAGGACGCCGGCCGCGCCGGTGCGCATGAGGTGCAGGGCCGCCGTGTAGGACGCGGCGCCGCCGACGATGACCGGCACGTCGAGCTCGTAGATGAAGCGCTTGAGGTTGAGCGGCTCGGCGCGGCCCGAGACGTGCTCGGCCGAGACCGTCGTGCCACGGATGACGAAGAGGTCGACCCCGGCGTCGACGACGGTCTTCCAGTGCTGCTGGGTGCGCTGCGGCGACAGCGCGCCGGCCACCGTGACGCCGGCCTCGCGCAGCTGGCGCAGTCGCTCGGTGATCAGCTCGGGCTTGATCGGCTCGGCGTAGATCTGCTGCATCCGAGCCGTCGCGGCGTCGGGGCCGATCTCGGCGATCTCACTCAGCTGCGCGGTCGGGTCCTCGTAGCGGGTCCACAGCCCCTCGAGGTCGAGGACGGGCAGGGCGCCGAGCTTGCCGAGCGCGATCGCGGTCTCGGGCGAGACGACGGAGTCCATCGGCGCGGCCATGACCGGGATGTCGAAGTGGTAGGCGTCGATCTGCCACGACACCGAGACCTCCTCCGGGTCGCGCGTGCGCCGCGAGGGCACGACGGCGATGTCGTCGAAGGAGTAGGCGCGCCGTCCGCGCTTGCCTCGGCCAATCTCGATCTCGGTCACCGGCCGATCCTAGCCGTCGGGAGCGCCCGGCCCGACGAGGAGGTATGCCGTCCCGCGGGCTCCGCGGGACGGCATACCTCGCTCGCGTGCGGGCGCTCTCCCCCAGTCGAGTGCCCAGTTCCCCACGCCGGAAAGTGGGCACTCGACGCCACGGGTCCACGCCCCCAACGTCGAGTGCCCAGTTCCCTGCGTCTGGGAGTGGGAGTCGGCGTCAGCCGACGGTGTAGTTGGGGGCCTCGACGATGCCCTGGATGTCGTGCGGGTGGCTCTCCTTGAGCGAGGCCGACGTGATGCGGACGAACTGGCCCTTGTCCTGCAGCTCGGGGATGGAGCGGGCGCCGACGTAGAACATCGACTGGCGCAGACCACCCAGCATCTGGTGGGCGACGGCCGACGAGCGGCCCGCGGTAGGCGACCCGGCCCTCGATGCCCTCGGGCACGATCATGTCGTCGGACTCGACCTCGGCCTGGAAGTAGCGGTCCTTGGAGTAGGACTTCTTGCCGCGCGAGCTCATCGCACCCAGCGAGCCCATCCCGCGGTAGCTCTTGAACTGCTTGCCGTTGACGAAGATGAGGTCGCCGGGGCTCTCCTCGCACCCGGCGAGGAGCGAGCCGACCATGACGGAGTCGGCGCCGGCGACGATGGCCTTGGCGATGTCGCCGGAGTACTGCAGGCCGCCGTCGGCGATGACCGGCACGCCGGCCGGCTTGCAGGCCTGCGCCGCCGCGTGGACGGCCGTGATCTGCGGCGCGCCCACGCCGGTGACGATGCGCGTCGTGCAGATCGAGCCCGGACCCACACCGACCTTGACGGCGTCGGCGCCTGCATCGACGAACGCCTGCGCGCCCTCGCGCGTGGCGACGTTGCCGCCGATGACCTGGACGTGGCGCGTCGCGGGGTCGCTCTTGAGCCGCTCGACCATCTCGATGAGCAGGCGCACGTGCCCGTGCGCCGTGTCGGCGACGAGCACGTCGACGCCGGCCTCGATGAGGGTCGTCGCCCGCTCCCACGCGTCGCCGAAGTAGCCGATCGCGGCGCCGACCATGAGGCGGCCGTCGGCGTCGTTGCTCGCGTCGGGGAACTGCTCGCCCTTGACGAAGTCCTTGACCGTGATGAGCCCGGCGAGGTGGCCCTCGGCGTCGACGATGGGCAGGCGCTCGCGCTTGTGCTGGCGCAGCAGGGCCGTCGCCTCGTCGCGGCTGATGCCGACGGGACCGGTGATGAGCGGCATCGGGGTCATGACGTCGCGCACGAGCGTCGTCGCCCACTCGGCGACCGGCGTGAAGCGCAGGTCGCGGTTGGTCACCATGCCGATGAGCTTCTTGTCGTCACCGATGACCGGCAGGCCCGAGACGCGGTACTCGCCGCAGATGGCGTCGAGCTCCTCGAGGGTGCGGTCCGGTCCGATGGTGATCGGGTTGGAGATCATGCCGGTCTGGGTCCGCTTGACGAGGTCGACCTGGTAGGCCTGGTCCTGGATCGAGAGGTTGCGGTGCAGCACCCCGAGGCCGCCCTGGCGGGCCATCGCGATCGCCATCCGGGCCTCGGTCACGGTGTCCATGGCCGCGGAGACGAGCGGGGACCGGATCGACAGCTCGCGGGTCAGACGCGTCGTCGTGTCGATGTCGCTGGGGGCGAGGTCGCTGTAGCCCGGAAGGAGCAGGACGTCGTCGTACGTCAGCCCCATCGTGGCGAAAGCAGCGGGCACGTCAGACGATCCGAGGCTCATTGCCCGATTCTACGGGCTGGCACCAGCCGCGTCCGAACGCGCGTCAGGGGGTGGGCAGACCGGTCGCGGCGGCGCGGTGCAGCGTGGTGGAGGCGGGGCTGCCGACGACGGCGCCGGCCGCGCTGTGGAACGCTGCCGCTGCCCGGGTGGCGGGTGCCCGGGTTCGGTCTCGGTGACGTCGGGCCCGCCGATGGCGCGGGGACGGCGGCGCGGGTGGCGGTCGGGGGCGGGCTTCTTGACGTCCTTGCCGTCCCGGTCGCCGCCCTTGGTTGTTCCCCTGCCTCCCTTGGTGGCGGGTGAGGGCTTCTTGCTGTTGGTGGACCGTCTGCGCCGCCCCGGCCTGCTTGCCGTCGCCCTGGTGGCCACCGTTGCCCGTCCTGCCGTTGCCGGTCGCCACCGGTCGCCGGGCGTTCCGCCGTCCCGACGCGTCCGGCGCCGGAACACCGGCGCGACGACGCGGCCGGCACCAGCACGTTGGCCCCGTCGTCGCGACGAGCGAGCACGAGTGCACTGGCTCTGGGTGCCCCGTGACGTCTGCGGGAGCCCCAGCCGTGACAGCGGCGCGCTCGGGACGTGACCGCGGGCGCTGTCGTCCGTCATCCGTGACGGTGAGGGCCCGGTCGGCCTGGCTCGGTCGCGTGGGACGGCACGGTGACGGCGGCGGCGACACCGGCGCCGGAGGCCGCCACCGCGAGGGCGGCGAACGCCCCGAGGTAGCGGTGCTTGTTGCCGATGCGGCGGCGCCCCGTGCGCAAGGGCAGCGGCGTGTCGGCATGGGCGGCGAGGGCTCCGAGCAGGCCGGCGAGCGGGTCGGAACCGGCGTCGACCCGGCCGGCGAGGCGGTCGAGGAGGAGATCGTCGGCGACGAGATCGCTCAGGGGAGACAGGTCGCTCACGCCACGTCACCCGCCTCGGCCTGGGCGACCATCGCACGGAGCTTGGTGAGCGCGCGGTGCTGGGCGACGCGCACGGCGCCGGCCGACATCCCGAGGGCAGCGGCCGTCTCGTCGGTGCTCATCCCGACGGCGACGCGCAGCGTCAGGATCTCGCGCTGCTGTCCGGGCAGCTGCTGCATCAGCGTCATCGCGGTCGCTGCGTCGTCGCGCATGACGGCCACGGACTCGGGCGACGGCCCGTCGTCGGGGCCGTCGGGCAGGTCGGCCACCGGCGCCGGTCCGCGCATCGCGGCGCGCTGGGCGTCGGCGAGCTTGCGGGAGGTGATCGTGTAGACGAAGGCCTCGAACGGCACGCCGCGCTCCTCGTAGGTCGGGAGAGCGGTCACGACAGCCATGCACACCTCCTGGGCGACGTCCTGGGCAGTGTCCTCGGCGCCGAAGCGGCCGAGGCGGACGCGTGAGTAGCGCAGTGCCATGTCCCTGACGCGGGTCAGCAGCACGTCGCGCGCGTCGGTGTCACGCACGGCGAGCGCCGCCAGCTCACGCAGCGACAGAGCGTCCAAGCGCTCCATCGCGCCAGCGCCACCTGGCGTTACGCCGGCGTGCGTGGACCACCCAGGACCCATGAGAGTCGTCGTCCCCCCGAACTGTCGTCTGTGCTGGCGACGCCGATGCCCGCCAGGCGCCGTCGCCGGAGCCGACCATGCTAGTGCCGCCGAGCCCTCCCGGACGACCACGGATGAACCGAACCCGCCGGACCCCACCGAACCGCGCCCAACCCCCAGCCCAACCCCTCGCGTGGACCACGATGCCATCTGGATGGCAATTCTTGAACAAGTCCTTAAGATTCCGCTCTTTATCCGTGATCGCGTGCCCGGTTAGCGTCAGATCCGCGGCCCCAGCACCCAACGGTGCACCGAGCGGGCCGGTACGACACGGCGGGCACCCCGCCCCACGGAGAGACGAGTTCATGGCCGAGATCACCCGCCTGCCCGGACCGGTTGCCGACCTCTGGGACTGGCAGCTGGACGGGGCCTGCCGAGGCGTCAGCCCCGAGGTCTTCTTCCACCCCGAGGGCGAACGGGGACCTCGCCGGCGCAACCGTGACGCGCAGGCCAAGGCCGTCTGCGCCGCGTGCCCCGTGCTGGCCCAGTGCCGCTCGCACGCCCTCGAGGTCCGCGAGCCCTACGGAGTCTGGGGCGGACTGACCGAAGCCGAGCGCGAAGTCATCCAGGACGGCATCCAGCAGGCGTCGTGACCTCCTCCTGACGCGGCCGCCGGCACACGTCGCCGGCGGCAGAGCCACTCGACCCGCCCGCGAGTCACGACGGGGTCGCGGCGGTCGAGCAGCAGCAAGGGCCGCTCCCCATCGGGGAGCGGCCCTTGCTGTGGTGCCAGGCGCTGACGTGGTCCGCCTCAGGCGTCCCTGTCGTATGCCGTGTGGCGTCGTTCGTCAGTGACCGTGACCGTGGCCGTGGCCGCCGGCCGCCGGCGTCCTCGTTCTCCGGCTTGTCGACGACGAGCGTGTCGGTCGTGAGGATCATCGACGCGATGGACTCGGCGTTGCGCAGCGCGGAGCGGGTGACCTTGACCGGGTCGATGACGCCGGCCGCGATGAGGTCGCCGTACTCGCCGGTGGCCGCGTTGAGGCCCTGGCCGAGCGGCAGCTCCGCCACCTTGGAGGTGACGACGTAGCCCTGCAGGCCGGCGTTCTCGGCGATCCAGCGCAGCGGCTCGGCGACGGCCTTGCGCACGATGGACGCGCCCGTGGCCTCGTCACCGGTCAGCTCGAGGGCGTCGATGGCGGAGGCGGCGTGGATGAGGGCGGTGCCGCCACCGGCGACGATGCCCTCCTCGATCGCGGCGCGCGTCGCGGAGATGGCGTCCTCGATGCGGTGCTTCTTCTCCTTGAGCTCGACCTCGGTGTGCGCGCCGACCTTGATGACGCAGACGCCACCGGCGAGCTTCGCGAGGCGCTCCTGGAGCTTCTCCTTGTCCCAGTCGGAGTCGGTGCGCTCGATCTCGGCCTTGATCTGGTGGACGCGGCCGGAGACCTCGCCCTCCTCGCCGTTGCCGTCGATGATCGTCGTGTTGTCCTTGGTGAGGACGACGCGGCGGGCCTGGCCGAGGACGGTCAGGTCGGCCTGGTCGAGGCTGAGCCCGACCTCGGGCGCGATGACCTGGCCACCGGTGAGGATGGCGATGTCCTGGAGCATGGCCTTGCGGCGGTCGCCGAAGCCGGGGGCCTTGACGGCCGCGACGTTGAACGTGCCACGGATCTTGTTGACCACGAGGGTCGAGAGGGCCTCGCCGTCGACGTCCTCGGCGATGATGAGCAGCGGCTTGCCCGACTGCACGACCTTCTCGAGGACGGGGAGGATCTCGGCGACCGAGGAGATCTTGCCCTGGTTGATGAGCACGTAGGCGTCCTCGAGGACGGTCTCCATGCGCTCGGTGTCCGTGACGAAGTAGGCCGAGAGGTAGCCCTTGTCGAACTGCATGCCCTCGGTGAACTCGAGCTCGGTCGCCGTCGTCGAGGACTCCTCGACGGTGATGACGCCGTCCTTGCCGACCTTGTCGAACGCCTCGCCGATGAGCCCACCGAGGGTGGAGTCCTGAGCGGAGAGCGTGGCGACGGAGGCGACCTCGTCCTTGCCGTCGACCTCGCGGGCGTTCTCGAGCAGGCGGTCGTTGACCGCAGTGACGGCCTTGTCCATGCCGCGCTTGAGCGCAGCAGGAGCAGCACCGGCGGCGACGTTGCGCAGGCCCTCCTTGACCATGGCCTGGGCGAGGACGGTCGCGGTCGTCGTGCCGTCACCGGCGACGTCGTTGGTCTTGGTCGCGACCTCCTTGGCGAGCTGGGCGCCGAGGTTCTCGTAGGGGTCCTCGAGCTCGATCTCGCGGGCGATGGTCACGCCGTCGTTCGTGATCGTGGGGGCGCCCCACTTCTTGTCGATGACGACGTTGCGGCCCTTGGGGCCGAGCGTCACCTTGACGGCGTTGGCGAGCGCGTTGACGCCGCGCTCGAGCGACTTGCGGGCGGAGTCGTCGAACTCCAGCTGCTTGGCCATGGTGTTCCTTTGGCTCGGTTGCTTTGCGGTTGCTGTGCTTGAGGTGAAACGGGACGCACCCCGGCGAGACCCCAGCGGGGCTCACCGGGGTGCGTTCACGGCATACGGCTGAGTCAGCCGACGATGGCGAGGACGTCGCGCGCGGAGAGGATGAGGTACTCCTCGCCGCCGTACTTGACCTCGGTACCGCCGTACTTGCTGTAGATGACCTTGTCGCCGACCTTGACGTCGAGCGGGACGCGCTCGGTGCCGTTGTCGTTGAAGCGGCCGGGGCCGACAGCGAGGACCTCGCCCTCCTGCGGCTTCTCCTTGGCCGTGTCCGGGATGACGAGGCCCGAGGCAGTGGTCTGCTCGGCCTCGAGGGACTTGACGACAATGCGGTCTTCGAGCGGCTTGATGGCAACCGACACGGTGGTGACCTTCCCTTCGGGACAGTCGAAAGATGACTACGGACTGTGGGCTCTTCGAGGCTGGCCGCCGTCGCGGGGGTCGACCTCCCTCGAGGAGGGAGCTGGCACTTTCGGGTCGAGAGTGCCAACAGGAAGAAATCTAGGTTTGCGGTTAGCACTCGGTCAAGTCGAGTGCCAACCCTCGGGGCTCACGGGCCTTGGCGGCCCTGCGCCGCAAGTACCCCGAACCACCTCCCTCGGCTGGCTCCCAGCACTGCCGGGGGCTGCGTCACGACGCCTGCGAGGATGGTGGGCATGGATGCCGCCATGGTCGATCGCCTCTCAGCGGGTGAGGGCTGGGCGCTGCTCCAGTCGCTTCCTCCCTACGACGAGGCCGGGTCGCTGCACCTGCAGGACCGGCTGCGCGAGGCGGGATTCGCGGCGGACCTCGTCGCGGCCGCGATGACCCAGTCGCGGCTGCGCGCCCGCGGCACCGACAAGTTCGGCGACTTCGCCGCGGGGATGCTCTTCACGGCCGACGGGCTCGAGCAGGCGACCCGGCTCGCCATCGCGGCCCGCCACGCGCACCGGTATGCCGCTGCGGGCGTCCGCGACCTCTACGACCTCGGGTGCGGGCTGGGCGCTGACGCCATGGCGTTCGCCGGCCTCGACCTGACGGTCCACGCCGTCGACGCCGACGACGCGACCGCCCGCATCGCCGCCGTCAACCTGCGCCACTGGCCGTCGGCGCGGGTGTCGCACGGGCTCGCCGAGGACGTACGCCTGCCGCAGGGTGAGGGCGCCCGCCGCCTCGGCCTGTGGCTCGACCCCGCCCGCCGCGTCACCGGTGTTGCCGACGTCAACGGCCGCACCAAACGCATCTTCTCGCTCGACGCCATCTCGCCGACGTGGTCGCAGGTGCTGGACTTCGCCGACGCGGTGCCCGCGACCGGCGCGAAGCTCTCCCCCGCGTTCCCGCACGGCGCGGTCCCGCCGGGCGCCGAGGCGCAGTGGACGTCCTGGCACGGCGAGGTGCTCGAGTGTGCGGTCTGGTGGGGCCCGCTCGTCACCACCACGGGCCGCACGGCCGCGGTGTGCACCGAGACCTCGACGTCGGTCGTCACCGAGGCCGACGCGTCCGAAGGCGGTCAGCGGCCGTCCCTCGCGTCGGTGGGCGACATCGGCGAATGGCTCCACGAGCCCGACCGAGCCGTCATCCGCGCCGGGCTCACCGGAGCCCTCGTCGCTGCGGTCGACGGCGCCGAGCTGGCCTCCGGCGTCGGCTACGTGACGAGCGGCCAGCCGAGGGAGCTGCCGTGGGCCCGGCGCTACCGGGTCGTCGAGGCGATGCCGCTGTCGACCAAGCGCCTCGCACGGTGGCTGCGCGACCACGGCCACGACCGCGTGACGATCAAGAAGCGTGGCGTGACCCTCGACGCCGACCTGCTCCGCCGGCAGCTGAAGATGACCGGGCGCGGCAAGGGCGGTTCCGAGGCGACGCTCGTCCTGACCCGGGTCGGCGGCGGCCAGGTCGCCCTCGTCGTGACCCCCGCCTGACCGCGCCCGTCCGCGCCCGTCCGCACCGTCTGCCTCGTCTGCCTCGTCTGCACCCGGCTCCCGGTCGTCCGCCGACGTCGTGCCAGATGGTGTGCCCGATGGTGCTGCGTCCGATGGGGTGATCACCCCACCAGGCGCAGCACCATCGGCAGGTTCACGGCCAGGCGGGCACGCGCCGCTCAGGCCGGTTCGGCCGCGTACAGCTCGTGCAGGGCGCCCCACGTGGCATCCCAGTCGGGCCCGGGCGTGCCTGCGAGGTGAGCGTCGAGCGAGCGGACGTAGGTGTCCCAGCCCGCGGCATACCCTGGCGCCTGTGAGCCGGCGAGCCGCTCGTGGCGCAGCACGAGTCGCGAGCCCAGCCCGTCCTCGGCGATCTCCACCGTCACGAGGGACGGCACGTCACGCACCGGCCACTCCCAGACCAGCCGGGTCGGCGCCTCGCACGTGACGACGCGGCACTGTGGGGCGTCGGCATCGTCGAAGTGGATGGTGAAGCTGCCTCCCGGCCGCAGGTCGCCGATGACGGGAGCGAACCAGCGCGCCGAGTCGCTCGGGCTCGGTGCACGCCTGCCAGAGGTCCGCGGGCGTCGTCGCGTAGTGCCGGTCGAAGACCACCGCCACCGTGTCTCCGTCGCGCTCGATCCGGCCCAGCACCTGTGTCAGCTCGCCCATCCCTGCTCCTCTCGTCGGCCCGCGGCCGTCCCAACTAAACGTAACGCAATGGTTACGTAACACGCAAGGTACCAATCCTGAGAGTCAGAGGGCGGCGTCCGGCTGCGCCCCGACCCAGCGCACCGCCGCCGCGCCCGCCGCTGTTCGCCGCCTCGAGCGCGGCTCGTCGGTCTGCGCCACCCGCGAGCGCCGCGGCGAGCGCACCGCAGAACGCGTCCCCGGCTCCGACCGTGTCGCCCACCTCCCCGGCCGGCACGCGTATGCCGTCGACGCCGTCCATCCCCCACCGTGCTCCCGCCGCGCCGAAGGTCACGAGCAGCGACTGCGGCACGAGGGCGGAGTCCGCCAGGCCGCGCATCTCCGACTCGTTGACGACGACGGGGTCAGCGAGCTCGATGACGTCGGTCGGCAGGGCGGCATACGGGGCGAGGTTGACGACGACGCGCGCCCCGGCGGCGTGGGCCGCCCGCGCCGCGTCGGCGACCGTGCCGAGGTCGACCTCGAGCGAGCAGAGCAGCACGTCGCCGGGAGCCAGGCGTCCCGCCGCGTGGGCGAGCGACGGGTCCGGCTCCCCGTTGGCGCCAGCGACGACGACGATCGAGTTCTCACCCTGCTCGTCGACGGTGATGAGCGCGGTCCCGGTCGGGGCCGTGCGGCTCGTCGAGACGGACGACGGGTCGATGCCCAGGGCCCCGAGGCGCTCCACGTAGGCGACGCCCGCCTCGTCGGACCCGACCCGGGCGAGCATCTGCACGGGGCTCGCCCCGGTGCGCGCCGCGGCCGCGGCCTGGTTGCCGCCCTTGCCCCCGGCGAACCGGCCACCGGCCTCGCCGAGCACGGTCTCGCCGGGCACCGGGTGCCGCTCGACGAGGGTGACGACGTCGACGTTGAGCGAGCCGAGCACGGCCACGCGCCCCATCAGCGCTCCCCCGTACGGCCGAGGAGCGTGTCGGCCCACAGCGCGGCGTAGCGGGCCCCGTCGACGCCGAGGGCCACCTCGATGCGGACCGGGGGCTCGCCGTGCGGATCGTGTGCCATGTCCCCGCTCCAGTCGCGGCGGTCGACGATGGTGCGCCCGCGCGACCACGTGCCCGCAAGCTCGATCCGCAGCGGCAGCGTCTCCGTCGTCAGCCCGGCTCGGTCGATGACCGCGCAGACGGCGCCGGCGTCGCCGATCGTGGACGCGTCTCGGCCGAACCGCTCGTTCTGGAAGGCGATCAGCCGGCCACCGAGCTCGGCCGGCCCTCGGCCTCCGACCGCGATGAGCTCGTCCACCACGTCCGCACCGACGACCGGCTCGTAGAAGACGTCGAGGCCGTACATCGTCACCGGGATGCCGAGGTCGGCGGCGGCGTCGAGGGTGACCGCGGCCGCCTCCGGGTCGTGGAAGACGTTGAACTCGGCCGAGGCCGTCGCATTCCCGACGTGCGCCGCGCCGCCCATGAAGACGATCTCAGAGATGCCTTGCGCTGCATCGGGATACGTGCGCAGCAGGAGCGCGATGTTGGTCAGGGGCGCGAGCGGAACGAGCGTGACGGGACGGTCGGTCTCGGCCGCCTCGCGGCAGATGTCGCGGAGCAGCTCGACGGCGTGGCGCCGGTCGGTCCGGGTTGCCGGCGGGCCCCAGCCGAGGTCACCCATGCCGTCGTCGCCGTGGACGTGGCGGGCGTCGACGGGAGCCTCGAGCAGGGGCCGTTCGGCGCCACGAGCGACCGGCACGTCGGTGCGGCCGGCCGCCTCGAGGACGAGCAGCGTGTTGCGCACGACATCGTCGACGGGCGCGTTGCCACCGACGCAGGAGACGGCCCGCAGGTCGAGGGCAGGGTGGAGGGCGGCGAGGAGCAGCGCGCACGCGTCGTCGACTCCGGTGTCGACGTCGAGCACGACGGGAGTGGGTTCGGTCGTCACAGCGGCAACGTACCGGTTCGGATCGCCCCAGCCCTGTCCCACCGCAGTCCACTGCAGCTCACCGCGCCTCACCACTGCAGGTCACCCGCGACGACGCCCGCCGAGGATAGGCTCGAACGATGCGCCAGAGCCCCCGCCGACGCGGCCACCACCGCACCCTCCCGGCGGCCGTCCTCGTGGCCGCCGCGACGTTCGCGGCCGCCTGCTCCTCGCCGCCGGTGCCCACCTCCCCCTCCTCCGTCGGCACGGCGTCCGCCGCGGCCCCGACGACGGCGCCCCCGACGACGTCTGCCGCGAAGCCTGCCGCGACGAGCGCAGGCCCGCACCCGCCCGCGCCGCCCAGCGTCGTGCGCCTCTCGCATCGTCGCCGACATGGACGCCGGCGAGCGGGCCGGCCAGCTGCTCATGGTCGGCCTCGACCACGGCGCGAGCCGCACGAGCCTCGACGCCCTCGTCACCAGCCGTCACCTCGGCGGCGTCATCCTCCTCGGTGGCTGGACGGGGGGCGTCGACAGCGTCCGTGCGACGACGCGGCACCTCGCTGCCCTCGCGTCGAAGGGGACACCGCGGGGCTCGGGCTGCTCCTCGCCGCCGACCAGGAGGGCGGCGCCGTGCAGCAGCTGCGCGGCGCCGGCTTCAGTCGTATGCCGTCCGCCCGCGTCCAGGACCAGGGCTCGCCGGGCGCCCTGACCGCCGAGCGCCGCCCGGTGGGCGACCGAGCTGCGCCAGGCCGGGATCAACGTCAACCTGGCGCCGGTCGCCGACACGGTGCCGACCTCGATCGGCCGCGCCAACGGCCCCATCGGCCAGTACGACCGGCAGTTCTCGAGCGACCCCGAGCGGGTCTCGCGCATGGTCGGTGCCTTCCTCGCCGGCATGCGCGCCGGCGGGGTGGCCGCCACCGTCAAGCACTTCCCGGGCATCGGGCGGATCACCGGCAACACCGACGTCACGGCGAGCGGCATCACCGACCGCACGACGACCGTCGACGACCCCTACCTCGAGCCGTTCCGCACCGGCGTCCAGGACGGCGTCGAGCTCGTCATGGTGGGCTCGGCCATCTACAGCCGCATCGACCCCGGCACCAACGCCGTCTTCTCCAGGGCGATCGTCACCGACCTGCTCCGCGACCGGCTCTCCTACGACGGCGTCGTCATCACCGACGACGTCGGCGCCGCCAGGGCCGTGGCCGCCGTGCCGGTCGGCGAGCGCGCCACCCGCTTCATCGAGGCCGGGGGCGACATCACCCTGACCGCCCGACCGGCCACCGTCCCCGCCATGCACGAAGCCATCACGACGAAGATGAAGCAGAACCCCGCCTTCGCCAAGCAGGTCCAGACCGCCGCCACCCGAGTCGTCGACCTCAAGCTGAGAATGGGCCTCGCCCACTGCCCCTGACCGACCGGGCGGGAACGACCGTCACCAGCCCGGGGATGAGCCACCTGCCCCACCGCCCCCCCAACCTTCCGGGCACGAGCCGACGACCGAGCGGGGGTGCAGATAGCGCGTGGCCGGGTCACACCCGGCCAGGACGAGAGGCGCGCGTTGGTCGAGAAGGAGGGCGCGCGGGCGCCCGAGCGGCATCGGCAGCCGGCAACCGGCATACGCAAGTAGGCGTCGGGCCGGATACGGCCGCCGACGCTCCACGCCGCGAGGGCGGTCGCGCGCCCGACGACCCAGCCACGCGGACCGTGAAAGCGCCCTAAGCCTGGACGAGCGTGACCGGCATCGACGAGTCCGTAGGAAGCCCGAGGTCGCTCGGCTCGCGCCCCTTGGCCACCATCTGCGCCCCGAGCGCCGCGACCATCGCCCCGTTGTCGGTGCACAGCCCGGGCCGGGGAACGCGCAGGGTGACGCCGGCCTTGGCGCACCGCTCCTCGGCGAGGGCGCGCAGGCGCGAGTTGGCCGCGACGCCGCCGCCGATGAGCAGGTGGTCGACGTCGTGCTCCTTGCAGGCGAGCAGGGCCTTGCGGGTGAGGACGTCGACGACGGCCTCCTGGAAGCTCGCGGCGACGTCGGCGACCGGCACGCTCTCGCCGGCACGCTGACGGGTCTCGACCCAGCGCGCCACGGCGGTCTTGAGGCCCGAGAAGGAGAAGTCGAAGCGGTGGCGCTCCATGTCGCGACCGGTCGTGAGTCCGCGCGGGAAGTCGATGGCGATCCGGTTGCCTTCTCGCGCAGCGCGATCCACGTGCGGACCGCCGGGGAACGGCAGACCGAGGACGCGGGCGACCTTGTCGAACGCCTCGCCGGCGGCGTCGTCCATCGTCGAGCCGAGCGACCGCACGTCGTGGGTCACGTCGGGCACGAGGAGCAGCGAGGAGTGGCCCCCGGAGACGAGCATCGCCATCGTCGGCTCGGGCAGCGGGCCGTGCTCGACGATGTCGACGGCGACGTGCGACGCGAGGTGGTTGACGCCGTAGATCGGCTTGCCGAGGGCGAGCGCGAGCGCCTTGGCCGAGGCGACCCCGACGAGGAGCGCGCCGGCCAGACCCGGACCGGAGGTCACCGAGATGGCGTCGAGGTCGCGCAGCTGCACACCGGCCTCGCGGCAGGCGCGCTCGATGGTCGGCACCATCGCCTCGAGGTGGGCGCGGCTCGCGACCTCGGGCACGACGCCGCCGAAGCGCGCGTGCTCCTCGACGCTGCTCGCGACCGTGTCGACGAGCAGGGTCTGCCCGCGGACGATGCCGACGCCGGTCTCGTCGCAGGACGTCTCGATGCCGAGGACGAGGGGCTCGTCGCTCATGCGTCTCCCTTCGTGACGAGCAGGCGCATCACGAGCGCGTCCACGTCGCCTGGTTGGTAGTAGCGGCGGCGCACCGAGATGACCTCGAAGCCGGCCCGGTCGTAGAGGCGGCGGGCCGCGTCGTTGTCGGCCCGCACCTCGAGGAGCACCGCCTCGACGCCGTGCGCCGTCGCGCGGCGGACGAGCTCGGCCAGGAGCACCCGGCCCGGTGCCGCGGCCCTGGTGGCCGGGGGCCGTGGCGATCGTCATGACGTCGGCCACGTCCCCCGCGACGTCGAGTCCGGCATACCCGGCGATGGTGCCGTCGGGTGTCGTCGCGACGACGTAGTCGCGACGGGGGCGGCCGGCGAGCTCGCTCCACCAGGTCGCCTCGGACCACGCGTCGTCGGCGAAGAGCTGCTGCTCGAGGTCGGCGAGGCGTGCGAGGTCGGTCCACTCGAGGTCGCGCAGCACGACCTCCTCGGCGGGGTGCGCCTGCGACGGTGCCACGGTCATCCCGAGCGTCGACTTCGTCGACGGCGGGGCGGGCGCGGCGTCGGGCGGCGCAGGTAGAGCGGCTCGAGGCCGTCGAAGCCGTGCCCCGGGTCGACCCACTGCAGCTCGCCGGCCGGCGCCGGCGAGCTCTCGCCGCAGCCGGCGGGCGGCGAGGTCGGCCAGCGCTCCCCCGCTGACGTCGAGAGGCGCCACCGCGCCGGACAGTGCGTCGGCGTAGAGCGAGGGCCCGCGCCCGGCCGCCGGCAGGGCGCGCACCTCGGCGGGCAGGTCGGCGGCGCGCGACACGACGGGCTCGCTCACGCGGCACGGCGCGGTCGTCCCCGAGGACGTACGTCGGCGGCATACACCTCCTTGCGGCGGGCGTCCGTCGCGACGAGCAGGTCACCGCGGCGACCGCCCAGCCACGCCTCGTGGGCGATGGCGTCGAGGCTCGTCAGGCCGCGCACCGGCAGGCCGAGCGCGAAGGCGAAGGTGCGACCGGTGACGATGCCGACCCGCAGGCCGGTGAAGGGGCCTGGACCGATGCCGACGACGACGTCGGTGACGTCGCCGGGCTCGGCGTCGGCCGAGGCCAGCGCCGCGCGGATGTTCGGCGCGAGGTGCTCGGCGTGCGCGCGGGCGTCGAGGGTCGTGGACTCCGCGACGACCGAGGCGCCGTCGTGCAGGCCGACGGTGATGGCGGTCGTGGAGGTGTCGATCGCGAGCAGGAGCACGTCGGTCAGGCTATCCGAGCACGCGCGGGGTCCCTGAACCCGAGGTCGTATGCCGGGTGCCCGGGTCCGTGGGTCATCGCGCCGTTCGCACCGTCCGTGCGCGGCGGCTCGACGTCAGGTCGCGGGCGCGACGGCGTCGAGCACGTCGTCCCAACGGTCGCCGACCCCGACCAGGTGCGCGGTGCGGACGTCGTCACCGGTGATGGTCAGCTCGAGCCGCGTCTCGCTCAGCTGCTCGGCCAGACCGGCGCCCCACTCGACGATGGTCACGCTGGCGTCGAGGTCGGCGTCGAGGTCGAGGTCGTCGAGCTCGATCGCGCTGCCGAGGCGGTAGGCGTCGACGTGGACGAGGGCCGGTCCGCCGACGAGCGACGGGTGCACCCGCGCGATGACGAAGGTCGGCGACGTGATCGGCCCGCGCACCCCGAGCCCCTCGGCGATGCCCTGCGTCAGCGTCGTCTTGCCCGCGCCGAGGTCACCGGTCAGGACGAGCACGTCGCCGCCGCGCAGCAGGGCACCGAGGCGGCGGCCGAAGGCCTGCGTGTCGTCGGTGGTGGCCCACCGCACCTGGCGCTCCATGCCCGTCACGCCCCCTTGGTGCGGGTCCGCTTGCCACGGCGGGCGCGGGCGAGCTCGGCGGCCTCCTGCTCGAGGCGGCGCTGACGGCGGTTCTTCGCGACGTCGGTGACGATGCGGCGCACGCGCGGCTGCCTGTCGACCTCGATCTGCTCGGCCCGCGCCCGAGCCGACTGGTCGACGAGCTGGACGAGGTGGGCGTTGAGCAGGTCGGGGTGCTCGAGCATGATGACGTGCCCGGCGTCGTTGACGACGATGTGCTCGGCGCCGGGGATGCCCTCGACGATGAGCTCGCTGTGCGACGGCGGCGTGAGGATGTCCTCGCGGCCGTTGAAGACGAGGACGACGGCGTGCCGGAACTCGAGCAGCGCGGGCCGCTTGTCGAAACCGTCGAACGTCTGGAGGTAGTCGTTGACGACGTCGAGCGGCGTGCTGAGCAGGATGTCGGCGGTGTAGCGCACGACCGAGCGCGGCACCGGCGAGGCGAACGAGTTCTGCTCGACCATGAAGTGCTCGAGGTCCCGGGCGACGCGCCGGACCCGGCTGACGACGGTCGGGACGCTGGGCTGAGCGAGCCGAGCACGCCCGGTCCGAGGCGCTCGAGCAGGAGACGGCCGAAGGTGGCGACGCGGCCGCCGTTGGCGAGCATGAGCCCTCCGGCGCTCGTCGCGATGAAGCCGGCCCCGACGACCCGCTCGAGGACGAACTGCGGCTGGTGCTCGCCGAGGGCGAGCATCGTCATGCCGCCCATCGAGTGCCCGACGAGCACGACGTCCCCCTCGGGCACGAGCTCGGTGATGACGGTGTGGAGGTCCTGTCCCAGGCGGTCGATCGTGTAGCTGTCCTTCTCGCCGCGGCCCGAGCGTCCGTGGCCGCGCTGGTCCCAGCTGACGACGCGGTAGCCGGCCTCCTTGAGGGCGCGCCGCTGGTAGACCCAGCAGCGCAGGCTGAGGCAGTAGCCGTGCGTCAGCACGACGGTGGGCAGCTCCTCCGGACGGCCGTGTCGGGTGGTGCCGTCCGCCGCCTCACGCGCGGCCGCCTCGGCCGGAAGGTCGATCTCGACGTGGAGCGGGACCCCGTCGTCGGTGAGCACGACGTGCTCCTCGTCGGGCGTGATGTCGAGCAGCTCGGGCGTCTCGAGCGCCGCCATCGCGGCGCGGTGCTTGCCCGCCCGGTCGGCGGCGATGCCCGCGGCCACACCGGCCGCGACCCCGAGGGTGGCGGCGGCGATGCCGATGACGCGGGTTGCGACGCGGGCTCATGCGTCGTGCCCCCGGCGCGCCGACGTAGATCCTCGGCACCCGCGCCCCGAGCCGCGTCACGATCTCGTAGCTGATGGTGTCGGTCGCGTCGGCCCAGTCCTGCGCGGTCGGCTCACCGGGCGCGCCGCCGAAGAGCGTGACGACGTCACCGGCCCGGGCCGGCGAGTCCGGGCCGAGGTCGACGACGAACTGGTCCATGCAGACGCGTCCGGCGATCGTCGTGCGCGGCCCGTCGACGAGCAGTGGCCCGACGTTGGTCGCGTTGCGGGGCACGCCGTCGGCGTAGCCGGCCGGCACGAGCCCGACGACCGTGTCGACGTCGGGGACGTAGGCGTGGCCGTAGCTGATGCCCTGCCCCGCCGGCAGCGCCTTGACGAGGGCGAGGCGCGCGCGCAGCGTCATGACCGGGCGCAGGCCGAAGTCGTCGTCGACCTGCGGCACCGGGGTCAGGCCGTACATCGCGATGCCGGGCCGCACGAGGTCGGCGTGCGCCGAGGGGTGCACGAGGGTCGCGGCGGAGTTGGCGAGGTGGCGCACCTCGGGGCGCAGACCGGCCCGCTCGGCCTCGGTGACGGCCTCGAAGAAGCGCTCCTGCTGGGCCAGCACGGTGGGGTGCTCGGGCGAGTCGGCGTGCGCGAAGTGGGTCCAGACGCCGACGACGCGGACGGCGCCCTCGGCCTCGAGCGCGGCGCGCGTGCTCGCACGAGCGTGGTCCAGTCGGGGCCGAAGGCGCCCCCGCGGCCCAGGCCCGTGTCGACCTTGAGGTGGACCCGCGCGGTGCGGCCGAGCGCCGGACGCCGCCGCCGCGATCTCGTCGAGCACCCAGGGCGCCGAGGCGGAGAGGTCGATGTCGCGCTCGACGGCGCCGGCGAAGTCGGCGCCGGGCACGCTGAGCCAGGTCAGCAGCCGCGTCGTGAGGCCCGCGTCACGCAGCGCGAACGCCTCGGCGAACTGGGCCACCCCGAGCCACGTGGCGCCCGCCGCGCACCGCGGCACGTGCGACCGGCAGCAGGCCGTGGCCGTAGGCGTCGGCCTTGACGACGGCCATGAACTCGGACGTCGGGGCGAGCGCGCGCAGCGTGCGCACGTTGGCCTCGAGCGCGGCGAGGTCGATCTCGGCCCACACGGTCAGGCCGTGGGTCTCCGGCGGGGACGTCGGGTTGCCGGCGGCGGGCGTCGCGGTCCGCTCGGCGTCGGAGGCGTCGATCTGGCTCATCGGTGCAGTCTCGCAGTTCGTCTGGGGGGTCCGGATGCTGGGCTCCGCGTGCGGGACGCGGCGCGGGTCGCCGGCTTCAGCCGGGCGCCGACCGTCCCCGGGCCAGCAGGTCGCGCACCGTCGGGTCGTATGCCGTGGGCCACCGCGAGCGCCCGCAGCGGGCCGCCGCCGGAGACCCGGTCGGCGGTGACGCCGTGCACGAGGGCACCGAGGGAGGCCGCGTCGTGCGGCGAGAGGCCGGCCGCGAGCAGGGCGCCGATGACGCCGGAGAGCACGTCGCCGGCCCCGGCGGTGGCGAGCCACGGCGGCGCGTCGGCCTGGGAGCGCACCGGCTCGCCCTCGGTGACGACGAGGGTCGTCGCGCCCTTGAGCAGCACGGTGGCGCCGGTCAGGGCGACGAGACGCCGGGCGTGCCCGAGCGGGTCGCCCTTGACGTCGTCGGCCGTGACCTCGCGCGCGCCGTCGGCTCGTCGGTGGGACCGTTGACGGAGCTTCCCGCGCCGCCCGTGCGTGAGCCGGGCCCGGAAGGCGGCGAAGCGTGCGTCATCGGTCCCGGTCGCCGGGCGCTCGAGGCGGGTCAGCAGCCGCGCGAGCTCGCCGGCGTGCGGTGTCAGGACCGTCGGTGCGTCACGGCGACCCGTCGACGAGGGCCAGTCCCCCGGCGTCGACGACGACGGGCAGGTCGCTCGCCAGGGCGGCACGCGCGGCGTCGAGCTGGGCGCGGGCGCGCTCGTCGTCGGTCTCGGTGTCGAGACCCGGGCCGACGACCCAGGCCTGGACCCGCCCGTCGCCCATGACGGCCTCGGGCACGGCCTGGTGGACCAGCCCGACCGGGGTCGGGCGTGCCGACGTAGCGGAGCATCCCGACGCCGGCCTCGGCGGCGGCGGTCGTGCACAGCACGGCAGCGCCCGGGTAGGCCTCGCTGCCGGCGACGACGCCGAGCACGCCGCGGGAGTACTTGTCGTCGCCGCTGCCGGGCACCGGCCAGAGGCCGGCGACGTCGTCCCACGTCAGCCGCTCGACGGCGGCGGGCACGTCGTCGAGCTCGACGCCGATGTCGACGACGGTCAGGCGACCGGTCGCGGCCTCACCGGCGGGGAGCAGGTGGACGGGCTTCGGCGTGCCGAAGGTGACGGTCTCGTCGGCCCACACGGCATCGTCCTCGCCCTGCTCACCCGCAGGGTCGAGCCCGCTCGCGAGGTCGACGGCGAGGACCCACGCGTCGTCGTCCACGGCGTCGACGAGGCACGCCGCATCGGGCCGCAGCCCCGGGCGGCCGCCGATGCCGACGATGCCGTCGAGCACGAGGTCGGCCTCGGCCACCACGTGGGCCGCGGCGTCCGGGTCGTCGGCGGCCACGCGGACCATGACCCCGGCCGCCTCCGCGGCCGCGAGGCCCGCCGCGTGCACGCCCGAGCGGCCGGCTGCCGGAACCAGCACCACGGCGCAGGCGAAGCCCGACTCGGCGAGGTGGGCGACGGCATACAACGTGTCGCCACCGTTGTCGCCCGCGCCGACGAGCCCGACGACGGTGGTGCCGTCGGTGTCGTCGAGGCGCGCCGCGGCGACCTCGGCGAGGCCGAGCGCGGCGCGCGACATGAGCTCGCCCTCGGGCAGCTGCGCCATGGCGGCGGCCTCGGCCGCCCGGACGGCCTCGACGGAGTGTGCGCGGATCATCAGCCCTCCGCGATGACGACGGCCGACGCGACGCCCGCGTCGTGGGACAGGGAGACGTGGAAGGAGTCGACGCCGAGGTCGTTGGCCCGCGCGAGAACCGTCCCGCCGATCTCGAGCGAGGGACGCCCGTCGTCGTTCGACACGACCCGGGCATCGGTCCAGTGCAGGCCGACCGGCGCGCCGAGGGACTTGGCCAGCGCCTCCTTGGCCGCGAACCGCGCGGCGAGGGAGGCGATGCCGAGGTGGCGCTCCTCGACGGTGAAGAGCCGCTCGCGCAGCGCGGGCGTGCGCTCGAGGGTCGCCTCGAAACGCTCGATGTCCACGACGTCGATACCGACCCCGACGATCACGTCACTCGACCGTGACCGACTTGGCGAGGTTGCGCGGCTGGTCGACGTCGAGGCCCTTGGCGGTCGAGAGCCACAGGGCGAAGACCTGCAGCGGCACGACGGTGAGCAGCGGCGCGAGCAGCGGCGACGTCGCAGGCACCCGGATCACCTCGTCGGCGAACGGCGCGACCGAGTCGTCGCCCTCCTCGGCGATGACGAGGGTGCGGGCGCCGCGGGCGCGGATCTCCTGGATGTTGCTCACGACCTTGCCGTGCAGGCCGTGCTCGCTCGTCGGCGACGGCACGACGACGAAGACCGGCTGGCCGGGCTCGATGAGCGCGATCGGTCCGTGCTTGAGCTCGCCGGCGGCGAAGCCCTCGGCGTGGATGTAGGCGAGCTCCTTGAGCTTGAGCGCGCCCTCCATGGCGATCGGGTAGCCGACGTGGCGGCCGAGGAAGAGCACCGAGCGGGTGTCGGCCATGAACCGCGCGATCTCCTTGACCCGGCCCATCTGGCCGAGCAGCGTCTCGATCTTGGCCGGGACGCCGCCGAGCTCCTTCATGACCGACTGCGCGTCGTCCGCGTAGGAGCCGCCGCGCAGCTGGGCGAGGTAGAGGCCGAGGACGTAGCAGGCGGTGATCTGCGCCAGGAACGCCTTCGTCGAGGCGACCGCGATCTCGGGGCCGGCGTGCGTGTAGAGCACGGCGTCGGACTCGCGCGGGATGGTCGAGCCGTGGGTGTTGCACACCGACACCGTGACGGCGCCGAGCTCGCGGGCGTGCTTGACGGCCATCAGGGTGTCCATCGTCTCGCCGGACTGGCTGATGGAGACGACGAGCGTGCGGTCGTTGACGATCGGGTCGCAGTAGCGGAACTCGTGCGCGAGCGCGACCTCGACGGGGATGCGCGTCCAGTGCTCGATGGCGTACTTCGCGACCATGCCGGCGTAGGCCGCGGTGCCGCAGGCCACGATGGTGATGCGGTCGACCGCCCGCAGCTGCTCCTCGGAGACGCTCATCTCGTCGAGGACGAGGCGGCCGTCCGCGTCGGTGCGGCCCAGCAGCGTGTCGGCCACGGCGTGCGGCTGGTCGTGGATCTCCTTCTCCATGAAGGTCGCGTAACCGCCCTTCTCGGCGGCGGCGGCGTCCCACGTGACCTCGTAGGCCTTGCCCTCCGCGGGCGTGCCGTCGAAGTTGATGACCGAGGCACCGTCGGGAGTGATCGTGACGATCTGGTCCTGGGCGAGCTCGAGGGCGTGGCGGGTGTGGCCGATGAAGGCCGCGACGTCGGAGCCGAGGTAGTTCGCGTCGTCGCCGAGGCCGACGACGAGCGGGCTGTTGCGGCGGGCGCCGACGACGACGCCGGGCTGGTCGGCGTGGATCGCGAGGAGCGTGAAGGCGCCCTCGAGGTCGGCGACGACGGCGCGCATCGCGTCGGTCAGGTCGTGCTCGCGCTCGTAGGCGGCGGCGAGCAGGTGCGGCGACGACCTCGGTGTCGGTCTCGCTCGTGAACACGACGCCGTCGGCGAGCAGGCCCTGCTTCAGGGCGTGGAAGTTCTCGATGATGCCGTTGTGGATGAGGGCGAGCTTGCCGTCCTCGCCACCCCGGTGCGGGTGGGCGTTCTGGTCGGTCGGACCGCCGTGCGTGGCCCAGCGGGTGTGGCCGATGCCGGTCGTCGACGCCGGGAGCGGGTCGGCGCTCGAGCTCGGCCACGAGGTTGGCGAGCTTGCCCGACTTCTTGCGGGTCTCGACGTGGCCGCCGTCGAGCAGCGCCACGCCGGCGGAGTCGTAGCCGCGGTACTCGAGACGGGCCAGGCCCTCCATGACGACGTCGAGAGCCGTCCCGTCGTTCGACCGCCCGACGTATCCCACGATTCCGCACATGGCGACAAGCCTAGGGGACCGCGCGAGGGGCCGACGCCACCCTCGGCCGTCGCGTCCGCAAGAATGTCGCGCGTGTCGGAGCCATCCAGCGGTACCGGCGGGAACGGGAACACCGGGAGCAACGGCAACAACGGCTCCAACGGCACCGTGATCCCGTCGCCGTACGTCGAGTTCGACCGGGCCGCGTGGTCCCGGTTGCGCGAGAACCACCCGCTCAACCTCGACGACGCCGACCTCGCGCGCCTGCGCGGCCTCGGTGACCGCGTCGACCTCAACGAGGTCGAGGAGGTCTACCTCCCCCTCTCGCGCCTGCTCAACTTCTATGTCGGCGCGACCCGCCAGCTCCACCAGGTGACGAGCGACTTCCTCGGCGAGCGCCCGGCCAGGACGCCCTTCGTCATCGGCGTGGCCGGATCCGTGGCCGTCGGCAAGTCGACGACGGCCCGCATCCTGCGCGAGATGCTCGCGCGCTGGCCCGACACGCCGCGGGTCGCGCTCGTCACGACCGACGGCTTCCTCTTCCCCAACGCCGAGCTCGAGCGCCGGGGCATCCTGCAGCGCAAGGGCTTTCCGGAGTCCTACGACCGGCGGGCCCTGCTGCGCTTCGTCGCCGAGATCAAGTCCGGCCGGGCCGAGGTCTCCGCGCCGGTCTACTCGCACCTGACCTACGACATCGTCCCGGGCGAGCGCATCGTCGTCCGCCAGCCCGACGTGCTCATCGTCGAGGGCCTCAACGTCCTGCAGGCGCCGGAGATGCACCCGGTCCGCGGGACGCGGCCTGGCCGTGAGCGACTTCTTCGACTTCTCCGTCTACGTCGACGCCTGGGTCGACGACGTGCGCAAGTGGTACGTCGAGCGCTTCCTGCGCCTGCGCGAGACCGCCTTCTCCGACCCCGACTCGTACTTCCACCGGTATGCCGTGCTCTCCGACGAGGAGGCCGTCGCCACCGCCAACCGCATCTGGCGCGAGATCAACGGCCCCAACCTCGTCGAGAACATCCTGCCGACCCGCTCGCGCGCGAGCCTCGTGCTGTCCAAGGGCGACAACCACGAGGTCCGCCGGGTGCGCCTGCGCAAGATCTAGACGACGCAGGTGGAGGTCCGCGACGCGGGCCGTCCGAGGGGCACCCGGGGACGCACGGCCGTCCACGGCCGTGAGCCCCCGTGCGTGTCAGTACCAGTGCGGCGAGCGGGCCTGCCAGGTGGACCACGCGTTGCACGGGCTGCCGTAGGACATCTCGATGTACCAGAGGCCCCACTTGATCTGGGTCAGCGGGTTGGTGCGGTAGTCGGCACCGAACTGCGACATCTTGCTGGCCGGCAGGGACTGCGGGATGCCGTAGGCGCCGGAGCTCGCGTTCGTCGGCCGTACCAGCGCCAGTCGCTCTCGCCGGTCCAGAGGTTCACGAGGCAGTTGTACTGCGCGTCGCTGCCCCAGCCGTGGTCGGCCATGAGCAGGCGCGCTGCCGACTTCGGGTCGTCCTGGGCGTTGCGATGACGCGCTGGCGCTCCTTGTCGCGCGCGGCGCGGGCGGCCGCCTCGCGGGCCAGCACGGCCTGCTTCGCGGCCTCCTGCTTCTTCTTCGCCTCGAGCTCCTTGGCCGTGCGCAGGCCCGTCGCGGAGATGGCGGTGCGGCGCTCGTTGCGCGAGACCGAGGCCGCCGCGCGATAGGTCGTGTCGACGGTCGAGGCGCGGCGCCAGCTCGTCGGTCTGGGCGACGACGCCGTTGCCGACGACGAACGCGGCCGCGTCGGCGCCGATGAGGTCGTTGGCCTTGGCGTAGGCGAAGCCCGAGGCGCCGAGACCGAGCCGCGAGGGCGCCGGCCAGGATCGGTCGGCCGACGTGGCGCTTGCGGGCGCGCGACTTCGCGTGTCGTTGCCGTCCGTGCGGTAGCGACGTCCGTCGAGCGCCGCAAGGCGGGCGACGGCGTGGTCGTCGGGCGGGGCCGGGTCGGCGTGCCCGCGGGAGTGACGCTGGGACGGCGCTGGGTCGAGGGCGCTGTGGCCGGGGCACCGCAGGGGACTGCAGAGATCGTCGGGGGCCGCCTCGTGCCGAGTCACGCGCCGGACCGCGCCGAGGAGGTGGCGGGGTTCGGGCGCGGAGCGGTCGAGGGGGCCGGTGCGTTGCGGTGCCGGCCTTCATACCGTGCCATGAACAGACGTCACGCCTTCCTGGTGTTGGGGTGTGCCCGGCGCGAGCGTCTCGGGGCGCAGGCCCGTCGACGGCTGCGCCCGACGTGAGTGACACGACCTCGTTCCCCTGCCGCCCACACCCCGAGGTGAGCGTTATCGTTCCGAGATCTTTCAACCTGACACGGTGCCATCCCTGCCGACGAGGAGCAAATCGACCTCGACCGTCGAGGGCGGCTTCGACGGCCGCGAACGCGTGGCCCAGCGCACAGCGTCCCCGAGCTGCGTGCTCGGGGACGCCGTGTGCGGTGTGACTCAGGTCACACCTCGAGCCCTTCGAGCATGTCGGTGACGAGGGCTGCGATCGGGCTGCGCTCGCTGCGGGTCAGGGTGACGTGGGCGAAGAGCGGGTGACCCTTGAGCTTCTCGATGACGGCGGCGACGCCGTCGTGCCGACCGACGCGGAGGTTGTCGCGCTGGGCGACGTCGTGGGTGAGCACGACCTTGCTGTTCTGGCCGATGCGGCTCAGCACGGTCAGCAGCACGTTGCGCTCGAGCGACTGGGCCTCGTCGACGATGACGAACGCGTCGTGGAGCGAGCGGCCGCGGATGTGGGTCAGCGGCAGCACCTCGAGCAGCCCGCGGTCCATGATCTCCTCGACGACCTCGGTCGAGACGAGCGCGCCCAGCGTGTCGAAGACCGCCTGGCCCCACGGGTTCATCTTCTCCTGCTCGGTGCCGGGCAGGTAGCCGAGCTCCTGGCCGCCGACGGCGAAGAGCGGACGGAAGACGAGCACCTTGCGCTGGGCGCGACGCTCCATGACCGACTCGAGGCCCGCGCAGAGGGCGAGGGCCGACTTGCCCGTGCCGGCCCGGCCGCCGAGGCTGACGATGCCGACGTCGGGGTCGAGGAGCAGGTCGAGGGCGATCCGCTGCTCGGCGCTGCGGCCGTGCAGGCCGAACGCGTCACGGTCGCCCCGGACGAGCCGGATCTGCTTGTCGGCGCCGACCCGCCCCAGACCGCTTCCCCGCGGCGAGAGCAGGACGAGACCGGTGTGGCACGGCAGCTCGGCGGCGCCGGCGTGCTCGATGCGACCGCGGTCGTAGAGCTGGTCGAGCTCCTCGCTGGTGATCTCGAGCTCCTGCATGCCCGGTCCAGCCGGAGTCGACGCCCTGCTCGTGGCGGTACTCCTCCGCCTCGAGGCCGCACGCCGACGCCTTGACGCGCATCGGGAGGTCCTTGGACACGATCGTGACGTCGGCGCCCTCGTTGGCGAGGTTGCGGGCCACCGCGAGGATGCGCGTGTCGTTGTCGCCGAGCCGGAAGCCCGCCGGCAGCGACGAGGGGTCGGTGTGGTTGAGCTCGACGCGCAGCGTGCCGCCGTCGGCGCCGACGGCGACCGGCTTGTCGAGGCGGCCCTCGCTGACGCGCAGGTCGTCGAGCAGGCGCAGGGCCTGGCGGGCGAAGTAGCCGAGCTCCGGGTGGTGCCGCTTGCCCTCGAGCTCGGTGACGACGACGACCGGGCAGCACGACCTCGTGCTCGGCGAACCGCAGCATCGCCCGCGGGTCGGACAGCAGCACCGACGTGTCGAGGACGTACGTCTTGTGCTCGGGCTCGCGTTCGCGGGCCGTCGTGCGCGTGGTGGCGCGTGTCGTGGCGCGTGTGGAGGCCGCGGCCGGCTTGGTGGTCGTGCTGGCGGGGTCCGACGTGACCTGACGGGTCGTACGTGCCATGTGCCACTCCCTACGCGGCGCGCGTCGCGCGCCTAATCGCTCCCGAGATGCCGGGCGGTGACCACCAGAGGGTGGCGCAGTGCCCGACCCTCCGTCCTGAGCGATCGCTCCATGGGTGGGCCTCCTGGCAACGTCCGACGGGTGTCGGCCGTTGGGACGACGGTACGACTCGGGACCGACGGCCGACGGGGATTGAGGGGCGTCGGGTCGTCGTGTCGCCCGCAGAGTTCACATCCCGGTAACCGCCGTCGCCGCCGGCGCCGACGGATCCGGGGCCGGGCCGGGTCGTCGAGCCAGGCGCACGGCGATCGGAGCGCCCTCACGCCCAGGGCGAGCGACCCATGACGCGGACGTACTCGCGCTTCCACCGCCACCGGACCGCGGCGATGGCCATCCCGATGACGCCGAGCCCGCCGAAGATCGCGAGGATCAGGTAGGCGACGCCCATCGCGCCCTCGGCGCCCTGGTCGGCGCCCTTCTTGACCATGAGGAAGAAGATGACGCCGACGACGGTGAAGGCGAGGAAGAACAGGCCCATGAGCAGCGGCTCACGGATCTTCAGGGTGAGCAGCCCGCGCTCCTGGCTGACGTAGGAGAACGGCTCCTTGGGCGGCGTCGGGCCGGTCGGGTCGGCTCGAGTCGGTCGGGTCGGTCGGGCGGGGAGTCGGCGGCGCTCATGCGCTGACCGCCTCCGAGTAGAGGGCGGACACGGCGTCCTGCAGGCCCGTCGGCGTCGACGACCCCCCCGTGCCCGTGCCGGGCCCGGCGACGTCGGTGAGGGCCTCGAAGCCCGAACCGGAACGCCGGATCGCGAGGTTGCTGCTGCCCTCGAGCGTCTGCACCTCGAGGAAGACACCGGACTGCGGGTTGGCGTCGAAGCGCTCACGGACCAGGCCGGTGACGAGCGCACCCGCGTCGCCGCTGCGTTCACCGAGGCGGATGAACCACGAGGCGAGCTGACGCGGCTGCATCAGCGCGATGACGGTGTCGGACTCGACGAGCACCGCGAAGTCCAGCTGGCTGACGTTCTCGCCCACGAGGCCGATGCGGGTCCACCGCGTGGCCGCGCCGACGGCGTACTCGACGAGGGCGGCGTTGGAGCGCGTCTCGGCGCGCCGTCGTCCGTGAGGGTGAGCCAGCCGCGAGACGCGAGGCTGGAGGCGCCGGCGAGCAGGGCGGCGTCCTCGGCGGACCGCGGGTCGAGCATGAGCAGGCGGCGCGAGCGCTCACCGGCCGGGGTCTCGTGGCGGGACATGAGGTATGCCAGCTCGGCGGCCCCCAACCCGAAGACGTCCTCGGGCAGCTCGAAGCCCTCGAGCGGGGTGCCCTTCATCGGGTCAGCCATGGTTCTCCTCGGTCGTGTCTCGGTCGTGTCGTCGGTGGTGCTCGGTCGTCATGGTCGGGGTCGTTCGGGATGGGTCGTCCGTCGTCACGTCAACGATGCCGGGTGCCGCGGGGTTTCGCCTCCCGGGGTCCGCGCCACCGGTCAGAACGGCCACGCCTTGTCGGCGACGTCGCTGATGGCGTCACCGGCGTCGGAGGCGAAGTCGCCGACCGCGTCGACGCGCGTCACGCGGTGAAGTCGGTGATCGTGCCCCAGTTGTCGTGGACGAGCTGGCCGACCGCCATGCCGCCGGCGGCGATGCCGCACACGACGTCGACCGGCGGCGGGGTCATCAGGGCCGCGGCACCGAGGCCGGTCATGACGGAGTCGTAGCCGGCCCGACCGTAGTGGCCCTCGGAGATGTCGTTGGCGACCGTGAAACCACCGAACACGACGCCGAGGGGACCGAGCGCCTTGCCGACGGTGCCCAGCGTGCGCGTGAGCGCACCGCCCTCGGCCAGCGACGGCATGAAGCGCGAGAGCGTGCTCCAGTTCTTCGGGTTGAGGGCGTCGCCGAACTCGGCGAGATGTCCCGTCTTCCACGCCTGCGAGAGGTTCTTGAAGAGCCCGAGGTCCTTGTCCCAGCCGGAGAGGTTGGACAGGAAGTTGCGGATCTTCATGCTCGTGCCGAGCAGACCGACTGCGGTGCCGAGGCCCTTGACCGGGGTCCACAGCGACTTGAGGAGGTCGTAGCCCGGGATGCCGCCGTGGCCGCCGTTGGCGCCGTCGCCGCGGCGCCCCCGGGGCCTCCAGCCGGGCCCGACGCCGCCCTGCCCGCTCGTCGTGTCCTGCGCCCCGGCGTTGCGCCGCAGCGCCTCGGCGAGCTTGCCGAGGTCGGTGCCGAACTGGGTGAGCTGGGCCTCCACCGGCGGCCAGCGGTTCATCAGGTGGTCGAGGTCGGCGCCGCCCCACTGGCCCTTGAGGGCGTGGACGGCTCGGCTCGCCTCACCCTTGAGCGGTGTCGCACTCGCGGGCGTGGCCCGTGATGCGCTCGGCGGACGCCCGCAGGGCCACCGGGTCGGCACCCTTCTTGTAGATCGCCATCTGTCGTTCTCCCCTGACGTCGTCACCGTGCTCGTGCTGCACGACTGTGCGTGCCCAGGCATCTCGGCCCATCCGCAACCTACGCAACCCGGCCAACCCGGACAATGGGGAGCACTCCCCTACGCCCAGCCCGGCGCCGGCACTCCCGCTCAGCCTCCGAAGCGACGGTGCCGGCCGGCATACGCCCTGAGGGCGCGCAGGAAGTCGACGTGACGGAAGTCCGGCCAGTAGGCCTCGCAGAAGTAGAACTCCGACGTCGCGCTCTGCCAGAGCAGGAAGCCCCCGAGCCGCTGCTCGCCGGACGTGCGGATGACGAGGTCGGGGTCGGGCTGGCCCTTGGTGTAGAGGTGCTCGGCGATGTCCTCGACCGTGAGGCCGGCGGCGATCTGCTCGATCGACTCGCCGGCGGCGGCACGGTCGAGCAGCAGGTCGCGGACGGCGTCGGCGATCTCGCGCCGACCGCCGTAGCCGACGGCGACGTTGACGGTCATCCCGTCGACGTCCCGGGTGCGCTCCGCCGAGGCGCTGAGGCTCGCGGCGGTCTCGGCGGGCAGCAGGTCGAGGGCGCCGACGATCTTGAGCTGCCAGTGGCCCGACTCGGCGAGGTCGGCGACGGCCGTCTCGATGATCTTCAGGAGGGGGGCGAGCTCCTCCTCGGCGCGGCGCAGGTTGTCGGTGGAGAGCAGCCAGAGCGTGACGTACTCGACGCCCGCGTCACGGCACCACTCGAGCAGCTCCTCGATCTTGTCGGCGCCGGCCTGGTGGCCGCTCGCCGTGCCGGCCCCGCGGGCCCGCGCCCAGCGGCGGTTGCCGTCGAGCATGACGGCCACGTGGCGCGGGAGCGCCTCCTTGGGGAGGTCCTTGAGGACTCGGCGCTCGTACGCGCCGTAGACCACATCGCGCCACCCCACGGGGCCTCCTCGTCGACTCGCTCGGTCATCGTCGGTCAGGTCTGGGCAGCCCGAGGGCGACCGCGGTCCCACCGTACCCCTCGTCCCGTGGGCGCTCACGGCGGCGCAGGAGCCCGAACCTACGCTTCCGTAACCTACGGTCGCGTAGGTTAGACTCCCGGCATGAGCACCACGTCCCGACCCCACCCCCGCGGAGACGCGTCGAGCGCTCCGATGCGCCGACCTCGTCGCGAGCGTCAAGCCCCGCCTGCGCGGCTGGCTGCACCTCGCCATGTTCCCCGTCGCCGCTCGTCGGCGGCCTGGTCCTCGTGATCGTCTCGAAGCCCGGGTCGGTGCGCACGGCCTCCATCGTCTTCACGATCAGCGCGGCCCTGCTCTTCGGCGTCTCCGCCGTCTACCACCGCGGCACGTGGGGTCCGAAGATGTCGGGTCTGCTCAAGCGGTTCGACCACTCGAACATCTACCTCATCATCGCGGGCACCTACACCCCGTTCGCCGTGACGCTGCTGCCGGCCGACCAGGCCCGACTGCTGCTGCTCGTCATCTGGGGCGGCGCCGTCGCCGGGGTCCTCTTCCGCGTCTTCTGGGTCGGCGCGCCCGCGCTGGCTCTACACCGCCGCTCTACCTCGCCCTCGGCTGGGCCGCGATCTTCTACGTCGTGCCGTTCTGGCGCCAGGGCGGCCCGCTCATCGGCTCGCTGATCGGCGCTCGGCGGCCTGATGTACACCGCCGGCGGCATCGTCTACGGCACGAAGCGGCCCAACCCGTGGCCGCGGTGGTTCGGCTTCCACGAGGTCTTCCACGCCTTCACGCTCGGCGGCTTCCTCACCCACTTCGCGGCCGTGACGCTCGCGGTCATCGGCTACCAGGCCGCCACCTGACCTCTCCCGACCGGCGTCCCGCGCCCGCGGGACATGACGAACGCCCCGGCCTCGTGCCGGGGCGTTCGTCGTGTCCGAGGGCGTATGCCGTCCCCTGCGTCTCAGGGGCGCGGGTCCTCGCCGTCCGGGCGGGTGTCGTCACCCGTCCGGTCGGACGCGGCGCCGGTGGCGTCCTCGCTGGGGTCGGCGCGTCGGGGTCGGGCGCGACGTCGGGCCGGGACCGGCGCTCGACCCGTCCACGTCGGCCTTCGCCGCGAACTCCTCGGCGCGCTCCCGGTCGCGGTAGGCCATCCGGCGCAGGCGGCTGTTCATGTTGCGCACGAGGAACCACAGCGCCACCGCGAGCACGAAGAACGCGACGAAGCCCCAGATGCCGGGGCCGACCGGGAGGTTGCCGCCGCCGCTCATCGGGCGCGCACCTTCTCGGACCCGAGCTCGCTGTCGTCCTCGTCGGCGTGCGTGTCGGAGCTGTCGCCACGGGCGCGTCCGGACACCTGCTCGCCCTCCTCGACCTCCGGCTCCTCGGTGACGCGTCCGTCGTGGACGAGCTCGAGGTCGGGCCGCGTCGCGAGCGCGTCGGCCTCGGCGGGCGAGCCGAGGCCGGCGAAGAGGTCGTCCTCGCCGTCCACGATCCGGCACGTACGACAGTGCGGCCTCGAACTCCTCGACGCCCCAGACCCGCTTCTGGATCTCGAGCGGCACCTGGAACCAGAACCCGTCCGGGTCGACCTGCGTCGCGTGCGCGATGAGCGCTCGGTCACGCGTCTCGAAGTGGTCGCCGCAGGCGATCGTCGTCGTGGGGCGACCCGAACGGCGCGGCTTCCAGTTGGCCAGCCACTCGGCATACGGGCTCTCGAGGCCCTCGGCGAGCATGGCGTCGTGGATCGCCTCGAGGCGCGGCTTGGACCAGCCGCCGTTGTAGTAGATCTTGAGCGGCTGCCAGGGCTCACCGGCGTGCGGGTAGCGCGTCGGGTCGCCGGCCGCCTCGAAGGCCGCCATCGACACCGTGTGGCACATGATGTGGTCGGGGTGGGGGTAGCCACCCTTCTCGTCGTAGGTCGTCATGACGTGCGGACGCCACGCGCGGATGACCCGCACGAGCGCCTCGGTGGTGACGTCGATGTCCTCGAGGGCGAAGCAGCCGTCGGGCAGCGGCGGCAGCGGGTCGCCCTCGGGCAGACCGGAGTCGACGAAGCCGAGCCACTGGTGCTCGCAGCCGAGCACCTCCTGCGCGGCCTTCATCTCGTCGCGCCGCACCTGCGCGATGTCGCGCAGGATGTGCGGGTCGTCCTTGAGCTTCTCGTTGAGGATGTCGCCGCGCTCGCCGCCCGTGCAGGACACGACCAGGACTGACGCGCCCTCGGCGACGTACTTGGCCGTCGTCGCGGCGCCCTTGCTCGACTCGTCGTCGGGGTGCGCGTGCACCGCCATCAAACGCATGCCCTCGGCCACGTGGCTCCCTGTTCGTCTGCAGTGTCGGTGGGTGGGCGCGGGTGGCTCGTGGTTTCCCGATGCCTCCCGGCGCCCGGGTCGGTGCGGCTCCCGTGGTGCCATGGGAGACACTGGACCCGTCCGCCATCCTCTCACTCCCCCGCGCCCCTCGACGCGCGGGCTCGAACCGCCAGGACCCCGTATGCCGTCCCGCCCGACCCTGCCCCGCCCCGCCCCCGGCCAGCTGAAGTGGTGGGTCATCGGCACGGTCGGCATCCTCGCCGGCGTCGGCCTCGCCATCTGGTTCGGGCTCTCGTCGACCCTCGGCCTGCCGAGCTGGCAGACCCTGGGCTACAAGGTGGTCAGCGACCAGCAGGTGCGCGTCGACTTCGAGGTCTACCGGCCGGGCGGCCGGGCCATGACGTGCACGGTCGAGGCGCTGGCGCGGGACTTCGCGCCGGTCGGCACGAGCACGGTGCAGGTGCCGGCGAGCGCCGACGAGACCACGACCCAGTCGGCCACCCTGCGCACGACGTCACGGGCCGTGACGGGCCAGGTCAAGACCTGCTCCTGATCGGCGCCGGTCGCGACCAAAAAATGCGCGTGAACTGCATCTTCGCCGTTCATTTTGTTATCCTTGTTGCTTCATCCCAGGGTCCGGACCCGTCGCCGACCGGCATATGAGTTGTCGACATCGCCGTTCGGACCCTTCTTTTTGTGCAGGCGCCCACGCGGAGCACCGCGTGGGCGCTGTTCATCCAAGGAGTGACAACCGTGACCGAGACTGCCGCTGGCTTCCTGACCCAGGAGGCCCATGACCGCCTCAAGGCGGAGCTCGACCAGCTCACGGGCGAAGGTCGCCTCGAGATCGCACGCAAGATCGAGGAGGCCCGCGAGGAGGGTGACCTCAAGGAGAACGGCGGCTACCACGCCGCCCGCGAGGAGCAGGGCAAGATGGAGGCCCGCATCCGCCAGCTCACCGAGCTGCTCCACAACGCGACGATCGGCGAGACGCCCCCCGACGACGGTGTCGTCGAGCCCGGCATGCTCGTGACGGTCGAGATCTTCGGCGACGAGGAGACCTTCCTGCTCGGCAACCGCGAGATCGCCGACGGCTCCGACCTGCAGGTCTTCTCCGAGAAGTCCGCCATGGGCGCTGCCATCAACGGCAAGAGCGTCGGGGACGAGCACGAGCTACGAGGCCCCCAACGGCAAGACCATCGGGGTCAAGATCGTCGCCGCGAAGCCCTACACCGGCTGAGCACCGCCAACGCCTGACGGAGACGGGCCGGCTCCCCAGCCACTGGGGACCCGGCCCGTTCCCCTACCCCCGCTTCGCCCCCTTTCCCCAACCGTCGAGAGGCCACGTTGGCCGGGCCCTCGCCACCGTCGAGAGGCCACGTGTCGCGCGGCCGCGGGGCTGGTTACGAACGACGGCGCCTGGGCCGCGCGAACTGCGCCGGCGCCAAGAACTGCGGCTCGGCTCCCATGATGTCCAGGACGTGTGGGTTGACGCCGAGGTGACCGGCGAACTCCCTCAGCTTCGCCGCCCGGCACTGGGGGTCGAAGACGTCGGGCGCAAGGATCTCGACCACGACCCAGTCACCGCGCTCGATATCCCTCGAGCCGGACCCCGTCGTGGCGCTGGTCCAGCAGTCGCGAGTGGAACTCCACGCCTTGGTACTCGCCGACGACCCTCTGCTCCAGCCAGACGAGGTCCCCGCAGCCCAACCACACCCCTGAGTGGCTGACGACGTCCTCGTTGAGCAGGGGCTCGGGGAGTCCGGCTCGCATCACCATGAGCCGGCTCCGAGTCTCCATGGGCGACCAGGAGCCCACCCTGATACGAGGGATCGCGTAGGTGAGCGTCACCTTGCCGCGAGGCCGGACACGCCGCTCGACGCGCGGCGCAGCGGCTCGGTCCCGCCGACGAGGTTGGCCACCGCATCCCCCGCGACGATGAGGTCGTCGAGGCCGACCGGGCGGCCCGGACCGACGAACTCACCGAGATCGGCCCAGGTGTCTGCCGGCGCGACGACCGGCAGTCCCTCCACCTGGACGACCTCCCGGCTCTCCAGGCCGCGGTGACCCCAGACCTCCGGCCGCCGGACCCGGTTGGCTGCGGTTGGCGTGACGATGTGGATCCTCAAGTCGTCCTCCACGGCATACGGAAGCGGGATGCCCAGCAGCTGGGCTGCGGTCACGTGGGAGAAGGCGAAGTCCTTCGGCGCCGCGGCGGCGAAGCTCTGAGCTTGCTCGAAAACGGTTGTCGGCAGCTTCACGGATCGGACGCCGCGCGTGGGCGTCCACAGGTCCTGGCCCGGAGGCGTCGGCGCGTCAGACCCAACGCGAGGGCCTCCGACGCGAGGAAGGGACGGGTCGTCAGGTCGTGGGGCAGCGGCGCGGGATCCATGCGGGGACGATGGACGACGCGCGGCTGCAGCGACAGGTCCTTGAGTGAGCCTGTGGATGGGATGGCGATCCGTTCCAGAGGTGTGGATGACCCCGAGCCGCGTGGCCACTCGACGGCACGGAGGCGACCACACGCGGCCTTTCGACGGTTGAGAGGCGGCCAGACGTGGCCTTTCGACGGTTGAGAGGCGACCACACGTGGCCTTTCGACGGTTAGAGGGTCTGGGCGGCCACCGTGCGGGCGAGGTCGGGGTGCTCCGGGGCGTCCGACGTCGTCGCGTCGGGGGTGGCGAGGAGGCCCGCCGCGAAGAGCAGGTATGCCGTGTCGACCGTCGCGCGCGCCGCGCGCGGCACCTTCCAGCCACCGGCGTGGTCGGCCAGGATCGCGCCCAGCACGTGGTCGCGGCCGGAGGCGTCGGCGTGGCGCAGCACTCCCCCGGACCCGACGAGGACCCTGACGTCGGCGAGCGGACGGGCCGACTCGGTCGGCTGGGCGGGTCGAGCGTGCCGGCGGACCGCGACCAGAGCCGCGAGTCGCGCCAGCTCGAGGTCGTGGCCTCGCTCGACGTCGTCGCCGGGGAGCGAGCCGGGGCGCTCGTGGACGCGGGCGGCATACGCCGTCAGGGCCGCGGGGTCGGCGACCGTGTCGAGGAGGTGCTCGGCGGTGGCCGCCTCGATGACGTGCTCGGCGTTCCAGCGCAGACCGAGGTCGCCCTCGACCGTGCGAGCGTGCCAGAGCGGCGCGACGACGTCCTTGCGCAGGGCGGCATCCTCGCCCACGGGAGTCAGGCACGAGTAGACGTCGGTCGTCGCACCGCCGACATCGACGACGAGCACGTCACCGTCCGTCACGGAGGCCAGCACCTCGACGCCGCGCAGCACGACGTCGGGCGTCGCCGCCTCGACCATCGCCGCGAAGGCCGGGTCGCGCGACAGGCCCTTGCCGCCGATGACGTGGCGCAGGAAGGCATCGCGGATCGCGGCCCTGGCGGACTCCGGCGCGATGACACCGATCTGCGGGAGGACGTTGTCGGCCAGGACGGTCGGGCGGCCGGTGCTCGTGAGGACCGCTGCGGCCTCGTCGCGCGCGTCGACGTTGCCTGCCACCACGACCGGAACGGCGTGCGCGCCGCGACCTCCGATGACGCCCTTGGCGAGGCGGGCTGCGTTGTGCAGCAGGACGTTCCGGTTGCCGCCGTCGGTGCCCCCGACGAGCAGGATGATGTCCGGACCCGACGCGCGGACGGCGGCGACGTCGGCCGTCGTCAGCTCGCCGCTGGCGACGTGGACGACCTTCGCCCCCGCCGACAGCCCCACGCGATGACCGGCCTGCGCGGTGACGGTGCGCTCGTAGCCGACCACCGCGAGCCGCAGTCCGCCTCCGGCGCTCGAGCACGCCCGCACTCTCGCGTCGTCGGACACCCCGAGCTCGGCGCGCAGCGCGCGGTAGCCGTCGAGGATGTCGCCGCGGCCCTGCGTGCCCGTCGTGGGTGTGGATGCCGTGCCGATCACGATGCCGTCGTCGGAGAGCAGGGCACCCTTGGTGAAGGTCGACCCGAAGTCGACGGCCAGGATCGTCATGCGGCGGTGTGGGTGGGGCGCGGCTCAGCCGTGGATGTCGAGCGCCTCGCGCAGGTCGGCGATGAGGTCGTCGACGTCCTCGATGCCGACCGAGAGCCGGATGAGGTCGTCCGGCACCTCGAGCTCGGTGCCGGCGACGCTGGCGTGCGTCATGCGGCCCGGGTGCTCGATGAGCGACTCCACGCCGCCGAGGGACTCCCCCAGGGTCCAGAGGCTGACCGCTGCGCAGGCCTTGACGGCGGCGTCCTCGCCACGGCGCATGCGGAAGCTCACCATGCCGCCGAACCGCTTCATCTGGCGCGCCGCGACGTCGTGGTTGGCGTGGCCGGGCAGCCCCGGGTAGAGCACCTGCGAGACGCCGTCGTGGCCCTCGAGGAACTCGACGACCTTCTCGGCGTTGTCGCAGTGGCGCTCCATGCGGATCGCGAGCGTCTTGAGGCCGCGGAGCGTCAGCCACGAGTCGAACGGACCGGCCACGCCGCCGATGCTGTTCTGGTGGAAGGCGATCCGCTCCTCGGCATCCTCGTAGCCGGGCACCGCGATGTCCTTGGCCGTCACGACGGCACCGCCGACGACGTCGCTGTGGCCGCCGGAGTACTTCGTCGTCGAGTGCGTCACGATGTCGGCGCCGAGCGCGATCGGGCTCTGGAGGTAGGCCGTCGCGAAGGTGTTGTCGACGACGAGCACCGCGCCGGCCTCGTGGGCGATCGCGGCGATGGCCTCGATGTCGGCGATGCCGAGCAGCGGGTTGGTCGGCGTCTCGACCCAGACCATCTTCGTCTGCCCCGGACGGATCGCGGCGCGGACGGCCTCGACGTCGCCCATGTTCGCGATGGAGTGCTCGATGCCCTGCGGCTTCGCGACCTTGTTGAAGTAGCGGTAGGTGCCGCCGTAGGCGTCGTTGGGGACGACGACGTGGTCGCCCGGGACGAGCAGGGCACGGGCCACGGTGTCCTGGCCGGCCAGGCCCGAGGCGAAGGCGAACCCGCGGCTGCCGCCCTCGAGCGCGGCGATGCACTCCTCGAGCGCGGTGCGCGTCGGGTTGGCCGAGCGGCTGTACTCGTAGCCGCTGCGGAAGCCGCCGATGCCGTCCTGCTTGTAGGTCGAGACCTGGTAGATCGGGGTCACCACCGCACCGGTCAGGGCGTCGGCCTCCTGGCCGGCGTGGATGGCGCGCGTGGAGAAGCCGTGCTCGTCAGACATGGGGACGAGCCTATGCCCTTGCCGCCGAACCGCTGCCAGCCCCCACCGGCGCACGCCGCCCGGCAGCGGCGGTTTCGGCCTCGGCCACCTCCAGGTCTGAGATGCTGCCGACGTGGTGTACGACTTCGACTACTCGAACCACAGCCACCGACCTCGCGGCCCGGTGCTCTCGACGTTGTCGACCCTCGTCCCCGCCGTCCGCGCCGTCCAGGAGCAGGTGCAGCCGTATGCCGCGTGGTGGGAGTCCCACAACCGCGCCGCGGCCTCTGGTGGCGAGCCGCTGTGGGTGGCACTCGGCGACTCCATGACACAGGGCATCGGCGCGACTGCTCCCGACCGCGGCTGGGTCGGGCAGCTGAGCGGGCGTCTCGTGGCGCGCGGCTGGGACCACCGCCTCGTCAACCTCGGCGTCAACGGCGCGCGTGTCGAGGACCTCCTCGACCGACAGCTGCCCGTGCTTCGGGCGCTGACCGCGGAGGGAACGCCTGCGGCGCTCGTCACCGTCATCATCGGCTCGAACGACATCGTGGTGCGCCGCCACCGCCGCGGGCTCGCCGAGCGCTTCGACGGGATGCTCGACCTGCTGCCGGACCGCACGGTCGTGGCCAACCTGCCCAACCCGCACCGCGAGGCCAGGGTCATCGATGCCATGCTCCTCGAGCGCGCCGAGTCCGGACGGCTGGTCCTCGTCGACATCCGGCGCGACGGCCCCCGCTCGTGGCGGGGGCGCCTCGCCTCGGACAGGTTCCACCCGAACGACCAGGGCTACGCCGACCTGGCGACGATCGTCGAACGGGCGGTCGTGCGGGCCGGCCTGCTGACGCGCCCGTGAGCAGATCCGTCGATCAGTCGAGCGGGTCGAGGATGCGGTGGAGGAACTGGCGGGCACGCTCGGTCTGCGGGCGCGTCAGCACCTCGTCCGGGGTGCCGCGCTCGACGATGACGCCACCGTCCATGAAGAGCACCTGGTCGGCGACCTGCTGGGCGAAGCGGATCTCGTGGGTGACGACGACCATCGTCCAGCCCTGTGCCGCAAGGTCCTTCATGACCGTGAGCACCTCACCGACGAGCTCGGGGTCGAGCGCCGAGGTCGGCTCGTCGAAGAGCATGAGCTTGGGTCGGATCGCCAGCGCGCGGGCGATGCCGACACGCTGCTGCTGGCCGCCCGAGAGCTGGTAGGGGTAGGCCTCCGCCTTCTCCTCCAGCCCGACGAGGCGCAACAGCTCCCGCGCCTCGGTCTCGACCTGGGACCGGTCGCGGCGCTGGGCGAGCACCGGCCCGGCGGTGACGTTCTCGAGGACGGTCAGGTGGGGGAAGAGGTGGTGCGACTGGAAGACCATGCCGCTCTGCGCGCGGAGCGTCGCGACCTGGCCCTTCGTCACCGGCCGCCCGAAGTCGACCTCCACGTCACCGATGCGCACGGCGCCGCCGTCAGCCACGTCGAGGGCGTTGAGCGACCGCAGGACGGTCGTCTTGCCGGAGCCGGAGGGTCCGATGAGGACCGTGACACTGCCGGGAGCGACGTCGAAGTCGATCGAGCGGAGCACGGTGTGGTCACCGAACGACTTGGCGAGACCCGACACCGAGACGAGCGGATCGGCCTGCAGTGCAGTGGAGCTCAGGGAGTTCACGGGCTGGGTCATAGTGCGACGTACCTGTTCTGTCGTGCCTCGAGTCGGGCCTGCCCGACGGAGAGCGCGAGGCAGACGACCCAGTAGTAGACGGCCGCGACGCCGTAGAGAGCGAAGAACTCGTAGGTCGGTGCCGCAGCCTCCTGGGCCACGCGCAGCAGCTCGGTGACCTGGATGGTCGAGGCGAGCGAGGTGTCCTTGACGAGGGAGATGAGCGTGTTGGACAGCGGCGGGATGGCGGTGCGGGCCGCCTGCGGCAGGACGACTCGGCGCAGCGTCGTGACGTAGCCCATGCCGACCGTCGAGGCCGCCTCCCACTGGCCCTTGGGCACCGAGAGGATCGCCGATCGGATGACCTCGGCGGCATAGCCGCCGACGTTGAGCGTGAAGGCGAGCACCGCCGCCGGGAAGGGGTTGAAGCGCACCCCCAGCGCGGGGAGGCCGTAGTAGATGATGAAGAGCTGGAGCAGCAGGGGCGTGCCGCGGATCAGCGAGACGTAGAGCCGCGCCAGGCCCGAGACCACGCGCACCGGCGACAGCTGCATGAGGGCGACGCCGAGCGCGAGGACCAGCCCGAGGACGAAGCTGATGAGGGTCAGCGGGATCGTCGACGTCACCGTGGCCCGCAGCAGCGGGCCCAAGGAGTCGACGATCAGCCAGGGACTGGTCGTTCACCGACGCAGTGGCGCGCGGCGACGCACTAGGCTTGACGGAGACGTCGGAGCCGAAGTACTTCTCGGAGATCTGCTCGAGCGTCCCGTCGGCGGCGAGGTCCGCGAGTGCCTTGTTGATCGCGGCGACGAGGTCCGAGTCCTTGCGCGCCGCAACGACCTGCTCGGAGATGTCACCGGTCCTGGCCGCGACCTTGACGGAGGTGTCGCCGGTGGACTTCTGGTAGTCGAGCACGGCGAGGCTGTCGTTGACGGTCGCCTCGACGCGCGACTGCTTGAGCAGGGTGATCGCCTGCGTGAAGCCCTCCACGGACTCGACGTGGGCGCCGGCGTCCTTGGCGACCTTGGCCCAGTTGCTCGTGAGGCTCTGCGCGGACTTCTTGCCCTTGAGGTCGCGAGCGAGGTGACCGACGTGTCGTTGGCGCGGGTCGCGATGACACCCTCGGACCACGTGTAGGTCGTGCTGAGCCCGTAGAGGCCGGCGCGCTCGGTGTTCTTGGTCACCTGGTCGACGACGGCGTCGTAGCGCTCCGCCGCGAGCCCGGCGAAGATGGCGTCCCAAGGCGTCTCGACGTACTCGACCTTGACGCCGAGCTTGTCGGCCACGGCCTTGGCGACCTCCACGTCGTAGCCGGTGAGGGCGTTCGACTTCGGGTCGTGGAACGAGAACGGCGTGTAGGTGCCCTCGGTCGCGACCTTGAGGACGCCGGCCTCCTTGACCGCCGCGAGGTCGGAGGCACCTCCGGAGCCGCCGCTGCAGCGCGGCGAGGGCGAGGACGAGTGCGGTGAAGACGGCGATGAGCGAGAAGCGCGAGCGCATGGTCACTTTCTTTGGTCGGTGGTTGAACGCCCAATCATAACGCTTGGTTTGGATGGTCATAACCGCTCGACCGTCCATCGCCTACGGTCGCCCCGTGGCCGTCGGCATTCCGCTTGGCTGTCGGTCCCTCGCGCAAGCTGCGACGAGCGCAGATCGCCCTCCAGGGCCGCCCGGTCCGTGCCGCTGCCCAGGTGCCCGCAGGCGTCGCCCACGCCGTGGTCGTGGGCCCACAGGGCCGCCCTCGTCCGATCGCCGACCCCGACGGCCGGAAGACGTTGCCGAGATGCACCTTGACGGTCCGCTCGCTGATGCCGAGCGTGCGGGCGATCTGCTTGTTGGCCATTCCGCGCGCGACGTGCTCCAGCACCTGCCTCTCGCGGTCGCTGAGGCCGCCCCATCGGGTCGGCCGACCGACGGCAGCAGCGCCCGCGCGACCCGCGGGTCGATGGGGGCGTGCCCCGCCGCCGCTGAGCGAACGGCCTCGAGGACGTCGCTGGCTCGCTGTCCTTGAGCAGGTAGCCGACGGCTCCGGCCTCGAGCGCGGCGCGCACGCGGTCGGCCTCGGCGAACGACGTCAGCACGATGACCGGCGCGGTGGGCCGTCGGCCCGAAGCCGGCGGATCGCCTCGATGCCGTCGACGCCGGGCATCGACAGGTCCATGAGGACGACGTCCGGCCCGCTCGCGCACGACCTCGACGGCGTCTGCGCCGTCCCCCGCCTCACCGACGACCTTGAGGTCGCGCTGGCGTCGAGCATGGTGCGCAGTCCCGCCCGGACGAGTCGGTGGTCGTCGACGACGACGACGCTCGTCATCGGTCCTCCCGCGCGGGCAGGCGAGCAGCCAGGGCGTGCCGCGGCCGGGTGCCGAGGGAACCCGAGGACTGCCCCGACTCGGTGGCGAGGTCGGCCAGCACCGCAGCCCGAAGTGGCCCTCGGCCAGCGGCGGCACGTCGGGTCGAAGCCCACGCCGTCGTCGTCACGCGGAGCATGACCGGCTGGGCGGGATCGGTGTCGTCGAGGGCGAGCACGAGCAGGACGGGCCCGCGTCGGGTGGCGCACGACGTTGCGCAGGCACTCGCGTGCCATGCGGTGCACCGCCTGCTGGGCCGCGGGTCCGAGCGCCTCGGCCGCGGCCTGGTCGAGGTCGACCTCGACGGCGATGCCGCGGGCCGCGAGCGGACGCGCGAGGTCGGCGAGGGCCGCCGCCAGCCCGGCGTCGGCGAGGCGCGCAGGGTAGATGTCGACGAGAAGGGTCCGGAGGCTCGCGATGCTCGATCGGACCGTCGGCGCCGCTTCGTCATCGTGCTCGGCGAGGGCGCGCCGTCCTGCGCGCCCGCTCGCGCGGCCGCGCCGGCCACGGCCAGCGAGCTCGCGACGAGGTCCTGGACCGGCCCGTCGTGCAGGTCGGCGGCGATGCGGCGCCGCTCCCGGTCCGAGGCGTCGACGGCCCGGCGGAGCAGGTCCTCGCGCTGCTCCCGGGCGGACTCGAGTCGCTCGAGCAGTCGCCACACGACGGGGGCGAGGAGCACCAGCAGGAGCAGGAGGCTGGTCGTGAGGACCCCTGCGAGCCCGCGCCACAGGTCGAAGGCGCGACTCTGCACGGGGGCGTAGTCGCCGTAGACCTCGAAGAGCAGCTCGGACCCAGAGGGCGTCCAGACGGGGCGGTAGACCTCGAGCAGCTTGCCGCCGTAGCGCTCGAACTCGTTCTCCGACCGGTCGAGGTCCGACACCTCGGCCCGGGTCTGGGGTGAGGAGAGGGCTTCGCGCTGGTCGTCGGCGAGCGTGAAGCGCTGGCCCACGAGCCGACCGTCGTCGGCGTAGACGACGGTGCCGTCGGGCCGCCAGAGCTTGACCCGGACGATGCCCGCAGGCAGCACCCGCTCGCGGACGACCCGGTCGAAGGCGGCCACCGCCGCAGGGGCCCCGTCGACGAGGCCGTCCTGCAGCGCGGGCTGGACGACGGTCAGGGCGAGCAGGTTCGTCGTGTGGGCGGCGTCGTTGACGGCCTCGCGCTCGGCCAGGCGGCTCGCGGCCCACGAGGCGCCGACGAGGACGAGGAGCAGGACCACTGCGGCGGTCGCACCGAGCTGCAGCAGCATCCGGCGGCGCGTCGGCAGGCGACTGTCCCTCGTGGGAGCGGGGCCGTCGGCGAGGGTCGTCCAGGCGGACCGGTGGTGTCCGGCGCGCCGCCGCACCGCCCGACCCGGGAGGGGTGGTCGGGCGGGCGGGCTCGGCGGTTGCCGGTCGCATGTCGGTCAGTGGTCGTCACCGCCACGGTCGTCCGAGCCGTGGCGGCCGGACGCGTCGGAGGACGAGTCGGACGACGAGTGGGACGACGAGTGGGACGACGTCGGCGAGACCGAGTCGTCGGACCCGTGGCGAGACGCACTGGATCCGCTGGGTCGGTCGCCGCCGTGGTCGTCGCCCGGCTCGGCCGTACGCGTGCCGCTGGGGCGGTCACCGCCGTGGTCGTCGCCCGGCTCGGCCGTACGCGTACCGCTGGGGCGGTCACCGCCGTGGTCGTCGCCCGGCTCGGCCGTACGCGTACCGCTGGGGCGGTCACCGCCGTGGTCGTCGCCCGGCTCGGCCGCATGCGTGCCGCTGGGGCGGTCGCCGCCGTGGTCGTCCACGGGTGGGAGCACCTGGGCGGAGGGCGGCACCGGGGTCGGCACCGACTCCGCGAAGGAGCTGTTGCCGACCAGCCCGAGGGTTGCCGGCATGAGGGCGGCTGCCGCCGCCACTGCGATCGCAAGTCGTCGCATCGTGATCACGTCTCCTCTCCAGCTCGCCCGGTCAGCCGGCGAAGGTCAGTGCACCACGGCAGGTGGCGCCGGTGGCGGCATTCGTGGCAGTTGCCGTGAACCGGTCGCTGCCGGCTCGGTCGGCGACGACCCGACGGACCGCGAACGAGCCGCTGGAGGCGGCCGTGATGAACGTCCCGCTCGTGACGACGACGCCGTTGTCGGCGAGGTTCACCGGCCGGGGCTGTCCGGCGCCGTTCCTGTCGAGCTCGTGCTCGAGCTGGAGGGCTCGGTCGTCGGCCCTGACCTTGGGCTTCCGGGCACCGGTGCCGGACGTCGCGCGCGACAGCGCTTCGGCTCCCGTCGTGAAGGTTCTGCGTGCATTCATGGTGGCCTCCTCGGCTCCCGCCGGCACCTCCGGCGGGTCAGCATCTGCTGCACCGCTCACGCTGCCCGTCGCGGTGGGCGGTCCACCATCGGGCTTTGGTACTAGTACCTCCTCGGCCCAGTCGGCCAGGCCGGCCCGCTTCTTCGTGCCGGTGCGATGGAGCGCCTGCAGCTCCTCGAGCGGCCACTCGCTCCCCGCTCCCCGAAGAGCTCTCGCGTGATCGAGGCGTGGACCGGGTGGCGAGCGAAGGTCCGAGGCGCGCCACGCGGCATACCCGAGCGGGCACGGACGTTGAAGGGACGTAAGACGATCCCGGCAGCAAGGATGTGACACTGGCATGGTGTTCGGATTCGGTAGGAAGTCCCAGATGCCCAGCCGCGAGGAGGCCCTCTCGGGCCGCGCGGAACGACCGTTCGCCGTGAGCCCCACCCACGTCGTGCTCGGCACCCCGCTCGAGGGCCCGTGGCCCGACGGCTCGGAGGTGCTCTACGTCGCGATGGGCTGCTTCTGGGGAGTGGAGCGGATCTTCTGGAAGCAGGACGGGGTCGTCTCGACCGCGGCCGGCTACATGGGTGGCTACACGCCCAACCCGACCTACGAGGAGACCTGCACCGGCCTCACCGGCCACGCCGAGACGGTGCGCGTCGTCTACGACCCCACGCGCACCTCGCCCGAACTGCTGCTCAAGGCGTTCTGGGAGAACCACGACCCGACGACCGCCAACCGGCAGGGCAACGACGTCGGCACCGCCTACCGTTCGGCCATCTACTGGACGACCGAGGGGCAGCGACGTGCCGCCGAGGCGACGCGGGAGGCGTTCCAGAAGGTCCTGGACGACAACGGCTACGGGCAGATCTCGACGGAGATCCGCTCGGCTGACGACGCAGGCCCCTTCTACCTCGCCGAGGACTACCACCAGGGCTACCTCCACAAGAACCCTGGGGGCTACTGCAACCACGGGCCCAACGGCATGACGTGCCCGGTCGGCATCGTGCGCCAGGACCAGCTGCCCGCGCAGCAGGACATCGCGCCGCCCGCCTGACCCCGCTCGCTCCGGCGCACGGTTCGTCGCCGCGGTGGGTGAGGCGGGGGACGCGCACGGCCTCGACACGGCGTGCTCGGCGACCATCGCCCCGGTCTGGGCCGCCCTGCTGTCCGGGAGCGCCGAGTCCTACGGACGTGGGTCCTTCAGGGACGAGGTCCGGGACGCCACGTGACGGGTGCCGAACCTGTGGTTCGGTGACGCCGACGAGGACGGCAACAGAGGGGCCCTGTGCGTCGATGTGTCTGCCGCGAAGAAGGACTGAAACGCCACGCGGTTTGCCTGCGTCGCGAACCCGGGCGTCGTCGATGCCGAGGCGTACCTCGTCGTCATGACGTTCGTCGATGTCGACGCCCAGCAAGCTGAGAGCCCCGACTGACGGCCGCGTAGCCCAACGCCGGCCATCGCGGTGGCAGGATGCCGCCATGGCCGACAAGAGCTTCCACCTCAGCCGCGAGACGACCATCGCCGCTCCCCCGGAGCGGGTGCACGCTCTCGTCAACGACTTCCACGAGTGGCAGGCGTGGTCGCCGTGGGAGGGCATCGACCCGGCGATGGAGCGCACCTACGCCGGCTCGCCCACCGGCGTCGGGGCCATCTATGCCTGGCGCGGCAACAGCAAGGCCGGCGAGGGCCGCATGGAGATCCTCGAGTCGGAGCCGCAGCACGTCGCGGTCGACCTGCTCTTCGCCGCGCCGATGAAGGCGCACAACCGTGTCGACTTCACGTTGACACCTGCCGGTGACGGCACCCATGTCGAGTGGGCCATGACCGGCCCCCAGAACGCCGTCATGCGCCTCATGAGCAAGGTCTGGTCGATGGAGAGGCTCCTCGGTCCCGACTTCGAGAAGGGGCTCGCCCAGCTGAAGCGCACCGCCGAGAACGCATGAGCCCGTTGGTCATCCGGCCCGCGACCCGTCACGACGTGGCGGCGATCGTGGCCCTGCTCGCCGACGACCCGCTGGGCGCGGCACGGGAGGACCTGGACGACTCCGCGACGTACGACGCGGCATACGACCGGGTCGTGGCCGATCGAGGACAGCACCTCGTCGTCGCCGAACGCGACGGGACGGTCGTCGGGACCCTCCAGCTCAGCATCATCCCCGGACTGTCCCGGCGCGGCGCCACGCGCTCGATCATCGAGGGTGTCCGCATCGCCCGGGACGAACGCGGGTCGGGCCTCGGGACCGAGCTCGTCACGTGGGCCGTCGACGAGTCACGGCGGCTCGGTTGCACCCTCGTGCAGCTGACGAGCGACGCGAGCCGCACCGACGCGCGGCGCTTCTACGAGCGGCTCGGCTTCTCTGCCTCGCACGTCGGCTTCAAGCTGCAGCTCGGCGACTGACCCCGCGGGCGCTCCCCACGGGGTCGGTCGCTGCCGTGCCACCGCCGGTCAGAAGATCCGGACCCGCTGGTCCTCGTCGAGCCACATCGCGTCGTCGGGCTTGACCCCGAACGCGTCGTGGAACTCCGCCACGTTGCGCACGGCGTTGCCCCGCACGTCCTGCGGCGAGTGCGGGTCGACGGCGAGCAGCCTGATCGCCTCGGCCTCGCGAGCCTTGCCCTTCCAGACCTGGGCCCACCCGATGAAGAAGCGCTGCGGTCCGGTGAAGCCGTCGAGCTCGGGCATCTCGCCGGTCTCGGTCGCGATGCGATAGGCCGAGTAGCCGATCTGCAGGCCACCGAGGTCGCCGATGTTCTCGCCGACCGTCAGGCCGCCGTTGACCTTGTGCTCTTCGGAGAGCCCGGCAGGGGTGTACTGGCCGAACTGCTCGATGAGCCGCTGGGACAGCGCGTCGAAGCGCTCGCGGTCGGCCTCGGTCCACCAGTCCCGCAGCGCCCCGGTGCCGTCGTAGCGCGAGCCCTGGTCGTCGAAGCCGTGCCCGAGCTCATGACCGATGACGGCGCCGATGCCGCCGTAGTTGACGGCGTCGTCGGCCTCGAGGTCGAAGAACGGCGGCTGCAGGATCGCGGCCGGGAAGACGATCTCGTTCATCGACGGCATGTAGTAGGCGTTGACCGTCTGGGGCAGCATGAACCATTCGGTGCGGTCGATCGGGCGGCCGATCTTCGCGAGGTTGCGATCGACCTCGAAGGCCGTGCTGCGCCGGACGTTGCCGACGAGGTCGGCCGGGTCGATCTCGATGCTGGAGTAGTCGCGCCACACGTCGGGGTAGCCGATCTTCGGCGTGAACGCGTCGAGCTTGTCGATCGCCTGCGCGCGAGTCTCGGGCCCCATCCACTCGAGCGAGGCGAAGGACCGGCGGAAGGCCTCGACGAGGTTGCCGACAAGCTCCTGCATGCGGGCCTTGGCGGCGGGCGGGAACCACCGCTCGGCGTAGAGCTGCCCGACGGCCTCGCCGACACAGGCCTCCACGACGGACACGCCACGCTTCCAGCGCTCCTTGTTCTCCGGCTGCCCCGAGAGGGTGCGACCGTAGAAGTCGAAGTCCTCGTCCACGAACGACTGCGGCAGCAGCGAGGCGAACTCCGAGAGGACGTGCCACGTCAGCCACGCGCGCCAGTCGGCGATGTCCACCGACTCGAGCGCTGCGCCGAGACCTGCGACGAAGCTCGGCTGGCGGACGACGACCTTGTCGAACGAACCCGCCGGCGCGCCGAGCCCGGACAGCCATTCCTGCCAAGGGAACTGGGGCGCGAGCACCATGACCTCGTCGATCGTGTGCGCGTTGTAGGTCTTGATCGCGTCGCGGTTGGACACCGTGTCCCAGTGCGACGCCGCGAGAAGCGTCTCGAGCGTCATGATCCGCGTGGCCTTGGCCTCGGCGTCCGGGATGCCGGCGAGGCCGAGCAACCGGCCGATGTGGGCGACGTAGGCCGTCCGGATGTCGGCGTACTTCTCCTCGCGGTAGTAGGACTCGTCGGGAAGCCCGAGGCCGCCCTGCTCGAGGTAGACGACGTAGTCCTCCGGCGAGCGCTCGTCGGGTGAGACGAAGTGCTGCAGGACCCCGACCACGCCGTCGCGCGCGAGCCGGCCGAGGGCCCTGCCGAGCGCCTCGACGCTGTCGACGGCCGCGACCTCCGACATCACGCCCTGCAGCGGGGCGAGCCCGAGCTCCTCGATCCGGTCGGTGTCGGTGAAGCTCGCGTAGAGGTCACCGACCTGACGCTTCGGCGTGCCGAGTGCACCGTCCTCGGCGCCGGCCGCCTCCTCGATGAGGTCGCGGACCCGTGACGTGGACTCCTCGCGCAGGATGTCGAAGGTGCCGAAGCGAGCCCGGTCGTCCGGGATCTCCGTCGTGTCGAGCCACGTCCCGTTGACGAACCTGAAGAGGTCGTCCTGTGGCCGGGTCGACCGGTCGAGGGCCTCGAGGCTGATGCCGGACTTTCTGAGCACGTTCTCTCCCCACTGCGAGTGCCGGACCTGACCGGCGAGCGTGCCCAGAGCCTAGCCAGCGCTACCGACCGTCCTGCGGGGACCGCCCGAGCAGGTATGCCGTGGGGCGCGCTCCCGAGCTCAGCGGCGCAGTCTGCCCGCGACGACGCCGGCGAGGCCGACGAGCAGCAGCATGCCGCCGAGGGCACCGATCATCGTCGGCCCCACCATGCGGAAGCTGAGGTCCGCGCCGGTGAGGTTGGCCACGAGGACGTAGGCCGCCACGAGCATCGACAGCAGACCGAGCATGATCGCGCCCGGGCGCGGGCCCTTGTGGACCGTGACGAAAACCGGGCTCGGGGCGGGCTGAGAGGCAGGTTGGGGCGGGACGGGCGCCGGCCACGAGGGGTCGGGCTGGGACCCCGGGGGTGGCAGGTGCGGCAGCCCGGCCCCCTCGGCGACCGCGTCGTCCGGCACGGGGGCGGCGGGCTGGATCCGGAAGGGCGTCGCGGGCGGCAGGGCCTGTGTCGTCGCAGCGGGGATCGTCGTCGTCTCCGCCGGGTCGACCGGCGGCTCGACCGCCGGTTCGACCGCCGGCTCGGTGGTCGGATCCACCGTCGGGTCCGCCGTCGGGTCACGGAACTCCGTCGTCGGGTCGGGGGTGTCGTTGCTGCTCATGCCACTCGTCTCCGCTGCGCGCTTCGTCGGGTCGGTCGGGTCGGTCGGGTCGTTCGTCGGGCCGGTCATGGCGCGCTCCTGGTCGTGATCTTGATCTGACCGACGCCGATCTCGGCGTCGACGACGATCTCCGGGCGCGACGCGGCCGGCCCGAACGTCACCTGCTGCTGCCAGCCGGTGCCGTCGTACTGGAGCTGGTCGGGTCCCTGGCGCCGCATCCCCTCACCGACGACCGACGGACCGGTCGCGATGATCTCCCCAGCACGCGCCTTCGCGTTGACGACGACCGGAACGCCTTCCGGGACGACGAGATCGAGCTCACCGGCGCCCATCGTGGCCGTGACGGTGTCCTGACCGGGCGTGGCCTTCCAGTCCGAGGCGCTGAGGTCGACCCTCATCTGTCCGAGCCCCAGCTCGAACGCTGGTGCCGGCCTCATCGACGTCACGGTGTAGCTGCGGTCCCCCGCCTGCCAGGGCTGGGAGAGGGCGACCGGCGCCGCGGTGGTGGCGGCCGCCGCGATCATGCCGGTCACGGCGAAGAACGCCAGGCCTCCCGACCGGCGGCCGGCGATACCGGCGACGAGGATGCCGAGGCCGAGGATGCCCAGCCCCGAGGCGATCCCGATGGCCACGTGGTGGCCCGACCAACCTGCGGCCTGGGCGATCGTCGACATGACGACACCGGTGACCATGGCCAGGCCGAGGACGAGGAGGCCGCCGGCGAAGCCGATCGAGGGGGTCCGCTCCCGCACCAGGGCCGGGGCCGGCGGCCATGGTGCCGCAAGGGTGGCGCCGACGTTGGCCGCCGCATTGCCCGTCGAGCCGTATGCCGTGGCAGGGGCCGGGCCGGGGTGTGCGGGCGCCGTGCCGGTGGCAGGCTGGGTGATCGGCCCACCGGTCGCCGGATCGACACCGGTCGCCGCACCGGACGCCGGGGCGCCCTGGTTCTTCCACGGCGCCTGCGCCATGAGCTCCCGGCCGGTGCCCGTGCGTGTCAGGAACCACCAGGCCCCGAAGACGAGGAGCGCGAAGCCGAAGAAGCGGAAGCCGCGGGTGTCACCGCCCCACCAGGGGCCGCCGCCGAGGACGGCCATCACCGTGACGACGAGCAGGAAGATCGAGCTGCCCTCACCGTGCTTGAGTGCCCGCTCGACGTGGATCTCGCCGCGCTCGTCGGGCATCAGCAGCCACAGCACGAGGTAGAGGGCGAGCCCCATCCCGAAGAAGATCGAGAAGAGGATGAAACCTGCTCGCACGACGAGCGGGTCGACGCCGAGCCACCGGGCCACGCCCGCGGCCACACCGGCGAACCACCGGCCGTTCGACTGGCGCACGATCCCCGGGCGCCGCAGAGCGGTGTAGAAACCGTCCAGGCCGTGGCCCTGCCCCTGGCCGGGGGCGTCATTGCTTTTCGTCATGGCATCAGAGTGGCTCGCCCACTCTCTCCCGACCATGAGGGTCGACCCTGAGCGCACCCTGATGCGACCCCCAAAGAGGGCGCGGATGGTCGCCCCGACGCACCGGGGTGGGTCAGGATGGGACGGTGCACACGGCATACGAGAACGGAACCGGCCCCGCGCGTCCCGCGGGAGCCTCGTGGCGGACGACGCCGCGGCCCCCGCTCGTGCGCCAGCGACAGGGCAAGGTCATCGCCGGCGTCGCCGCAGGGCTGGCCGCCCACCTGGGGGTCCCGGTCGTCGCGGTCCGCGTCGCGCTCGTGCTGACGACGATTCCCTTCGGTGCCGGCCTGGCGGTCTACGTCTTCCTGTGGGCGACCATGCGCGAGGTCGGCGACGTCGACCCCGCGGTCACGGCAGGCACGGCAGGAACGGCGGGCACGGCAGCGACGGCGGGGACGACCGGCTCCGGTCACCACGTCGACCTCGCGAGCCTGCGCACCTGGCTGCGCAGCGGCAACCAGCCCGTGCTGCTCACCCTCCTCGGCGTCGCGGCCCTTGCCGTGGCCGGCGCCCTGTGGTTCGGCAGCGCCGGCCTCGACGTCCACCCCGAGGTGATCCTGCCCGTCGTCGCCATCGTCATCGGCGCGATCTTCTTCTGGTCCCAGCTCGACGACACCGACACCCTCGGCGCGCGTCGCCCGGTCCGCTGGATCTGGCTCGTCGTCGGTCTCGGCCTCACCATCCTCGGGCTCGTCGGGCTGCTCGTGCAGGGCACCAACCTCACCGAGCTGTGGCAGGTCGCCGGGGCCGTGCTCGCCGCCCTCGTCGGCGTCGTCGTCCTGTCGGCGCCGTGGATCCTGCGGCTCTGGAGCAACCTGCGCCTGGAGCAGGCCGCCCGCATCCGCGCCACCGAGCGCGCCGACATCGCCGCCCACCTGCACGACTCGGTGCTGCAGACCCTGGCCCTGATCCAGCGGCAGTCCGGCGACGCCGCGACCGTCGCGCGCCTCGCCCGCGCGCAGGAGCGCCAGCTGCGCAGCTACCTCTACGACGAGGACGCCCGCGCCGGCACGCTCGGTGCCGCCCTCACCGCCGCGATGGGCGAGGTCGAGGACCTCCACGGCGTGCCGGTGCAGCTCGTCGTCACCGGCGACCGGCCGATGGACGCGCACCTCGACGCCCTCGTCAAGGCCGTCCGCGAAGCGACGTGGAACGCCGTGCGCCACGCGAGCCCGCCGGTGAGCACGTACGTCGAGGTGGGGCCCGACGCCGTCGAGGCGTTCGTCAGGGACCATGGCGCGGGCTTCGACCTCGACACCGTCCCCGACGACCGCGCCGGCGTGCGCGAGTCGATCATCGGGCGCATGGAGCGCCACGGCGGCACGGCTCGCATCCGACGACGCGCGGACGGCACCGAGGTCGAGCTCCGCCTGCCCGTCGGTCAGCCGGCCGAGGCCGAGCAGCCCTCCCCCGCAACACCACCCGGCGCATCCCCCGCGCCCGCCCCCGCCACCGCCACCGCCACCGCCACCCAGGGCACGACGCCCAGCGGCACCCAGGACCCCCAGACCCAGGAGCAGGCTCCATGACCGACCCGCGGACCATCCGCATCGTCATCGTCGACGACCACCACATGTTCCGCACCGGCGTGCGCGCCGAGCTCACGTCCCTCGCGGCGACACCGCGGGCCGGCGCGTTCACCCTCGAGATCGCCGGTGAGGCGGGAGCGGTCGAGTCGGCCGTGCAGGTCATCAAGGAGCAGCAGCCCGACGTCGTGCTCCTCGACGTCCACCTGCCGGGCGGCGACGGGCACGGCGGCGCCGACGTCATCCGGGCGTGCAACGGCGTGCAGTCGCGCGCCGGCGTGCCGGTGCGCTTCCTCGCGCTCTCGGTGTCCGACGCGGCCGAGGACGTCATCGCCGTCATCCGGGCCGGCGCCCGCGGCTACGTCACCAAGACGATCAACGCCGAGGAGCTGCTCACCGCGATCGGGCGGGTGGCCGACGGCGACGCCGTCTTCAGCCCGCGCCTCGCCGGCTTCGTCCTCGATGCCTTCGGCGCGGCCGCCGGCGAGGTCGCCGAGATCGACGAGGAGCTCGACCGGCTCTCGGCCCGGGAGCGTGAGGTGATGCGCCTCATCGCGCGCGGCTACCAGTACAAGGAGGTCGCCAAGGAGCTCTTCATCTCCGTCAAGACCGTCGAGACCCACGTCAGCTCGGTGCTGCGCAAGCTCCAGCTCAGCAGCAGGCACGAGCTGACCGCCTGGGCCATGGGCCGCCGCCTCCTCTGACTCGCCGGCCGGCGGACGACCGTTGGTGGGCGCACCACGGCGACACGCCGACGACACGCCGAGGTGGCACGCGGCATACGCACCACGGGTCGTGCGGATGCCTCAGGCGGGGGCGTGCAGGAAGCGACGCAGGGCCGTCACGATGATCTCCGGAGCGTCGGTGTGCACCCAGTGGCCGGCGCCCTTGATCGTGAAGAGCCGCGTCCGCGGGAAGTGCCGGCGCATGCGGTCGCCGTCCTCGCGCTTGACGTAGCGCGAGTCGCCGCCGGCGACCCACAGCACGGGGCCGTCGTATGCCGGGAGCTCGTCGACGGCATCCGGCCAGTCCGCGATGTGTGAGTCCACCCCCAGCGCCGCGTCGCCCGCGATGAGGTCGAGGTTGACCTGCCAGCGCCACGACTGGCCGTCACGGCGCAGGTTCTGCAGCAGGAACGCCTTGACGCCCGGGTCCGGCTCGGTGAACCGGGCCTCGGCGTCGCCGCGGCTCGTCAGCTCACTCAGCGGCAGGGCCTGCATCTCGCGGATGTAGCCCTCGAACCGCTCGAGCGAGCCGTAGCCCTTGGGCGCGATGTCGACGACGACGAGCCGGTCGACGAGCTCCGGGTGGCGCAGCGCGAGCACCATGGCGACCTTGCCTCCGAGCGAGTGGCCGACGACCGCCCAAGCTTCCCCGTCACCGGCGGAGCGCAGCGTCGCGGCCACGGCATCCGCGTACGCGTCGAGCGAGACTCCTGCGACCACGGCGACCGGCCGTGGTCGGGGAGGTCGACGAGCAGGCAGCGCGCGTCCGTGCCGTCCGGGCCGCTGACGGCCTTGGCGATCTGGTTCCAGTTGCGGCCCTGGCCGAAGAGCCCGTGGAGGAAGGCGATCCGGGGCCCGGCGGTGCCCACGGACAGGGTGCTGAGCGAAGCCTGGTCGGGAGCCGACGTCATGACCCGGAGCCTACGCGGCGGCCCGTCCCACGCCTCTTCCGGTCGGTTGTGAGGCGCCGGGGTCCGGGCACCGTGCGGGACCTCACGACCGCTCCCGAGGGCCGTGAGAGGGATGTAACCGAGGTGTCACCGCAGGTCGGACGTCGTGCAACACCGGCTTCCTAGCGTGGGCGTCACGCTCTCGCAGCGGCCCCACCCGCCTCCCGAGGAGGAACCCGTGAGCACGACCAGCACCACCACCGGCATGACCGTGCGAGCACCAAGACCGCGGCGCACCCGAGCCGGCTCCGCACCCTCACCGCCCCGCGCAAGCGGGTCATCCGCGACTGGGACCGGAGGACACCTTGGCGTGGGAGGCCGGCAACAGGCACGTCGCCCGCCGCAACCTCGTCTGGTCCGTCGCGACCGAGCACATCGGCTTCTCGATCTGGTCGATCTGGTCGGTCATGGTGCTGTTCATGCCGCAGGCCGTCTACGGCTTCACCGCGGCCGACAAGTTCGTCCTCGTCGCCGTCCCGACGCTCGTCGGGGCCGTGCTCCGGGTCCCCTACACGATGGCGACGGCCCTCTTCGGCGGGCGCAACTGGGCCATCGTCAGTGGCTTCGCGCTCCTCGTGCCCACGGTGCTGACGTGGTGGCTCATGGTCCACCCGGGGCACTCCCTGTCGACCTTCCTGCTCGTCGCAGGCCTCGCCGGTCTCGGCGGCGGCAACTTCGCGTCGTCGATGACGAACATCAACGCCTTCTACCCGCAGCGGATGAAGGGCTGGGCACTCGGGCTCAACGCGGGCGGCGGCAACATCGGCGTCCCCGTCGTCCAGCTCGTCGGCCTGCTCGTCATCGCGACGCTCGGCAACCGCCGTCCCGAGGTCGTCTGCGCCGTCTATCTCGTCCTGCTCGCCGTCGCGAGCATCGGCGCCGCGGTCTTCATGGACAACCTCGACCACCAGACGGCCAACCCGAAGGCGATGCTCGAGGTGCTGCGGCACACCGACGCCTGGGTCATCTCGCTGCTCTACATCGGCACGTTCGGCTCGTTCATCGGTTTCGGCTTCGCCTTCGGACAGGTGCTCAACCAGACGTTCCTCGCCGGCCAGACCGGCGGTGCCGCCCCGACGCCGGCGCAGGCCGCGACCGCGAGCCTGCACGCCGCCCAGATCGCCTTCGTCGGCCCGCTCCTCGGCTCGGTCAGCCGGGTGTGGGGTGGGCGGCTCGCCGACCGTCGCGGCGGCGCGGCCGTGACGCTGTGGACCTTCGTCGGCTTGGCGGTCGCAGGCGTCCTCGTGACGCTCGCGGCCCACTCCGACGACGTGACCCGCGGCGCTGCGACCGGACTGCAGCTCGGCGGCCTCATCGGCGGCTTCGTCCTGCTCTTCGTCCTCTCCGGCGTCGGCAACGGCTCGGTCTACAAGATGATCCCCGCCCTCTTCGAGGCGAAGTCCGCCTCGATCCCCGGGCCCGCGATCGAGCGCACGGCCTGGTCCCGCTCGATGGCCGGCGCCCTCATCGGGATCGCCGGCGCGATCGGCGCCCTCGGCGGCGTGCTCATCAACCTCGGGCTGCGCGCGTCGTACCAGGGTGCGAGCCACTCGGCCACGGCCGCGTTCGTCGTCTTCACCCTCTTCTACGTCGGCGCCGCCACCCTGACGAAGGTGCGTTACCGCCGATGACGACGAATGTGGGAATGCCGTCGCCCCAGTTGGTGGGGCATGCTCCCTCCGAACGGGTGGACGTCGCAACGCACTGCGCCTACTGCGGGCTCCAGTGCGCGATGACCCTGACCGGGACGTCGGCCGCCGACCTCACCGTGAGCCCGCGCCGCTTCCCGACGAACCGGGGAGGACTGTGCCAGAAGGGGTGGACGAGCGCTGAGCTGCTCCGCACGCCCTCGCGCCTCACGACTCCGCTCGTCCGGCGGCACGGCGAGCTGGTGCCGGCGTCGTGGGACGAAGCCCTCGACGTCGTGGCCGACGCGATCGTCCGGACGCAGACGGCATACGGCCGGGACGCCGTGGCGGTCTTCGGCGGCGGTGGACTGACGAACGAGAAGGCTTACCAGCTGGGCAAGTTCGCTCGTGTCGCGCTGCGGACGAGCCAGATCGACTACAACGGGCGCTGGTGCATGAGCTCCGCCGCGGCGGCCGGCATCAGGTGCTTCGGCCTCGACCGGGGTCTCCCCTTCCCGGTCACCGACATCGGGTCGGCCCACGCGGTGCTGCTCCTCGGTGCCAACCCGGCCGAGACGATGCCGCCCTTCCTCACCCACCTCCTGCGGGCGACCGACGCCGGCGGACTCATGGTCGCCGACCCACGCCTCACCCCGACGGCGGCCAAGGCCATCGACGGCGGCGGCCTGCACCTCCAGCTGCGGCCCGGAACCGACGCCGCGCTAGCGCTCGGCATGCTCCACCTCGCCGTCACCGAGGGGTATGCCGACCGCCGCTTCATCGACGAGCGCACCTCGGGCTTCGACGACCTCTGGCCGATCGCGGCGCAGTGGCTGCCGGAGCGGGTCGAGCGTGTCACCGGTGTCGCCGTCACGACGATGCGCGCGGCCGTCGCGGCGCTCGCGCGGGCGCGTGACACCGAGCGCGGCGCCTACATCCTCTCGCCCGCGGCAGCGAGCAGCACGCGACCGGCACCGACACCGTCACCGCCTTCATCGGGCTGGCCCTGGCGCTGGGCCTGCCCGGCAACCCGGGCACCGGCTTCGGCACCATCACCGGGCAGGGCAACGGCCAAGGCGGTCGCGAGCACGGTCAGAAGGCCGACCAGCTGCCCGGCTACCGCAAGATCGACGACCCGGCCGCGCGGGCCCACGTCGCTGCCGTGTGGGGCATCGACCCGGCCGACCTGCCGGGCCCGGGACGTAGCGCCTTCGAGCTGCTGTCGGCGCTCGGGACGGACGACGGGCCGCGCGTCCTGCTGGTGCACGGGTCGAACCCCGTCGTCTCCGCGCCCGAGCGCGCGTCGTGACCGAGCGGCTCGCCGCGCTCGACCTGCTCGTCGTCTCGGACTTCGTGCTGTCGGAGACCGCTGCTGCCGCCGATGTCGTGCTCCCCGTGCTCCAGTGGGCCGAGGAGGAGGGCACGTTGACCAACCTCGAGGGCCGCGTCCTGCGCCGGCGTCGCGCGCTCACGGCGCCCGACGGATGCCGCAGCGAGCTCGACGTGTGGAGCGAGCTCGCCATCCGGATCGGTTGCAGCACAGACTTCCCCACCGACCCACGGGCCGTCTTCGACGAGCTGCGCCGGGCCTCGGCCGGCGGCCCGGCCGACTACTCCGCCGTGACGTGGGAGCGCCTCGACGCCGGCGAGAGCCTGCACTGGCCGTGCACCACCGAGCGTCCGCAGGGCACGCCGCGGCTCTTCCTCGACCGCTTCGCGACGCCGGACGGACTCGCCCGCTTCGTCGCCGTCGACCACGTCGGTCCTGTCGAGGCCGACGACACGGCATACCCCCTCGTCGCGACGACGGGTCGCGTGCTCCAGCACTACCAGTCGGGCGCCCAGACCCGCCTCGTCACCGAGCTCGCGGCCGCGGCGGGCGCGATGTTCGTCCAGGTGCACCCCGACACCGCCGAGTCCGTCGGGCTCGCCGACGGCGACCTCGCCGACGTCGTCAGCCGCCGGGGACGCACCCGCGCCGTTGTCCGCGTCGACGAGGACATGCGTCCCGACGTCGTCTTCCTCCCCTTCCACTGGGGTGGCGACGCGCGCGCGAACTCGCTCACCCACGCCGCGCTCGACCCCACCAGCCGCATGCCCGAGTTCAAGGCGTGCGCCGTCCGCCTGGAGGCCATCGCATGACCCGCACCCGCAGGCACGTCCTCGTCGTCGGCAACGGCATGGCCGGGGCCCGCCTCGCCGAGGAGATCCGCCACCGCGACCCCGACGCGACGCGCTTCGCCGTCACGGTCGTCGGCGAGGAGCCGCACGCCGCCTACAACCGGGTGCTCCTCTCGACCGTCGTCGCCGGCGGCATCACCGCGCGCGACACCCGCCTCAAGCCCGACGGCTGGTCGGCCGCGCGGCACATCGACGTCGTCCCCGGCGCCCGCGTCACCTCCGTCGACGTGGCGGCTCGCACCGCGATCGTCGCCTCCGACGGCGCCGAGCGGGTCGTCGACTGGGACGAGCTCGTCCTCGCCACCGGCAGCGCGAGCTTCGTCCCACCGACCGAAGGGTTGTTGCCGGGCCGCCCGGTCCCGGTCCCGTGCTGGCCGAGGGCGTGGTCGCCTTCCGCACGGTCGACGACTGCGCGCGCTTGATCGAGGCGGCCGAGTCCGCCTCCACCGCAGTCGTCCTCGGCGGCGGCCTGCTCGGTCTCGAGGCGGCCCGTGGCCTCCTCGCCCGCGGTGTCGCGGTCACCGTCGTGCACCCGCAGGACTACCCGATGGACCGCCAGCTCGACGCCGACGGCGGGGCCGTCCTGTCCCGCGTCGTCCGCGGCATCGGCGCCCGGCTCGTCCTCGGGCAGCTCGTCACGGCGCGTCACGCCGCCCACGACGGCGAGCCCGCCCACGTCGTCCTCGAGCGACGGCTCGGCCCTGCCGGCCGACCTCGTGGTCGTCGCCGCCGGGGTCCGCCCGCGCACCGACCTCGCCGTGGCCATGGGCCTCGAGGTCGACCGCGCCGTCGTCGTCGACGACCGGCTCGCCACCTCGGCCCCTCACGTCCACGCCATCGGCGAGTGCGCCCAGCACCGGGGCGAGGTGCCCGGCCTCGTGCAGCCCGGCTGGGACCAGGCGCGCGTCCTGGCCGACGTGCTCACGGGTGTCGACCCCGAGGCCGTCTACGAGGGCACGAGCGTCCTGACGCGGCTCAAGGCCCACGACATCGACCTCGCGAGCATGGGCACCGTCGACGTCGACGTGCACGACCCCGGCCACGAGGTGCTCACCTTCACCGACCCGAGCCGCGGCCGCTACGCCAAGCTCGTCCTGCGCCAGGACCGGCTCGTCGGCGCGATCCTGCTCGGCGTCGGCGACGCCGCCGGCGCCCTGACCCAGCTCTACGACACGGGCTCTGCCGTCCCGCGGGATCGTCTGGCGCTCATGCTCGGTCGCGCGATGACCCGCTCCGGGGCCCGGAGACGGCGAACCTCGCCGAGATGCCCGGCACCGCGGTCATCTGCCGCTGCAACACCGTGACGAAGTCGGCCATCGTCGGCGCCTTCCGCGCCGGGGCGGACTCCGTCGCCGGGATCGCCGAGGCCACGCGGGCCACGACCGGCTGCGGCTCGTGCAAGGGCGCGGTCGACGGCCTCTGCACGTGGCTCCGCTCGTCCGAGCCGCAGTCCACCCCGTCCGCCCCGTCCGTCCCGCCCGCCGCCACGACCCCCGAACCGGTGTCGGCACCCGCCGCCCTGACCGAAGGAGCCGCCTGATGTCCACCACCCCCGAGAACGCAACGGGCACCGCCACCCGCACCGTCGTCGTCGTCGGCCACGGCATGGTCGGCCACCGCTTCGTCGAGGCGCTCCGGTCGCGGGACACGGAGAGCACGTGGAAGGTCGTCGTCCTCTCCGAGGAGGCGGACGCGGCATACGACCGCGTGGGACTGTCGTCCTACGTCGGCGCGTGGGACCGCGGTGCGCTCGCCCTCCCGGGCAACACGTATGCCGGTGACGACCTCGTCGACCTGCGACTCGGCACCCGCGCCGAGCACGTCGACCGACAGGCGCGCACCGTCACCACGAGTGCCGGCGACGTCATCGCCTACGACTCGCTCGTCCTCGCGACGGGCTCGCACCCCTTCGTGCCGCCGGTGCCGGGGCACGACTCGCCTCGGCTGCTTCGTCTACCGCACGCTCGACGACCTCGACGGCATCCGGGCGGCGGCCGAGGCTGCCATCGAGCGCGCGCACGCCGAGGGACGCGAGGCCAACGGGCTCGTCGTCGGCGGCGGACTGCTCGGCCTCGAGGCGGCCAACGCCCTGCGCCTGCTGGGTCTGACGCCGCACGTCGTCGAGTTCGCACCCGCGGCTCATGCCGCTCCAGGTCGACGACGGCGGCGGCGCCGTCCTCGAGGGCCTCGTCAGCGGCCTCGGCGTGCAGGTGCACACCGGCGCGGGCACGCAGTCCATCGCGGCGCAGGACGACGGCCGCCTCGCGGTCGAGCTCTCCGACGGCACGGCCCTGCTCACCGACCTCGTCGTCTTCTCCGCGGGTGTGCGGCCCTCGGACGCCGTCGCCCGCGCCGCCGGTCTCGACGTCGGCGAGCGCGGCGGGGTCGTCACCGACGTCGCCTGCCGCACCAGCGACGAGAACGTCTGGGCCGTGGGCGAGGTCGCCGCCGTCGAGGGGCGCTGCTACGGCCTCGTCGCGCCCGGCTACACGATGGCCGAGGTCGTCGCCGACCGGCTGCTCGGCGGTGAGGCGACCTTCCCCGGCGCCGACCTGTCGACCAAGCTCAAGCTCCTCGGCGTCGACGTCGCCTCCTTCGGCGACGCGATGGCCGCGACGCCGGGGGCGCTCGAGATCGTCCACACCGACGCGACGAAGGGCACCTACGCCAAGGTCGTCGTCAGCGACGACGCCCGTACGCTCCTCGGCGGCATCCTCGTCGGGGACGCATCGGCCTACACCACGCTCAAGGCGTACGTCGGCCGCGAGGTGCCCGGCGACCCGGGCGCGCTCGTCTCCCCCGCCGGTGCCGAGCTGGGCGCCGACGCGCTGCCCGACGATGCCGTCATCTGCTCGTGCAACAACGTCACGAAGGGCTCGATCTGCGGGGCGATCGCGCGAGGGCGCCTGCGACCTCGCCGCGATCAAGGGCTGCACGAACGCCGGAACCACCTGTGGCGGCTGCCTGCCCACGGTCAAGAAGCTCCTCGTCGACTCGGGCGTCGAGCTGTCCAAGGCGCTGTGCGAGCACTTCGAACAGAGCCGCGCCGAGCTCTTCGAGATCGTCGCCTCGACCGGCATCCGCACCTTCTCGGGGCTCCTCGCGCGCTACGGCACGGGCACCGGCTGCGAGATCTGCAAGCCGACGGTCGCCTCGATCCTCGCGTCGACGAGCAGCGACCACGTCCTCGACGGCGAGCAGGCCGCGCTCCAGGACAGCAACGACCACTTCCTCGCCAACATCCAGAAGAACGGCACCTACTCCGTCGTCCCGCGGATGCCGGGCGGCGAGGTGACGGCCGAGCAGCTCATCACGATCGGCCAGGTCGCCCAGGACTTCGGCCTCTACGTCAAGGTGACCGGCGGCCAGCGCATCGACCTCTTCGGTGCCCGCGTCGAGCAGCTCCCGGCGATCTGGCAGCGCCTCGTCGACGTCGGCATGGAGTCGGGGCAGGCCTACGGCAAGTCGCTGCGCACCGTGAAGTCGTGCGTCGGCTCGTCGTGGTGCCGCTACGGCGTGCAGGACTCCGTCGGGATGGCGGTCGACCTCGAGCACCGCTACCGCGGGCTCCGGTCGCCGCACAAGATCAAGTTCGGCGTCTCGGGCTGTGCCCGCGAGTGCGCCGAGGCCCGCGGCAAGGACGTCGGCGTCATCGCGACCGACAAGGGCTGGAACCTCTACGTCTGCGGCAACGGCGGCCAGACGCCCGCCCACGCGCGGCTGCTCGCGAGCGACCTCGACGACGAGACGCTCGTGCGCTACATCGACCGCTTCCTCATGTTCTACGTCCGCACCGCCGACCGGCTCCAGCGCACCGCGCCCTGGCTCGACTCGCTCGAGGGCGGTCTCGACCACCTCAAGGCCGTCGTCTGCGACGACTCGCCTCGGCATCGCCGAGCCGACCTCGAGGCCGCGATGGCCCGTCACGTCGAGGGCTATCAGGACGAGTGGAAGGCGGTGCTCGACGACCCCGAGAAGCTCGCGCGCTTCGTGTCGTTCGTCAACGCGCCCG
>CAWKJV010000001.1:0-81477 GCA_963849965.1 uncultured Actinomycetota bacterium | reverse complement strand
AGGAGGCAGACCCCACCGTCACCTTCGACGAGTCCCGACCCGCAAGGTGCCGGTCCTGCTCGGCCTGCCCACCATCCGCGAAACATCTGAGCCACAGAGGAACCCACCATGACAACGCTCGCCGTCACGCCGGTCGACACCGGTGCCGACCACCTCACGCACCGTCATCCGCCCAGGCATCCTGCCAGCTCCGGGTATGCGGCAGTGGGTGGCCGCCTGCCCGGTGGGTCGGCTCGTCCCGGGCCGTGGCGTGGCGGTGCTCCTGCCCGGTGGCGCGCAGGCCGCCCTCTTCCTGCTGACCACCGGGATGATCTACGCCGTCGACAACCTCGACCCCTACGCCGGCGCGGCGGTCATCTCGCGCGGCCTCACGGGTGACCGCGCCGGTGAGCCGACGGTGGCCTCCCCGCTGCTCAAGCAGGTCTTCTCGCTGCGCACAGGTGCCGCCCTCGACGACCCCGACGTCACCCTGCCGACGTATGCCGTCCGCGTCCAGCACGGCGTCGTGAGGATCGGCGTCCCCCTCCCCTGACCGTCGAAGGGCCACGTATGGCCGCCTCCTCCCCGTCGAAAGGCCACTGTTGTCGCGTGTAGCCGCCTCTACCCCTCGAGAGGCCAATCTCTGGTCATGACGATGACAGAGATTCGGCCTCTCAACCCGGGGGGAGCGACAAGACGTGGCCTCTCGACGGTTGAAGCGGGGGTGGGTCAGGCGGTGATCACGAGCGCGTCGCTCGTCCACCGCGACGCGAGGCCGGTCGTCCCGCCGCACGTCGAGTACTCCCTCACCGCGCGCGGTGGCGAGCTGGCCGAGCGCATGGTGCCCCTGATGGACTGGATCGCCGACCACGCGCCCGCGATCGTCGGCGACGCCGAGGCTGCGGCTACACGTTGAGGCGGTAGCCGCGGCGCACGACCGTCTGCACGAGGTGCCGGTCGGGCAGCGCCGAGCGCAACCGGCTGACAGCCATGTCGAGGGCGTGCTCGTTCTCGGCGTCCGGCAGCTCGTCGAGCAGTCGTTCACGGCTCAGCACGGCACCCGGCTCGGACAACAGCGCCGCCAGCATCGCCCGCGGCCCGCGCGCCAGGGTCACCGTCTCCCCGGCGAACCTCACGACGCGGCCGTGCACGACGAGCAGGCCCAGGGCGGTCTGCACCTCTGCGACCCCGTTGAGCGTGAGGTGCTCGACGACGGTGCGGACGAGTGCGCCCATCCGGAAGCGGTCCGGGACGATGGGCGTCACACCCAGGTCGAGGAGCGGCGCCGCCGTCACCGGTCCGACCGCAGCCGCTGTGACGCCGCACCGCAGGGCCTCGACGAGCACCCCGTCCATACCGAGCTGCGCTGCGGCAGAGACGAGTCCGTCGACGGCCGGGGCCGACGTGAACGTGACGACGTCGACCTCGCGGGCTGCGACCGCGGCGACGAGACGTCCCAGACGGCTCTCGTCCGTCGGGCGCACCCACCGGTACGGCGCGACGGTCAGCACCGAGGCCCCGGCAGATCGCAGCCGCCCGAGCTGCTCGACGTCCTCGTGCCCGTGCAGCTGGACGGCGACTCGCCGGCCGGCCACACCACCCTCGAGGGCCAGCCCGACCGTCGACGCCGTGCGCTCGTCGTCGGCGATGCCGTCGTCGTCGTGACCCGCCGCCCGGACCGCCCCGCGCGCCTTGGGCCCACGCACGATGATGCGCGCACGGTCGAGCGTTCGGGCGAGGTCCTCACCGAGGCCCGCAGCATCGGCGGCCTCGATCCACCGCCGGAAGCCGTAGGCGGTCGTGACGATGACGACGTCGGGGCGGGCCCCGATGATCGCGCGCGTGTCGCCGATGAGGATCTCGTCCTCCTCGACGGGGGCGATGCGGACGGCGGGCGCGTGGAGCACCTCGGCCCCACGGCGGACGAAAGCGTCGATGAGGTCGGCGGAGCGACGGTCGGACGTCACGGCGATCCGGAAGCCCTCGAGCAGCGGTCCCGTCGACTCGAGTCGTGCGGCATCGCGGTCGGGTCCCGTCAGGTCCGCCGACCACGCCGTATGCGGGTGGCCGTGTCGCGTCGCCGAGGCCGGCGGGGTGCTCGGCTCGCTCACGAGGTGACGTCCACGGGGAGCCCGGCGGCCGAGGCGGCCCCGACACGGCGGTCCCACACGGCCGACTGCCGGACCACCTCCCCGACGATGATGACCGACGGTGAGGAGGCGCCGGCCCGTGCCGCGAGGTCAGGCAGCGTGGCGAGCGTCCCGACGATGCTGCGCTGGTCCGGGGAGAACCCGCGCTCCACGACCGCGGCAGGGGTGTCGTCGGCGAGACCGGCGCGCGTCAGGGCCGTCGTCAGCGGCACGAGGTTGTGCATCCCCATGAGGAAGACGACGGTGCCGCCGAGATCCGCGAGCGCCGTCGCCTGGTGCGGTTCCAACGGCACGTGACCCGAGACAACCGTGAAGGCGTGGCTGACACCCCGGTGCGTCAGCGGGGATGCCGGCACTGCCCGGCACGCCGACGGCCGACGAGACCCCGGGCACGACCGTGACGGGCAGCCCGGCCACGACGGCCGCGGCGACCTCCTCGCCGCCCCGGCCGAAGACGTAGGGGTCCCCGCCCTTGAGCCGCACGACGGTGAGCCCGGCGAGCGCGTGCTCGACCATGATGCGCTCGATCTCGCCCTGGGGCACGGCGTGGTGCCCCGGCCGCTTGCCGACGTCGATGATCTCGGCCCCGGGCACGAGGTCGGCGAGGTCTCCCACCTCGGCGAGGCGGTCGGTCAGCACGACGTCGGCGTCGGCGAGCGCGCGCATCCCGGCGAGCGTCATCAGCTCGATCCCTCCGGGACCCGCCCCGACAAGGACGACCCGGCCACGGGGCGCCTCCCGCGCCGGTTCGGTCACGACGGGGCAGCGCCCCGCGAGCGGCCGCACGAGTCCCGGACCAGGTGGATGCCGGCCCGACGAGGACCGCCAACCGGGCCCGCTCGCAGGCCTGTGTCGTCACGTCACCGGGCGATGCGGCGACCGACACGACGGCGCCGGCCCGCCGGTAGCGGTGCACCGCCGCGGTCGTCAGATCCGGCGGACCCACGACGAGCACGGGCAGGCCCGTGAGGTCGGTCTCGATCAGCACGGCGGCCTCCCGTCGCAGCTCGCGTTCCACGTCGGGTCCAAGGTTAGGAAGGGCGTGTTTCGTCCGCGTTTCCGTCCGGCGATGTCCTGGTAACGAGCTGCTCACCCGAGCGTGTGCGTGTCGTGCGTTCGCGCGGGCGCCTTCCGCCGCGACGCGCAGCCCGTCACCCCGCGGCGCCGACCTGACAGAGTGAGGCCATGACCAGCCCAGCACCCGTGCTCGTGGCGGTGGCCCATGGCACGTCCTCGGCTGCCGGCCGGTCGGCGATCGGAACGCTCGTCGCCGCCGTGGCGGCGCGGCGTCCGGACCTGACCGTCCGGGCGGCCTTCGTCGACGTGCAGCCGCCCGGACCCGGAACCGTGCTGTCCTCGCTCGACGACGCCGCACCCGCGCGACTGGTTCCGCTGCTCCTCTCGGCCGGCTACCACGTCTACGTCGACCTCACCGGGGCGGCAGCTGCCGCCCCGGGCACCACGGTCGCGCCGGCGCTCGGCCCGGACGACCGCCTCGCGGGCCTGCTCCTGCGTCGGCTCGCGGCCGCCGGCCTGCGTGACGACGACGTCGTCGTCCTCGGCGCCGCCGGGTCCTCGCAGGAGTCGGCCGTGGGCGACTGCGAGCAGGTGGCGGAAGCGCTCGGCCGTCTCATCCGGCGTCCCGTCGTCACGGGCTACCTCTCTGCTGCCGAGCCCAGACTGGCGGATGCTGTTGCTGCACAGCGCCTTCCGGGGCGTCGAGTCGTCGTCGCGACCTATCTGCTCGCGCCGGGGTTCTTCGCCGACCTCGCCGCTCGGTCCGGCGCCGACGTCGTGACTCCCCCACTCCTGCTCCCGCACGAACCCGCACCGGCTGAGCTCGTCGACGTCGTCGTCGAGCGCTACCTCGGCTGACGAGCGCGGCTGCGGCCACGCCGGGGGGCGTCAGCGGATCGGCAGGCCGAGGTCCTGGCGGCTGCAGCCGGGACACCGGCCGGCACGACCGGGCCGAAGGACAGTGGCTCGAACGCGGTTGCCCCAACCGGGGGCCGCCCGATCCAGTGGCCCCCGCCGACCGCGTGGGCTGCCTGGGGGACAGCGGTGCTGACGAGCGGACGACCGCGGTCCGGACCCCACCCAGTGGGGCCTGCGGCCGACTGGACTCCCGACTGGACTCCCGACTGGACCTGACGACGTCCCTGGACCCCTGCAGTGCCGGCAGGGCCGCAGACCCTTCGCCCGCGCGGTGCGACCCGCTGCCGACCACCGACGAGCCGCTCGAGCGGTGCTGCAGGTCGGCGTTGTCATGGAGGCTCGCGACAGCTGGTCGAACTCGGTGCCGATGCGGTGCAGGTCGTCCATGACCCTGCAAACCGGACCAATCCTGACCTGACGGCGACGCTTCGCGCAATGGGGAGCGCTCCCCCCGGCGCCCGGCATACTCGAAGTGCTCCGTCCCAGCGCCCGAGGAAGGTATGCCGCTGAGCCCGTCACGCCGCTACCTGACCCTCGCGTCCCCGGCCACCGCCGAGCTCGAGGTCAAGCGGTCGCGGTTCGTCTGCGACGTGGCGCCGGTGTCGTCGGAGGAGGCGGCGCGCGGGTTCGTCGAGCAGGTGCGGTCGGGCACCCGCGACGCCCGGCACCACTGCACGGCCTTCGTGCTCGGCCCGGACGGTGCGACCCAGCGCAGCAACGACGACGGTGAACCGTCCGGGACCGCGGGCGCTCCGATGCTCGACGTCCTGCGGGGTCGCGGCCTGACCGACGTCGTGGCCGTCGTGACTCGGTGGTTCGGGGGGACCCTGCTGGGCACCGGAGGCCTCATCCGCGCCTACGGCGACGCGGTGACCCGGGCACTCGACGAGGCGACGGTGCTGGCCCGCGAGCTGCGAGAAGGTGTCGTCGTCGACGTCGACCACGCGTCAGGCCCGCGGGTCGAGCACGCCCTGAGAGGACTGGCCCACGTCGAGGTGGGTGCTGTCGACTACCTCCCGCAGGGCATGCGCCTGGCCGTTGCGGCAGCGCCCGACGCCGTCGCGGAGGTGGCGCGGACCGTCGCGACCCTGACCTCCGGTGCCGGTCGGATCGCCCCGGGCATGCCGTCCTGGGTCGATGCGACGCCCTGACGTGCGCCGTGGCGTCCGATGCCACGAATCCGGCACGGACTGCATGAGAACATGCCTGCATGGGCTTCCAGATCGCCAACGAGCCGGCCGCTGACCAGGTCCTCGACGAGCACCCGTTCGCCGTCGTCGTAGGGATGATGCTCGACCAGCAGTACGGCATGGAGCACGCCTTCCGCGGCGGCTACAAGGTGCTGAGCCGCTTCGGCACGCTCGATCCCGCGGCGATCGCGGCGGCCGACCCCGACGAGTTCAAGGCGATGGCCAGCACGCCCCCGGCGATCCACCGGTTCCCGGGCTCGATGGCGACGCGCCTGCAGGAGCTGGCCGCCCTCGTCGAGAGCCGCTACGACGGCGATGTCACTCGGCTCTGGACGGAGGCGACCACCGGCAAGGAGCTGCTGCGACGCGTGCAGGAGCTGCCGGGCTTCGGCAAGCAGAAGGCGCAGATCTTCGTGGCGCTGCTGGCCAAGCAGCTCGGCGTCCGGCCCGAGGGCTGGGAGGCAGCCGCCGGCGACTACGCCCTCGACGGCTACCGCTCGGTGGCGGATGTCGTGGACGCGGACTCGTTGCTCAAGGTCCGAGAGTTCAAGCAGGCGAAGAAGGCTGCGGCAAGGTCCGAGCAAGGAGCCTGAGCCACAACGACTTCCGTCTGTATGCCGCTGGGCTCGCCTCTCATGGAGGCGAGCCCAGCGGCGTCACGACTTGGCGGCCGTGTGAGCGCGGTCCCAGGCGCTGTAGCCGCCAAGGATGTCGGAGACGTCGACGAAGCCCTTGGACCGCAGCAGGCTGGCACCGACGGAGCTGCGCCACCCGCCGGCGCAGTAGACCACGACGGGCTTGGTCGGGTCGAGCTCGACGCCACGACGCGACAGCTCGGTGAGCGGGATGTGCACGGCGCCGGGGAGTCCACCGGTCTCGAGCTCGCCCGCATTGCGGATGTCGACCAGCTGCACCTGCCCACGGATGGCGGCGCGGTCCGCCTCGGCCACGGAGAGGCGACTCGCTGGCACGACGTCGTCCTGGTGTGACCGGAGGTACGCCTCCGGGTCCGAGACATAGCCGACCACGTGGTCGTAGCCGATCCGTGCGAAGCGCGTCGCGACCTCCTGCTCCTGCCCGTCGGGCGCGATGACGATGATCTCGTCGTCGGGCGCGAAGACCATCCCCACGGTCTCGGCCATTCGCCCGTCGGCCGGGACGTTGACCGAGCCGCGGAGGTGCCCCATCGCAAACTCCTGGACGTCGCGGGCGTCGTGGACGCGGGCACCGCGAGAGAGCGCCGCCTCGACACCCGCGTCGTCGAGCGCCGGAACGACGGCGTCGATGTCGCGCGGGTCGCGGGCCTGCTTGTTGAGCTCCGCGTTGTAGGCGAAGTACGCGGGCGCGGCGGACTGACCTGCGGTGACGACCTCGACGAAGTCGGCCTCGCTCATCGGCTGACAGGCGTAGTTGAAGGCGCGCTGCTCACCGATGGTCGACTGACGTTCGGTCGAGAGGTTCTTGCCGCACGCGGACCCCGCACCATGAGCCGGGAAGACGCGAACGGCATCCGGCAGGCCCATGAGCTTGTGCTGGACCGAGTCGTACAGCATCCGCCCCAGCTCCTCGGCCGTGACACCCACCGACGCCAGCAGGTCGGGCCGGCCGACGTCACCGATGAAGAGTGCGTCACCCGTGAGGACGCCGTAGGCGACCTCGTCGTCGGCATGCTCGAAGACGAGCACCGAGATCGACTCCGGGGTGTGGCCGGGAGTGGCCATCACCTCCAGCGTCACGTCCCCGAGCGAGACCCGCTCGCCGTCGACGAGCTGGCGCACGGGGAAGTCGGTGACGGCGGCCTCGCCGTAGCCGATCCAGGCACCCGTCTCACGCGCCAGCTCGAGGTGGCCCGACACGAAGTCCGCGTGGAAGTGCGTGTTGATGATGCCGACGATCTGGAGGCCCCGTGCTCGGGCGTCGTCGAGGTACTCCGCCACGTCGCGGCGCGGGTCCACGACGACAGCCCTGCCGCTCGTCTCGTCGGCGATGAGGTACGAAGCCTGCGAGAGGCAGTCGAGGTAGTACTGGGTGAAGATCACGGATGGCTCCTTGGGGGCGACGCAACAGGACTGCCGACGTCAAAGCATACCCCGTGGGGTATGTTCCCGCTCGACCGTCCGGGCGCACCCGGAGGAGTCCTGGGCTCGGCAGATGGTCAGCCGACGAGGGAGAGGCTGCGCGCAGCCGTGTACAGGGCGACGGCGATCAGCAGGACGGCGAAGGCCATGGTGAGGTGCCTCGGGTTGGCGCGGGAGGCGATGCGCCCCCCGACGAGGCTCCCGACGACGGCCGCGACGGTGAAGACCGTGATGAGTGGCCAGTCGAGGGCGCTGCCGCCGTGGGTCATGCGCGCGACCAGAGCGGTCGCACTGTTCACGGCGATGACCAGCAGCGACGTGCCCACGGCAGTGGGCATCGGGAACCCGAGAGCCAGCACGAGCGCCGGCACCAGCGCGAAGCCCCCACCGACACCGAAGAACCCGGTCAGCAGACCGACGAGCGCGGCGGTCACGACCACCTTCGCGACGCGGGGACAGGCGCACACGAAGGGACGCAGCGTGATCATCGGCTCGACGGTCGGGTCCAAGAGGTCCGAACGTGCACCGGGGTTCAGGACGCGGCGCAGCAGGAGGGCGGCAACCACGAGCATCAGGCCGGCGAAGGCGAGGAGCAGGGTGGAGGGAGCGACCGACCGGGACAGTGCGGTCCCCGCGAAGGAGCCGGCCGTGCCGAGCGCGCCGAAGACCAGGCCCTGGGCGAACCGGACCCGGCCGGCACGGGCGTGCGACACGAGCGCGATGAGCGAGGTGATCCCCACGATGACCAGGGAGCTGGTCGTGGCGTCCCGGGGGTCCTGACCGAGGACGTACACCAGGGCCGGGACGGTGAGGATCGAGCCCCCTCCACCGAGGGCACCCAGGCTGACCCCGATGAGGACGCCGAGCGGGATGGCCAGCAGGAACACGCGGCGGACTCCTTTTAATGCGTGGTGGGGGTGCCGTCAGGCCGTCGCTTCTCGACGGCGTCGGTGTGTGGCGCACTCCTTCGAACAAGGGAACTATACCCATGGGGGTATCGCTCGAACCGAACACAGCCCGATCGGCAGCATTCCGTCGAACCGGTCGGGCCCGACCGTGGATCTATGACGGTCAGGACGTATGCCGCTGGGCTCGCTTCTCGTGGAAGCGAGCCCAGCGGCATACGGCGTACGTGGTCTCAGGCGGAGCCTGACGCGGGTCAGTCGGCGAGGAAACCGAGCAGGTCGGCGCGCGTCAGCACCCCGATGGGCTTGCCGTCCTCGACGACGAGGATCGCGTCTGAGTCCTCGAGCTCCTTGCGCGCCGCCGACACGGGTGAACCGGCGCCGACGAGCGGCAGGCCCTTCTCCATGTGCTTCTCGACGGAGTCGGCAAGGTGCGCGTGGCCCGTGAAGAGCGCCTCGAGCAACGCCCGCTCGCTGACCGATCCGGCCACCTCGCCCGACATGACCGGTGGCTCGGCCTTGACGACGGGCATCTGCGAGACGCCGTACTCGCGCAGGATCTGCACCGCGTCACGGATCGTCTCGTTGGGGTGCGTGTGCACCAGGGCCGGCATGTCGCCCGACTTGCCGTGCAGGACAGAGCCGACGGTCGCCTCGGTGTGGTCGTTGAGGAAGCCGTAGGAGTGCATCCACTCGTCGTTGAAGATCTTGCTCATGTAGCCGCGGCCGGAGTCGGGCAGGAGGACGACCATGACGGCGTCCTCGGGCAGGTCCTTCGCGGCGCGCAGCGCGGCCACGACGGCCATGCCGCACGAGCCACCGACGAGCAGGCCCTCCTCGCGGGCGAGGCGGCGGGTCATCTCGAAGGAGTCGGCGTCGCTGACGGCGATGACCTCGTCGACGACCGACGGGTCGTAGGCGCCGGGCCAGAAGTCCTCACCGACACCCTCGACGAGGTACGGGCGACCCGTGCCGCCGGAGTAGACGGACCCCTCGGGGTCGGCGGCGATGATGCGCACGGCGCCGTCGCTGACCTCCTTGAGGTACTTGCCGGTGCCGCTGATGGTGCCACCGGTGCCGGCGCCCGCGACGAAGTGCGTGACCCGGCCGTCGGTGTCGCGCCAGATCTCTGGGCCGGTCGTCAGGTAGTGGCTGTTGGGACCCTCGGGGTTGTAGTACTGGTTCGGCTTCCATGCGCCGTCGATCTCGCGCACGAGACGGTCGGAGACGGAGTAGTAGGAGTCCGGGTGCTCCGGCTCGACCGCGGTCGGGCACACGACGACCTCGGCGCCGTACGCCTTGAGCACGTCGCGCTTGTCCTGGCTCACCTTGTCGGGGCAGACGAACACGCAGTGGTAGCCGCGGCGCTGGGCCACGAGGGCCAGGCCCACGCCGGTGTTGCCGCTCGTCGGCTCGACGATCGTGCCGCCGGGCCTGAGCAGGCCGTCACGCTCCGCGGCCTCGACCATGCGCAGGGCGATACGGTCCTTGACCGAGCCGCCGGGATTGAAGTACTCGACCTTCGCCAGCACCGTGCACCTCACCCCCGCGTCCGCGACGACGGAGCCGAGCTTGACCAGGGGCGTGTTGCCGACGAGGTCGGCGACGTTCTCTGCATACTTCACCCGTCCATCCTAGGAGGGCTGTCCCGCCGGTCGAGACACGCGGCCCTCTCGGAGTCCCGGCCCCGGCTCGCAGACCGGGCACGGACCGTCGAGTCCGGGCGTTACCGTGGTGGACCTGGTTGAGCACGGCGCAGGAGGGGGGCCCGGATGGGGCGTGCACGACGCGCGCGCAGGATCGCGCAGGCGGCGGCCTACGGCGGCGGAGTCGGCGTCGCCGGTCTCGGCGCCCTCGGCGCGCTCGGCTACGGGATCCTGCGTGTCGAGGCGATGATGGCCCGCCGCATCGTCGGCCAGCACTTCGAGGGCGCGCCGTCCGACAGCGGCACCTACGGCTCCGGGTCCGGCCCCGCCGTGCGGTTCGTCGTGCTCGGCGACTCGACCGGAGTCGGGATGGGCGCGGACCACTCGCACCAGACGATCGGCGCGACGATCGCCACGGGCATCGCCGCCTTCTGCGGCCGCCCGGTCGAGCTGACCAACGTCGCGGTCATCGGCGCCGAGTCCCCCGACCTCGACGAGCAGGTCGAGCGCGGGCTCGCAGCAGTGCCCGAGCCCGACGTCGCGGTCATCATGATCGGCGCCAACGACGTGACCCACCGCATCGACAGGTCCGTCGCGGTGCGTCACCTCGAGATGGCGGTGCGGAGCCTCCGCGAGGCCGGCGCCGAAGTCGTCGTCGGCACCTGCCCCGACCTCGGGGCCATCGAACCCGTGCCGCAGCCCCTCCGTCTGCTCGCGCGCCGCTGGTCACGCGATCTCGCCGCCGCCCAGACGGTCGCCGTCGTGGAGGCAGGCGGCCGGGCGGTGTCGATCGGGGACCTGCTGAGCGAGACCTTCTCGGCCGAGCCGCACGTGATGTTCAGCAAGGACCGCTTCCACCCGAGTCCTGCCGGCTACGCCCGGGTCGCCGCGGCACTGCTGCCGACCGTCAGCGCCGCGCTCGACCTCTTCGGCGAGCGCAGCACGCCGACCGCAGCCCAACCTGCGTCGAGGCGAGAGCGTCGGCCCGCTCGCCGTCGCTGCGACGAGGGCCGTCACCCAGCCCGGCACGGAGGTCGGTCCGGCCGAGGTCGGCGGACAGGCCCGAGGAGCACACGGACGCTGGGCGGTCCTGCTGCACCGCATCCGCCCGACCGTGCCGTCGTCTGCGCCGTCGTCTGCGCCGTCGCTGCGCCGCGTGGGCCGACGCACCGAAGCCCCCCGAGGACGCCGTCCTGCAGTGACGCTGCGGACCCATGCGGCACACGGCGAAGGGGCCGCCCGCTCGTGCGGACGGCCCCTTCGTGACGTGCTGGAGGTCAGCCGATCTTCATGATCTGCGCTGCCTCGGGCGCCTTGATGCCGAGGTCGGCGTTCCACTTGGAGAAGTCGAGCTGGCCCGGGCTGGACGAGGAGCCGGTGAAGCGCACGACCTCGGACTTGTCCTTGGAGACGTAGAGCGCGCCCTCCCCCTTGCCCTTCTTGTCGGTGAGGACCCAGCAGTCGACGCCGCCGACGTTCTCGCTCGCGACGTCCTTGGACAGCTGCTGCGGGGTGACCGCGCCGAACGCCTTCTCGAGGAAGCTCTTGAGGCTGAGGCTCTGGGTCATCGTGCCCGCGGACGCCGGAGCCTGGATGAACTTGTCACCGGCCTTCTGGACGGATGCCGGTGCGCCCTGCTTCTTCCAGAACGTCTCGTCACCCTGGATGTAGACACCGTCGGCGACGGAGATGACGCGCGCCTTGCCATCGCCCGCCATCTCGATGGCGATGTCGGCCGTCTTGCCGTCGCTCGTGCCCTTGAAGTCGATCTTGATCGTCTTGCCGCTCTGGTCGACCTGACCGACGAAGGCACCCGACGTCGCGGCCAGCGCGTTCGCCTTGGCCTTGTCGAGGATCTCGGACGCCACGGGGGCGCTGGCGGAGGTAGACGTGCTCGCGGACGGCGTGGACACGTTGGTGGAGCCGGAGCCGCTGGGGCCGGTGGCGGGCGTCTCGGACTTCGAGCACGCGGCAGCGCCGAGGCTGATCGCGATCGCGCCGGACACGGCGATGACGCGAGTCGTGATGGTCTTCATGGTGGACGAGCCCCCTGATCGGTCGGATGGTCCGGGGTGAGTGTCCAGACCTGGGTCGGCGCGTGCAGCGCCGACGATCCACCCTAACGGTCGCAAGGGCGAGCCCCACGGTCGTACCCGGTCGGCGGGACGCCCTTCGGGACCCGCAGCCCCTCCGGCTCCGGCGAGACGCACGTCATGCGCGGTGGCCTGTCCAAGCGGTGCGAGGACGTCCTACCATCGTGGGGACTGAGCAAGCGCTTAGTCGCCCGTCGCACCGCCGCGCGGGCTGTCGATGCTGCACCAGGAGATCTCCCGTGACCGAAGCCGTCATCGTCTCGACCGCCCGCTCGCCGTTCGGCCGGGCCTTCAAGGGCTCGCTCAAGGAGGTCCGTCCCGACGACCTTGCCGCGAGCGTCATCCAGGCCGCCCTCGACAAGGTGCCCGCGCTCGACAAGCGCCTCGTCGAGGACCTCTACCTCGGCTGCGCCGAGCCCTCCGGCCGCCACGGCTCCAACATGGCCAAGGTCGTCGCCACGCTGCTCGACCTCGACGCGACCCCTGCCGCGACGATCAACCGCTTCTGCGCCTCCTCGGCCCAGACGACGCGGATGGCCTTCCACGCGATCAAGGCCGGCGAAGGCGACATCTTCGTCTCGGCCGGTGTCGAGTGCGTCTCGCAGTACACCGACTGGGCCGGCGCCGGCGGCGCCAAGGAGGACCAGCAGAACGGCCGCTTCGCCGACGCCCAGGCCCGCACGAAGCGCATCGCCGAGACCAACGAGACGTGGACCGACCCCCGCGAGGACGGTCTGCTCCCCGACATCTACATCGCGATGGGGCAGACCGCCGAGAACGTCGCGACGGCATACGGCATCTCGCGTGAGCGCCAGGACGAGTGGGGCGTCACGTCCCAGAACCGCGCCGAGGCCGCCATCGGCCGCGGCTTCTTCGACTGGGAGATCACGCCGGTCACGACGCCCGACGGCACGGTCGTCAGCAAGGACGACGGCCCCCGCGCCGGCGTGACGCTCGAGGCCGTGCAGGGCCTCAACCCCGTCTTCCGCCAGCAGGGCACCGTCACGGCCGGCAACTGCTGCCCGCTCAACGACGGCGCCGCGGCCCTCGTCATCATGAGCGACACCAAGGCCAAGGAGCTCGGCCTCGAGCCCCTCGCCCGCGTCGTCTCGACCGCCGCGACCGGCCTCTCCCCCGAGATCATGGGCCTCGGCCCGGTCGACGCGACGAACCTCGCGCTCAAGCGCGCCGGCCTCTCGATCGGCGACATCGACCTCTACGAGATCAACGAGGCGTTCGCCGCCCAGGTCATCGGGTCGGCCGACCAGATCGGGATGGACTACGACAAGCTCAACGTCAACGGCGGCGCCATCGCCATCGGCCACCCGTTCGGCGCCACCGGCGCCCGCATCACCGGCACGCTCATCAACGCCCTGCGCGAGCGTGACGGCCAGTTCGGTCTCGAGACGATGTGCGTCGGCGGCGGCCAGGGCATGGCCGTCATCTTCGAGCGCCTCAGCTGACGCAGCTCGCCAGCGTCGGCGGGTCGATGCGGCCCACGACGCGACCGCGAGGGCGACGAACTCGCCACGTGGCGCCGAGTCGCGGTCCCCCGCGGTCGGGTCTAGAGGGAGCGGCGTATGCCGGCCAGGTCGTCCGCGACCACGGCGGGGTCGGTGCCGGGCTCGGTCCGGAACAGCTCGAACACCATGACGCTCAGCTGGTCCATGACCGCGGCCGGCCCGAGGTCGGGCACCGGCTGCGGCGCGACGCCCCGTGACCCGCGCCACCCGGTCGGCGAGCGACTGGACGACGGCCCGGACGGACGGCATACGCGAAAGCGCGCGGTCGAGCGGCAGCTGGTGCCACCGCTCGACCACGCGCCGGAGCTCGTCGGACACCTCCTGCGGGGTCGGCGAACCCGCGCCGGAAGGTGCCATCGGCGTCAGTCGCGCAGACGCGCGAAGAGACGGACGAACTCGATGTAGAGCCAGACGATCGAGACGATGAGACCGTGCGCGAGCAGCCAGGAGTACTTCTTCGGCGCACCCACCCGGACGGCGTTGTCGATCGTGTCGAAGTCGATGGCCAGGGAGTACGACGCGAGGCCGACACCCGAGGACCGACAGGATGAGGCCGAGGCTGCCGCTGCCGCCGAAGCCCCAGCCGCTGATGACGCCGGTCATGAGCAGGACGACCTGCAGCAGCGAGAAGAGGCCGTAGCCGACGATGGCGAAGAAGAACATCCGCCGGGTCTTGTCGTTGACCTTGACGAAGCCGGTCGCGTAGCCGACGTACATCGCGACGAAGACGCAGAGCGTCGCGAGGACCGCCATCTGCACGACCCCGTCGTACTTCGGGATCGACGCGATGTACTGGCTGAAGGCGCCGAGGAAGGCGCCCTGCAGCACGGCGTAGACCATGAGCAGCGGCACCGAGACCTTCTTCATGAAGGCGATGGCGAAGCCGAGGATCAGCGTGCCGAACATGCCGCCGAGCCAGAACGGCAGCGTCATGTCGGAGTTGGCCTCGGTCCAGAACCACGACACGAGGGCGACGGCGACCGTGACGACGAACAGCGTGAGGCTCTTGACGACGACGTCGTCGACCGTGACGCGACCGGTGTCGACGGGGCCGGCGGGCGGCCGGCGTACATCTCGTTGAGCTGCTGCGCGGTCATCGCGTCCTGGGTCGCCTAGCCGGTCGTCGCAGCCGGCGTGCCCTGCTGCGCCGGCTGCTGCGGACTGCCCTGGGGCGCGCCGAAACCGGCGTAGCGCTCCTTCTCGATCTGCTTGTTGAGCCGGTCGAAGACCGGGTTTCCACCTGCCATGTGAGTGCGCTCCTCGAAGCACTGGGTGCCACGACCCGCGAATGGGCGTGGCGACTGTCCCCAAGGGTAAGCGAACGCACCCCGGCGAAAGGTTCCCGCGCGCGGGAGCCGGCCGTAGCCGGCGTGCATACTGGGGACCCCGCCCCCGTGGCCCAACTGGCAGAGGCAGGCGACTTAAAATCGCCAACGGTGAGGGTTCGAGTCCCTCCGGGGGTACGTCACGTATGTCGGTTGTGCGGGCACGGTTCGGTAACGGCCCGCCCACGCCTTGGCGTGGCACGGCGCGCATCCGGCCGCTCCACCTAGACTGACCTGCGAGAACGAGGTCCAGGGGCCCATCGTCGGCGCTCCTCCGGGGAGTGTGCCGCACTCCCGAGTGCGACCCCTCAACCACATGAAGGAGCAGCGGGTGCTGGAGCAGCGTGTCGCGGGGGCGACGACGACGGCTCCGCCGCGCACGGCCTGGCCCGTCGACCCGCGCGTCGCAGCCTACGGTGACCGTTTCGCGGCGGCCCTGCGCCGCAGCTGGGCCGACCCGATGGTCCGCCGGGGCACGCTCGGCACGTCGCTCGTGGCTGCCGGCTCGATCAGCCCCGCGTTCCTGCCCGCCGACACCTTCGAGCTGCCGGCCTCGCCGCTCATCGAGCGCTTCGGCCTCGAGTGGCTCGGCACCGGCGCCGGCCGGGTCCTGACGACCATCCTGCTCGCGGTCGGCATGGCCCTGCTCGTCGACGCGTGGCTGCGGATGCGACCGGTCCACGGCCGCAAGGCGCCGTCCCTCGCGTGGCTGCTGTGGAGCCTGCCGATCATGCTCGCGCCGCCGCTCTTCAGCCGCGACGCCTACAGCTACGCCGCGCAGGGCCAGATCGTGCTGCGTGGGATGGACCCGTATGCCGTCGGCCCGTTCTGGGTGGCCGGGACCCTTCGCCGACCAGGTCGACCCGATGTGGGTGCAGACCCCGGCGCCTTACGGCCCGCTGGCGCTCCAGGTCCAGCACCTCGTCGTCAGCGTCTTCCCCGAGAACGCCTACGTGTCGGCCGTCGCCATGCGCGTGCCGGCGCTGCTCGCGGTCGGGCTGCTCGCCTACGCCCTCCCCCGCCTCGCCGAGCGCTACGGCGTCAGCGGTCGGCACGCGCTCTGGCTCGGCGTGCTCAACCCGCTCGTCATCATGCACTTCATCGGGGGTGCCCACGGCGACGCCGTCATGGTCGCCCTCGTCACCCTCGCGCTGCTGCTCGCCAGCCGGGGCCAGCTCGTCGTCGCGTCGATGACGATCGCGGCCGCTGCCGCCTACAAGCAGACGGCCGTCCTCGCCCTCATCGGCGTCGTCGGCATGGCGCTGCAGGCCCAGAGCGACCTCGAGCCCGGCGCCCGCGCCCGCCTCCGGGCCATGGTCCGGCACGGCCTGCGCCTACGGCGGGATCACCGCGGCGACCTTCACCGCCATCACGGCCGTGACCGGCCTCGGCTGGGGCTGGATCCCCAACCTCTCCGTCCCCGTCTCGCTGCGCTCGCTGCTCTCGCCCCCGACCTTCGTCGGCAGCGCCGTCGAGTGGCTCATGCGCGTCGCCGGCATGCCCGCAGAGCGTGGCCTCCGCGCCGGTCCCGATCGCCCAGACGATCGGCCTGCTCGCTCGGTCTGGCGGGCATCGCCTGGATCACGTGGCGGGTCGCGCCGCGCAACCCGGTGCTCGCGACGGCCGGGGCCCTGCTCGTGCTCTGCGCGTCGGGCCCCGTCATCCACCCGTGGTACCTGCTGTGGGGCGGGCTGCTGCTCGCCGCCGTGCGCCTCTCGGCGAAGCACGTACGCGCCGTCGTCTTCGTGACGCTCTTCTTCGTCACCTACGGCGTCGTCGACGCGACGGTCTCCAACGGCACGTGGGCGCTCGGCGTCTCGGCCGCCCTGTGGATGGCCGCACGGCTGCGCGCCAACCGTCGACGCGTGCACGAGCAGTCCGACGAGCCCGTGCTCGCCGCCGCACTCCCCCGGCGCTGACTCTCGGGCTGACCGTCGGGCAGGCCGGCCGGTCAGTCGCGGCGTGCTGCGCTGAGCGCGATCCCGTCGAGGATGTCGTGCTCGGAGGTGACGACCTGGGTGATGCCGGCGCGGTCGACGACCCGCTCGACGACCCGCCGCCACACCAGGGCACCGGCGCCGATGACGTCGACGCGGCCCGGGTGCATGTAGGGCAGCTCGGCGCGCTGCGCGCGGGACATGCCCAGCAGCTCGTCGCACGCGACGACCATGTCCGCCGGTGCGGAGTGCGCGAGGTGGATCCGTTCGGGGTCGTATGCCGGCAGGCGCAGCAGGTGCGCCGTGATCGTCGTGACGCTGCCGGCCAGGCCCACGAGCGTCGCGACACCCTCGAGTGGCACGACGGACTCGGCGACGTCGAGCGCCGCGTCGATGTCGCGGATGGCGGCCCCGATCTCGCCGTCGGTGGGCGGGTCGCTGACGAGGTGCCGCTCGGTCATGCGCACGCAGCCGATGTCGACCGAGCGGGCGGCCTCGACGTGGTCGGTGCCACGGACCAGCTCGGTCGAGCCGCCGCCGAGGTCGACGACGAGGTACGGACCGGAGATGCCCTGGGCGGCGAGGCCACCGGTCGCGCCGGCAAACGAGAGCGCAGCCTCCTCGTCGCCGGAGACGACCTCGGGCGACACCTCGGAGCCGAAGTGCTCGGTGAAGGCCGTGCGCACACCCTCGATGAACTCCGAGGCGTTGCGCGCGTCGCGCGAGGCAGACGTCGCGACGAAGCGCACGCGGGCGGCGCCGAGGTCACGGCACACGGCGGCATACTCACGGGTGACGGCGAGCGTGCGCTCCATGGACTCGGGAGCGATGACGCCGGTGCGGTCGACCGCCGTGGCCGAGCCGGACGATCTCCATCCGGCGGAGGACGTCGGCGAGCGCCCCGGTGCCGGGGTCGATGTCGGCGACGAGCAGGCGGATCGAGTTGGTGCCGCAGTCGATCGCGCCGACGCGAACGGTCTCGGTGCTCGTCGCGTCACTCATGGGTCGCCTCCCTGGTGGATCCCGGACGCTGCGGCGTCCTCGGCGGCGTGCAGGGCCGCGCACGACGTCGGCTGCCACCACTCGTCGAGCATGGCGAGCGCCTCGTCACCGAGCGGGTTGACGCCCGGGCCAGCGGCCAACGAGTGGCCGACGAGGACGTGGAGGCACTTGACGCGGGTCGGCATGCCGCCCGCGGAGACCCCGTCGATCTCGGGCACGTCGCCGAGCTCGGCACGCTGCGCCAGGTAGTGCTCGTGGGCCTTCGCATAGGCCGCGGCGAGCTCCTCGTCGTGGGCCAGGCGCTCGGTCATCTCCTTCATGACGCCCGGCCGTCTCGAGGGTGCTCACCGCGCCGGTGAGGCGCGGGCACGTCGCGTAGTACGTCGTCGGGAAGGGGGTGCCGTCGGGCAGGCGGGGCTCGGTGCGCAGCACGTCGGGCTCGCCGCACGGGCACCGGTGCGCCACGCCGGCCACCCCGCGGGGGCGCCGCCCGAGCTGGCGCTCGACGGCGTCGAGGTCGGACGTCTCGACGGGCGGCGGGGACGGAGGGGCGGAGTTGCTCACGCGAAGCTCCCTTTCGGTGTCGGGACTGGCCGCGGTCACTTGCTGCGCGTGACCCCGGCCGTCGGTCGGTCGGCGATCTGGACCGACTGCCACACCTTGCCGTACCAGGGCGATGCCGCGTTGGCCAGGGGTGCGGCCACGACGGGCCGCTGCCGCGGCCGGAGCGCTCGCGTGGTCGGCCGCAGGGTCGATGACGGTGTAGGCGCGGTCGCCGACGCGGACGAACTTCAGGCGCTCTCGGGCCTGGACCTCGATGAAGGCGGGGTCCTTCCACAGTGCGGCCTGCCGCTCGAGCTGCTGCACGCTCTGGCGCTGCTCGGCGACCTTGTCCTGCATGGCTGCCGCGTCGCCGCGTTGCTGCACGAGCGAGCGCAGCGTGGGCACGATCGTCACGGCGAGCATGACGAGGATGCCGAGCAGGATGGCTCCGCGCACCCAGGCCGTCGAGGCCGAGGGCGGGGCGCTCTGCGGGGTCCGCGGTCGCGCGGCGAGAGCCGGCCGCTCCTTGCCGGCGCCCGGACGGCTCGTCCGGGACGCCCCGGGTCGTGACTGACCGGGACGGGTCGCGGACGAGCGGCCCGCTCCGGAGCGCCCGGTCGACCGGGCGGCCGACGGGCGAGCGCCGGGCGTCGAGCCCGAGGATCCGCCGGACGCCGTGGCCGAGGACGCACCCGGGGACCTGCCTGAGGACGTGCGCGGGGCCGGACGGGCTGCGGCCGGTCGCGCGCCACCGCCCGGACGGCCCGTCGACGACGGGCGGCCCGGGCGGGACGGCGTGCGGTCGGCCACCGGGTCAGCCCTGGGCGCCGAAGCGGCTCGCGTCGAAGCGCGGGAAGGCGCCCGCTGCCGGCGTACACCGCGGCGTCGTCGAGCTCCTCCTCGATGCGGAGCAGCTGGTTGTACTTCGCGACGCGCTCGGACCGGGCCGGCGCACCCGTCTTGATCTGGCCGCAGTTGGTGGCGACGGCGAGGTCGGCGATCGTGACGTCCTCGGTCTCGCCCGAGCGGTGGCTCATCATGCAGCGGTAGCCGTTGCTCTGCGCGAGCGCCACGGCGTCGAGCGTCTCGGTGAGCGTGCCGATCTGGTTGACCTTGACGAGCAGGGAGTTGGCGGTGCCGGTGGAGATGCCGCGCCCCAGGCGCTCGGGGTTGGTGACGAAGAGGTCGTCGCCGACGATCTGGACCTTGCTGCCGAGCAGGTCGGTCATGGACTTCCAGCCGTCCCAGTCCTCCTCGTTGAGGGGGTCCTCGATGGAGACGAGCGGGTAGGCCTCGACGAGCTCGGCGTAGTAGGCGACCATCTCGTCGGCCGACTTGCTGGCGCCCTCGAAGGCGTAGGAGCCGTCCTCGAAGAACTCGGAGGCGGCGACGTCGAGGGCGAGGGCGATGTCGCGGCCGGGCTCGTAGCCGGCGGCCTTGATCGCCTCGAGGATGAGGTCGAGCGCGGCCCGGTTGGACTCGAGGTTGGGGGCGAAGCCGCCCTCGTCGCCGAGCCCGGTGGCGAGGCCGCGCTCGCTGAGGACCTTCTTGAGCGAGTGGTAGACCTCGGCGCCCCAGCGCACCGCCTCGCGGAAGGTCGGAGCGCCGATCGGCGCGATCATGAACTCCTGGATGTCGACGTTGGAGTCGGCGTGCGACCCCCCGTTGAGGATGTTCATCATCGGGACCGGGAGCACGTGCGCGTTGGGGCCACCGACGTAGCGGAAGAGCGGCAGACCCGCCGACTCGGCGGCGGCGTGGGCGACGGCCAGCGAGACGCCGAGGATCGCGTTGGCGCCGAGGTTCTCCTTGTTGGACGAGCCGTCGAGCGCCATCATCTCGGCGTCGATGAGCCGCTGCTCGCTGGCGTCGAATCCGACGAGGCGCGGGTTGATCTCCTCGATGACGGCATCGACGGCCTGCTCGACGCCCTTGCCCAGGTAGCGGCCCTTGTCGCCGTCGCGACGCTCGGACGCCTCGAAGGCGCCGGTCGAGGCGCCCGACGGGACGGCCGCGCGGGCGAACGTGCCGTCGTCGAGACGGATCTCGACCTCGACCGTCGGGTTGCCGCGCGAGTCCAGGATCTCGCGGGCGCCAATCTCCTCAATGCTGGCCACTGACAACTCCTGTGCAGGTCGCGCTCGGGCACCCACCGCAGGATCGCGCGGGTGCATGCGATCTGGCCCAAAGCCTAGTCGCTGGCCACGCCATCGGCCTTCAGCGACCCGGCCCCACACCCGATCTCGGGGTGGGCGCCGACCCATGCCGGAAAATGGGTCAGACATTACGGGCTATACGCCCCCAATAACGCCCAACTTGAGAAAAGACTTACCGGTTCTTGACCTTGGCGTGACCGAACCCGACATACTCCGAAGTGTCACCGGGGGGTGGCTGTGTCAATGGGGAGTTACGACGCCAGCGGGGGGTTGGTGCTGTCATGGGGCAAGCCGTGCAACAACCAGGAGCGATTCTCCTGGACCTGAACGCGAGAGTGGATGCACGCAGGACGACCGAGCGGCTGCGAGGGCAACGGCTGCTTCAGCTGGGGATCGCGACCGGTGACCTCGTCATCATCGTGGGGGCGACGCTGCTCGCCGCGGTCCGGGGCGTCGACATGCCGGCTCTGGTGCCGGTGGCGAACGACGTCAACACGGTCGCGTTGTCCGTGGGGCCGGCCATCATCGTCGCCTGGATGCTGGCCAACGTGGCGCGGGGGTCCTACACCAAGGCCCACCTCGGGGTCGGCACCGTCGAGTACGCCCGGGTGCTCGGCGCTGCCGGGCTCACGGCCGGCGCCATCGGGATCTCCAGCTATTTGACGAAGTTCGAGCTCTCGCGGGCCTTCTTCGTCCTGCTGTTCCTCGTCGGCGTGCCGGTGCTGCTGCTGTGGCGGTGGTCGGCCCGCAGGATCGTCCACCGCCTGCACCGCCGCGGGCGCCTGCTGACGAAGGTGATCATCTCCGGGTCGGAGAGCCGGATCGACGAGGTCGCGAGCGTCCTGCGTCGCGAGAAGTGGCTGGGCTTTCACGTCATCGGCGCCCTGGTGCCGTCCACGCGGCCGGTCGAGCAGACCCCGGGCGGGGTGCCGGTCATCGGCTTCACCAACGAGACCGCCTCGAACGCACTCGCCTCCGAGGCCGACCTCGTGCTCTTCTCCGAGGGCGCCTTCCCATCGGCGGTCGACTTCCGCCGGATCGCCTGGGACCTCGAAGGCCACGACGTGCAGATGGCGGTCGTCCCGAGCCTCAGCGACATCTCGTCGGGCCGGATGGCCATGCGCCCCGTCGGTGGCCTGCCGCTCGTGCACGTCGAGCCCCCGCAGAGTCTCGCGGCCTCCCGCGGCCTGAAGCGCGCCTTCGACCTGGTCGGCGCCACCGTCGCCCTGCTCCTCGCGTCACCGGTCATGCTCACCTTCGCGCTGCTGACCAAGCTGCAGGACGGCGGCCCGGTCCTCTTCCGCCAGACCCGGGTCGGTCGCGACGGACACCTCTTCGAGTGCCTCAAGTTCCGCAGCATGGTCGTCGATGCGGAGGCCCGCCTGTCGGGGGTGAGTCACCTCAACAAGAACCCCGAGGGCGTCCTGTTCAAGGCCGAGCACGACCCGCGGATCACGCGTGTCGGAGCCGTGATGCGCCGGTTCTCCATCGACGAGCTGCCGCAGCTGATCAACGTCATCAACGGCGACATGAGCCTCGTCGGGCCGAGGCCGGCCCTGCCGGCCGAGGTCCGCCGCTACGAGACCGACGTCCAGCGTCGGCTCCACGTGCGCCCCGGACTGACGGGCCTCTGGCAGGTCTCTGGCCGGAGCGACCTCTCGTGGCAGGACACCGTCCGCCTCGACCTGTATTACGTCGACAACTGGTCGATCGTCCAGGATCTCGCGATCCTGGCTCGCACGGTTCATGCCGTCTTCGCCTCACACGGAGCATACTGAGAGGTGAACCCCATGAACGGCGGGGGCACGGGTACCTCATCTCGTGCATCCGCCCGCGGGCCCGGCGCTCCCGGCACCCCCCCTGCCGAGTTGCGCCGGGCTCGCTCCTCCTCGGCCTCGTGCCAGACCGAAGGGGCGGGTCCGCGCCGCACAGGCGGCGAGAGCGCCAGCCATGGCTCAGGCGGTCGGCAGGTCTCCGCCGTTGGTCGCGGCTGAACGCTGCTCCAGCTGCCGCAGGGTCTCGCGCAGGGCGGCTTCCGCGTCGACGCCCTCGACCCGGGCACGTCGGACGAGGTCCAGCAGCCGTGCGCCGACGTCCCCGGCAGCGACGGCCGCGTCGACGAGGTCGTCCCGGCCGGTCCGGTGCAGCCGGGACACGTACTTCTCGGCGCGGGCCAGGGCCGGGAGGGAGGTCGGCACGCCCTCGAGAGCGTGCGTCCGATGCTGCTTCTCGGCGGCCTTGATCGTCTCCCAGTTGGCCTCGACGGCGTCGGCGGTAGCCGCCTCGACCTCGGCGAAGACGTGCGGATGACGGCGGACGAGCTTGTCGACGAGACCGCCGGCCACGTCGTCGATGTCGAACGGCTCGGTCGCGTGCTCCTCGGCCACGCGGGCCTGGAAGGCGATCTGCAGGAGCAGGTCGCCTAGCTCCTCCTGCATGTGCGTGGGGTCGCCGCTCTCGATGGCCTCGATGGCCTCGTGAGCCTCCTCGAGCAGGTAGGGGACGAGTGAGGCGTGCGTCTGCTGCGCGTCCCACGGGCAGCCACCCGGCGAACGGAGCCGATCCATGACGGCGACGACGTCGAGCAGTCGCGCGCCGGGGACGTCGAAGGAGCCGATGAGCAGCTCGACGTCGGGGGGCTCGGGAAGGCGCGTCACCTCGACGGCGATGGCGTCGCTGAGGCCGGGGTCGCCATCGGAGGAGCCGACCCACACGACGTCGCCGACCTCGGAGGCCGCCACGAGATCACGCGCGAGGTCGGCCGGATGTGCGGCCTCGCGGTGCAGCACCTCGACCCCAGCCTCGACCAGCGCGGCGACCTGCGGCTCGTCGGGACGTCCCCACACGGCATACGCCTGCTCGAGGCTCGACCACGCTTCGCGGGTGAGGAGCCCCGGCGCGATGCGGGGTGTCGTGACGAGCAGGACGACGCGGGCGGTCACGGCGGCGAGGGTGGCAGGGCTACTGGGCGGCGGTCGGCGTGGCGGGAGCAGGGCTGGTGCTCGGCTTGACCCAGTTGGGCGTCTGCTGACCGAGCGTGAAGTAGACCGGTCCCTGGTCGGACTTCACGATCGAGCCGTACTTGGGGTTGACCGTGATGTCGGCCTTCTGGAGGTCGGCGCGGTAGGCGGCGACGTCGGCCGGCGTCATCTTCTGCGACTGGATGAGGGCGACCGCCGCGACGAACTCCTTCGTCGTGTCGGTGGCGCCGGGGATCGAGGAGATGACGGAGGCGTAGGTCGCGTCGGGCTTCCAGCTGCCGGAGGTCGCGACGGCGTCCTTGAGCAGCGGCGCCGCGACGAGGGCCGTCACGACGATGTTCTCGGCGAAGTCGAGCTTGGCGGCCTTGAGCTGGTCGAACGTCTCGCGGACGTCGGACTCGTGGATGACCTTGCCGTTGACGACGGCGGCAGCCTGCTGGCGCGTCTCGAAACCGCACCCGCCGAGCAGCGACACGGCGCCGAGCGTGGCGACGCCGACGACGGCCGCGCGCTTCGCGGATTGAGCAGACCAAGCCTTCACTGAATTCCTCCTCTGGCGGATGCGTCTGACATCCTACGGTGCTCCCATGGCGGACCTGGCCGCACCCGACGATGCGGACGAGGCCGGCCGCGATGTCGTCGAGCAGGACGGCCTGGATCAGCTGCCGGGCCCACGTGAGCACCTCGACGTCGCGCAACGGCTTGCCACCGACCCGCGCCGTCATCGGGACGGGAACGAGGATCGTGCCGAGCGCCTCCTTGACGAGCGTGCCCGGATAGAGGCGCATGAGGCGCAGCTGCTGGCTCTCGCGCAGCTCCTTGACCGGGCCGAAGCGCACGACCTTGCCCTGGACGCCGATGTCGCCGATGCGGGCGGCGCGGGCCACGACGCGCAGGCGAGCGACCTCGAGGAGGTTCTGCACCGGCTTGGGCGGCGCGCCGTAGCGGTCGCGCAGCTCCGCCTCGATCTCGTCGACGGCCTCGAACGTCTCGACGGTCGCGAGCTTCTTGTACGCCTCGAGGCGCAGCCGCTCCCCCGGCACGTAGTCGTGGGGCAGGTGCGCGTCGACGGGCAGCTCGATCTTGATCTCGGCCGGCACGTCGACGGCGTCGCCGCGGAAGTCGGCGACGGCCTCGCCGATGAGCCGGACGTAGAGGTCGAAGCCGACGCCCTGGATGTGACCGGACTGCTCGCCGCCGAGCAGGTTGCCGGCGCCGCGGATCTCGAGGTCCTTCATGGCGACGGCCATGCCGGAGCCGAGGTCGGTGTTGCTCGCGATGGTGCGCAGGCGGTCGTGCGCCGTCTCGGTCATCGGCTTCTCGGGCGGGTAGAGGAAGTAGGCGTAGGCCCGCTCGCGTCCACGACCCACGCGACCGCGCAGCTGGTGCAGCTGGGAGAGACCGAGCATGTCGGAGCGTTCGACGATGAGGGTGTTGGCGTTGGAGATGTCGAGGCCGGTCTCGACGATCGTCGTGCAGACGAGGACGTCGAAGCGCTTCTCCCAGAAGTCCTCGACGACCTGCTCGAGCTTGTGCTCACCCATCTGGCCGTGCGCGGTCGCGATGCGCGCCTCGGGGACGAGCTCGCGCAGGCGAGCCGCCGCCTTCTCGATGCTGCTCACCTTGTTGTGCACGAAGAAGACCTGACCCTCGCGCAGCAGCTCCCGACGGACCGCCGCGGTGATCTGCTTCTCGTCGTAGGCGCCGACGAAGGTGAGCACCGGGTGGCGCTCCTCGGGCGGCGTTGCGAGAGTGGACATCTCACGGATGCCGGTGACAGCCATCTCGAGCGTGCGCGGGATCGGCGTGGCCGACATCGACAGGACGTCGACGGCTGTGCGCATCGTCTTGAGCAGCTCCTTGTGCTCGACGCCGAAGCGCTGCTCCTCGTCGATGATGACGAGACCCAGGTCCTTGAACCGCGCATCCTTGGCGAGCAGCCGGTGCGTGCCGATGACGAGGTCGATGCTGCCGTCGGCCATCCCGGCCATGACCTCCTTGGCCTCCTTGTCGCTCTGGAAGCGCGACAGCGAGGCGACCTTGACCGGGAACTGCGCGTAGCGCTCGGCGAAGGTCTGCTGGTGCTGGCTGACGAGCAGCGTGGTCGGCACGAGGACCGCGACCTGCTTGCCGTCCTGGATCGCCTTGAACGCCGCGCGCACCGCGATCTCGGTCTTGCCGTAGCCGACGTCCCCGCAGATGAGCCGGTCCATCGGCACCTGCTTCTCCATGTCGGCCTTGACCTCGTCGATGCTGACCAGCTGGTCGGGCGTCTCGATGTAGGCGAAGGCGTCCTCGAGCTCGCGCTGCCACGGGGTGTCCGGCGCGAACGCGTGGCCCTTCGTGGCCTGGCGGGCACTGTAGAGGCGGATGAGGTCGGCCGCGATCTGCTTGACGTAGCGCTTGGCCCGCGACTTCGTCTTGGTCCAGTCGGAGCCACCCATCTTGTTGAGGGTCGGCTCCTCGCCGCCGACGTACTTCGTCACCTGGTCGAGCTGGTCGGTGGGGACGAAGAGGCGGTCACCCGGCTGACCGCGCTTGCTCGGGGCGTACTCGATGACGAGGTACTCGCGGGTGGCTCCGGCGACGGTGCGCTGCATCATCTCGACGAAACGGCCGACGCCGTGCTGCTCGTGGACGACGTGGTCCCCCGGGCGCAGCTGGAGCGGGTCGACCTGGTTGCGCCGGCGCGACGGCATACGCCGCATGTCCTTCGTCGACGTCGAGCTGCCGACCTGACCGGTGAGGTCGGTCTCGGTGAGCACCTCGAGGCGTGCGGCCTCGTCGACGAATCCCCTTCCGAGAGACCGCGGTTGCGATGAGAGCCCGGCCGCTGGGAACCGTGTCGGCGAGCCGGTCGACAGGCACCTCGTGGTCGCGCAGCACCTCCTCGACGCGCTTGGCGAGACCCGGTCCCTCGGTGACGATGGCGACCCGCCATCCGTCACCGATCCGCTCCCTGAGGTGGGCGACCGCCCGGTCCGTGTCCCCGCGGAACGCCTCGGCGTCGACGGTCCCCAGGGAGAGCCGGACGTCGACGTCGTCGTCCTCGATGACGAGCTCGGCGTCGGCGCTGAAGGGGGTCAGCGTCCACCACGGGCGTCCGGACGCAACGGCGTGCGCGCGCACCTGGGCGAGCGTCCAGTAGGAGGCCGAGCCGAGGACCGACTGGAGGTCGACGGGCACGTTGTTGCCGGCCGCCGCGTTGGCCCAGCTGGCCTGGAGGAACTCGTCGCTCGTGAGGACGAGGTCGTGGGCGCGGGTGCGGATGCGTTCGGCGTCGGCCAGCACGATGATCGACTCGGTGGGCAGCACGTCGAGCACGGACTCCATGCCGTCGACGAGCGCGGGGGCCAGCGACTCCATGCCCTCGACGGCGATCCCCTCGGCGACCTTGGTCAACATGTCCGCGACGCCGGGCAGCTGCGTGGCCAGCTCGGCCGCTCGCGCGCGCACCTCGTCGGTCAGCAGGACCTCGCGGCACGGCGGGGCCCAGAGACCGTGCTCCGCGACCTCGAGGCTGCGCTGGTCGGCGACCTTGAACCACCGCACCTCCTCGACGGTGTCGCCCCAGAACTCGATGCGGACGGGGTGCTCCTCGGTCGGGGGAAGACGTCGAGGATCCCGCCGCGCACGGCGAACTCCCCGCGACGCTCCACGAGGTCGGTGCGCGTGTAGGCCGCGGCGGCGAGCGCCTCGACCACGTCGGAGAGCGGCCGCTCGTCACCGGGACGCAGCGCCACGGGCACGAGGTCGCCCAGTCCCTTGGTGATCGGCTGGAGGACCGCACGGACCGGGGCGACGACGACCGACAGGGGGCCGTATGCCGTGTCGTCGGGGTCGGGGTGCGCGATCCGCCGCAGGACGGCCAGTCGCCGGCCGACCGTGTCGCTGCGGGGCGAGAGGCGCTCGTGCGGAAGGGTCTCCCAGCTCGGGAAGACGGCGACGGCGTCGTGCGGCAGGAAGGCCTCGAGGGCCGCGGCCAGGTCGTCGGCCTCACGCGTCGTGGCCGTCACGACCACGACCGGCCCGGCGTCGCCGGTGGCGCGCGCCAGGGCGGCGACGAGGAACGGACGGCTGCCGTCGCTCCCCGACACGTCGACGAGCTGGGCCCGCCCCACCTGCTCGAGCACCCGACGGGCGGTGTGCTCGGCCTGCCAGACGTCGAGGAGCCCGGACAGGCAAGCCGGGGTTCGGGTGGTGGTTGCGGTCATGAGCAGACGTCCCAACATTTCAGACGGCGATCAACGGGCCACCCGACGCGCAGGCAGCATGACGGACCCACATCGATCGGACACGGGGTGCCCCACCAGAGTAATCGCGCCACGGGGCACACCTTCACCGCGCCGGCGCGCCCACCGCATGCCCCTTCAGAGGCGTCAGACGGCTGCCGTCAGTCCCGACCGGGGTCGGGGTGCTGCGAGAAACCGGACAGGTCAGCCCAGTCGTAGCCGAACGCGGCGATGTCGTCGGCGTGGCGAGACCCGATGATGCGGCGTTGCCAACCGCCCGGCCGCCACCAGCCCTCGTACGACGCCCACCGTTCGCGCATAGGAGTCGCTGTGACTCCTGCTGAGCTTCGAGGAGTCGATCGGCTGGCTCAGACCGAGGAAGGACTGCACGCGCTCCAGCTCGTCGTCCGGGTTCTGGATCAGGCGTTCGTAGTGCACCACGAGCAGCCGGTCGAGGTGGGGAGCGTCGGCCGCCAGGATGGTGTGAGCCGCCAGCCAGTGCTCGACCATCTGGTTGAGCGACTGGAACTTGCGAGGGTTGGTGGACGTGATGCGTCGCCACTTCTTGTTGGACAGGGCGACCGCCACCGGATGCCGGACCACGACGATGAGTCCCGACCCAGGGAACTGCGCCTGGAGGAAGCGGCCCATGATGATGTTCGGCGGAGACTTCTCCACGAGGAACCTCCGGCTGGTGTCCCAGTAGGGGCTCCAGCTGTCGAGCATCGCCTGCGCATTCGCCGCCGTCGTCAGCGGCGACGCCTCGGTGAGGTGTGCCTCCGGACGATGGGCGAACCGGCCGGACCCGCCGTAGACCTTGGCCTTGGGGTAGACCCGCTGGAGGTGTTGTCCTTCGTCCTCTCGGACCCCGGTGTCGACGAGTCCGCTGATCTCCGGATGGCCGTCGAGGATCTTGGCGAAGGGCGTCGTGCCGCTGCGGTGCAGCCCGCCGACGAACACGAGTCGTTTCGGGTCTGGGTCGAGGCTCACAGCGTGCTCAACAATTCGGAGACCGTGCGGTTGGAGACGATCTGGACCGGTGCGGCACCGAGCTTGGCCGACCCGGTGGCTCCCGAGCCCCCCTGGGCGGCGATCGGCTTGGCGACCTCACCGGGTCCGAGCTTGATCATGACGTCGCCGGCCGGGCTCCAGACGAAGACCTGTGTCTTGCCGTCCTTCTCGAGGGCCACCCCGGTGAGGCCCTTTCCCGAGACGGCGGTCGCCGTCGCGCCGTCCGCGGCCTGGGCCATCGCCGTGAAGGCGGTTCCGGTCAGACGCGCTGAACCGTCTGGGTTGAGCAGCCCGTAGCGCGGCTCATCGCTGTTGCGTCCAACCGGGTTCATGACGAGCGGGAGCCACAGCACGCGCCGAACCCCGCCGGCGAGAAGGACGGACACGGTCTTGACCATCTCCTGCGCACGCTGCTCATCGGTGAGGGTTCCGTCCTTGAGGAACTGGCCGACCTCCCACGCCTCTATCGGCATGCCCGCCGGCGTCGTGGCCTTGAGGTAGTCGACGAAAGCCGGGGCGGCTTGCCAGCTCTCGTAGAAGTGCACCTGTCTGATGTCGACCACCTTGTCCTTCTGGAGCTTCTCGGCGAGCGCGAGGTACTCGAGGTTGCGGGTCGCTTGCGGGGAGGCGAGAGCCGCAGCGAGGCTCGCTCCGTCAGTGACGGACTGGATCTGGTCGCCACGGGTTCCGATGCGGCGTGAGTAGTAGGTGTTCCAGGCCTTGACGGCATCGGGAACCTTGCCCTGGTCCAGCAGGCGCTTGGCGATGGCCGCACCGTATGCGGTGCTGCTGATGCCGGGGTCGGCCACCGCTGCAGACGGGTCCGCGGCGCGGATCGAGGCCGCCGCGGCCTTGATCAGGGACTCGAACTCGGCGGTGCTGCCGCCCCAGAACGACTCCGAGTTGATCTCGTTCTCCACGGCGTAGGTGTGCACGCCCTGGGCGGAGTAGCGCTTGACGACCGAGGCGACGAACGCGTTGTACTTGCTCAGGTCCTTGGGCATGAACGACTCGGTCTTGTTCTTGGTGCCGCGCACGTGCTGGGGGTCGCCCTGCGTGGTGGCCCAGCAGGAACCGACCCGGATCTTGATCATCAGCCGCGCGCCCACGGACTGGGCCTTGCGGGCGACGGCGTCCATGGTCTTCCAGTCCTGCTTGCCCTCGGTCGGTTCGATGTCGCACCAGACGAGCTCGTAGAACGTCGAGCTACCCGACAGGCTCTTCAGGTACGGCGAGACGGTGTCGAACCGCGACCAGTCGTACTTCGCCCCGAGCGGTGCTGTGAGGTCGGCGGCCGCCCCGGTGGGCGAGCCGCTCGGGCTCGCGGTCGTGCTGGTCGTGGGAGGGACCTTGGCGTCGCCGGTGCAGGCGCCCAGCAGCAGGCCGCCGACCACCACGACTGCTGCTGCCCGCATCGCAGCGATCCCGGTCCTCATGGTGCGCTTCTCTCGCCGGCCGCCGACGAGTCCTGGTTGGCTGTGCGTCGGTCCTGGGCATGGCGCGCGACCTCGAGACGCTCGTGGACCTCGGTGGCGAGGGCGCGAACGCGCGGATCGATCTCGAGCGGCTTCGTCCCGTGCGAGACCCTGCGGTCGACGTGCTCGTCGAGCTGGGGCCGGTAGGTCACGCCGACGAACCGGCAGAGACGCTGCATCTCGTCCGCCGGATGGGCGGCGAACGCGTCGTAGGACACCAGCAGCACGTCGTCGCGACGGTCGAACCCGAGCTCGAAGAAGAGCTGGTTGCGGATGGCCCAGAAGAGGACCGCGGCGGTGAAAGGAGTCATCGTGTCGAGGTCGAACGACGCGACGAGCTCGACGCTCGCCTTCGGCAGGCGCTCCCCCTGCCATCGGGTCTCGCCCCTGCCGGCGGCGATGTCACGCAGGGCCAGCAGGTTGGCCGGCCCGAACTTGGAGACCTCCGACCGCGCCCGGGAGTCCGGGTCGCGGTACACCCAGACCCCACGCCCGGGGGCGAGCCCGTCGATGTCCAGGAAGGTGTCGAGCAGCTGCGAGTCACAGATCGGCTTGACGAAGACGAACTGCTGCCGGCTGGCCAGGACCGTGGAACGCAGCACGTCGACGGACCTGATCCGGAAACGGTGGAACAGCACGCGGTCGTTCTCGTTGCGCACCTCCGTCTCGGGCGCCTCGTCCAGGCCACGCATGAGCATGTTCGTCCCGGACCGCTGGAGTCCGACGACGTAGACGGGCACGGCCGAACCCGGTGCGACGGGATGGCCGCGACGCCACCGGCGCTTGCGGACGGCCGCTCGCAGCCGAGGGCGCGGGTCGAGGCGGTCCTCCTCGATGACCCTGCCCACACCCTCGGTTCGGGCCCAGTGGATCCGGCGCACGATCTTGCGCGTCAGGTGCTGCCTCGGGGTCTGCGGACCGTCCGGCGGATTGACGTACCGGTCCCACCACGCGCTCATCGCTCGGCCACATCCAGCCACTGCGCCTTCACCAGGGCCTCGAGCTCCGCCAGACGGTCCGGGCACGTGTGCTCGACTCCCGACCAGAGCGCGTCCAGCGAGTCGACAGCAGCGTCGAGGAAGCCCAGGGAGAGGAAGGCGGCATACTCCTGCTCAGTCAGCCGAAGTGCGGGTGCGAGGATCGCGGTGTTGTCGATGACCTTGCTCGGACGCGGGTCGATGCGGTGCATCGATGGTTCCAGCAGGCCTCCCGAGCGGTGGACGAGGGCCAGCCGGTGACCACCGTCACCGAGGTGAAGGACCCGCGGCACAAGGACGCCGGAGTCGCTGACCGTGGGGCGGGCCAGACGGCGCAGCATGATCGGCTGACGGGCATCGAAGCCGTGCTGCTCGAACGACTCGAAGGTGCGGACCGCGCGTGCGACCCGGACGGCGTATGCGTCGGCGACGTCCCGCGGGTCGTTCAGCACCCACGGGAAGAAGCGACGGAGCTCGACCTCGCGGAACCACACCGCGTAAGGATGCTCGGCCACCGCCGACACGAACTCGTCCATCGACTGCCCGACCGGTCGGGCCGCCACCGCGTCGAACAGCTGGGCCCTCACCACCACGTCGTAGCGGAACGGGCTGATCAGCCGCCCCACGTCCACGCTCTCGGTGCCGTCGTGCTTGGGACGCCACGTCGCTGCACGGCGCACCGTTCGTCGTGCGGTCGCCACCACGGATCGTGCCACGTTGTTACGTCCCCTCCATCGAACAACGACAGCCGGGTGTCTGCCCGTGGTCTCTCAGAGCCGATGCTGTCCCGGCTCATTATTGATCGCCTTCCGGGCCCGCACGGGAGAACCGCAAAATGCGCCCAAGCCAGCCGAAACGGCCGACCGTTCCCCACGATTCGCGGACATCTCGGGATGGCATGTGATCAACTGGGCGAGTTCAGAAGGGGACGGCGATGCGCATTCTTCACGTCAACAAGTACCTCTACCGACGCGGAGGCGCAGAGGGCTACATGCTGGACGTCGCCGCGCTCCAGCGGTCGGCCGGACACGAGGTCGGCTTCTTCGGCATGGACCACCCGGAGAACGAGACTCCGCAGCCCCTGGGCAGGACCTTCCCGTCGTTCGTGGAGCTCGAGCCTCCTCCGAGTGGGTGGGCCGGCATCAGGGCCTCCGCCCGGATGGTGTGGTCGAGCTCCAGCGCTCGCGGGATCGACCAGGCGATCCGAGAGTTCAGGCCTGACGTCGTGCACTGCCACAACGTCTACCACCAGCTCTCCCCCGCGGTGCTGCGTCCGATCAGCCGTGCCGGCATCCCGTGTGTCATGACCCTCCATGACTACAAGCTGGCCTGCCCGAGCTACCAGATGCTCGATCACGGACGTCCGTGTGATGCGTGCGTGGGCCACGGCACCTGGCACGCCGCCGCGAACCGGTGCAAGAACGGATCTCTCAGCGGGAGTGTGCTTCTCGCGGTCGAGTCGGGCCTCCACCGCGCCTTCGACGCCTATGGTCCGGTCGACGCCTTCGTCAGCCCCAGCCGTTTCCTGGCCGCGGTCATGATGCGTCAGGGCATCGCGGAGGACCGGATCAGCGTGGTGAACAACTTCACCCACATTCCCGAGCTCAGGCATGCCCCGGAGGCCGGAGAGGGCTTCGTCGTCGCCGGGCGCCTGTCGCACGAGAAGGGCGTCGACACAGCGATCCGGGCGATCGGCCGCCTGTCGGGCGCCTGCGTGCTGCACGTCGCGGGGGACGGTCCGGAGCGACCGAGCCTGGAACGGCTCGCGTCCGAGGTGGCCCCGGGACGAGTGGTGTTCCATGGCCGCCTCAGCGCGGACGAGCTCGCTCCCCTCGTGCGGCACAGCCGCGCACTGCTGGTGCCCTCGCGCTGGTACGAGAACCAGCCGATGACCATCCTCGAGGCGTTCGCTGCATCGACGCCGGTCGTCGTCACGGACATGGGCGGGATGCCGGAGCTGGTGGAGCCCGGCGTCCACGGCCTCGTCGTGCCCGCTGACGACGACGCCCGCTTGGCCGGAGCCCTGGCCCATCTGGACTCGAGTCCCGAGGAAGCCGTGACCATGGGAATCGCCGGCCGCCGTCGGCTGGAGCAGGACTTCGCTGCGGCTGCCCACCTCTCGCGACTCGACGTCGTCTACGACAAGGCCTCGACCAGGGCAGGTCGCACCGCGAAATCACTTGTCGCGCAACGATCGGAGTCCTCCCGGTGAGCATCCCCGCAGCCCCGACGAAGGTGCTGTTCGTGGCTGGCACGGGCCGCAGCGGCACGACCATCCTCAGCACGATCCTGGGTCAGCTCCCAGGCGCAATGGCCGTCGGCGAGCTGCGCTACGTCTGGGAGCGCGGCTTCCTCGAGGACCACAGGTGCGGATGCGGTCTGCCGTTCAGCCAGTGCCACGTCTGGGCTGCCGTCGTCGACCGGGCCTACCGAGGGGCCGCGCCACCCGACCCGCTCGCAGTGTCGCGGGATCTGCTGTCCCGGCTGCGGATGATGCGCATCCCCTCGATGGTGCTCCGCCAGCTCAGGGGTCGGCCGGCGGTGCCGCCGCACCCCAACGACGACAAGATCGCGGCCCTCTACACCGCCCTGTCCGAGCTCGAACACCCCGCCGTGATCGTCGACTCCTCGAAGCTGCCGCCCTACGGCAAGATCCTCGAACGCCTGCCCGGCATCGAGCTGTACGTCGTCCACGTCGTCCGGGATCCGCGGGCCAACGCGTTCTCGTGGCGTCGGGTCAAGGTCACGGGCGACCGTGACGACGACGCCACCATGGAACGGCTCGAGCTGTGGCGGTCGTCGGCGATGTGGGTGGTGTGGAACTACCTCGTCGAGTACTGGTGGCCCACCAAGCAGGGACGGACGGTCCGGATCCGCTACGAGGACTTCGTCGACCGTCCCCGTGAGACCGTCGAGCGCATCGCGCAGCTGCTCGACCTCGACACCAGTCGGACCCCCTTCGTCGACGAGCGCAGCGTCAGGATGCAGCCGACCCACACGGTGGCAGGCAATCCCAACCGGCACGATCGGGGCCTGGTGACGCTACGGCCGGACGAGGAGTGGCGTCGTGCCATGCCGGTGCTGCACCGCGCTGCGGTGTCGTTGTTCACGCTGCCGGGGCTGCGTCACTTCGGCTACTCGGTCCGCGGCTGAGCTGCGAGGGGCGACGCCGTAGGCCGTCGCCCCTCGGACCGCCTACGGCGTGGTCACCGTGACGGGGTTCGACCACTTCGACGTGCCAATGGCGTTGACCGCCTTGACCATGTAGGTGTGGGTCCCCGTGAGCGGACTGGGGTCGGTGATGGTGTTCGGCGACGGAGGAACGACCGTGCCCAGCCGGACGCCGTCACGCACGACGACATACTTCGTCACCGGGGCACCTCCCTCGTTGGAGATCGTCCAGGAGAACGACATGCCCGGCCCCGGGTTCGCCGTCATGACAGGGGCGCTCGGCACCCCGCTGCTGGGCACGGCGCTCTGCTCGGTCGCGTCGGGGCCGGCGCCGATGGCGTTGACGGCCCGCACCGTGTAGTAGTAGCGCGTCTGTGCCTCGACGGCCTGGTCGGTGTAGGACCGAGCCGTCCCCGGGAGGTCGATGATCGCTGTCTCGCCTCCGCTCACGGTGGATCGAAGGACGCGGTATGCCGTCACGGGCGTCCCCCCGTCGTAGGCGGGCGGGCTCCAGGACAGCTGTGCAACGAGATAGGACCCGGTGGCGTGGAAGGCTGTCGGCACCCCCGGCGCCGTCAGGGTCTCGGCGACGGGCGTTGCCTGCACGACGTCGCTGAGCGCGCTGTCGCCGGCGCCGTTGCGGGTGAGCACGGCATACGTGTACGTGGTGCCGTTGACCGCGGTGGGGTCGGAGAAGTTCTCCTGGCTGCTCCCGCCGATGAAGGTCATCGTCCCCCCGTTGGCGCTGCGGAAGATTCGGTAGCTGTCGTCCTGGTAGCCCCCGTCCGTGGACGGGACGTCCCAGGTGAGCGAGACGGCGGCGTCTCCCGCGACGGCCTTGAGACTAGCGGGAGGAGCGGCTGTCGTCCGAGCCGTCAGGTCCCTGAACTGGGCCAGGCCCGACTGGAGCACCGTGTTGATCTTCGTGAAGTCGCCGCCGGCGATGAGGGCGTCCGGCGTGGTGCCCAGTGACCAGACCCCGAGAGCGCTGTTGATCCCCGGAACGTACGGCTGGGTCATCCCGGTGACGGTGTCGACGGCGGCGAGCTTGTCCCGGTTGAGCCCGTCGAACGACGCCGTTCCGCTGAAGTGCCCACCGCAGTACGTGTTGGGTCCGAAGAACGCCACCGCGGCGACGTCGCCCGTGCCGTGCTTGCTCCACTGCGTCATGCCGGTGGTGGCGTCGAGACGCGTGCATCCGCCGCCGGATCCGGTGGTCCCGACGACCAGCGCGTTCCCGGACAGCGCCATGGCGAGCACCGGTGACCGGGAACCGGCGTTCGTGACACCCGCTCGGAACACCGGGTCGATCGAGGCGTCAGCGGCCCGGAGCAGCGTCAGCTTGCCGGCGTAGCTCAGACCGTTGGTGCTGGCGAAATCGCCTCCCACGTAGACCTTGGAACCGTCGGGGGTCGGCAGCAGCGAGCGCACCCGCGCGGTCATCACCGGCGCCCACGTGGGGTCGAGGACGCCGGTGGTGAGACCGACCTTCGCCGTGTAGCTGCGCATGGTCGAGCCGCCACTGTCCGTGACCGTCGTGAACGGGCCACCGAGGTAGACGCTGGACCCCACGATCGCGATGGCGTCGATCTGCTTGTCCACGGTTGTCGTGAACGTCGGGTCGATGTCCCCGGTGCGCAGCGAGACCGCACCCAGGGACGAGTGCGAACGCCCGTCCAGCTTGCTGAAGTTCCCACCGACGAGCAGGCGGTCACCCGACGAGGCGAGGGCATACACCGGTCCCGTGGTCGACGGCGCCCACGTGAGGTCGAAGGTGCCGGTCGCCGGAAGGTACTTGGCGAGGCGCGCGGCAGGGTAGGTGCGACCGTTGGTGTCAGATACGGACGTGAAGTCCCCACCGATGATGACGCTCGCTCCGACGGTCAGGACGGCACTCACGCGTCCGTTCGTGCCCCACGTGCGCGCCGGCGAGTCGGTGATGCCACCCGTTCCGTCGGCGGTCGCTGGGGTGCCGGCGACCAGGGCCGGCGAGAGTCGCCATGAGGCTGGTGATGATGCGGCGCCTCATGGCGACCTCCTCCGGTCTCGGGTGCTCACGGCGTGCCGCGGAACAGGGTCAGGCCCTGGGCCACCGTGTTGCGGTCACCGGCGACGGTGAAGTCGCCACCGACGAGCAGCCCCTGCGGGACCGCTGCGAACGACCACACCCCCATGGGTGAGTCGAACACCGGGGCATAGTCGGTCAGCGCCCCGTCGGTGGCCCGGAAGGCGAAGAACCTCTGCTGGGCGACCGGCGTGGGAGACGTCGGGGACTGCCAGCAGTAGCCGCCGCTGCCCTTGTCGCCGCCGTGGGTGCCGTCGTAGAAGGTGCCGTTCACCTCGAGCGTTCCCTGCATTCCGCCGTTGCAGGCAGTGCTCCAGTTCAGACCGTTGACCTTGGTCTGCGAGAGGTTGACGGCGTCCCACTGGTAGATCCAGTCGGGGCAGACGTCACCCCCGTAGAGTCGCTGCCCGTCTGCACTGAGCTTGAGGGTGTTGATCCAGTGGAGGGTCCCGCAGCTGTGCACCCCGCCCAGCTGCTTGGGCAGCACGGCCCCGGTGGCCCCGCTGACGGCCGCGATGCCGTCCGGAAGGGCCACTCCGTTGACGGTCTTGAAGGGTCCGGCGAGGAAGACTCGCGAGTTGTCGGGGGCGACCGCCAAGGAGAGCACCATGCCTTCGTGGTACGTCGCCCCGCTCGGCCCGTTGGTGTTCGCGGTCCACGTGGCGTCGACGGCGCCGTTGACGGCCGAGATGCGGGCGGCGTGCTGCCGGGCCACCGTGCCGATCTGGGTGAACTGGCCTCCGAGGTAGACGAAGTTCTGACGCACCGCGATCGAGTAGACGTCCTTGTTCACCTTGGCCACGAAGGCCGAGTCCAGGGCGCCCGTGGTCGCGTCGACCGCAGCGATCCGTTGACGGGTGACGCCGTTGACGGACTTGAACGTGCCCCCGAGGTAGAGCTTGGTCCGGTCCGCGTTCAGCTCCAGGTCGAGCACCATGTTGTCGGCGTTGGCCGTGAAGGAGGGATCGAGCGTCCCGGTGGCGAGGTCGATCTTGGCGACGCCCCTGCGATACTGCCCGCCGGCGCTGACGAAGTCGCCGCCCATCACGGTTGTGCCACCCAGGTTGGTGAAGGTGCGGACCCGGGCCCCCGGCATGGGCAGCCATGACGTGAGCTGGCCGGTGGCCACGGAGTAGGCGGCCGCGTTGTGGCGCAGGATGCCCTGGGTGGTGGTGAAGACGCCACCGACGTACACCGTTCCTCCCGCGACCCGGAGGCCCTGGACCTCGACGGTGCAGGCGGGAAGCGTGTAGGTCGACTTGAGCGTGTGCGGTGCCTGACACCCCGCCAGCGAAGCGTTGAAGCCGGTCAGCGCACCGGCGGGGTCGTAGGCGCCCACCTGGGTGCGGTTCTGTCCGCTCAGCTGGCTGAACGTGCCGCCCACGAAGGTGGTGCCGGACGCCGGATCCGTCGCAACGGCTCTGACCGTCCCGTTGGCCGAGGCCGCCCACGAGAGCACCGCACCCCCGCCGTCGACGGCGGCCAGGCGGGACCGGCTCGTGGTGCCGGCACCACTGGTCACGCTGGTGAAGTCGCCGCCGAGCTTGACGGTGTCCTGGTCGCTGGTGGCGCCACCCTGGACGTCCAGGGCGTAGATCGGAGCGTTCGTCTGCGCCGTGAACGCCGGGTCGGTGGCGCCATCGGCCAGCTGGACCCGGGAGAGGTAGGCACGGCTGGCGCCGTTGAGGCTCGTGAACGAGCCACCGACATAGACCTTGCTGCCGACCACTGCCAGGGCGTTGACCGTGGCGCTGGCCGACGCCTGCCAGGTCGGGATGACGTTGCCGTCCAAACCGATGGCGGCGAGCCGGGACGAGCGCACACCGTTGACCGTGTCGAAGTCGCCTCCGATGATGAGACGGTCACCGGCGACGGCGACGGTCTTGACCGAACCGGTTTGTGACTTGGTGACACCGTTGACCGTGACGGTGGTCGTCACGGCAGTGGCCGGCCACGAACGGTCGACGCTCCCGTCGGCCTTGATGTGGACCAGGCCCTGGCGACGCACGTCAGACACACGCGAGAAGTCTCCGGCGAGGTAGTAGCCCCCCTTGCCGTCGGGCGCGGACGCGTTGACGGTTCCGTCGACGACGTTGGAGGACGGCAGCACGGCGCCCGAGCTCGAGTCGACCGTGACCGACCGACCCGTGTTGGGACCGACGTAGTCGAACCCGCCGGCGATCCAGGCCTTGGTCCCGTTGGAGACGATGTCGACGACACGACCGTTCGTGCCCCAGAACGTCCCGTCGGCGCTCGGCGAGAGCGCCGGACCCGCCGGCAGGACGGGCGCGGCCGCTGCTGGCGGCGCCGTCGCCGTTGCAAGGGTCGCTGCGACGGTCAGGCTCGCCGCGGCAGCAGCAGCAGCCAGGATGGACCCGACTCGCTCGGACCGATCTGGTCGCCCCCGGCTGCCTGGCTCATGTCGACCGAGTGCCCGAATGCGAGATGTCCTCATGAATGCTCCACAGGTAACGAGCGAGCGACGGCTCGCCTCCCCCAGGTGGTGCGCCGAACGCGCCCCACCAGTCCTGCCCCCCAGGACCAACGAGACGGACCTTAGCAACAAGAAAGAATGCGATAAGCGCTTTGGGGAGAACACAACGCAGATATTTTCGCTTCAGCACACAAAAGGTGCACGCCAGGCTCCGGGCACCTTCGTCTGGCGTCAGGTTGCGAAATATCGGTTATAACGGCTGAATGCGATAAGTCGGATATACGTGCCTAAGAGGATATTCGCTTCGATGCAGCATAAATACGCATGGCCAGTTCGCGTCCTCGTGGCAACTCTTTCCTGTTATTTTGCTGAGACCGAGGCACCGTGCTGCCGAGGCGACCGCGGGGCGTCGCCGATCAAACGTCTTAACACTGGGGGAACTCCATGCGTACTCGACTTCCGTTTGCCGCGCTCTGTACCACCGCCCTGGTGGTGGGGGGCGCTTCGGCCGCCATGGCCGCCGTCGCTCCGACCGCCGTCCGGCCCTGCGCCCAACCGAACGGGCGGGTCAGCGCCATGGCGATCAGCCGGCGGGACCCTCTTCATCGGGGGCACCTTCACCCAGGTCCAGGACCGGTCCGGAAAGGCCCAGGTCCGCAGCGGGCTGGCCGCGATCGATCTCGCCACCTGTGAGCTGACGTCCTGGACCGCCGCCGCGAACGGGGAGGTCCTGTCGATCGCCGTCTCCGGCAGCACCGTCTACGTCGGGGGCTCCTTCACCAACGTCGGCGGCGCCAGCCGGAGCAACCTCGCGGCCCTCAGCGTCAGCCACCGCACAGGTGCAGCCGTTCAACCCCGTGATCAACAAGCCGGTGAGGGCACTCGCCACTTCCGCCTCCACCCTGTATGTCGGCGGCGAGTTCGCCAAGGTCGGGGCCACGAGCCGGTCCAAGCTGGCCGCGTTCTCCCTCGCCAGCGGCGCCTTGGACTCCGGCTGGCAGCCCAAGGCCAACGGCAAGGTCAACACGCTGGCGCTCAGCACCGACGGCGGGCGCGTCTACGTCGGAGGGCTGTTCACCACCCTGAACGGGCAGGGCGCCAACCCCTATCTCGGCGCCGTGAGCGCCTCCACGGGCAAGAACGACTCCGGCTTCGCCCCACGGCTCGCTGTTCCCGGTCCTGAAGCTCGTCACCGACTCGCGCGGCGTGTACGTCGGCCAGGCCGGCTCGGGCGGCCACCTCCTCCTGCTCGACCAGGACGGCAGCCTGCAACAACCCGTCTACCAGCTGGACGGTGACGTCCAGGCCGTCGCCGTCGACGGCGACTCGGTCTTCGGCGGCGGCCACTTCACCAACTACTGCGTCGGCAACACCGGCTCCGGCGCGCCCTTCATGTGCGACAAGAACCTTCCGAGGCGCAAGGTTCTCGAGGTCTCGGTGTCCAGCGGGCAGGTCACCTCCTGGGCGCCCACCCTGGACAGCCCGTTCGGCGTCCTGGCGGCCGTGGTCGACCCCAGCACCCACGACCTGTGGCTCGGCGGCGACTTCACCCAGCGTCGCCGGACAGCCCGTCGCGCACCTCGCCAAGTTCACCGGGCGCTGATCGCGTCCACGCCCGGCCCTGCGCCCATCGCCCCCCGGATCGTGACGTCCGGGGGGCGATGTCTGCACGAGATCCGCGGGGCCGAGCGCATCGAGAAGCCCCCGGCGCCGAAGCGACCGGGGGCTTCTCGTGGTGTCGGTCAGCGCTGGAACGTCAGATAGCCGGTGCCCGACGATCCGCCTGCGGACGCGGTGACGACGATCCGCTCCCCCGCCTTCGGGTGCCTGTCGACCAGCTCGGCCGAGCACGTGCCGGTCGAGCCCGTGACGCAGGGGTTCTGGTTGATCCGAAAGAGCCCGTCCTGGGCGTCCGAGTCCGTCCATCTCACCGTGACGCCGCGGACCGGCGAGCCGCTGCTGTCACGGACCTTCGCGGTGTACGTCTGGGTGCCGTCGGGGAGGTAGTTGAGGCACGAGTTGGGCGCCAGCTGCCGCTCCGGTTGGGCCTTGGGCACCGAACAGGTGACGGTGACCCGATAGCTCACCGCCGCCTGTGCGGGCAGCGCCAGACCGCCCACGGCTGCGGCGGCCGCAGCCACACCCATCATCGCTATGCCTCTACGCATGTCCGTCTCCTCGAGATCGAGGTGGGGCCTCACGGCCCCACCAGCTGGCCAACGTGTACTGCTGAAACGCCGTCCTGCCTCAGTTCCGGGGGCTGCCGGCGGTGTCGACCACCAGACCCAGGGCCTTGGCCACGCTCGGCCAAGGCGTGAACTTGAAGTTGGTTCCGCCCTCGGGGGCGTCCTTCCCGTCCTGGGTGACGAGCATGCCTTGCGGGTACTTAGGGCCCATGTTGACGTTGATGACGTCCAGGCCGTCGGTGGCCTCCACGGAGTCGAACATCCCGCCCCCGATGGCGAACGTTCCGAGGTAGCTGGCGCCGTCGCGGCTGAAGACGGTGAACAGCGACTTCTGCTGGTTCGAGATGATGAGGTAGCCGTTCGAGGACGTACCGGCCCGGTAGAGGCCGATGCCCTCCAGGTCACCCGGAAGGTAGGACTCGCCGTAGCTGGTCGAGGCGGCGTCGACCTTGCACTTGCCGCTCATGACGCTGTACTTCTGTCCGAACCGGGTCAGCTTGTGGACGAGCACGGGGTTGGTCAGGTCGGTGGTCATCTTCCACAGACCGACGATCTCCTGGTCGGCCCAGAGCGTTCCGGTGTCCGGGTCGACGACCATGCCCTCGGCGTGCGCCACCCAGTCGGGGTGCTTCGGGTTGAAGCAGGGCGTCCACGTGGACCCGTTCGGGAGGGTGAAGCGGTCCGGCAGGCTCAGTGACGCCACCTTCTGATAGCTCACCTTGCCGCCGCCGGCATCGGTGAGCACGAGCTTGGCGAGGTTGGTGGTGTTCTCCTGCGTCACGAACACCTCACCCTTGCCGGTCGCGCGGTTGCGCCAGCCCGCGAGACCGTAGGTGGTCTTCGAGTTGATCTTCTTGGTGCCTCCGAACACGAGCGGAGCGGAACTCGCGGTCACCTCGCTCAGCGGCGCACTGGTGCTGGCGCCGTTGATGGCGAAGATGTGCAGCTTGTCCGTGCCGCGGTCGCTCAAGACCGCCAGGTCGCGTGTCGTCCCCGCCGAGGTCGATGCCGTAGAGAACCTCGATGTTGTTGTACCGGCTGCCCGACGGAATCGGCACCGTCTGCACCAGCGAGCCGTCCGTGCGGTACACGTCGACACCGGCCTCCTTGACCGTGCCGATGACCAGGCTCTTCGACGGGTCGCTCGGATGGACCCAGAACGACGGGTCGTCCGCGTCGTTCGTCCCCGCCGGTTTGCGGTCGATCGTCTCGGCCGTCGCCGTGACCGTCGACGTCGCCGCGTAGGCAGCCGGCGCCAGTGCCACGAGCGCCGCCCCTGCTGCTGCGATGGCCATTCGGTGGATCTGCTTGCTCATGTCGTAACCCTCCCCCTCGAGCGCCCCCGACGTGCCACCCCCCTGGTGGAAGTGTGTCGACCCTCTTCGACCTACGTCCCAGGCACCGCTTCGAATTGCTCGACCTTAGGGCGGCCCGGAAGGCTGCAGTGGCCCATTGCTGAGAATTGCCTGAAAGTCGTCCTCTTCGTCCCGTGTATGCCTTTTCACCTGTACGGACAGCCGGCTCGCAGGAGCCAGGCGGGGTTCTCAGGCCTTCGCTGCGGGCACGACGCCCGCGTCGGGCCGGCTCTGCAGACCCTCCGAGCCGGCTCCCGGCGCGAAGGTCCGCGAGACGTACGCTGCCGCAGCTGAGAAGGCGATGAGGTACCACAGGCTCACCACGTTGGACATGACGTTGGCAGCCATGCTTCCCAGCACGAAACACACGGCACAAGCCAGTGCCCCGGCGGCAACGCCACTCTCGAGAGTGTCCTTCGGCGCTCGTTGCACGGCACGGCGCGCATTGCCCACCAAAGCGGCGAGCATGCACACGTAGAAGACCAGGCCCACGAGGCCCGTTTCGACATAGGCACGAATCAGGTCGTTGTGCGGCTGCTTCGCTGCATCGGTCTCGTACTGGGTCGAGGCCAGCCCGATGCCTGTCACGGGGTTGGCGTTGGCCAGGGGAATGACCTCCGTCCAGTAGTGCAGGCGCCACATCAGGGTGTTTCCCGTCGGTGTCCCCGTAGGAGTGCTCTCGGCGTCGAGCGTTCCGAAGCGGGCAGCCACACCGGGCAGCACCATGAGGGCGCACAGAGCGATCGCGACGAGACCCCCGAGGAGGCCCTTGCGCTTCTGGACCAGCGCGAGAACGACCAGCCCGGCGACCGATCCGAGAATCGCCGTACGCGTCAGCGTGAGCAGCATGAACACCGACGCAAGACTCAGCATCGCGACGAACAGAAGCTTGAGCTTGGGCTTGACGTACGGATAGATCGCGATCCCGAAGACCAGCAGGAAGGCGAGGTAACGGGCGAAGGTGTTGGACTGGTTGAAGGGCCCGGTGAGCCGGGTGAAGCTCCCCCGCACCTCGGAACTGGGCGACCCCGTGACGATCCCGAAGAGGGTGAAGCCCAGCGGGATGAGCATCGCGACGTAACACGTGACCAGAACCCGGATCATCACGGTTCGCGACGTGATGATCTGCTCCAGGACGATGAACATCACGACCACGGTGCCGATCCGCAGCAGCTCGAGCGCACTTGCCTGGGGTTGGACCGACCCGATGACGCTGAGCGCGCATGCCGCCAGGAACGCGAGCATCGCCGTGCGCAGGCGCGAGCCTGGGACCAGCTGGCCGCTTCGGACGCGACCTGCGAGCCAGACGACAGCCGCGAGCAGGAACAGCACCCCCACGATGCTGGAGGGGTCCAGCCCGCGCTGTGTGGCGGTGTTGCCGACCGCGGTACCTGTCGCGTTGGAGCTCAACTTCAACAGGTCCAGGGTCGGCCGCACCGCCAGGAGCAGGATCACGAACGCCGAGAACGGGGTCAAGGCCAACAGGCCCAACCCGACGGCCACCATGGCGATCACGGGAAGCACTGCGAGTGTCTTGTCGCCATCCACGAAGCTGAAGCCGCTGACCAGCGTCCCAGCCGTCACGAGGATGACCAAAGCGACCTGGAGGGCGATGGTCAGCGCCGAGTTCCGGGAACCGCTCGGGATCTCGTGACGACCCCTTCTTGACTGCGCCGACCCTCGTGGCGCCCACTGCTGTGCGATGTTCGATGGTGACATGCTTGCCCGAGTGCTTTCCCTGTGACTGCATGATGAGGCCGATCAAGACCTCCTGCCGGGTCCACTATGGCCCGTGGGTACGGTTTCTCGTGGGGCAACGACAGAAGTAGCCGAGGGGCTGCAACAGCAGAAATATGGTCATTTCTTCCAAAGCGCCCAAAGGGTACTTGCGGGGTACTGTCCACAGGATGTGAGCGCCGGCCTACTTTCTGTCGGAGGGGAGCCAGGCAGCAGTTCACATTCTTTGGGGGAATACATGCACTCCCCTCCAGAAGACTCTTCGGAGGGGCCATCGCCACTGCCGTGGCGTCGACAGCAGGCGGTCGTCTGCTGCGCTGGCAGCCTTGGTGGTGAATGAGATGGTGCCGGTCGGCATGTTCGAGCGCGCCACCTCCACACCGTTGACGTAGACCACCGCGCCGTCGTCTTGGATGAGCGAGAGCTCGGCCGACTGGAGGGGGTTGCCCGGCGCCATGGTCACATCGGTGTTGAACGCTGGTGCCCGCCACGCCGCGATTGGTCCCGCCCGGTCGCCAGGTACTTCCATGTGGCCCCGTAGTTGAGCACCGTCGACGTGCCTCCTCCTCCCGATCCGCCGCCGGAGTTCGCTGCCCCCGGGTGTGCCGGAGTTGGAGCTGGCGTGCCAGCTGCTGCCGACGTCGTTGTCGAGCGCGGGGTCGTTCAGCTCCATCGACGGCCCGGTACCCGCCGCCGCTGCGGGCCACGGCGCCGTGATGGTGTAGGCGACCGAGTCCACCGTGCGAGTCCCATCCATGAGCTGGATGGAGTCATCGGTGTCGTCGAGCCCGCCGGGGCACTGACCGATCACGAAGTGACACCTCCGCCTTCTCGGCCGGGACCAACACCATCGCCATAGAGGTTCACCAGAAGTCGACCCGGACCTCCGGAGACCTCTTCCTCGACGCCAAGCTCGGCATCACCCGGTGACGCAGATGCGAGCAGTGTGGCAACGGCACGGGTGACAGCCACGTGGGGCGGGACCAGATGAGTCCGCCCCACGTGGCCGCCCAGGTCGCGAAATCCATTGAGCGGTGGTCAATTCCGGACGGGCGGTGTCTGACCCATTCTCGACCGGAGAACGTGATGGATCAGCAGGTCTTGGCCAGGATCTGCGACCCGCCGGCGCTGACCTGGCCCGCGTTGGTGCGCAGGGCCGCGGCTGCCTGAGTCACCTTGTCCGTGGCCGCACTCTCTGCCGTCACCGTCGACCGAGCCAGGGCCACCGCAGCCCTGACGTCGGGCATGGATGCGATCGTGGAGCCCTGAGCCGCCACCTGTCGTTCGACGGTCGTGGCGGCCTGTGCCAGCGCAGCAAGCTGAGCGCGGCGGGAGACGAGAGCGTTGATGACCACGTTCGCGCTGTTCCCGGCCACGCCGGTCCTGGCCCGGACGATGCCGTTCTGCGCCGACGCTGCAGGGCAGTTGCGGGAGCTGCCGTACACCGCGCCGCGCATGGCCGTGATCGCCGTCCGCGCCTGTCCCAGAGCGTCGTTGCCTGCCTGCAGCTGCTTGCGGGCGCCATCGAGCGACACCACGTTGCGCCTCTTGCTCGAGAGGTCGTTGATGGCCGCCGCCAATGCCGGGCCGACTGCTGGACCCGGGGCGGGGGTCGTGACCGACGCCCTCGGGGTGCTCGACGTGGTCACGGACGCCGGTGGAGCAGAGGTCGACGTGACCCCCGAACTGGTGACCGTCGACGTCGGGACCGGCGCCGCGACGCCCTGACCCGAGGTGCAGCCGGCCAGGGCGCAGACCGCCACCCCCGCCACCACCAGGCCCTGCGCGACGTGTCGGGCGCCCTGGCCCCCCGTGGCGCTCGCGGTGAGTTTTGGCGATCTCTTCATGGTGCAACTCACTGGTCGGTCTTCGTTGTCGGGCGGGGTGCATGCCGCGACCTGGCCCCGCTCGGACTGTAACCGCTCGGGTCTCGAGAGGTGCCCTTTCTGGAGGTTTCCGTGGAATTCGCGAATCCCCAGTGCAGCGCCAGTCCGCCGGTTAGGCTCGAAATCGCTCGAGCGGCGCCGGGTCACAAGGACCATGGGGGGAACGCGCTCGCGCCGGGAGAGATTGTGATGTCACGCCGTTCCATGGGGGCCGCACTGGGTCCGCTGCGCGCGCGCCTTTCGCGCGGTGAGCGACTGCTGCCGGGATACCTGGTCGTAGGTACCAAACGAGGAGGCTCGACCTCCCTGGCTGAGTGGATCACTCTGCATCCCCAAGTGGGGCAGAGCGGATCCGGCAAGGGAACGCACTACTTCGATGTGAACTTCGGACGTGGGTTCCGCTGGTACACATCGCAGTTCCCGAGGCTCGACGAGGGATACGACCTCGTCGGCGAGTCGAGTCCGTACTACATGTTCCACCCGCTGGCCCCACAACGGATTCGGGCCGCCCTGCCCGACGTCAAGATCGTGATGTGCCTGCGGGATCCCGTAGCGCGCGCCTGGTCGCATCATGCCTACGAGGTGGCGCACGGGCACGAAGTCGAGTCCTTCGAGCGCGCAATGGATCTCGAGCCTTCGCGACTCGACGGCGAAGAGGCTCGGATCATTGCGGATCCACGTTACGCGGCAGCCCACTGGCGCTACCACGCCTACCTCCGCCGCGGACACTACGCCGAGCAGCTGCAGACCTTCCACGACCTCTTCGGGCCGGAGCGCGTTCTCGTCGTCCAGAGCGAGGCCCTGTTCGCCGACCCTCACGGCCAGATGGACCGCGTCTTCTCGTTTCTCGGCCTCGAGCCGCACCGGAGCGTTCAGCTCGAGCCGCGCAACGCCAACAAGCCCTACGGCCAGATGCCACCGGAGACCTTCACTCGTCTCGTCGACTACTACACGCCGTTGAACGATCGACTCCGCGCCATGCCCGGGATCGACTTCGCCTGGCACTACGGCCGCTGAGCCAGCTCCAGCACGCACCATCGCGGCCGACCCAACCGTCGTCCGACGTCATTTCCCATCAGGATAGGAACAACATGGAGATCATCGATTACCTCCGCATCGCCCGTCGCAGGTGGTGGATTCTCGTCGCCGTCCCCGTGCTGGCTGGGCTGGCGGCCGCTGCGCTCATTCTTTCGGCACCAGCCTCGTACACCACGACCGCCACCGTCTCGTCCGGCTCCTTGGTCAACAGCGACGGCAGCCCCTTCACGGGGACCCAGGCCACGGGCCAGTTCGTGGCTGCCTTCACCGCCGCCGCGCAGAACCCGCAGACGCGGCAGGCCGTGCAGGCCCAGACCGGAGTGACCGCTAGCGACCAGACCGACGGCATCGAGATCGACCCGGTCGGGGCCAGCAGCGACGTCCAGGTCCTCTTCACCAGCGCCGACCGCAAGAAGTCCGCCGCGGTGGCCCAGGCGACCGCCAAGGAGGCTCTCAAGCAGATGTTCACCGTTCGCGCGGACCAGGCGGTTGCGACCCGTGACCGGGCCCAGCAGTCGGCGACGGACGCGAACGCGGCCATCGAAGCCCTCGCGAACAAGTACCAGATGGCCGACCCGCCGCGGGCATACCAGGCCCAGCTGGGCCAGGTCGCGAGCCTGCAGCAGCAGCAGGCCAGCTTGCGTGCAACCGGGAACGCGATCGGCGCCGCGGCCATGGACGCGCCCATCGCCGCGGCCAAGAAGGAGCTGACGGCGTTCCTGCCCATTCTCGCGGAGTACAACGACCTGAACTCACGGCAGCTCGCGGCGAGCAGCGACCTGGCGCAGTCCCAGGCCGAGTGGCGGCATGCGCTGGCACTCAAGGCCGCCGCGACGTCCGGCAGCACCGTCTACCTCGGACCGTCGACGCCGGCTGACAAGCAGGCGGCGCTCGTCGCCACCCTCCCCGTCATCATCGGAGTCGGCCTGTTCCTGGCGGTGCTGCTCATCCTGCTCATCGAGGTGACGACGCGCCTGCGCGCCAACCACGCGGCCACCGGTCGCCATGAGACACCCGCGCTCGAGGAGGAGTCAGGGGCCGCAGAGCTCGACGAGCCGGCCACGCAGCCCCGCGCCCACACCATCAACGGTCACGAGCCGGAGGTGGCGAGGAGCCGTGTCTGACGGCAGTCACCGGCCCATCTTCATCGTGGGATGCCAACGGTCCGGCACGACGATGCTCCGACTGATGCTCGACTCCCACTCGCAGATCAGCTGCGGTCCGGAGACGCGCTTCCTCGAGGACCTCGAGCGCATCGTCGGGCCGGACTGGAAGCGACTGTCGCAGTTCGGCTACTCGCAGGAGGAGTGGCTGAAACGGATCCGCGAGTTCTTCGAGGGAATCCAGAGCGACTACGCCCACTCGCGAGGGAAGACGCGGTGGGCCGACAAGAGCCCGCGGTACGCGTTGCACATCCCCTTTCTCCTGCAGGTCTTTCCAGATGCCCAGATCGTGCACGTGATCCGGGACGGTCGCGACGTGGCCGTCTCACACCGCAAACGGTTCGGGTACTGGTCGAGTGTCAAGTCGTCGGTGAAGTGGCCGCGCTACATCCGCGCAGCACGCACCGCCGGCCTGGCGCTGCCTCCGAGCTCCTACTACGAGCTCCGCTACGACCAGCTCGTGGGTGACTCCGAACAGACCCTGCGATCGCTGCTCGAGTGGCTCGGTGAGGACTGGGAGCCGGAGATTCTCGACTTCGCGACCAAGAAGCACGACGTCCCCGAGCGCTACCACCGACAGCTCGCGGCACGTAACGAGAAGGCAGGGACTGACGGCAGCGTGTACGCATCCCGGGTGGGGACCTATCGCGCTGAGCTGGACCCCCTGGTCCGCGGCCTGTTCTGGTTCACCTCCCGCAGAACGCTGCGCGAACTCGGGTACTGACGCCGAGGCTTCCGGGTCAAGGACCCGGAGCTTCGGCGGTCAGGACAGACGGTGACGCAGGCGCCGGAACGCGCGCAGGTCCTCCGGGTGCGGACGCAGCAGCACGATGAAGACGAGGTAGACCACGACGCAGGTGGTCACTCCCACGACGAGGGACGCGACCCAGTTCTCGATGAGGTGGTCGACCAGCAGGCCCGCGCCCGCAGCGGGCAGGGCCGCCAGCACGATCTTGCCGGTCGAGGCCCCCTCCGCACGGATGCCGACGATCTTCCAGGCTTGGATCACCTTGATCGCGTTGACGACGATGATCGATGCGCTCCAGGCCACCGCGGCACCGACGATGCCCCAGCGAGGGATGAGGAGCAGGTTGAGCCCGATGTTGGCGACGAGGACGAGAGCGTTGTCGAAGAGACTCAGGCCGACCCTGCCGGACATGTTGAGCACGACGCCGCACGGTCCGGCGGCTGCACCGACGAGCTGCCCGCACGCGAGGATGATCGTGACCGTCGCGCCCTCGGTGAATCCGCTGCCGAAGACGGCGAGCAGCTGTTGCGGAAAGACGAGCAGCACGATGAAGGCCGGCATGGACAGCAGGAGGGTCCAGCGGGTCGCGCTGCCGTAGGCCCGAGCCGCGCCGGCGTAGTCCTTGGAGTGGTGCAGGTGGGCCATGTGCGGTGCGAAGGTCGCCGTGATGGGCGGCAGGACGAAGACCGCGAGCGTGACCAGTCTCGTCGCAACGTTGTAGACGCCGACCTGGCCGGCGTCGGTCATCGCCCCGAGGATCAGGGTGTCGGCCCAGATCAAGCCGGTGGCGGCAAGGGCCGACGCCCAGCTGATCATCGAGAACGACATGATTGCCCTGATCGTGTAGACGGCTCGTCCCTGCGGGACGTGCTTCATCCGGAACCAGAGTGCCCCCAGAGCGAGAAGAACCGTCACCCACGACGCGATCACCAACGACCACATCGCCCCGAGATACCCGTAGCCCAGCCACAGGGCCGCGACGGTCAGGACCAGACGCAGGACCGGGTCGAAGATGCGGCCGATGACCGTGTAGGCCTTCTGAGTCCGCCACCCCTGGGTGGCCGCGAGCGCCGCCTCGGACAGCGCGTGCGCCGGCAGCGTCAGCGCCACCAGGCGAACCCCGGTCTCCAGCTGCGGATCACCCATCACGCGCGCGATCGTCGGCGCGAGCAGACCCAGCGCCACCGCCAGCGCGAGGGAGCCGCCTGCGGTGATCCCCATCCCGAGGCGCACCGTCCCACGCAGGCGGCGCACATCAGCGTCGGCAAGGTGGATCGCGACGAAGCGTGTGAGCCCGGAGCGGAAACCGGCCAGCGCCAAGAGGCCGAGCAGGGAAAGCAGCGCGAAGCACTCGGCATACCGCCCGACGTCGTCCTTGCCCAGGACGTGCGCGAGCAGAATCACGATGGCAAAGAGGGCGGACTGCTGGATGATCGCCCCGACTAGGTTGAGCCCACCCCCGCGGGCCATCCGGTCGCTGTCAGCGCGACGGTCCGACTTCGAGGTCGATGTCTCCACGGACGCACCGGTGGTCATCGTGCTGCGGTCTGGGGGTTGTTCCCGACGTCGGATGCCGCGCGAGCGTTCGCCTGACGCTGGCTTCGCGCCAGGGCCGGGAAGCCGTTGGCGCGACGAACGACCATCCAGACCGTCGGGGCCACGAGCAACGAGACCAGCAGGACGATGCCGGTCGGCGCGGTCCCGAGGCCGAGCAGCTTGAGCGCCGACGCAAGCAGGACGAACGCCAGGACGCGCCGGATGAAGCCGCCCGGAGCCCGCGACGACAGTCGGGCCCCCACCCAGGCACCGGGTACGCAGCCGATGAGCAGCGAGGTGGTCAGAGCGAACTGGAAGTCGCCGAAGAAGATGTGAGCCACCGCTGCCGCGGCAACGAGCGGCACGGCCTGCACGAGGTCGGTACCGACGAGCTGACTGGCCTTGAGAAGGGGATAGAGCGCCATCAGGGCGATGATGATGAGCGATCCCGATCCGACGGACGTCATCCCGACGACGAGCCCCCCGAGCGCCCCCACCAGGATCGTCGGGAGCTTGCGGATCACCACCTGGGGACGTTCCTGGGGAAGTGGTTCCCCTCGGCCGTCGCGTCGACGGGCCCGCTCGAGGAGCCGGGTGTAGGCCCGGAAGGCCAGCCCGAAGGCAGCGATCAGCAGGGCTACCCCGAGCGCCATCTGGATGGTCTCCTGAACGGCGGCGTCCGTCCCGAGCGACTTGACGACGATCACCCCGAGGAAAGCCATCGGCACCGACCCGACACACAGCCATTTGACGAGCGACAGGTTCACGGTGCCGCGTCGTAGGTGGACGATCGAGCCGACGGGCTTCATCACGGCGGCCGCGACGAGGTCGGACGACACGGCGGTCAGGGGTGGTATGCCGAACACGAGCACGAGCACCGGCGTCATCAGCGCGCCACCGCCCATGCCCGTGAGGCCGACGACGATGCCGATCCCGAAAGAGGCTGCGACCAGGAGCCAGTCGATGGTCATGAGGTCCCCGTTTCGAGCCAGCCCCCGCTGGCCAGATAGTTGAAGAGTCGCTCGACCGCCGCGGCGTTCGAGACGGCCGTCGTGTCGATCGTGAGCTCGGCGTTCGTCGGAGGCTCGTAGGGGTCGGAGATCCCGGTGAAGTTCGGGATGAGCCCCGCCCTGGCCTTGGCATACAGACCTTTGAGATCGCGGCGTTCGCACTCGTGCAGGGGCGTGTTGACGTGAACCAGCACGAAGTCCCCCACCTCGCCGACCATCGTCCGGACGTCGTCCCGCGCCTGCGCGTACGGAGCGACCGGAGCGCAGATCGCCAGTCCGCCATGACGTGCGACCTCGGTGGCGACGAAGCCGATTCGGCGAACGTTGAGCAGCCGGGACTCGTGGTCGAATCCCAAGCCGGACGACAGGAGCTGCCGGACGACGTCTCCGTCCAGGAGCGACACCGTTCGGCTTGTCTGCTGGCTGATCCTCCCCGCCAGCGAGCGGGCGATGGTCGACTTGCCGGACCCCGACAGGCCGGTGAACATCACGACCAGACCGCGACGGGCCCGCGGGGGTCGCCAACGACTCAACGCGGCGAGATCGGCGGGGTGGAGGACGGCCGGGTGGACGCCTCCGTCGTCGAGCTGCCCCACCACGGCGCGCCAACCTGCGGCAGCGTCGTCGAGGCCGACAGCGTCGCTCAGGACCAGCACGCTGCCAGCGCCGACGTGGGCTGACAGGGCTGCCACGAGCGCCGGGTCGCTGACCGGGTCACGCCAGGCCAACGGTGCAGTGGCCACGTCGACTCGCACACCGGCGACTCCACCAGAGGCGCGATCGACCGCCCGAGAGGCCAGCTCGGTCATGAGCAGGGTGGGCACACCTGCGGTGTCGGCCGCGTGATCAGGCACCGCCACGAGCACCCGTGCTCGAGGATTGCTGCGACCGACCTCGTGCAGCAACCTCGTGAGCCGCGGCCCGTCGGAGGTCAGGGCCGGTCGGCCGAACACGACGAGGCCGTCGTAGGCACCCGCCGATACCGGGAGGTCGACGGCCAGCTCTCGAGCCGGGCCGCTCTCACGCAGTCGTTCGCGCGTCAGGGTCCCCGTCACCAGCATCTCGTCGCCGACGTGGCCGTCGTCGGCGGCCGTCGTGGGCGTGGCGCGGAGCACTGCCAGCGACGCCAGCGGGGTCTGCTCCTGGTCGACGAGGGTGAGGCATCCTGCTGCGCTGGCGAGACGTGCAAGCTCCGCGTCCACCCACAGTCCGGCGCAGACCGGTCCCCGTGGCCGGCCGGGCGCGAGTGACGCGGGTGCGACCGGTCCGCCGAGGACGTGCCCACTGGGCAGGATGCCGTCCAGGACGAGCTCGACGTCACGGATCTCCCTGGGCGCCATGACGCGAACCGGCACCGCTGTCACGACGGTCACCGGGCTCTCCCCCGCCGTCCGTCGACGGCCCGGAGGTAGAGGTCCTCCAGCTGGTCGGTTGCAGAGTCCCAGGAGTAGTCCTGGAGGACGCGGACCCGCAGGTCGTCACCCGACCTCACGGGGACGCCGGCGAGCATCTGCTCCAACGCAGTTCGCAGCGAGTCGACGTCTCCTCGGGCAAACACCCGGTGCGCCGGCGACCCGGAGCCGATGATCTCGAGGTGGGGCGCGATGTCGCTCGCCAGTACCGGGGCACCGTTGGCGATCGCCTCGAGCAGAGTCAGTGGGAGTCCCTCGAGGTCGGAGGGCTGGACGAAGACGCCGGCCCGTTGGAACACCTCCTCCAGGTGCGCCCCACCCACGAAGCCCGGAAACACGATCCGCGGATCGTCGCCGGCGAGCTCACGCAGGCTCTGGCTGTACTCATCGCTGAAGGACGAGTCTCCGACGATCACCAGCTGACGGATGTGGTCGCTGGCCAGCACGGCCCGGATGAGAAGGTCCGGGCGCTTCTCGGGGACGAGACGACCGACGAACAGGGCGTAGGCACCAGGGACGAGACCGATCGAGCGCACGAAGTCGCTGGCGTCGGTGGGCACCGGTGTCGCAACCCCGTTGGGGATGCACGCCACAGCCTTGCGGAAGTGCTCGCCGTAGTGCGCAGCCAGGTCACGGGAGACCACCACGGTGTCGTTGGGCACCCGGCCGCTCATCCAGTGGGCCGCACCGAGCACGGCCCGTGCCGGCGCGCCCCACTTGTCCCGCTGGTGGTCCAGACCGTGCACCGTCATCACCACGGCAGCACGCGAAAGGTATCGCGGCACCGGCGCCATCAGGCCCGGACCGAGTGCGTGGTAGTGCACGACGTCTGCCCGCCGAGCCAGCGCCCCCCAGGTCGAGGCAGCGCTGTGCACGATTGCGTCGAGGTGCTTCGTCGCGATGGTCGGGGCCTCGAGCAACGTCATGCCCCGATACGACTGGTGCGCGCTCGAGCCGTAGGACGAACGACAGAAGACGAGCACCTCGTGACCGCGGGACGCCAGTCGGCTGCCCACTTCCTCGACGTGTCTCTCCACCCCACCCATCGTCGCGGGCAGCCCCTTCTGACCGACCATCGCGATGGTCAGCGGCCGCCACCCGCGCGCACCGTCGCCGGCAGCCCGGCCACCTCCAGGCGCACCGCGCGAGGAGGGTTCGAGGTCTCCGAGCTGCCGAGTCACCGGACGTTGTCGGTGATCATGCCGGCCGCGACCGTGCGGTTGGTCGCCTCGTCGACGAGGACGAAGCCGCCCGTGTTGCGGTTGCGGGAGTAGTCGTCGGCCATGAGCGGAACCGTCGTGCGCAGCCGCACGCGGCCGATCTCGTTGAGCGTCAGCTGGTTCGCCTCCTCGTCACGGTGCAGCGTGTTGACGTCGAGGCGGTACTGCAGCGCCTTGACGATCGTGCGAGCCGTGCGGGTGGTGTGCTTGATGGAGTACTTGCCGCCGAGACGCATCGGAGCGGACTCGTCCATCCAGCAGATCATCGCGTCGAGATCCTGTGCCACGGTCGGCTGGTTGTTCGGCCGACAGATCATGTCGCCCCGCGAGACGTCGATCTCGTCCTCGAGCCGGACGGTCACCGACATCGGCGGGTAGGCCTCGTCGACCTCCCCGTCAGCGGTCTCGACGGAGAGGATCCTGCTGGTGAAGCCCGACGGCAGCACCATCACCTCGTCGCCCTTCTTGAGGATGCCGCCGAGCACCTGCCCGGCGTATCCCCGGTAGTCGTGCCACGCGTCGGACTGCGGTCGGATGACGTACTGCACCGGGAAGCGGACGTCGATGAGGTTGCGGTCGCTGGCGACGTGGACGTTCTCGAGGTGGTGCAACAGGCTCGGGCCGTCGTACCACGGCATGTTCTCCGAGCGGGTCACGACGTTGTCGCCGTTGAGGGCCGACACCGGCATGACGGTCAGGTCGGGCACCCGCAGCTTGGCTGCGAACTGGGTGAACTCGTCGCGGATCTTCTCGTAGACCTCCTGGGAGAAGTCGACGAGGTCCATCTTGTTCACCACGAGCACGAGGTGCGGCACCTGCAGCAGGGTGGCGAGGAAGGCGTGCCGCCGGCTCTGCTCGACCAGCCCCTTGCGCGCGTCGACGAGCACGAGCGCCAGATCAGCGGTGGAGGCACCGGTCACCATGTTGCGGGTGTACTGGATGTGGCCCGGGGTGTCCGCGATGATGAACTTGCGGTTGGGCGTCGCGAAGTAGCGGTAGGCCACGTCGATCGTGATGCCCTGCTCGCGCTCCGCACGCAGCCCGTCGGTGAGCAGTGCGAGGTCGACGTAGTCGTCACCCCGGTCGTGGCTGACCTTCTCGACGGCCTCGATCTGGTCCTGGAACACGGTCTTGGTGTCGTAGAGCAGGCGGCCGATCAGGGTGCTCTTGCCGTCGTCGACCGAGCCCGCCGTGGCGAACCTCAGGATGTCCATCATTTCAGAAGTACCCCTCACGCTTCCGGTCTTCCATGGCCGCTTCACTGAACTTGTCGTCCCCGCGGGTCGCGCCGCGCTCGGTCACTCGGGTGGAGGCGACCTCGGCGATGACGAGGTCGACGGTGTCGGCCTCGGATCGCACGGCGGCCGTGAGGCTCGCGTCGCCGACGGTGCGGTAGCGCACCATCGCGGTGAACACCGTCTTCGCCGGGCTTGGGCTGCTTCGTCTCGTGGACCGCGAAGAGCATCCCGTCCCGGTCGAACACCTCGCGCTCGTGGGCGTAGTAGATCGAGGGGAGCTCGATGTCCTCACGCTTGATGTAGTGCCAGATGTCGAGCTCGGTCCAGTTCGACAGGGGGAAGACGCGGATGCTCTCCCCCGTGTGGATCCGCCCGTTGTAGAGGTTCCAGAGCTCCGGGCGCTGGTTCTTCGGGTCCCACTGGCCGAACTCGTCACGGAAGGAGAAGATCCGCTCCTTGGCCCGCGCCTTGTCCTCGTCGCGGCGCGCCCCACCGAAGATGGCGGTGAACCGGTGCTTGTCGAGAGCGTCGAGCAGCACCGGGGTCTGGATGCGGTTGCGGGTGCCGTCCGGCGGCTCGCACACCGTTCCGGCGTCGATCGCCTCCTGGACGCTGGCGACGATGAGCTGGACCTTCAGCTCGTCGACCCGCTTGTCCCGAAGGGCGAGCACCTCGTCGAAGTTGTGGCCGGTGTCGACGTGCATCACCGCGAACGGGATCCGCGCCGGGTGGAAGGCCTTCTCGGCCAGCTTCAGCATGACGATGGAGTCCTTGCCGCCCGAGAAGAGCAGCACCGGCCGCTCGAACTCGGCGACCACCTCTCGCATGATGTAGATGGCCTCGGCCTCGAGCAGGTCGAGCTGGCTCAGCTGGTAGTCGTGCGTTGGTGACATCACTTCGATACGTCCTCGTCTCTCAGGGCGGAAATGGCCGCCAACAGCAGCTCGGCGTGCTCCGGGCGGCAGATCAGCAGGTCGGGAAGCAGCGGGTCGGGCTGGTTGTAGCGCAGGGGCGACCCGTCGATCCGGCTGGCGTGCAGACCAGCGCTTCGAGCCACCGCGACCGGTGCAGCCGAGTCCCACTCGTACTGGCCCCCGGCGTGGACGTAGGCGTCGACGGTCCCGTCCAGCACCGCCGTGGCCTTGACTCCTGCCGAGCCCATCGGCACGAGCTCCGCCCCGATGCGCTGCGCGAGGGCAGACACGAAGGCGGGCGGCCGGGTGCGGCTGACAGCGAGGCGGATCGGCCCCTGGACCGCTGCCGGCACCGCCGGAGGATCATCCGTGGCCATGGTGTCGCCCATGGCCGGTCGCGCCACGGCGCCGGCGACGAGCTCGCCGCCCTCCCAGAGGGCGACGTGGACGGCCCAGTCCTCACGCGGGATCTCGGAGAACTCGCGGGTGCCGTCCAACGGGTCGATGATCCAGACGCGGTCTGCGTCCAGACGCGCCGTGTCGTCGGTCGCCTCCTCGCTCAGCACCGAGTCCGCCGGCCGATGGCGCTGGAGCTGCGCGGCCAAGTGCTCCTGCGACCTCAGGTCGCCCGCCGCCTTGAGTGCGGGCGGCTCGAGGTCGGGCTGGTCACGACGCAGCTCGAGCAGCACCCGCCCTGCAGACTCGGCAATCCGACGCGCAAGTCGCGCATCGTCCAGCGGGCCGTCGTCACCCCCCGGCGCCGTCGAACCCTGTTGCGCGGCATGCTCGCGCCCGTCCCAAAAACTCATCTGTACCCCCCGGGCCATCCGATCCTGGACGCGTGGGATCGGCGTCACGCCCACCGTCACCTGTGACGGCGTCTGCGTGATCAGCGGCCCCCCGCGACATCTGCGGCGGCGCTCCGTGGTGGCGCCCCGCCGTGCATTGAGTTCATGCTACGGCCGGGTCGCAGGCGTGTCCGGCGAATGCGCAAAGGTGCCGTTTGCACGTTTGCGCCGCTCATGGAGCGGACTCGGGATGCGACCCTGCGCGCGGGCGCACCCGGCGTCACGCAACACCAATTCGGCTGAGGCGCAATGAGATCCGGAGGACTCGCGGCGTCAGCGAGGAGCGTGGAAGCGCTGCTGGGCGTCGAGGAGCCCGACCTCGATGAGCGCTTCGACGGCGTCGGCCCCGTCGTCGAGCAGGAAGGGAAGCACGTCCGCGCGCTCGGCCTTGGAGAAGTCCTTGAGGACGAAGTCGGCGGGGTCCTGGCGGCCCGGGGGGCGGCCGATCCCGAGGCGGACGCGGAGGTAGTCCTTCGTGCCGATCGACTGCGAGATGGAGCGCAGGCCGTTGTGGCCGCCCTCGCCGCCGCCCTGCTTGAGGCGGACGACGCCGGCGTCGATGTCGAGCTCGTCGTGGATGACGACGAGGCGTTCGGCGGGGACGTCGTAGTACTTCAGGAGGCCGGCGACGGGACCGCCGGAGACGTTCATGTACGTCGACGGGACGGCCAGGACGACCTTGGGACCCGGGACCTTGCAGGCGCACCTCGGCCACCCGGGCGCGGGCCTTGTGCGCCTTGAACGAGGCGCGGCCGCCGGTGGCGTCACGGCGCGGCGAGCTCCTCGACGGCCATGGCGCCGACGTTGTGCCGGTTACCGGCGTACTCCGGCCCGGGGTTGCCGAGCCCGACGACGAGCCAGGTGTCCATGCGGTCCTCGATCAGTGGTCGGTTGCGGTGTCGGGCGGGTGCGGGTGCGGGCCCCGCCGAGCCGGAGCTCGAACGGGACCCGCGTACGCATCGGGTGGCGCAGCGCGCCACTCCTGGTGTGGCTCAGGCCTCGTCGCCCTCGGCCTCGGCGCCCTCGGCGGGCGGCGCTCTCGGCACCCTCGGCGGCGGCCTCCTCCTCGGACTCCTCGCGCTCGATGCCGGCCTCGGCCTCGGCCTCGGCGAGCTCGGCCTCGAGGGCCTCGGCGGAGATGGCCTGCGTCACGTTGACGACGAGGGCCTCGGCGTCGGTGACGAGCGTCGCGCCCTCGGGCAGCTCGACGGCGCCGGCGAGGATCTGCGTGCCGGCCTCGAGGCCCTCGACCGAGACGACGACGTTCTCGGGGATGTTCGTGGCGAGCGCCTCGAGCTGCAGCGTGTTGTGGTCGAGCGTGACGACGGTCTCGGGAGCGGCCTCGCCCTCGAGGTGCACGGCGACGTCGACGGTGACCTTCTCGCCCTTGCGGACGACGACGAGGTCGACGTGGTCGATGACCGGCTTGATCGGGTCGCGCTGGACGTCCTTGGCGAGGGCGAGCTGCTCGTTGCCCGTCGATGACGATGGTGAGCAGCGCGTTGGCCTGCTTGAGCGCCATCATCGTGTCGTGGCCGGGCAGCGAGATGTGCACCGGCTCGGTGCCGTGGCCGTACATGACGGCCGGGATGTTGCCGGCGCGGCGGATCTTGCGGGCGGCGCCCTTGCCGAAGTCGGTGCGCTTCTCGGCGACGAGCTTGGAGGTGTCAGACACAGGAGTCTCCTGGGGATCTCGGATGAGGCGGTCTCGAGTGGTCGGCCTCGACGCGGGACGACGCGCGGTGATCGGCAGTGACGGAGCAGGCCGGTCATGTGGTCCGCACGCAGAGGCGAACCCGACCATGGAGAGCTCCACGTCAGGCCACCGCGTCGATCACGGACCTCGTCACGCCCTGCCGTGGCAGCCGTGCACCGTCCCTCGCCGAGGCAACTGCTCGATCCTACGCGACTGACGGCCGGGCCGCGAAATCCGCGAACGTCCGGGACTGGTCGTCGTCGACGCAGGGCGGAAGCGCGTCGGGACCGGGCAGCGCTCGCGCCTCGTCCGCGCGGACGGCCACGAGCCCGACGACGATGAGCACCCCACCGAGGAGCTGGACGGGCGTCGGCAGCTCGGCGAGGACGAGCCACGCGAAGAGCACCGCGAAGAGGACCTCGGTGAGCGCCACGAACGAGGCCACCTTGGCGCCGAGCATGCGCACCGCCGCGATGCCCGTGACGTAGGCGAAGGCCGCAGCCACGAGGGCGATGACGAGCACCGGCACCCACCACTGCACGACGACGCCACCCAGCGGCACGCTGGCGCGCCCCACGGGTCATGTCGAGCACGCCGACGAGGCCGGCGAGCCCCAGAGCGACGCTGCGCCGACGGCGAGGCCACCACCGGCGAGGGCGAGCGGCGGCACGTCGTCGTCGACGTGGTCGGCGAGCAGGAAGTAGAGGACGAGGCAGACGGCGGCGCAGAGACCCCAGAGCGACACCGACGAGGCTGACTGCTCGCGCCACCGACGACATCGAGGACGAGGAGCAGCCCGGCGACGGCGAGCGCCGACGCCGAGCGAGCGTCAGGCGGCGCGGGGCCTGGCGGTGGCGCGCCCAGAGCCAGCCGACGATGAGGATCGGGGCGAGGTACTCGAGCAGCAGGGCCACCCCGACGGAGAGGTGCGTCACGGCGTAGAAGTAGGCGAGCTGACAGCCGGCGACCCCGGTCAGGCCGTAGCCGATGACGACCCAGACGTTGCGCCGCATGGCCGCCCACCGGCCGCGGAGCGACCACAGCGCCGGACCGAGCAGCACGAGGGCCGCCAGGGTGACGCGCAGGGTCACGACGGCGCCGGGAGACCAGCCGCCGACGAGCAGCGACTTGCCGAAGGCGCCCGACGTGGCGAAGGCCGCCGCCGACGCGAGGGCGACGCCGAGGCCGACGAGCGGGTGCCGCGAGCGGCCGGCCCGCCGTGCGAGACCGACGGGGGCCGACAGTCGGCGCCGGTGCGCCGTCAGCGCCGCCTCGCGGCTTCCGGTGGCCGCAGCCACCGCGGACGCTCCGACCACGCTCCGCTCCGCCATGACAGTCCTCGTCGCTCCGGCCGACAGGCTCCGTCCCCGACCGCCTGGTGTCAGTATCAAAACTGATTACACTCATGACAGTAGCGACCGTCGCCGTCAGGAGTCAACATGCTTTTCACCCATGACACCGAGGTCGCCCTCGCCGCCGCCGCCGCCCTCGTCAACACGATGCCCGGGTCGGTGCCCGGCGACCGCGACCCCGACCGCCTGACGAGCCTCGACGAGCTCGAGGCCCTCTACCGTGAGCCAGGGCTGGACCGGCCGCTTCGACCGCGATGCCGCCGAGCTCGAGGCGGTCCGGGCCCTGCGGCCCCGGCTGCGCGGCTTCTGGGAGCTCGACGAGGCCGCCGTCGTCGACCTCGTCAACGACCTGCTCGCCGAGGCCCGCGCCGTCCCCCAGCTCGTCGACCACGACGGCGTCGGGTGGCACGTCCACGCGACACCCGCCGACGCCCCGCTCCCCCGGCGGATGGCCGTCGAGGCAGCGATCGCGGTCATCGACGTCGTGCGGGCCGGCGAGCTCGCCCGGCTCCGCGTGTGCGAGGCGGCCGACTGCGACGACGTCGTCGTCGACCTCTCGCGCAACCGCTCGCGCCGCTTCTGCGAGGGCGGCTGCGCGGCGCGCGCCCACACCGCCGCCTACCGCGCCCGCCGGTCCGCGCGCCAGCGCCTGAGGACCCACCACGCACGGAAGGGCGTATGCCGCGGGCCCGAGCCCCACGGCATACGCCCTCGGTCCTCTGTCGGAGCCGGCAGACAGCCACGCGGGCCTTCGGGGGGTCCACGGGGGGCGAAGCCCCCGTGTGTCAGGCCTTGCCGTCGAAGAGGCTCGTCACGGAGCCGTCCTCGAAGACCTCCTTGATCGCCATCGAGACGAGCGGTGCGATGGAGAGGACCTCGAGCTTGTCGAAGCGGCGGTCGTCGGGGATCGGCAGGGTGTTGGTGACGATGACCTCCTCGACCTTGCACGCCTTGAGGCGGTCGACGGCCGGGCCCGAGAGGATCGCGTGCGTGGCGGCGATGATGACGCGCCGCGGCGCCCTGGTCCATGAGGGCGTCGGCGGCCTTGGTGATGGTGCCCGCGGTGTCGATCATGTCGTCGACGAGCACGCAGACGCGGCCCTTGATCTCACCGACGACGCGGTTGGCGACGACCTCGTTGGGCCGGTTGATGTCGCGCGTCTTGTGGATGAAGGCGAGCGGGGCGCCGCCGAGGCGTGAGCTCCAGTCCTCGGCGACCTTGATGCGGCCGGCGTCGGGTGAGACGACGGCGAGGTCGAGGTGGCCGTACTTCTTGCCGACGTAGTCGGCGAGGATCGGCATCGCCATGAGGTGGTCGACGGGGCCGTCGAAGAAGCCCTGGATCTGCGCGGTGTGCAGGTCGATCGCCATGAGCCGGTTGGCGCCGGCCGTCTTGAACAGGTCGGCCATGAGGCGGGCCGAGATCGGCTCGCGGCCGCGGTGCTTCTTGTCCTGGCGGGCGTAGCCGTAGAAGGGCAGCACGACGGTGATGCCGCTTGGCCGACGCGCGCTTGAGCGCGTCGATCATGATGAGCTGCTCCATGATCCACTCGTTGATCGGAGCGGTGTGGCTCTGGATGACGAAGGCGTCCGAGCCGCGGACGGACTCCTCGTAGCGCACGTAGATCTCGCCGTTGGCGAAGTCGTAGGCGCGAGGTCGGCACGAGCTCGGTGCCGAGCTCCTGCGCGACCTCCTGGGCGAGCTGCGGGTGCGCCCGGCCGGAGAAGACCATGAGGTGCTTCTCGGTCGTCTTGTTGATGCCGCTCATCGCTTGGGCGTCCTTCGTCTCGGTGGTCGGCTGGCGTCGGCTCGCTCGGCGCGGGCCTGCGCGGCCGCGCCGTCCGCGCGCGTCGTCGGTCTTCGTGCCGGCGCGCCGGCGAGCGACCCAGCCGTCGACGTTGCGCTGCTGGGCCCGCGTGACGGCGAGCTGGCCCGGCGCGACGTCGCTGACGACGGCCGAGCCGGCTGCGACGTAGGCGCCGTCACCGATGGTGCGCGGCGCGACGATGACGGAGTTGCTGCCGACGAAGCTGTGGGCGCCGACGTTCGTGTGGCCCTTCGTGACGCCGTCGTAGTTGGCGAAGATCGTGCCGGCACCGATGTTGGCGCCCGCGCCGATGGTCGCGTCGCCGCAGTAGGTCAGGTGCGGCACCTTGGCGCCCGTCGCCGATGTCGGCGTTCTTCGTCTCGACGAAGCCGCCGATCTTGCCCTTCGCGCCGAGTCGCGTGCCGGGGCGCAGGTAGGAGAAGGGCCCGACGCGTGGCGCCGGGCCCGATCTCGGCGAGCTCGGCCTGGGTGCGCACGACGCTCGCGCCGTCGCCGACCTCGACGTCGGTCAGGGTCGTGTCGGGACCGATGACGCAGTCGCGGCCGATCGTGCTGGCGCCGAGGATCTGGGTGTTGGGGCGCACGACGGTGTCGGGCCCGATCGTCACGTCCGCGTCGAGCCACGTCGTGGCCGGGTCGATGACGATCGCGCCGTCACGCATGGCCTGCTCGACGGTGCGGCGGTTGAGCTCGGCCCCGAGCCGCGCGAGCTGGACCTTGTCGTTGACACCCTCGGTCTGCCACAGGTCGGCGACGAGGTGGGCGCGCACGCCGAGCCCCCGGCCACGGGCGATCGCGATGACGTCGGTGAGGTACTTCTCGCCCTGGGCGTTGTCGGTGCCCACCTCGGAGAGGGCGTCGCGCAGGACGGCCGCGTCGAACGCGTACAACCCGCTGTTGACCTCGCGGATGGCCCGCTGCTGCTCGTCGGCGTCCTTCTGCTCGACGATCGCGACGACCGAGCCGTCGGCGTCACGGATGACGCGGCCGTAGCCGGTGGGGTCCTCGAGCGTCGCGGTGATCACGCTGACGGCGCTGCGCGGACTGCGTGGTGCGCCGCGACGAGTCCCTCGAGCGTCTCGCTCGTGAGCAGCGGCACGTCGCCGTACGTGACGACCACGGTGCCTGACAGGTCGGCGGGCAGCGCATCGAGGGCGCACTCGACGGCGCGGCCGGTGCCCTTGACGTCGTCCTGGTCGGCGACGACCGCCTCGGGGTCGACCTGCCTCACGTGCTCTGCGACGCGGTCGCGCTCGTGGCGCACGACGACGGCGAGGTGCTGCGGGCTCGTGCCCCGGGCCGCGCGGATCGCATGGGCCACGAGACTGCGGCCCCCGATCGTGTGGAGGACCTTGGGGGTCGTTGACTTCATGCGTGTGCCCTCACCGGCGGCGAGGACGATCACGGCGGTGGGCCGTCGATCGCTCACAGGGCGCAGCTCCTTTGGGTGGATCGGGGTGCACTCGGGTGCGTACGACCCCGGCCGACGTCGGCGCCGGGGTGCGCCTCGGCCATGCTACCCGTGGGGCTGGGGTCGCCGTCCGCCCCGGGCCGCACCGTGAGCCCCTCCACGCCGAGTGCACCACGAGCGCGTCGCCGGAGGGCGCGTATGCCGCCGAGCGGGCCGCGTCGACCACGCGGGCCCCGCTCGGCGTGCGACTGCTCCCCGGGCAGGAGTCGAACCTGCGTCGCTTGTCCTGATTCAAAGTCAGGCGGGCCCTGCCGGCAGACCAACCGGGGATCGTCGAGGGACGAGCACAGGGTAGTGCAGCGGCGCGGCCGATCTGGCGCGGGACGGTCAGGGCGAGGCTCGGCGGCGCCGTGGGCGGAAGGCCGCCCGACGGGGTCGGACGCCGGTGCGACCGCGCCGGCCGAAGCAGTGGCCGAGGGCGAGGGCGGGGGGGTGTCGGGTCGACGGGAGCGACTGTCGGGGCAGGTGTCGCATCGGCCGGAGCCGCCGCCGTCGGGTCGGGAGTAGGCACAGGAGGCTGCGGGTGTCGGCTCGACCGAAGTCACCGGCGCCGGCTCGGCCGGAGGCGGACCCGCTGGAGCGGGAGGAGGAGCGGCCGCAGCGGGGTCCACGGGAGCGACGAGGCGGGCGCGCGGGACGGGCACGAGTGAGGGCGTCGTCGGCGGGGTCGTCGTCGGGGTTGCGTTCTCGGCAGCGGTCGCCGAGTCGGCAGCAGACCCGGTCCCGGCGCCCACCGGCGCCGGGTCCGTCGAGGCCGGGGCGGTTGCAGCCGCGGTCCCGGCCGCCGACACCGCGGTCGAACCGGTGCCCGTCGAGGCGGTGGTGTCCATCGGGACGGGTAGGACTCTGGCCCACGCCACGGCAGGTCTGCGCCTGGAAGGGCCGGCGTGAGCTCGATGAGCTGCAGGAGGTCGGTCGGGGAGGGTGCCGAAGCGGGCGCGGGCGCCGCGGGTGCCGGTTGCGGTGGGGCGGCCGGTGCCGCTGCGGGCGCGGCCGGTGCCGCGGCGGGCGCGGCCGGTGCCGATCCGGGCGCGGCCGGTGCCGGTGCGACAGCCGGGCGGGCCGTGACCACCACAGCCGGCGGCGTGGGCGGCGGCAGCTGCTGCGCGGCCGCGGGCGCCACCGCGACCCCCATCCCGACGACGAGGCCGGCGAAAGCGGTGGCCAGCGGCGGGCCGAGGGTCGAGCCGGCAAGGATGGAACCACCGGCAACGGCCCCCGAGGTCAGGACCGCGGACCCCGCGACACCCGCGGCGACGGGCAGCGCCACGGCCGCGGCCCCGCTGGCGGTGGCGGCCGTGACGGCGGTCGCGGTGGCGGTCGCCGCGGTTGCGGTGGTGGTCGCCACGGTGGCGGTGGTGGCCGCACCCGTGGCGACGGCACCGATACCTGTGACGACTCCCGACGATGCTGCTCCCGCTCCTGCGGCGGAGGCCGTGGCACCCACGCCCGCCGTGGCGCTGGCGGCGGTGGCACCGACGGTGGCCGTGCCGACCGCGGTGGCGCCCGCCGCGGCGGTTCCTGCGACGGTCGTCCCCGCCGCAGCGCTGCTCACGAGCCCTGCCATCGTCCCGTGCCCGAGGTTGCCGACGACGGCCGCCCCGGCGAGGAGGACGAGTGGCCCGGTCAGGGCGCCGAACCGGTCGTAGACGTGCTGCAGCTCGCCTGCGAGGCAGGCGTCGCGCGGGCACTCCGCGAGGTGGGCGTCAGCCCGGGCTCGTTGGCGTCGAGGTCAGTCTGCCCCGGACGAAACCGCCGAGGTGGTCCAGAGTCCACCGGCACTCGGGTGCGCCGCAGGCGGGGACCCGTCGTTGCACCCAGACGTCGAGGTAGCTGTTGCGCAACGCGTCGCGAGCCCTCATGGCCCGGGCGCTCACGGCGTTGGCCGACACCCCGAGCAGCGGCGCGACGGCGCGAGGGGCGGAGCCCTCGACCATGGTGTGCCACAGCAGCTGCTGGTCGCCGTCGCCCAGGAGCCGGAACGCGGCCCGCACGATGTCGACGTCCACGCCACCGCCGGCCAGGGCGGACACGTCGGGCTCGGCGTCGACGAGCATCTCGAGGTCGGGCGCCTCGGTCGGAACGATGTTCATCTCTCGTCTCACCGCATCGACACCGACGGTGCGCACCGTCGAGGCGAAGTACGAGCGGAAGTTGTCGGTGGGGCCGCCGCCTTCACGCAGCAGACGCAGGATGCGGGCGGAGGCCTCGGCGACGAGATCCTCGGCTGCCACGCGTCCACGGAAACGCGTCGCGACGGCATACGCCGCGGGCAGGTGCCGCCGCCACAGGGTGGCGAACGCGCTGTCGTCACCGCGGCGCGCGCGGGAGAGCAGCTCGGCGTCACTCGACGCGGCGGAGTCCGTCGTCTCGGGTTCCACGACCGACGTGGACCCGATGGGCGATGCGATCGTGTGCGCAGACATCGTTGGGCCCTCTCGGGAGGTATGCGCTCCAGTGTGGGGCACGTGGGCTCGAGATGGGGCCGTTTCGGTCCGAGCTGTCGGCCACGACCTCGGGCGGGACGGTTGAGGGCCGGTTGCTCGACCACCTGTCCAGGTGGTCGAGCGACCGGCCCTCCTGCGGCTTCGCAGGTCCTGGTTCCCCCCCATGCCCGACGCTCCGCCGCTTCCTCCTACCGTTAACAAGACGGAGCGAGCCGCGTTTCATGACGGGATTTGACGAAGATTTCTTGTCGTGTTCTCGCGAGTCGTCCTCGCCCCGCTGCGGCGGGGTCCGCGGGAGCACCGCGGGGCCTGCACAATGGCGGCGTGACCGCTGATCGAACGGACCGCTCCCGCCCCCGAGCACGCATGACCGGCCCGGAGCGTCGCGAACAGCTCATCGCGGTCGGCCGCAAGCTCTTCGCCGACAAGGGGTTCGAGGCGACGACCGTCGAGGAGGTCGCCTCCAAGGCCAACGTCTCCAAGCCCGTCGTCTACGAGCACTTCGGCGGCAAGGAGGGCCTCTATGCCGTCGTCGTCGACCGCGAGATCCAGACCCTGATGGGCGGCATCGGCGCAGCGCTCGAGGAGCCGGAAGGGGCCCGAGTCCTGCTCGAGCGAGCCACGCTGGCCCTGCTCGACTACATCGAGACCGACCCGGCAGGCTTTCGCATCCTCGTGCGGGACTCCCCGCCCGGACAGTCGACGGGATCGTTCGCGAGCGTCCTCGGCGACGTGGCCGTGCACGTGGAGCACCTGCTCGCTGCCGAGTTCAAGCAGCGCGGGCTCGACCCCAAGTCGGCGCCGATCCACGCGCAGATGCTCGTCGGGCATGGTGGCCCTGACCGGTCAGTGGTGGCTGGACCGCCGCAAGTTCAAGAAGGACCAGGTGGCGGCGCACCTCGTCAACCTGGCGTGGAACGGCCTCTCCGGCCTCGAGCGCACGCCCCGGCTCGTGACGCTCCCCCGCCGCTGACGCGTCTAGGGGTCGAGACGGCCCGGCTGGTGCCGCGAGGTTCAGGTTTCGCCCTTCCGAATGATCCCCTCCACGAAACCACCCGGAAGGACGAAACCTGGCGGCACCACCGAGGACGACCCCGCAGGTGTCGCTCCCTCCCCTGACGAAGCGGGAGACTCCTGCGGTGCCGCCATCTGTATGACGTGCCGGGACCCATTTCATGACACGAAACCCGAAAATGGGGCAAAACGGCGAAAACTCGCGGAGATTTTTTCCCGGCGCGCCACCACCGATGTGAATGGCCTCCGCCACGCGGGGGATGTCCGACGTCGCGGTCATGATGGAGGCGTGCCCTCGATGAGAAGCCGGTGACCTCGCGATGACGAGACGCTGGCTGTTCGCCGACCAGCTCGGGCCCCACTTCGACGTGGGGAGCTCCGGAGTCCTCCTGGTGGAGAGCCGCCGGGCTCTCGGAGGCCGCAGCTTCCACCGCCAGAAGCTGCACCTCGTCCTGTCGGCCCTGCGTCACCGGGCCGCGGAGCTCGGCGACTCGGCCGTGCTGCTCCGCACCGGCACCTACACGGAGGCACTCCGCGAGCTGGGCGAGCCCGTGCGCGTGCACGAGCCGACCTCGTATGCCGCCGAGCGGCTCGTGCGCCGGCTCCTCGCTTCCGGCCTGGTCGAGGCCGTCGACCCGACGCCGGGCCACAGCCTGTCCCGTGGCGACTTCGCGCGGTGGGCGGACGACCGGCGCCAGCTGCGCATGGAGGACTTCTACCGCTTCCAGCGGCAGCGGCTCGACCTGCTCGTCGAGGGCGACCGGCCGGTCGGCGGTCGCTGGTCCTTCGACGAGGACAACCGCGAGCCCCCGCCCAGGGGCGTGCAGCGACTCGACGTGCCGCCGCCCTACCTGCCGCGCGAGGACGACATCGACGCCGAGGTGCGCGACGACCTCGACCGCTGGACACGCGAGGGTGTCGTCTCCCCGGTGGGCGTCGACGGTCCGCGCGTCTTCGCCGTGACCCGGCGCGAGGCGTTGGCGGCCCTCGAGCGCTTCGTGACACACCGGCTCGGGGCCTTCGGCCCGCACGAGGACGCGATGCTCCGGGGCGACTGGGCCATGGCCCACAGCCTGCTCTCCGTTCCGCTCAACCTCGGGTTGCTCGACCCGGTCGAGGTCGTCGACCGGGCTGCGCAGGCCTACCGCGACGGAGACGCGCCACTCGCGTCGGTCGAGGGCTTCGTGCGCCAGGTCATCGGCTGGCGCGAGTACGTCTGGCACCTCTACTGGTACTTCGGACCGACCTACCGGCGGCGCAACGCCTTGCAGGCCCGGTCCCCGCTGCCGGAGTGGTTCGACCGCCTCGACGCCGACGCCGTGGAGGCGGCCTGTCTGCAGGACGCCATGGCCGGGGTGCGCGACCGCGGATGGGTGCACCACATCCCGCGGCTCATGGTCCTCGGCAACTGGGCGGCTCAGCGCGGCTATGACCCGGACGCCCTGACCGAGTGGTTCCAGACCCGCTTCGTCGACGGCTACGACTGGGTCATGCCGGCCAACGTCGTGGGAATGAGCCAGCACGCCGACGGCGGCGCGATGGCGACGAAGCCGTACGTGTCGGGCGGCGCCTATCTCAACCGGATGAGCGACTACTGCGGCGGGTGCCGCTACGACCCGAAGAAGCGCGTCGGTGACGACGCGTGCCCGTTCACCGCCGGCTACTGGGCCTACCTCGACCGCAACGCCGAGCGGCTCGAGGGCAACCACCGGATGGCCCGGCCGCTCCAGCAGCGCCACCGTCTCGCCGACCTCGCCGAGGTCGTCGCCCAGGAGCGAGACCGGCGCGACAGGCCGCCCTGATCCGACTGCCGGGTCAGCGCGGGGTGCGCGCCACGGCGAAGGTTCGCGTGAACGGGAAGAGCACCCCGAACGACCGGCGGGGGTACGCCGCCTCGAGCTCGCGCTCGTAGTCGCCGACGAACCCCTCGCGCTCGGCGTCGTCGAGCACGCCGAGCACCGGGCGCAGCCCTGTGCCCCGGACCCACTCGAGCACCGGGTGCGGGCTGTCGGGTGTCGACGCGAGCACGTGCTCATACGTCGTCTGCCACACGTCGACGTCCGGAGTGAGGTCGAGGAGGAGGGCGGCATACGTCTCCGGGCGGGCGACGGCACGGGCCCGGTCGAGGGCCGGCCTCAGGTCAGCGGCCCGTGGGTGGCGGGCGGCGACCTCGCGCATGAGCCGGTGCGAGGGGGCGTCGAAGTTCGAGGGCACCTGCAAGGCGAACGTCCCGCCCGGCGCGAGGTTCTCGACCCACATCGGGATGAGGCGCAGGTGACCCGGCACCCACTGCAGGGTCGCGTTGGTGACGAGGACGTCGATCGAGGCCCCGAGCTCGGTGGGGTCCCAGTCCTCGGCGGTCGACTCCACCCATTCGACACGGCCGTCCGTGTCGAGCTCACGCGCCCGGCCGAGCATGTCGGGCGAGCTGTCGACGCCGACGATCCGCGCGTCGGGCCAGCGCTGGGCGAGGCCGAGCGTGAGCTCGCCAGGCCCGCAGCCGAGGTCGACGACGAGCCGGGGCGTCGCGGCGTCCACACGGGCCAGCAGGTCGGCGAAGGGCCGGCCACGGTGGCCGGAGAAGACGGCATACTGCCGCGGGTCCCAGGGGACATCGGTCGTGCGGTCGCCGGCGCCGCCGGCGGCCGTGCCGTCGGGCGCGTCGTCAGCGGCGGACGGGTGCGGCGAAGGGGCCATGTCATCCTCGGTTTCGTTTGATGTCAAGAGTCTTGACGGCGACTACGATTGGCGTATGAGCGCCGACCGCAGGCCCGCCGACGACGTCGACGAGATCGTCGCGGCCTGGCGCCGGGAGCGCCCCGACCTCGACGTGTCGCCGCTGGAGGTGCTCTCCCGGGTCTCTCGGCTGGCGCGCCGGCTCGACCTGGCCCGTGGGTCGGCATTCTCGGAGCACCTGCTCGACGGCTGGGCCTTCGACGTGCTCTCGGCCCTGCGCCGTGCAGGCGAGCCCTATGAGCTCTCGCCCGGCCAGCTCGTCCAGCAGACGCTCGTCACGTCGGGCACGATGACCAACCGCGTCGACCGGCTCGAGCGCAGCGGGTTCGTCGACCGGCGCCCCGACCCGGGCGACCGGCGCGGGGTGCTCGTGCGCCTGACGCCGGCGGGCCGCGACGTCGTCGACTCGGCGATGGCCGACCTCATCGAGCAGGAGAAGTCGCTCCTGTCGGAGCTGTCCGCCACCGATCGCGCGCAGCTGGCCGGCCTGCTGCGCCGCATGCTCGCCCCCCTCGAGACCCGAGAGACGCGAGAGACCCGACGCGGCGACGTGCACGGCTGAGGATCTCACCCGCTCACCGGCGGGCCTGCTGGAACTCGAGCCGGTTGCCGACCGGGTCCGTGGTGTGGAAGCGGCGAAGTCCCGGGATGTTGTCGTCCCACGCCACCGGCGCACCGGCGGCCTCGACGACCCGGGCCAGTTCGTCGACGTCGCCGACGGCGATCCCCGGGTGGGCTTTGCGGGCCGGGACGAAGCCGTCCTCGATGCCCACGTGGATCTCGGCCGTCCCGGCCCGGAACCAGGCGCCACCGCGCGCGCGGAGACGCCCGGGCTTGGTCACCTCGGTCATGCCGAGGACGCCGACGTAGAAGGCGCGCATGGCCTCCTCACAGCCCGCGGGGCCGGACACCTGGACGTGGTGCAGGAACATCTCCATGGCCAGAAAGTATCTTGATATCAAGACACTTTCAAGAGATCGCCGATCGAGAGGATGTGAGGTGATCTGCTCCGACGGTGGTCAGCCGACGATCTCGGCTGCTTCGAGCCATTCGAGCTCGAGCTCCTCGCGCTCGGTGACGACGGCCTGGAGCTTGACGCCGAGGTCGGCGAGCGCCGAGGGGTCGGTTGCCTTCTCGGCCATGTCGCCGTGGAGGCGCTCCTCACGGTCCTGGAGGCGCGAGAGCTGCTTCTCGACGCGGGCCATCGTCTTGCGGGCCTCGCGCACCTCGGCCGGGCTCGCCGTCGTCGCGGACCCGGGTGGTATGCCGTCGGGCTGGCTCGTCGTGGCCGGCGAGCCGCCGCTGCCGCCCGGTCCCGCCGCAGTCCGTGCGGCCTGGCTCGCGATGTCGGCCGAGCGCAGCCGGAGGTACTCCTCCACGCCACCCGGCAGCTCGCGGACCTTGCCGTCACCGAGCAGGGCCAGCTGCTTGTCGGCCACGCGCTCGAGGAGGTAGCGGTCGTGCGAGACGACGACGAGCGTGCCCGCCCAGCCGTCGAGGACGTCCTCGAGCGAGGTGAGCGTCTCGATGTCGAGGTCGTTGGTGGGCTCGTCGAGGATGAGGACGTTCGGCTCGGTGAGCAGCAGGCGTGTCAGCTGGAGCCGGCGCCGCTCGCCACCGCTGAGGTCTCCGACGCGCGACTGCTGCCGCCCGCCCGGGAAGCCGAGACGTGTCGCGAGCTGGCTCGCGCTGATCTCCTTGTCGCCCAGCGTCGTCCACTGCTTGACGTCCTCGATGGCCTCGATGACGCGCCACTGCTCGAAACGCTCGAGCTCGCGCACCTCCTGGGTGAGGTGGGCGATGGCGACGGTCTTGCCGATCTTGCGGCGACCACCGTCGAGGGGGATCTCGCCCGTCAGGGCGCGCAGCAGCGTCGACTTGCCCGCGCCGTTGACACCGACGATGCCGACGCGCTCCCCCGGCGCCAGCCTCCACGTCACGTGGTCGAGCAGGCGGCGCTCCTTCGGCGGCTGGCCGACCGACACCGTGGCGTCCTCGAGGTCGAGGACGTCCTTGCCGAGACGACGGCTCGCGAACGACGCGAGCTCGACGCTGTTGCGGGGGTCCGGCTCGTCGGCGATGAGGGCGTTGGCCGCGTCGATGCGGAACTTCGGCTTGCTCGTGCGCGCCGGCGCACCGCGGCGCAGCCAGGCGAGCTCCTTGCGCATGAGGTTGGAACGGCGATCGGCCATCACCCCCGCGAGACGGTCCCGCTCGGCCTTCGCGAGGACGTAGGCGGCATACCCTCCCTCGAAGGCGCTGACCTTGCCACCCTCGACCTCCCAGGTCATCGTGGCGTAGGCGTCGAGGAACCAGCGGTCGTGGGTGATCGCCACGGTCGCGTTGCCGGGGCGCGGCCGCTTCGTGGCGAGGTGGTCGGCGAGCCAGGCGACGCCCTCGACGTCGAGGTGGTTGGTCGGCTCGTCGAGGAGCAGCAGCTCGGGGTCGGAGACGAGCAGCCGGGCGAGGGCGAGGCGGCGGCGCTCACCACCGGACTTCGGGCCGACCCGGCTGTCGAGGCCGCCGACGTTCTCGGCCCCGATGCCGCCGAGCAGGCCGGTCAGGACGTCCCGGATGCGGGGGTCGCCGGCCCACACGTGCTCGGGCAGGTCCCCGAGCACGGCCTCACGGATCGTCCATCCGGGGTCGAGCGCGTCCTCCTGGGCGAGCATGCCGATGCGGATGCCGTCGGCGCCGCCCTGCTTCGTGATGCGGCCCGAGTCGCCCTCCTGCAGGCCGGCCATGACGCGCAGCAGCGTGGACTTGCCGCCGCCGTTGACGCCGACGACGCCGATGCGGTCGCCCGTGAGGACGCCGAGGCTGACGTCGTCGAGGACGTGGGAGGTGCCGAAGACGAGGGAGACCCGTTCGAGGGAGATGAGGTTGGCCATCGCTGACTGACCCTATGCCGTCCGCCGATCGAGAGAGCAATCCGTCCCGCCGACGAACTGCTGTCTCGATCGGTGGGGCGCCGGTTGACTCAGGAGGTCGTGCGGGGCGCAGCGACGACCTGCGCGCCGTGGACCGGGCCCTTGGCGCGGCGCAGGTCGCGGCACAGGCCGGAGGCGGCGAGCGACACCGAGAGGTCGAGCGAGGCCTCGTGGCTCTCGGTGAGGAACGCGACCGTCGGACCCGATCCCGACACGATGCCACCCAGCGCGCCGTACTCGACTCCGGCGTCACGCAGCTCGCGCAGCTGCGGTCGCAGCGAGAAGGCCGCCGGCTCGAGGTCGTTGTGCAGCGCGGCTCCGAGGGCCGCGGGGTCACCCGACCGCAATGCCGCCATGAGCTCGGGGCCGACCCGGGGCTCGGGCACGTCCGCACCGGCCCGCTCGCGCAGCCGGTCGCACTCGGCATACACCTCGGGGGTGGACAGGCCGGTGTCGCTGATCGCGAAGACCCAGTGGAAGGTCCCACGGGCGAGGACCGGCGCGAGCTGCTCCCCCCGGCCCGAGCCCATCGCGTTGCCGCCGGAGAGGACGAAGGGGACGTCGCTGCCCAGGCTGGCGGCCAGCTCGGAGAGCTCGTCGCGGTCGAGGCCCAGGCCCCAGAGCTGGTCGCACGCGACCAGGGCGGCTGCCGCGTCGGCGGAGCCGCCGGCCATGCCGCCGGCGACAGGAATGTCCTTGTCGATGCGGATCGAGAGGCACTCGTCGACCGACCAGCGGTCGGCGACGAGGCGCGCGGCCCGGACGGCGAGGTTGTCGCCGTTCGTCGGGATGCGGTCGGCGTACGTCCCGGCCGGGACGACCTGCCAGTCGTCCCATCGGGTGACGGAGACCTCGTCGTGCAGCGACACCGCCTGGTAGACCGTCGCGAGGGCGTGGAAGCCGTCAGGCCGGCGCGGCCCGACACGCAGGTCGAGGTTGACCTTGGCCGGGACCCGCACGGTCACCGCGCCGGGCTGGGTCGGAGCGACAGTCATGCGCCCACCCTAGGCGCCGACCGGCTCGCGTCAGGACGTATGGCCCCGACGGCGTGCGCGGGGCCGTCCGGCGTCGGCGTCCTGGGGACGCGCCTCGGGACGGGCCTCGGCGATCCGGGCGAAGGTCGTGATGTCGAGCTGCTCACCGCGGGTCCGCGGGTCGACGCCGGCGGCGAGGAGGGCTCGTTCGGCAGCGTCCGGGGAGCCGGCCCATGACGCGAGCGCGCCGCGCAGCGCCTTGCGTCGCTGGAGGAACGCCGCGTCGATGCAGCGGAAGACCTCTTCGCGGCTGGCCGTGGTCTTGGGGGGCTTGCGCCGCCGGAGTGCAACCAGGCCCGAGTCCACGTTGGGTGCGGGCCAGAAGACGTTCCGACCCACGCGGCCGGCGAGCTCGACGTCGGCGTACCACGCGGCCTTGAGGCTGGGTACGCCGTAGATCTTGCTTCCCGGTTTGGCCGCGAGCCGCTCCGCGACCTCGAGCTGCACCATGACGAGGACCCGCTCGATCGTCGGGAAGCGCTGCAGGAACGACAGCACGACCGGCACCGAGATGTTGTAGGGCAGGTTGGCGACGAGCGCCGTCGGGTCTGGGCCCGGGAGCTTCGTGATGGTCAGCGCGTCTGCCGCGACGAGGCGCAGCTTGTCGGCATTCTCCGGCTGGAGCGACCGCACGGTCTGCTCGAGCGCTCCCGCGAGGCGCGGGTCCACCTCGACGGCGGTGACGTGCTTGACGGCCGGCAACAGCGCGAGGGTGAGCGAGCCCAGGCCCGGTCCGACCTCGACGACGACGTCGTGCGAGCTCACCCCGGCGACGCGGACGATCTTGCGCACCGTGTTGGCGTCGACGACGAAGTTCTGACCCCACTGCTTGGTCGGTCGCACCTCGAGGCGTTCGGCGAGCTCGCGCACCTGGGTCGGCCCGAGGAGCGCGGCGTCGTCGACGTGAGGCGCATCCTTCTTCGTCATGCGCACACCCTATGGCCACGACCGAAAGAGCAATCCGTCCGCGGGGCGGACGGATTGCTCTTTCGATCAGGTTGCGTCAGGTCAGGGCTTGCACTGCCACTGCGAGACGCCGTTGTCGGCGTAGAGGCGGTTCGCGACGGTGATCTGCTGCTCGCGGCTGGCGAGGTCGGCGCGGGGGGCGAACTGCCCGCCGCCGTAACCCAGCCACGTCGAGGTGAGGAACTGCAGGCCGCCGAAGTAGCCGTTGCCGGTGTTGATGTGCCAGTTCCCGGTCGACTCGCACTGGGCGATGCTGTCCCACATGGCCGCGTGGGAGAGGTCGAGACCGGCGCTCGAGCTCGAGCCACCCGTGCTCGGGGCCGGAGCGCTCACCCGCGCAGGGGCGGGGGCGGGGGCGGGGGCCGGACGCTGTTTGGTCCCGACGAGGACGATCCGGTCGACGGGGGCCTTCGTCACGGTGGAGGAGACCTGCGTGGTGGAGACGACCTTGCCGTCGACGACCGTGGTGCGGACCGCCAGGGTGCGCACACCGGCGACGCCTGCCCGCGAGACCTTGGTCTCGTCGCGGTAGAGGTTGCCCGAGCTCTGCTTCGTCGTGCCGAAGGCGATCGGCTGGGTGACGCTCTTGTCCCGGGTCAGGACGCGCTGCACCGTCACGGTGCTGCCGGACGTCAGGGGCGTCGTGAGCGGCGGGTTGACCTTGTCGGCCTTGCCGAGGTGCACGCCGAGCTGCGTCAGCGCCTCTCCGACCGTTGCCGCCGCGATGGTCTTCGTCGTCGACTTGCCGTCGGCCTTGACCGTCACCGCCTTGGGCGTGACGACAGTCAGGGTCAGCCCCTGGCGACCGATGGTCTCCGAACGCGAGACGGACAGACGCGCACCCTCACCGCGCAGACCGAGCGCGAGGAGCGCCCCGTCGACCGTGGTCTCGGTGGTGCGCAGCTGACGGGTCTTGCCGTCCACCGTGAGCGTCAGCAGCCGGGCGTACTTGACGGTGATCTTCTCACCGTCGCTGATGGGGGCGTCCGCGGCGGGCACGACGACGTCGCCGGGCTTGATGGTGATCCCCTGGCTGTCCAGGACGTCGGCGACGGTGCTGCCGAACACGTGCGCAGAGCTCGCGGTGCCGTCGACCGACAGGTTGACGGACTTGTCGAGCTGGGCGGCGCCGACGGCGCCACCGGTGAGGACGACGGCCGCGCCAGCGGCGGCCAGGACTTTGGCGTTGCGAGAAATCAAGACACTCCGAACGTCGAACCATCCGGGTGCGACGCGCTCTCGATCCATCCTCCTCACGTCGTCGGAAGGAGGTCGATGCGGGGCGGCAACCGGCCAACAGTCGAACAGACTGGCCGACCGACGGCGCGAAGGTCAAATTTTGGTAACGGCGCCCCGTCCTGCTGGACGCCCGAAGTTGCATGCGCTAGGCGGTTTGCCCGATTCGCTCCGCGCCCCACGGCCCGTAGACCCGCTCGCTGTTCTCGGACACCGCGCGGCACAGTGTCGGGACGTCGAGGTTGAGCACGGAGGCCATCGCCCGGATGGTCACGGGCACGAGGAACGAGGCGTTCGTCGCACCCCGGTGCGGGGCCGGTGCGAGATAGGGCGCGTCGGTCTCGACGAGCAGACGATCGAGGGGGACCGCCGTCAGCGCGTCGCGCAGGTCTCGCGCGTTCTTGAAGGTCACGGTGCCCGCGAAGCTGAGGTGGTAGCCGCGCTCGACGCACTCACGGGCCATCGTCAGGTCGCCGGAGAAGCAGTGCAGGACCGTGCGCTCGGGCGCCCCCTGCTCCTCGAGGATGCGCAGCACGTCGGCGTGGGCGTCGCGGTCGTGGATCTGCAGAGCCTTGCCGAGTCGCTTGGCGAGGTCGATGTGCCAGCGGAAGCCGTCCTGCTGGACCGAGATGCCCTCGGGACCGGTGCGGAAGTAGTCGAGGCCGGTCTCACCGATGACGCGGATGCGATCGTGGGTCGCGCACCGCTCGACCTCGGCGTATGCCTCGTCCAGCCGTCCGCTCGGCCGCCAGCCGTGGAACCTCGTTGGGGTGCAAGGCAATTCCGCCGACCAGTTCGTCGTGGGCCTCGATGGCCTCCATGGTGAAACGGATGCCGTCGAGGTCGCAGCCGACCTGGACGAGCCGCGTCACCCCGACCGACGCGGGCCGCTTGATGGCATCGGCCACGTCGAACGGCTCGTCGCCCTCGCGCGTGATGTCGAGGTGGACGTGGTTGTCGACGACGTCGATGGGCAGCGGGTCCGGCAGGTGTCTCAGGCAGGCCCCGCTGCCCCGACGCGTGGGGCGTCATGCGGTCGGTGCCTCGTCGGTGCCCTCGACCCGCTTCGGGGGGGCCATCTTCGGCGCGGCGAGCGGGTCGGTGTGATGCCGCGTGCCGCCCGGGGCGGTGTCGCCGAGGCGGGCCCGCTCGTCCTCGATGACCTGCTCGGGGTCGAGCTTGACGAAGACACCGGAGGCTTGGCGATCGGGCGTCCCGACGACGACGGGCCGCGACTCCCAGCCGGGGTCGCGGAGTACTCGCCGGTGATGACCGGGTAGCTGCCGCGCGTCGTCGTCGAGGTCTCGGACGACCTCGAGACGGGGCATCGGCATGAGCTCGCCCTGGCCCGCCGAGCACGGCATGGACCCGGTTCGCCGCGTGCGGCAAGAAGGGCGAGATGAGCGTATTGATATCTGAGACGGCCTGGACCAGCGTGTGCAGCACCGTGGAGAGCCGCTCGCGCTGGTCGTCGCCCTTGAGCTTGAACGGCTCGGTCCTGCTGACGTAGGCGTTCGCCTCACCCGACGACCCGCATGACCTCCGCGAGGGCGGCCTTCTGACGGTGCCGCTCGAGAGAGGCGCCGACGGTCGCGAAGGCACCCCGCACGGTCGCGAGCAGCTCCTCGTCGACGGGCTCGACGGCATACGCCCTCGGGATCTCGCCGAAGCTCTTCGCGATCATCGCGGCGGTGCGGTTGACGAGGTTGCCCCAGCCGGCGACGAGCTCGCTGTTGTTGCGCTGCACGAACTCGGCCCAGGAGAAGTCGGCGTCCTGGTTCTCCGGGCCGGCAGCGCAGATGAAGTAGCGGATCGGGTCGGGGCCGTAGCGCGCGACGATGTCCTGGACGTAGATGACGTGCTTGCGCGACGTCGAGAACTGCTTTCCCTCGAGCGTCATGAACTCGCTCGCGACGACCTCGGTCGGCAGGTTGAGCTCGCCGTACACGCCCGGCACGCCACCGCGCTCACCCTTCCCGGCGTAGCCGAGCAGCTCCGCCGGCCAGATCTGGCTGTGGAAGGTGATGTTGTCCTTGCCCTGGAAGTAGTACGACACGGCCGACGGGTCGTTCCACCACTCGCGCCAGCGCTCGGCGTCACCCACCCGGCGGGCCCACTCGATGGACGCCGAGAGGTAGCCGATGACGGCGTCGAACCAGACGTAGAGCCGCTTGCTCGGGTTGTCCTCCCAGCCCTCGAGGGGGATCGGGATGCCCCAGTCGATGTCGCGGGTCATCGCGCGCGGGCGCACGTCCTTGAGGAGGTTCTTGGAGAACTTGATGACGTTGGGGCGCCACGTGCCCGAGGCCTCCCGGCCGTCGAGCCACTCCCCGAGCGCGCCCGCGAGTGCCGGCAGGTCGAGGAAGAAGTGCTGCGTCTCGATGAACTCGGGCGTCTCGCCGTTGATCTTGCTGCGCGGGTTGATCAGCTCGTCGGCGTCGAGCTGGTTGCCGCAGTTGTCGCACTGGTCGCCGCGGGCCTCGGGGAAGGAGCAGATGGGGCAGGTGCCCTCGATGTAGCGGTCGGGCAGGGTGCGACCCGTCGACGGGCTGATCGCGCCACGCGTCGTCTGCTCGACCATGTAGCCGTTGGCGTGGACCTGACGGAACATCTCCTGCACGACGGCGTAGTGGTTGCGCGTCGTGGTCCGGGTGAAGAGGTCGTAGGAGAGGCCGAGGTCGGTGAGGTCCTGGGCGATGACGGCGTTGTACTTGTCGACGAGCTCCTGCGGCGTCAGGCCCTCCTCCTCGGCGAGGACGAGGATCGGCGTGCCGTGCTCGTCGGTGCCGGAGACCATGAGGACGTCGTGCCCGGCCATCCGCATGTACCTGCTGAAGACGTCGGAGGGCACACCGAAACCGGCCACGTGGCCGATGTGGCGCGGGCCGTTGGTGTACGGCCAGGCGACGGCAGACAGAACATGACTCATGCGGTGAATCCTAGGTGGGCACCGCGACCCGCGACGCGCACGAGATCTGGCGCCGGCCGCAGGAGAGGAGTAGGACAGACGGATGACTGGTCACGTGGCACGGGCAGAGGTCATCGTCGAGGCGCACCCGACGGTGGTCTGGGGGGCACTCACCGATCCCGAGCAGGTGCGGTCGTGGATGGTGGGCACCACCTGACGACCGACTGGCAGGTGGGCAGCCCCATCACATGGCAGGGCGAGATGAACGGCAAGCCCTACGAGGACAAGGGAGAAGTGCTCGAGGTCGAGGAGGGCGCACCGGCTCTCGATGACGCACTACAGCCCGCTCATGGGGCAGGAGGACAAGCCCGAGAACTACCACACGGTGACGTACACGCTGACGCCGACGAGGGACGGGCGCACGACCGTGGCCCTCGAGCAGGACGGGAACGACTCCGCCGAAGCAGGCCGAGCAGTTCTCGCAGGGCTGGCAGGGGATGCTCGAGTCGCTGAAGTCGGCCGTCGAGTCGGACTGATCCGACGACCCGCGAGCAGCCCTGCACCACAACGCGATCGGCGCCGACCCGCACGGGACGACGCCGATCCGGGTGCGGGCTCGTCAGCCGAGGCGCGCCTCGAGCGTGATCGGGACGGCCTTGAGGGCCTGGCTCACGGGGCAGTTCGCCTTGGCGTCCTCGGCAGCGGCCTGGAAGTCCTCCGCCGACATGCCGGCGCACCTCGCCGACGACGCTCAGCGCGATCTCGGTGATGCCCGTGCCGGGGACGAACGTGACGTTCGCCGTGGTGTCCAGCGTGGTCGGCGGCGTGCCGGCCTGGGCGAGACCGTTGGACAGCGCCATCGAGAAGCACGACGAGTGAGCGGCCGCGATGAGCTCCTCGGGGCTCGTCTTGCCGTTCGACGACTCCGCCCGCGAGGGCCAGTTGACGTCGTAGGTGCCGATGCCCGAGCTCTCGAGGCTGACCTGGCCGGAGCCCTCGAAGAGCGAGCCCTCCCAGTGCGTGCTGGCGGTGCGGGTGGTAGCCATGCCGTGCTCCTTCGCTGTGCTGTCGACGCGGCCGGACGGGTCGCCGGCCTCCGGAGAGCGAACTACTGCAGCCTGACCCGCTGTTCCCCGCCGGGCAAGCAGTTCGCCGGTCGAGACGGGCTGACGGCCGATGCGGTCCGAGGACGTCAGCGCGCGGCGAGCGACGCGTCGTAGAGCGCCTTCTTCGACAGCCCCGTGCGCGACGCGACGTCGGCAGCGACGTCCTTGAGCCGCTCCCCCGCATCCACCCGAGTCGCGTATGCCGGCAACGGCCTCCTCGAGGGAGGGCACCACCCGCTCGGCGCCCGCCACGACGACCGTGATCTCGCCCTTGACGCCGTCCTGCGCCCAGGCGACGAGCTCGTCGAGCGTGCCACGCCGGACCTCCTCGTAGGTCTTCGTCAGCTCGCGGCACACGGCTGCCCGACGGTCGGGCCCGAAGGCGTCGCGCATCGCCGCGAGCGTCTCGGCCAGCCGGTGCGGCGCCTCGAAGAAGACGATGGTGCGCCGTTCGTCGGCGACCTCGGCGAGGACCCTGGCGCGCTCCCCCGGCTTGCGCGGGAGGAAGCCGTCGAAGCAGAACCGGTCGACCGGCAGGCCCGAGACGGCGAGCGCCATGAGGACGGCGCTCGGCCCGGGGACGCACGTCACGCGTACTCCGGCCTCGACCGCCGCGGCGACGAGACGGTAGCCGGGGTCGGAGACGGACGGCATACCGGCGTCGGTGACGACGACGACGCGCTCCCCCGCGACGAGCCGGTCGACGAGGTCCGGGGTGCGAGCGGCCTCGTTGTGCTCGTGGTAGCTGACGACCGACCCGGTGGGCGTGACGGCGAGCGTCGGTGAGCAGCCGGCGCAGTCGTCGGGTGTCCTCGGCCGCGACGACGTCGGCGGTCGCGAGCTCCTGCGCCGAGCGGGGTGCGGCGTCGCGCGGGTCGCCGATCGGGGTGGCCGCGAGGACGAGGGTGCCGGTGCTCATGCCGCCATCCTCTCAGCGCCGCACCCGCGTCCCGGCACCTGACCGCCCGGCGACGCTCGGCCCGGCTCCCTGACGCGGCGTCTCACGGGCGCGTCTCGATCGTGGGACAGGAAACGCGTCCGAAACGTCCACGCGATACGACTGGGACATGACCGACCAGGGCCGGCACCACGCACCGAGCAGCTGATCGCCGCCGACCTCCGCGAGCCGAACGCCGCGGCCTTCGCCGCCGGTGTCTCCTCGGCGCAGCAGCACGCCGCGCTTCGCGCCTCCGTGCGCCAGCTCGGCGCGCTCCTCGGCGAGGCGCTGAACGGCACGAGGGCGCCGAGCTGCTCGCCCTCGTCGAGCGGGTGCGCGGCCTCGCCCGCCAGCCCGATGACGAGCAGCTGCGCTCGACGCTCGCCGGCGTCGACGCGAAGACGGCTGTCGTCCTCGCCCGGGCCTTCACCGCCTACTTCCAGCTCGTCAACGTGACCGAGCAGCTGCACCGCTGGCAGGAGGTCACGGCCGTCCCCGAGGGACCGCTCGCCTCGGCCGTCGGCCGCATCGGCGACGGCGCTCGACGACGGCAGCCTCGACCGCGACCTGCTCGGCGAGGTGCTCGGCCGGCTCGAGTACCGCCCCGTCTTCACCGCGCACCCGACGGAGGCGACCCGCCGCTCGGTGCATCGACCTGCTGCGGCGCATCGCCGACACGGTCACAGACGCTCGAGGACCCCCGCGGCGTCCCGGCC